>JAXLZM010000009.1:0-12205 GCA_046350855.1 Candidatus Anderseniibacteriota bacterium | reverse complement strand
CAGTTGCCTCAGTATCATTTGAGACCTGCAAGCGTGCGCGAGTCTCGAGATGATTTTCGATAATCACGACCTCCTTAAAGACGCCTTGGGCAGAGAGCGCGGGCACTTGAGTCGTCGGTGTAGTCACGCCCTGCGCCCGGGCCTGCAAGACAACCACACTTGTGGCCGTTGCCCCAAGCAGGAGCAGCAAGCCCAAAAGACGTAGCACTCTTTGTGTTAGGGGCGCGGTATGCATCTCTGCTGCTAGATTAGCTTACTTTTTTGAGGGGAGCAAAGTTGACCGAGAGGGTTTTAGTACCCCCTTTTTCAAAGGAAATTTCAACCAAGTCGTCGTCGATGCTTGTCACCGTGCCACGCCCAAAGCTGGGGTGCTCGACCCGTTCACCCTGGTTAAATGGATTTTCTGTGAAATCATCCGACCAGCCCTCACCATCCGAGACGGAGTGATCGAGGCGCCGACCGTCCGAGTCCGGTGCGCCGTTGCCGGTAAACTCGACCAGTTCGGCCGGCAAATCCTCCACAAAACGCGAGCGGGTGTTGAGTTGCGACTCCCCGTAAATGGTGCGGGTGTCAGCGTGAACCAACGTGAGCGACTCTTTAGCGCGGGTCATGGCGACGTAGCAGAGGCGGCGCTCCTCGGCCAACTGCCGTGGCTCGATCAGTGAGCGCGCGTGCGGAAAAATCCCCTCCTCCATCCCCACCAAATAGACGCGGCGGAACTCCAAACCTTTGGCGGCGTGCACGCTCATGAGGGTGATGGCTTGGTGGCTATCGTTGAGGGCGTCGATATCCGAGACGAGTGCAACTTGCTCCAAAAAATCCTCGAGCGACTCGCGCTCGCCCGCCACGGTCATGAGCTCTTTAATGTTTTGAAAACGATCCTCGCCCTCTTCTGAGCCATCGCGCAAATACGATTCAAACCCAAACTGCCTAATAACCTGATCGATAACATCGACCACGCGGTAGAGGCGGCGCTCGCCCGTTTTGTCGGGATGGATTTTTTTGTGGAGCTTGTCGAGGCGCAGGCCCAGCTCGCGCACCGCGCTGGCGCGGGTCGCGTCGAGCTCCTTGAGATTGACTGCGTCGAGACTAGCCGCTCGGAGGTCGCCCTCCAACGTATCGACGGCATGCTGCACTACCCGCTCGCGCGTCTTGGGTCCGATGCCGCGGCTGGGTGTGTTGATCAAACGTTCAAAGGCGACGATATCTTTAGGATTGGACAAAAACTTGAGGTAGGCCAAAACGTCCTTAACCTCTTTGCGATCGTAAAACTTAACCCCGCCTACAATGCGGTAGGACACGTTGGCCGAGAGACAGGCTTCCTCGATCGGTCGGGATTGCGCGTTGGTCCGATACAACACCACGATATCGTTGGGCTGCAAGTTTTCTCCGCCTTTTTTACCGCCCGCTTTTTCTAGACCCTGCTGAACATCCTTAATCACAAAACGCGCCTCGTCCTCCTCGTCATGAGCGCAGTGGACCCGGAGTAGTTCACCGGCCTGATTCTCGGTCCAGAGCTTTTTCTTTTTTTGGCCCTCGTTTTTAGCGATGATCGCCCCGGCTGCATCCAAAATCCGCTGGGTCGAACGATAATTTTGTTCGAGCAGTACGACGGTCGCCTCGGGATAGTCACGTTCGAACTCCAAAATGTTGCGCACGTCCGCACCACGCCAACCGTAAATGGCCTGCCAATCATCGCCGACCACCGCGACGTTGTGGGTATCCCCTGCCAGTAGCCGCACCAGTTGGTACTGCGCGTGGTTAGTGTCCTGGTACTCGTCAACGTGGATGTAGGTAAACCGACGGCGGTAGAACTCGAGCACTTTGGGGTACTCGGTAAAAAGTCGCACGGTCAGCATCAGCAGATCGTCAAAGTCGACCGCATCGGCGTCACGCAGTTTTTCCTGATAGCGCGCGTACACTTTAGCTACGACCTCCTCAATAAATTCGTGGGCTTTGCCGGCCACGTGCTCAGGGGTTTGGAGCTCGTTTTTGGCCCGCCCGATCAGGCTCAAGAGCATGTGCGGGTTGAACTGTTTAGGATCAAGCTTGAGTTCTGCCAGAGCAGTTTTAACCAGGGCAATCTGATCTTGCTCATCGTAGATGGCAAAATGCGACTGGTAACCGAGCTTGGTGATGTCACGACGCAAAATGCGCACCCCGAGGGAGTGAAACGTGCCGACATAGGGCAACTCGGCACGCCTGACGCTCGCACCATCTTTACTTTGTATATAAGAGCCGGCTAACAATTGCGTAAGACGGTCCTTCATCTCGCCCGCCGCTTTGTTGGTAAAGGTGACGGCCAAAATGTTGCCGGGTGAGATTTTTTTCTCGGTGATGAGGTACGCAATGCGGTGTGTCAGCGCCTTGGTTTTGCCCGAGCCTGCTCCCGCCAAAATCAAAAGAGGTCCTTTGGTGTGGAGAACCGCGGTTCGTTGTCGTTCGTTGAGCCCTGCCAATCTGGCCATAAAAAACTACAGTATCACACCTAAATTTGTATCAATGTTTTCCCCAGATTTTTGGCCCAAACATGGATTTTTTTAAGAATTGTTTAAGGTCGGTGCTGTACAAACGTTGCATTACTTTTTAATTTAAAATTTATGCAAACTAGCACAGTACAATTTGTTACTAAAACTGAATTAAAAAAGGCTGCTCGATCAATTGAGCAAAGGACCGATCGTACAATTCAGGCCCACAAGGAAAATGCGAATAGAATCACCCGTGCTCTTAACCAAGATTTTAAAAAAACTGCGGATAGGCTCGAAATAAAAATCGATACTGTACATACCGCACTAAGTACCCAGATATCAGAGTTAGAAACCAAAATCGATTCGGTAGAAAATAGAATAAATGCCCGGCTGGACAGTGTAGTAGAGGCGATTTTAAGTGGTGTGGGCGAACTTCTCGGCAAACCAAAAAAAGGCACTAAGTCCAATCTTGCATGAACAACAAAATAACCGCGCCAAGTATGTCTTCTAAAAAGCAACTAGAAAAGTTGGGTGCTACATTGCTCAAACTACAGAAAAAATCCGAAGAGAATCAAAAAAAGATTATCAATAGCAATCGTTGGATCATCGAGAATCAGACACTCGAACTTCGCAAGTTGCGTGGTGAACTGAAGCAAGGTCTGGAAGCGATTCGATCAGAAATGGCTCTGTTTGGAAACCACGAACAGCGCATCTCACGGTTAGAGAAAAAATCTTAATTAAAAAAGAGAGGGACGATTCGTAAGAATCGTCCCAAGAAAGCTAGTGAGAGTGCTATGAGCCGCCGATGCGCTTACCAACCGTAATCCGTTGCCCGGCCTCCGAAGACAACGAGTCCCACGAGACGGTGGCGACTTGGGTAAAGCTGGCACCGGACGGAACTTCTGTCCGCACCACCGCGGTACAGGTCAGCTCGAGCGGCTGGGCGGACTGTTGATCGGTCACAGGATCGAGCAACACCTTAAGCTCCCCTGAGGGCGTCGGGAAGAACTTGATGTTGGGACGGTTCCACTGGTTGATGGTCAACTCGTCTAACTCCGGAGCAACTCGCATGGACAACTCGACCGAGGACTGAGTGCGGGGCCAGACCCTGATCCTAAAAACCACCGGCCGCCCACTCTGGACCGGCTGGTCCTGGTCGGTCGAAGCCGAGATCGTAACGATCGCCGGTCGGTCCTGGGTGGGCAGGTCGGCAGCGAGCACGTAGGGGCAGAGAACCAGCACAAAAAAGAGCCATTTTGCCATTGCGGCACCTCCGTAAACCTTTCTACAAGCCACCCTAAGCCAGATCATAAAAGGCGTCAATGTCAAGTCGGACGGGAGCGGGCGGATGGGCAGCAAATCCAGCTAATTTCACAAAAAAACGATAAAAAGTAGCCTTGTTAAGCCACTTTTTAGGGGGCCTTGACCGGTTCCGCCGGCATGCTATCGTCCCCGTCACGTTCCCTTATGGGAAGCTCAAGTAAATAAGACCGGACAGTAGAAAACTGTCCATTCTTTGTGTTGTGCCAGGGATCGGTTGAACCACGAGCGACTATAGGGAACCACTAATCACCACTCTATTTTATTTTGAAACGCGTTACCCGCGCCTCAATCAACGAGCATACAAAGCGCCTGGTCCTGATCCCGGTTGTGGCCGCTTTTGCCCTCACACTCTTGCAGCCTGGTGTTGCCTTTGCGGCAAACGATCAGGAAGTTATCGTCGAAAAATCTCGCATCGAGAGTGCGAGCGCCAATACCTTTACTAGCGCAGCGCTTACCTCGCCGCACTTGCCCGAGGCCGATGCCGCACTCAAAGCGAGTGCCTACCGTTTGAGCTATGCCGGTACCGCTCTGATGAGCCCGGGTGCGAGCCGTACGGTTAAATATGTTGCGCCTGCGCCTAAGCCGGTGATCGTTCCTGTGGCTGAACCAGTGGTCATTTTGGCTAGTGCCCCTGCTCCTAAACCACAACCCCGCAAACCGGAACAACCCCGCCAAACTGCGCCCGCCCCTACGCGTGACCCAGCCGATGGTCGCACCACGATTGGTAACCAAGAAGAGCCGATCCACTGGGGTGGTTGGGCTAAAGCTGGCTCACAGTTTAAGTTCGGCTGGTGCACTTTCTATGCTAAATACCGTGGCGGCGTAGGCTGGTTAGGCAATGCCATCGATTGGTACCTACGCGCCCAAGCTGCTGGCTACCCAACTGGTCACAAACCACGCAAAGACGCGATTTTGTTACTACTGAGTCGGGCGGGTCACGTCGGAATCGTAACTTCAGTCAATGGCGACGGATCCTTTAATACGGCCGAGATGAACTTTGCCGGCTTTGGCCAGTCAGTCACCGCACGCTCAGCCCTAACTTTGGTGCCCTCATCGGCTTTATCTACTAAGGGATCTCGTGAGCCCTCTCAGTAGAGCCACGATGCAGACACTTCCCCCAACACGCAGCAGACTCCTTAACCGGATCCATGCGCTCCGTCAGCGTGTTTGGCAATTCCGGATGCGGGTGCCGGCGCGTTTTGCGGTGTACGTTGTACTGCTCGTCGTAGCCGGAGCCGTGGCTTTTCAAAATGCTCGTGCCACCAGTCTCGAGACTGCTTACAAGGGGCATGATCGCCTCTCGCGCTATTTTCATATTGGTTCTGACGGGGGTGAACTCATCACCGAAGGTCTCGACACCCTGCCCAAAAATACCGGGGGCAATGGCTACCTCTCGGCCGGAATCAGCTTACCTTCGTTAGCGCTAGCCACGACCGGTAGTGAATCAACTGGGCTACTCAGCACCGAGCAGGACCTCGCCATCACGGATGGTACGGCCTTGGCCGATAAGTCGATCGTACTCACTACTATCGCCGAGCGTCCACGCGAAGGTGTCATTATGTACACCGTCAAAAGCGGTGACACACTCTCGAGCATTGCCGACGAGTTTGGACTCAGCCTCCGCACCGTTCTCTGGGCCAACAATTTGTCAGAGACTTCGACCATCAAACCGTTTGCCACCCTTAAAATCCTGCCGCTCAACGGCGTAGTTCACAAAGTGGTTGATGGCGACACCCTCTCGGCTATCGCGCAAAAGTATCAGGCTTCGATTGATAAGATTGAATCTTTTAATAATCTCGCCAACGAGAGCGCCATTAGAATTGGCCAAGAGTTGATTATTCCGGGCGGGATCAAACCCGCTCCGCCCAAGCCGGCCCCGAGCGTGGGGGTCTCACTGGCCTCCAATGGCACGGGCTTTGGTGCGGTTAGCAGCAGCACGGGTTCGACCGGCTCTACCGGTAGCTTTGGATGGCCGCTGCCCTGTCACTACGTCTCACAATACTTTGGTTGGCACACCGGTCTCGACATCGCCTGTCCGTTTGGCAGCCCGATCTCGGCCGCAGATGGCGGAACCGTCATTTTTGCCAGCTGGGCGGGTGGCTACGGTTACAACGTCGTGATCGATCATGGCGGTGGCTACACCACACGCTATGCCCACATCAAAGAGGGCGGCATCCACGTGCGCGTGGGGCAGCAAGTCTCGCGCGGACAGTATATTGCGGACGAGGGTTCGACCGGTTGGAGCACGGGACCGCACTGTCACTTTGAGATCATGCTCAACGGGGCTTTTCAAAACCCGTTGAACTACCTTTAGTCGAAGCTAACGATCCGGTCTATTTAGATCTGGGCCAAAAAGCTGTGTCGGTACTGCAAAGCCTCGGCGACATCGTCGGCGGTCACTTGATCGCGGCTGGCCAAGTGCGCGATGGTGCGGGCCACGCGTAGGATCCGCACAAAACCGCGCGGTGAGAGGCCGAGGGTGCGCTCGGCCCGCTCGAGTAAGTCACGGCTGGACTGATCGAGCTGGACCAGGCGGCGAATTTGGTCACCAGGGATCTGGGCATTGGGACTGACACCCGAGCGGGCCGCTCGTTGGCGGGCTTGGCGCACTTGCTCCTCGGCAAGGGTGTGTTCGGTGTGCTGTTTTTGAGTGCGCTGTTTTTTGAGAGGATGGCCGTCGAGGGTCAAAAACTGTTCTTGGGAGGTAGCGAGGCTACTGCGTGGGACCCGCACCACTAGATCGATACGATCGAGCAAGGGGCCGGAGAGTTTACGTTGGTAGCGCGCCAAGACCGAAGGGGTACAGGTGCAGGCTTGGAGTTCGTCACCGGCAAAGCCACATGGGCAGGGATTGGCGGCCGCCACCAGCTGGAAGCGCGCCGGGAACGCCACGCGGTTCCCGGCGCGCGCAAGCCGCACCTGGCCTTCTTCGAGCGGTTGGCGTAGTTGCTCCAAGACATCCCGATGGAACTCCGGGAGTTCATCCAAAAATAAGACACCGTGGTGTGCGAGAGAAACATCTCCGGGCTGCAAACTCGGCCCACCTCCCAAAATACTAGCAGCTGAGCTCACGTGGTGCGGTAGACGCAGTGGCGGCCGCTCGAGCCAGGTCTTGAGGAGCCCAGCCGCGCTCCAGAGAGCATTGACCTCGAGCTGCTGCTCGGGCGAGAGGACGGGCAGCAAGCTAGCCAAACAACGCGCCAACATGGTTTTACCCGTACCTGGCGGACCGATCAGTAAGAGATTGTGTCCACCTGCAGCAGCAATCGTAACGGCTCGTTTGGCGTAGCGCAGACCGACGATGGCATCAAAGTGTGTGACGGATTGGTCGGCCGCCGTCCGTCGCGATGTACTTGGGCGCGCCTGATGCACTGACGCGGCCCCGTGCTGCTGCGTCTCTTCTCCAGTTTGTAAGCAGCGTACGACTTGGGCAAAGTTTCGGACGCCCACCACCCGCAAACCAACAACGCGCCGGAGCAGCCGCGCGTCCTCGCCTGCCACAAAGCAGCGTCGCACGCCTCGCCGATAGAGTGCCAAGGCAAGTGGCAAAACGCCGCGTACCGCCCTGACACTCCCATCCAAACCAAGCTGTCCCAAAAATCCATCACGCGCAGAGAGCTTTGGCAAGCGTCCTTGTTGCACCAAAATCGCGAGCGCAATCACTAAATCAAAGTGCGCGCCGCCCTTTTTGACCTCGGCCGGTGCGAGCGCCACGGTCAAACGACCCCGCGGGAGCTGCTCGCCCACACTCACCAGGGCGGCGCGCACGCGTTCGATCGACTCCCGTACAGCAGCATCTGGTAGCCCGACTAAATACACCGCAGGTAAACCCCGCTGCAGACTTACCTCCACCAACACCGGCTGGGCAGCAAGTCCTTCTAACGTTACGGTCGCAACACTACTGGTCATGCTGACACTACAGCACACCAGACCTTAAAAAATTATAAGTTAATCGAGCTCGTCAGCCAGTAACCTGTTCAAAACCTGTTTACGAGCGACCTCACTGTCCGTTTGTTCGGCCAAACGAGTAAAACGCTGCTCAATTGTGGCCTCGAGCTCGAGTGGGAGGCGCTCCTTGTCGACTAGCATGGAAAGTGTGGGAAGATCTGACAGCATACCAGAGCAGCGCCAGCACTCCAATGGTCAGCGCCGTATCCGCTAGGTTGAACACCGGCCAGACCCGTACATCAATAAAGTCCCGCACCCCGCCAAACAGGGCCCGGTCGAGCAGGTTGCTGAGCGCCCCACCGAGCAGCAGGCCCACCGCCCAGGCGCGTACCAAACGGGTGGCCGGTTGCCAATTGCGCCACTCCACGGTCGCCAGCACCACCAAAACCAGAGCCGAGAGTACAACTACCCAGATCGGTGCGGGGACGCTAAAAGCAACGCCACGGTTGAGGGTTACCCAACTCGGTCGCAAGACGACCAGCGCAGCTTTACTGACCTGATCGACAACGATCGTCAGGAGTGTCCAAAAAACCAGCCGCCCGAGAGCGGCGTTTTTATTTTTGAGTGCCAGCACAATCAAGGCACGTGTCCACTGCTGGATCGGCGTCGAGTCGCTCTTTGCTGATTTGCTTTTTGCAGTTACTGCAAGTGCCATAGGTACCGTTCTTAATCCGAGCGAGCGCCTCGTCAACCTGCTTGAGCCGAACCTCAAGTTGGTTCTCGATCCCAATGTTGTCGGCGTAGTCTTGGACCTCATGCGCACTGTTATCAAAATCACCCGACTCGGTCTCGTCCTTGTCGGTGTACTGGGGGAACTTCGCGTCAAAGTCACCCTTGGTCTTAGGATCTTTGCTCGCGATGCGTCCCAACTTGGCGCGCAATTCTTTTTGTTCTGCCTCCAATTGCTGTTGCATCTGTTCTGCTAGGGCTTTGTCCATGAATGTAGCTTAAATAGTCTTAGTTACTGGTATAAAAATACTCTAGAACGTTTTTGAGAAAGGAAAAAGAGGGCATCGACCCAAATGTAGAATAAGTGTCTAAGCCCTCTTTAAAGAAGGCTGACAAAACCGACTTTCACCGCGATCATCTGAGGCCACCCGCTCAGTTCTTTTGGAAGAACTGGCTCAATGAACTCGGAAGATCGCGATGACAAGTACACAACTTTGTCAGAATACGAGTGACAGCACCGAACGATCATGTTGCTGACTCGGTTTATCCCAGGCGACCATTCTTCTCGCCGGATTTATTTTGAATCTGGCGAAAAAATATTTGCGTTTGAGTTTTGGCCCATCTGCAATTTTATTTTTATTTGGAACGGGTCCGATCGAGACCCTATCGAACAGTCGAGGGAGACCCGGTCACTCATCCGTCACAGCTTGAGCACCTTTGGTGTTCAAACTTTGTGACTCAACCAGCCTCGCTGGCTGCTGTTGGGTGGCTCGGTCTCCCTGGCTGTCAAATTCCGAATAGTCTTGGGATTGAGATGTAAAGAACTGCTCTCGTTACTACCTCTATCCATAGATAATAGCAGCAAAAAAGGCCTTTGTCAAGCTGAACACAATCGCTGTGTCTGCGCCGCACTAAGCCAAAGTTAAGCCAGTGCTGTGTGAACAACTACTCAGCTATTTTAACGACGCGATTTAGGCTTTAGCTTTGTCCACAGGCTCAGCAAAGGGAGCCAACTCGCTCGGTAGGTCCCCCGTTTTGATCACCGCTTGGGGTACGGACGGTAGTGATTTGAGTACAACCTCGCCGTAACCCTTATTTATTTTAGGATCGATGACGAGCAAGACCCCCCGATCACGTGGACCGACCAGTAAACGATCAAACTGCTCTCTGATCTTAAGCGCCACACGCGGAAGATCGAGTGTCATAAACCCCGCGTCTGATTCTTTAGCACGCTTGAGCTTATACGCCTCATCGGGAACTTCAAACGGAAGCTTAACCACGATGATTGCTCTAAATCCATGGGCAAACGTACGCCCCTGCATAAAGAAATGACTGGATAACAGCACTGCTTGGGTATGACGCGCTAAGGCCTTGGTCGTTTTGCCTCTGCCACCGCTCAAACCCTGCGCAATGAGCTTGATTTTACTCCGTGCGAGGAGCTTCTCTACCTCCGGATGCACGTTGAGTACTTGTCCGCGCCCGCCAAACAGCACTAAGACGCGACCGTGTACCGTTTGCGCCGTGGTTGCGATGACATGCGCCGTCGCTTTGACCCAGGCCCGCTCAATGCTCTCAGGATGGTCGGTCAGCGTAATGATTTTTGCGCGATCTTGCAGTGTATCGGTCGTCTGAACCATAAGCGCCTCGACCTTAGGTAGACCCAGACGACGCTGGATAAAGTCGAACTTCTGCTCCACCGTGAGACGCGGCCCAATCAAGACCAGCGGCTGCACGTTGAGCACATGCTCTTTGACGTAGCCCACGGCACTGACGGGTTCAAACTTGAGCACTAACTCTTGCTCGGCATTGAGAGAAAGCGTTACAACACCATTTTGTTGAACACTTTTAGTGAACAACGAAAGTTGTTCGATAAGCTCGGTGATACTGCGGACAAGCGTCTGGGTTTGTTCGGTCTTTTTGGTAGCGAGTGTACGTGCGAGCTCCTGCAATTTCTCGACGAGCGATGCCAGCGTTGCTTGGAGACGTCCGTACTCGGGGTCCTTCTCAAGTACTTCGGAAATGCTGATGGTGCGGTAGCCAGACCACTCTGCCTCGAGAGCTTGGTGATCGAGAAAGACCCCCATGAGTCCGGCCAAAAGCGTTACTTGGTTGTGTATGGGCTCTATGTCTAAATCAGGAAGCTCCTGCGCGACCCGTTGCAGTAACCGCTCGAGGGTGGACTGACGTACCAGTACCCCAAAGAACTTGATCGTAGAATTCTCTAATTGATCTACATCGTCAATGAGGAGCGACTTGATCGCGATAAGCCCTTTGCCTTTAGTCGAGAGCCAAAAGAGTGTTGCGTGGCGCATCAAGACAACGTCAGAGTCCGTGGCCTTTGCTACCGCTCGGCAAAACGAACACAGATCGGGTTCTGGTTTTGTGGTACAGGTGTGGCCGGCACAGGAGATTTCGTCCATCAGAGAGCGTTCCTCCCAGGTGATAGCCACCTCTTTGAGCAGGCCGGTCGTGGTGGTCTGGATCCAGATCAGTAATTTAATCGCCAGGTGCACTTGAGACTCACTCAGATCGGTGCGCTCTAAGACATGCTCGAGGGCCGGGACAAATACGTAGTTCTCAGGCTGGTCTAAGACGGCGAGGCTTTTGCCAAAAAAAGTAGTGATACGCTCGGCGGCAGGTTGTATTGTCTCGAGCTGGTGCTGACTACTAACCGCGTATACTGCCGGAGTTTTTGTAGTGCTGGCCAAGAGACCGACCAACGCTCCTTCTCGGCGCCCAAGTCCTGTGGCCGCTTCTAACAAAGTGGTTGCGGCTCCCTTGGTTTGACCCATCTTGGTGGAGACCAGCTGAGCGAGCTTGACCTGCTGTGGTCGTAACTCAAAGGCGGGCACGATTGGGCTGACCGCTTCTTTAAAAAGCTTAGAAAAGTCGCCCGTGTTACGTGTGTCTATCTTTGCGCCTGATATAGCCGTAGCCATGCGCTCCCCCACGTGCGAGGTGTGTGCTTTCCAGCCGGGTGTGAGCTTAACTGCCGCTGCGGCTGTACCGCCCTTGGCTTTGCCGACCTTGGCAGAACCCAAGACCTCATCAAAAAACGCCGCCAACGAATAGCCCTTGTTACGTGCGACCACACGTTGCAGCTGCGCTACCATCCTCGGATCAAGTTCCTGCACGCGGTCAGCCAGATACATAAAGAGTTCTGCTCCCACGCGAGCATCGTGCAAAGCCCGGTGGGCCTCGGGATGGTTGAGTTTGAGATCCTGGGCCAGGGCTTCGAGCGAGTGTGAACTGGCCTTAGGCAACATCAACGTGGCGATCTTCCAGGTATCAAAGAGTGGATTCTTGAGCGGAAGGCCCTGCGAACCTAAAAACCCAATATCAAAAGCGATGTTGTGCCCGATGATCGGAGCATCACCGATAAAGGCCGCGAGTTCATCCTTTATTTTGGCAAAACTGGGCTTACCCAACACATCCTGCCCGCGGATCCCAGTAATCGAGGTAATAATGGGCGGAATCGGATGGCCCGGGTCGACCAAGGTCGAAAACGCCTCGACTTCTTTGCCATTTTTCCAGCGCACCGCCCCAACCTCAATAATCCCTCCCCGCTCGGGCGAGAGGTCCGTTGCCTCAAGGTCGAGGCCGATAAATTCGCTGTTAAAACTTGCCATGTATTTGCCGGTTGAACCTACCATAGGAATAAACAAAACACCCTATTTTTGATTCCAGATCTTGTCGAACATATATCGCTGCAGTTCTGCGAACTCTTTTGCGTGCACGATAAACCCAAATACGTCTTTTTCGTACATCAGTACCGCAACCTTTTCGCCATATATATA
>JAXLZM010000008.1:0-16637 GCA_046350855.1 Candidatus Anderseniibacteriota bacterium | reverse complement strand
ATCAATCTGACAAAAGCCGGGCTGAACGATCTGATCAACCTCAACCGGCGTAGTACAGGTGGCGATCGCACCGGTCGAATCATTGACCGTCGCTTTAGCCGTGTAGGTATTTTTACCAGTGTAGGTGTGCTGGATCGAGGCACCCGTCTGGGTAACCGCTTGGCTGCCATCACCAAACTCAAAGGTGTAGGAGGTTACCGTAGTGCCCGCCGGTGCCACCGTGACCGTCAACGTCGTGTCGAGCGGAGAGATACCCGAGGACGGGTTGGCAGCCAGGGTACAGTTGACGCCTTGCGGCTGGACCAATTTAGCCTGAATAATCGTTGTACAGCTGACCGTCTCCCCTGCTTGCGTCGTCAGGGTTACGCTTGCGGTGTAGTTGCCCTGCTGTGTGTAGGTATGTTGCTGCGTATTTTGCGTGCCACTGGCGGTTTGACCATCGCCAAAGACCCAGTCGTATTTTTGCACGGTGGTTCCCGCTGGCTGAACCGTCGCCGTAAAGGTGACGTTAAGCGGGATCATACCTTGGCTGGGCTGCGCCCCGAGTGTACAGCTCAGCTGCGGGTTAACGATGCGTGGCAAGTACTGGAAGTCCGCGATAGTTTCCTTGTTAACCGTGACCGCCACAGTGTAGGGATCCTCACCTTGTGGGTTATGCGCCTCAGGATCAGGGCCATCGTGCGTCGTAATATCTGGATCGACATCAATGGTGTAATTACCCGCGGTCAAACCAGTACAGCTGATGCGACCTGCTCCACCTGTAACCGCTGGACAGTTGGGGTTAGGTGGTGTAACCGGGTTGATGCGCTTACCGGTTGAGTCGGTAATCGTAACGGGTGTATTAGCAAAAACCGCACCTTCGCCGGAATTATTGGTGTACTCGTCGTCGGCGGGTGTTTTCTCTTCGTAGACGCGGACGAGTAAGCTACCCACGCCTTGGAGTCCCGGCTGGAACCCAAAGTCGACGATGTCTTTAGCGGGATCGCCCACTAGCGTGATGTCTACCGGATTGATGCCATTTGTATTGTGCGTTTCTTTAATAGGCCCGGTTGTGTTGGGTAACAGGTCCACGAGTTCAACCGTATAGGTCTTACCGGCATCTAGTTTGGGACAAATGGTTCGCCCAGCTCCGCCCAACTGGTTGGTGTCTTGGACACCACCACAATCCTCGGCGGCGTAATCGATCTCTTGGCCGGTAGCTGTATCAGTAATCTTGATCTTTTTTTGGAAGAACGGCGCACCCTCAGAGGTTTGCGGTCCGTACTCAAAGTCGTGGTTGTCGTCCATGTAGGCACGCACCTCGAGACTAGCCTCGTTGGTTGGACCAACGATGCCACACTGGATTTGGTCGCCGTAGCTGCGTCTAAAGGAGCCCACGCCAAACTCGTGATCTTGATTGAGCGCGTCGAGGAGTAGGACATCGTACTGATACCAGTCACACTCACTAAAGTTGTGAGTGGTCGTAAAGTTAATCGCGGTTTGTCCCGCTGGTACATCGATCGTTTGCTTAGAGTCTGGTGAGTCAGGCCAGCCCAGCTCCTGGATGTTGGATTTACCGGCCGGTAACCCACTACAGTCGGCTCCGTTGGCCTGGGCCCAGTTACCCACCCAGAGTTGCAATGTGTTCCAATTGTAGTAACCAGGATCACTGGGGACCTTGGGCCACTCTTGAAATTGCCCCTTATCACCTTGGTCGAGACAGGCCTCATTGGGTGGCAGCTGGTAGACGTAGGCTCGCAAATCAAAAGCTCGTACCTCCAGTTTGTGCGCAGTGCTGGGGTCGGTGTTGGTACAGGTAAAGTTAATCGTAATCTGACCGCCTTTTTTGGCTTCCCAGTTAGAGCGGTTAGTCGGATCAAAACCATTGAGGCTACAGCCGGAGAGCCAGTCGATATCGGTGTCACCGCCCGGCAAGAGTTGTTGCGCTAAGCTCAGAGGAATGACCGTGTCACGTCCCTCTACGTCTTTAGCCATTTGGCCGCTCGGCAAGACCAAAGAGGTTTGCACGCGACTCACAAAGTAGATCCCAATCGCACCACCCGCGATCAAAACCGCGAGAAAAACGATGATGAGAACATTTCTCGAACGCTGGGTCATAGAGAGGTGAAGTTAAAGTACTTAGTGGTTATTGCCGACGGGCGGCGGGTTTAAGACGTAGGGTGGCAAAGGCAGTGATCGCCCCAGCAACCAGTAAGCTGAGCAACAAGATCGCCACGTTAGCGCCCACCCCTGTTTGTGGGGTACGTGGTTGATTGTTGGTTGTTGTTCCAGTGCCGGTACCGGTTCCACCAGTGGTAGTGCCCGAGGGCGGTGGCTCATTGGCAACCGCGCCCACTCGGATAGTCGTGACGGTTTGGTCCTGGTCCTCGACCTCGCCGTTGCGGCTAATCGTGCCCACGTTGGTTGAGGTGTACGAGCCAGCCGCAAGACCACTATCGATCAGTGAGCTAAAGCTAACCGTCCCGGTCAATGGATCTCCTGCTTGGAGGGTCCACGTAATGGTGTGCTGAGCCGTATCGTGGCTACCACTATCCGAGATCGTGCTATCGGAGGGGGTGGTCAAGGTGTCGTCGTAGGCGTCAGTAAGGAGAATGGTCGTACCAGTTGGGACGGTCGTAGCGCTGCTTTCGCCCTTACAGTTGTAGGCCAAAGTAAAGTCAAGTTGTTCGCCCGCACTGGAGACGGTCGCCTTGGCATCGTCCGGAGACTCTTCATTGCTCGTGCTGGCGTCCTTGACACTCTTATCGATCACGCAGGGCTGAACCGAACCCGCCGCAATCGGACCTTGCTGCTTTTTAGTGTAGCCATAGTCGTAAAAAGTGATGATGTCGTTACCGACACCCTTGGGCACACCACCGGTCACGACCGTGAGGGTCAAGGTCAAAGCACCGTTGGCATTGTGCTGCTCACCGGAGGCGGGATTAGCGGTCGTGTCCACGAGTGGACCGGTGTAGGTCGTCGGATCGGGGTTAGTCGTTGTCACGGTGTATTTGCCTGTGGCGATTTGCCAACAGTCGAGGCGTCCTGCCCCACCCGTGGTCGAACCCTGGCTACAGAGGCCTTTTTGCGTAATATCTTCGCCAGCGGCATTTTTGACCACCACGGTCTCACCCGCAAATGGATTGTCCGTGCCACCCGCGGTCGGAGTTGAGTACTCCTTGTTCTTGTCGACGTCTTCGTAAATACGGACCTCAAGGTTACCGAGCGAGGAAGGTGTGCCGCGCTTGGTGTAGCCAAAATCGTAAAAAGTAATCACGTCACTCTGGCCACCCGTCGGTGTTGCGCCTGGAACAACCGTCAGGGTGAGCTGTTCGCTGCCCGTGGCGTTGTGCTGCTCGCCCGGCTGGGGGTTAGCGGTGGTATCGACCAGCGGTCCTTGATACTGAATTGGGTCGGGATTGCTGACTTTAACGGTGTAGCGACCGACAGCGATCTGGGTACAGTCGATGCGTCCTGCCCCACCCGTAGTATTGCCTTGGGCGCACTTGCTAGTGACATCCTGGCCACTGGCGTCGGTAATCTGGACGGTTTCGCCCGCAAAGGGAATATCCGTCCCGCCGGCTGTGGGGGTCGAGTATTCGTTATTTTTGTCGACGTCCTCGTACATCCGAACCTGCAGGTTGCCTAGTTGTGTAGGCTTTGGACAAGTAGCGGAGGCGCCTTGGGCACGCACTGAGGTTCCCAACAAAATCACGGTATTACCCGGGATACGGTTGCCGTTAGCGTCGAGTTCTATAGCAACATCGTCGATCTGGTAGTAGTTACAGGTGTCGTAGATGTGCGGAGCGACAAACTGGACCTGCTGACCTGGCGCAAAGGTAACTTTTGAGGTTGAACGGACCTGGATAAACTGCTCATTATCCTGCGGCCCAGGCATGTTGGGATCATCATCGACCGGACAGCTGGCACCTGCTGGATCACTGATAAAGGTGTGATTTGCCGTGAGCGGCAACATCACGTTAAAGCTGTTGTCCGGCGGCCAGGTGGTAAAACGACTGATGTCGCCTTGGTCTAAACAGCCATTAGATGGGTCGTTATAGACCAAGAGGGGCAAATCCAGGTGATCAACCTCGATCTGCTTGGCGGTGTTGGAGGAGTTGGTACAGGTAAAGGTGACCGAAATCTGGTCCTGATAATTTTTTTGGTAGTTAGCTTGGTCGTCGTAGGGTCGATCACAGGTCAACCAGCTAATGCCGTTACTCGCACCATTCACAAAGCCATACTGGCCTTTGATGTCCGGTGGCAACAGAGCTTGCTGACCGTTGATATCCCGCGCAAACCCAGCTGCGGTCCCAACCGGTTGCCCAGCTTGCCGACTAAAGTAATAAATCAAACCACCGCCGGCTCCAATCACCACCAGCAGTATCACAATAATGAGTATGTAGCGTGCACGTTGTGACATGAGTCCCCTTTATATTAAGTTACGCGGTTGAACGCGCTTCCACTGGGAAGTTGAGAAGCATTGGCCATACTATGCACCGTTTAAACCACGTCCGCAACGCAGCGTGTGGAAAACAATGGGGCCCAACTAACGCTTATTAGTCAAGCGTGGAAATTTAAGTACGATTAGTGCTGCAAGCAGTGCCCCTGCCGCTCCAAGGGTGAGATCATTAACCGTGTCAAAGCCATCCCCCAGCCGGTTACTGCCCGTTAAAACATCTTCCATGTACTCTTCAAACTCATAGAGGAGCTGGGCCAGGACGCTCAGAGAGAACCCGTCAAAAAAGATCTCTGCCCGCGGAAAGATCCGATTTTTTTGGCGCTCATGGATGGCCTTAAAGAGCGCAGTTGTGACCAGCGCCGCGGCAAACCCGCCCGAAAAATGCAAAATCTGATCGTACCAGTCAAAACGACTATACAAATGACCCATATCGCCGACGGCATCGACCACCACTTGCAGCATAACGATTAGTGCGGCCGGTCCGATGCTCATGTTGAGTTTATGACGATCAATAACAAAGCGGACCGCTTCGATTGACGCCCAAATGACGACGCACTGGAGAAGCATGCCTTTCCAGGTAAAGTCCGGTGTGATCCCCAACACTCCGCTCGCACCGAGCAGTTCTACAATTAGGATAATCGTAAGGCCGATGCGCGCGGGCCAAAGGCTGTGCAAAAAACGCATACCCGTAGTGTAGCGCAATTGACAGCTCCAGGCCTAAGGCGTAGCACTAGTGCATCGGATTGCTCTTTACGAGGGAGGTTCAGCATGTTCTGTCAAACGTGTAATAACGCAACCGAGGCCCACGCCGAATGGTGCCCCACCGCTGGAGGACCAGGAGCCCGTGAGTTCCACACCGGTTTTTACCACGGCAGAACCGGACGTCACCGGAGCGGTATCAGCGTCGGCTACGAGCAAGGCTACATCCGTGGTCGTGCCGAAGCCCGATCCCGCGGTAGCCTGCGCAACAAGTTGGAGCGTTGGGTCGACCCGACCACGCTCAAGGTCATTCTCGCCCCTGCCTAGTACCTCGTCGTCACAGCGTTGACGAGCCCACCGCGAATCTTCACGGTGTGCTTGTCCATGGCTGGGGAGGAAGGATTCGAACCTTCGAATGCCGCCTCCAAAGGGCGGTGCCTTACCACTTGGCGACTCCCCAACGCGTGCATCCTACTCAACTACCTGGCCTCCAAGCAAATTGAGAGCTAGATCGGCCAGTGGTTCAGCTTTTTTGGTTTGCGTCTGGAGGGCCTGCTTTTGTTTGGCGTAGAGGGCTACATCGGTACGAGTGAGTTCACTTGGCACTAGACAAATCAGCTGTACCTTACGCTTAAAGCGTGCCTCAAGGGTCTCCTCGATCAAATGGCGGTTAGTGCGACTCATAATGCGCTCTCGATGAAATGGATACTCGACCACAAACCAGGCTTTGCTCTTGGAGACACGCAAGAGCACGGCTTGCTTGAGGAGACTGCCGACGCTCACATTTTTGCTACGGACCGAGGCTAAGGCATCCGACCAACCGGCGATAAGGGTTTGGAGCAGTTCTGGATCGGCTGGCTCGACGTCAGCACTTTTTTTGACCCGAGCTGTTTGAGCGAGGTTGGTACTGATCGGTTTAGCACGTTTAGTACTGGAAGCTCGAACCGCTGCTACGGTGAGCGGTGTGCCTGCCTTGGAGCCTAGTGGCGGAGCGGGCAGCCTATCGCAGAGCTGGATAGTGGCAACCTCGAGCGGCAAAAGTGGCAAGCTAGCGGTGCGGAGTTCTAGGGCAGCCTGGTTGAGGAGTGTAATAGCACGGATGGCTTGGGCTCGCGTTAGGGTGGAGGCAGCGTTTTGGAGGGTCGTACGCTGCTCTGCGGTGAGATACGGGGCAGCGCTGGCGGCTATGGCCGGATCAACCTGGGCCAGTAAGACCAGTCGCACGTAGCGCACCAGACCGCGCGCAAGATGGAGCATGTCGGTTCCGGATTCGTAGCTGGTGTGCAGCAGAGCCAGCCCAGCGCGGACGTCGGCGGCGCTTACCGCTGCGACCCATTCTTCAAAACGCTTTTGGGGTGGGAGGGCTAAGACGGTGCGTACGCTCTCGAGTGTGACTTTTTTGCTCGCGGCTGCGGCCACCACGTCGAGGAGGCTCTGCGCATCGCGCGCTCCCCCTTCGGCAAGTGTTGCCAGGAGTTCTAGTGCGGCGGGTTCGACCTGGATGGACTCCTTTTTGGCGATAGCCGCGAGTGAGTCGACCAAGGCGGTCACGGGTAGGGCGCTAAAAGAGAACTGCTGGACGCGCGAGAGGATCGTAGCCGGAATGGTATGCACCTCGGTGGTCGCCAAAATAAAAATGGCGTGGGCGGGTGGCTCCTCGAGCGTTTTGAGCAGGGCATTAAAGGCTTCTTTAGTCAGCATGTGCACCTCGTCGATCAAAAAGACTTTTTTACCTTGGCCACTGGGGGCAAAACGCACGCGCTCACGTAGCTCCCGAATCTCGTCGATCCCACGATTAGAGGCCGCGTCGATTTCGATCAGGTCGAGCTCACGACCCTGCTGCGCGCGCAGGCAGGCTGCACAGGTATTGCAGGGTTCGCCCGTGGCGAGCCGACCCTCCGTACGGGCGCTGCAGTTAACCGCCCGAGCCAGCAGACGCGCCACACTGGTCTTACCGGTCCCGCGTGGGCCCGCAAATAAATAAGCGTGCGCCACGCTCCCCTGCTTGAGAGCTTGCTGTAAGGTGGCCGTCACACGCGTTTGCCCGATCACATCCGCAAAACGTTGCGGTCGGTATTTACGATAGAGTGCGAGCCCTGCCATGAGATGGGCTATGGTAGCACAGGCGGATGCACCACTGGTGTACTACCAGCTTGGTCGCGGTGCTTAAACGTCCAGGCGCGGTTCACAAAGTAACTGGTGAACCCTACGATCCCGATCAAAACCACTTTAATGGCGATGTCCTCGTGCGGGCCGACCAGGCGTTCTCCCGGCAAGAGCAAACCGAGCGGTAAACCAACCTCCTGGATTAGGTAACAGACACTTGCCACCACAAAAAACCTAAAGAACTCAGCGTGCATACGGGCCCGCGAGCGGATCTTAAAGGTAAAATACTTGTGCCAGATAAAATTATGGATGATCCCGGCCAGGACGCTAAAAATATTGGCTACGATCGGCCCGACGTGGGCCATCCGCGTCAGAAGCAAAAAAACACTAAAATCAACGATGGCGCCAAGCGCGCCCACAAAAACGTAGCGCGTCAGCTCCCAAAACGTTCGCCGGGTCACTGCTCGCTGGCCTCGCTCGACCCAACCGGAATACTGCGGGCTTTAGTGGTATCGTAGCCGGCCAATTGCGCTGAGGTCGGCTCATGCAAGCGCTGCATCGACTCGCGTACCAACTGTGGCAGCTGCTGATCGTCAGAGGCCTTTATGATGTTTTCGATGGCGGCCCAGCTGGCACTCCCAGAGGCAGGCAGAACCAACGTGACTTCATCGTCGGGCACACCCTTAAAGTACGTCACCGAGGCGAGCAACACGCGGTACTGTTTGTTACCGGCCGTCACACGGTACTCGCCGCGGTCATCTCGCACCAACACACCCCGCACCGTCTTGCGTTCGACCGGACCAATTTGTTTGTAGATAAAGCTACCGTCCTCGACGATGGTGAGTTTGAGTGTGTCGCCCTCAACCAACTTGGATTTGGAGGCGTAGTTAGCGGGCACCGGATAAATCTTTTTGTCGGCCCCAATCATGGATTGTCCATCAAAAACCCCCTCAACCACCGAGCGTTCGCTGCCCGGCTTAACCGTAAATTGGCGGCGTGGTCGACTCTCCTCAAACGGCAAATCGCCCTCGCTCTGTAACAAGTGTCGCACCGTTGCGATCTTGTCTTCTGCGTCACGCAGGAGCTCAAAGGCCATGCTGAGTTTATTTGAGGACATTGTCTGTTTGTCTTAGCTGTTTACCGCAGGATTGTACCACAGGCCGGTTGAACCGCAGTTCACACCTTGTCCACGCAAGCTTGACGTTTAGCAAAAGTGCTGCTAGCAAGTTAGCAGCTTCGTCGCATAAGCGAGTTATAGATGGATGGGGTCGTTCAGTCTACTCTTGAGCGCTTGCGGGTGTAGACATCCACGTTCACCAACATCGTTTGGTTGGAGCTGGAAATTAAGCACGGAATTCCTTAGGTTCCGTGCTTTTTCTTTTCTAGGCGATCGCAATCCGGCCGCGCTCAGCAATTTCTTGCTCGACTACCGCACGATCGCGGCCATACTTGAGGCGTGCAAATTGCTTGAGTGCGGCGGCCACTTTTGGTCGTACTCGGGCCGGGTAGGTGATCTCCCAGGGCGCGGGGATTTGTAATGAAAAGGCCGGCAGCGCGGTCTTTTGCGTGGTCGCTTTGATGTAGGCCTGCGCAAAACCGAGGTTGACGATGTCGTTGGCGGTAAAGACCGGATCAAATTCTTTTTCGAGCACCTCGGCGTCTTGGGCGCCCACACGATAGGTCAAAATTGCGCCCACGTTACCAAAGATCGCATCGCGCACCTCCTCTTTAACCTGCGTAATAAATTGGTGTGCCAGGATCAAATTGAGCCTGTACTTACGCGCCTCACTCAAGACCGTTGGGATCGAGTCGGTCGTAAAGTTTTGGAACTCATCGATGTAGAGATAAAAATCGGGACGCGTGTCTTGCGCCATGTTGACCCGGGAGAGAGCGGCCATCTGGATCTTAGCCACCAAAATCATACCGATTAGGTTGCTGTTGATATCCCCCATCTCGCCCTTAGAGAGATTGGCCAAAAAAATCTTTTTGTTGTCCATGATGTCTCTAAAGTTGAACCCGCTCTTGGCCTGCCCAATGATGTTGCGCATCATACGGTTCTCGACAAAGCGACCAACTTTGCTAATCAGATACCCGAGCATCTCGGACTTGTGGAAGTCGCTCGTCTTAGCCATCTCGTTCTCCCAAAAGCTGCGTACGACCGGATCTGTAACTTTGGCGGCTTTGTAGCGCTGGTAGCGTTCGTCCGAGAACATGCGCGGGATCTCAGCGATGGTACCCGGCTGCTCTTTGTCCTCCATCAACGTAAGCATGACGTTGCGCATGTTGTGCTCAAACATCGGACCAATGATCTCGGGCGGGAATAATTTATAAAAAATCGCGATCATCTCGCCCACGACGTAGTCCTTGAGGTCCTCAGACTCGTACTCGAGCATATTGAGGCCGACCGGCCGCTCGGTATCACCTGGACGAAACACGATCACATCGTCGATGCGATGCTTAGGGATGGTCTGCAAAATCTCTTCGACCGCATCCCCGTGCGGATCCAAAAATGCCACGCCCTCCCCTGCCTCGATGTCTTCACGGATCATATTTTTGAGAAGCGTGGTCTTACCGGTGCCGGTCTTACCCACGATATACATATGCCGCCGTCGATCCTCGCGCGGGAGCATAAAAGGCCGCTTAACCCCTCTAAACACGTTGTGGCCGATCAAACGACCTTCGGTCGGGAGTCGCGCCGGAGCAGGAGCGGTTCGCGCTCCCACCCAAACGATGTCGGGGGTCTCCACAAAACGCGAGTCCGGTAGGTGCATAAAACTGCCCAGCTCCTCAGAGGAGAGCAAGACCGATTCGCCAGGGGCAAAGGTCCTAAAAATCACCTGGGTAATGAGTTGGCCCTGGCCACGTTTGTCTTTGGGTTCGACCGGGATAAAGCCGTTGAGATTGGGCAGGTTGAACTGCTCAAAAGCCGAGACCAGGTTACGCACGTGCATGGCGGCCGCCTCGCGCTGGGGTGAACTTGCCACCAGACGCACGTTGACCTCAAAGGCGGCCTTGGCCGCTTTGGCGCTGACCGCCTTGAGCGCATCGTCGACCAGCGGGGTCAGGGGGCGCTGCTCACGCTTGGTTTTTTCTTCGCTGCTCTCAAAGACACCTCCCAGGGCATCCTTGAGGGTAGAACCCGCGATGCTCTGCTTGCCGGTCTGGATTTTTTTAGCGAGGGCCTGGACTTTTTTGCGCCAACCTTCTTTAGCCGGCTTAAAGACCACTTGGATAATGGCCCCCTCCTCGCGACTGACTTTGGAGAGCGAGTTGGTCAGCACATTGAGCGGATCGCTCTCGAGTTGCTGGTAGGTCCTAAGCGGCCACTCAAAACTTTTTTTGGTTTTGAGGCGCGCGGCAACGGCGTGGCCGATGCGCGGAATAAAAATATTGTATTCTTCGGCTGGTTCAACCACGGCCTGCGGGTAGACCGCGTGGAGTTGTTTTTCTAGCAGATCGGCGAGGGCGCCCGGAACGGCCAGATAAAACGAGATTTCGTTGTGTTGCACAACCAACTCAAAGGTGATGTGGTTGGCACCGGACAAGGCCTTAGAGCGGTCCCGCGCCAGCGAGGCCACGCCCGCCAAAAACTGTTCGATAACCGAGATGGTCTCGCGCTCGACCTGTTGCACGTCCTGTGTAGACTGCTCCTGCTTAATGGTCGCCTTGGGCACACTCACTCTAAAAAGTCGGATATCGAGCGACTTGCGGAACCGCCGCTGTCCAGAGGTGTAATCAAAAAGCCACCAGGCCAAGGTGACTACAAACCCTCCCCCTGCGATCAGTGTGCTAATAAAAAGAAGTGTCTGCCAAAAGGTCACGTATTACTCCTTTTTGTCTTTGGTCAGTGTGGCATGCAGGTTCGAGACGATTTCGGCCCCGCCTTGCTCCCCATCCAACCGATCCAGCAGATCACGCACCTGAGCAACATCTTTGGTCTCTGCCACATATGCGCCCAGTGCATCGAGAGCAAGCTTGGGATCTTTTTGTCCCATCTCCATCAGCCAGGCCAAGGTTGGTTTTTTAGGTGCTTCTGGACGAGCTTGTTTTTCGGCTGAACCGGGGACCTGTCCTAGGGCAGTTTGTGTGTGTGCAGCAAAGTCAGCTAACTCTTTAGCCTCGGCCTCATGAATTGCCGCCTCGCTTGTCTGAAGGGGCGTCTGCTCGGCCAGCTGCTCGTAGTGACGGTCTAACTCTTGGATTTTGGTATCCAGGCTACGCTCGGATTGCTGCGGGCTAGACAAATCCGGTGATATCTCGCGTGATTCTGGCATAGTCATGTGCCCAGTAGTATGCCACACTAGGGGCATAGGAGTCGCATGTCAAAAAATGGAGCAGTACGAGCAACCACCCCAGGGTGTCGTTGGATTGATGTACAAAATCCAACCGAGCAAGAACTGCTTAAATTGCAGCGGACCTACGGATTTTCTCGAGCCAATATCCAGGACATCTTAAGTCCGGCCCAACGTCCTAAAATGGACGTCCAGACTGAATTCGCTTTTTTTGCCTTTCGGTTTCCCTCGGCGGCCCGCGCTAAGCGTGGGCGCGCGTCCGAGCTGGACGTGGTTCTGACCCACGATACAATCCTAACTTTTCATGGGACGGACATGGCGGTGGTACGCGCCTTGATCTCGGACGCGCGCCTATTTGAAAAAAAACGCCAGAGCATCATGGGACCCGGACCAGCACATGTGTTGTACGAGCTACTCCGCGCTCTCTTTGACCAGGTCTACACCCTCTCTGACGAAGTGGCCCGTCAGACCGACCAACTCGAGAGCCAGGTTTTTAATCCCGACGTTGAGCGAGGTGATTTGATTCTACGGATTGCGCAACTGCGCCGCCGCTTGCTGGACTACGACAAGATCGCCAAGCCCCAGACCATTTTTTTGCAGTACTGCCTAGGGAGTGCTGGTCGTTTTATTACGCACGAGGAGCAGCACAATTGGCGCTCGCTAATCGATACCTCCGAGAGCCAACTAGAACTCCTGGAGACCTCTCTGGATGTGCTCAATGGTATCTCTCAAAGCAACGACGCCCTTACCACCAACCACTTTAACCAAACCGTGCGGCTCCTCACGATTATTTCAGTAATCTTTTTGCCAGCTTCGTTTGTCCTGACGATCTTAAGCAACAACATTCCGGGTTCACCCCTAGAGGAGACCCCAACCTCCTTTGCGATCGTGCTGGGTGCTCTGATCGTGGTCCAGGCGATATTTTTGTGGTTCCTCCGTAGACGGCGCGTGATCTAAACGCTTAAGCTACCGACGGCGGCAGAACACCGTGTATAGTACGTAAGGTGCTACGACTCTACGACACACTCACTAAAAAGGTTCGGCCTTTTAAGCCCCTCAAAGCGGGGCCGGTTACGATCTACTCGTGTGGCCCGACCGTCTATAACTACCAACATATTGGCAACATGCGTAAGTACCTGGCCGATGATGTTTTGGTGCGAGTCTTGCAGCACGCGGGGTTTGCGGTGCGGCGTATCGTCAACATCACCGATGTAGGGCACCTGACCCAGGATGAGTTTGATCAGGGTGAGGACAAGATCGTGATGGCAGCACGCAAAGAAGGCAAATCTCCCTTGGCTATTGCCGAGTTTTACACCAAGTTTTTTTTGGAAGACTTGGCGCGCTTGCATGCTGTCCCGCCGGAGAGCTACATCCGAGCAACGGATCACATTGCCGAAATGCAAGCACTCACGACCAAACTGGTCAAAAAAAAGCATGCCTACCAAACGGCCGGCGGGGTTTACTTTGACGTCAATTCTTTTGCCGACTATGGCAAGCTCTCCGGCAATAGCATCGAGACCCTACGCGAGCGGGTACGCAGCGAACTCCAAGACGCGGAGACCCAAGAGGCCTTTGCCGAAAAACGCCACCCGGTCGACTTTGCCCTCTGGATCAAAGCCAAACCCAACCATATTTTGCAATGGCCCAGCCCCTGGGGAGCGGGCTACCCGGGCTGGCACATCGAGTGTGCTGCCATGATCCTCAAGCACCTTGGTCCGACTATCGATATCCATACCGGCGGCGAGGATCATATTTTTCCGCACCACGAGGATGAGATCGCCGAGGCTGAGGCTGCGACCGGCAAACCTTTAGCCAATTTTTGGTTGCATGTGCGCCACCTCTTTGTGGACGGTAAAAAAATGGCCAAGCGCACCGGCTCGTTTGTACGGCTGGCGGATCTCGAGGCGCGTGGCATCAACCCCCTGGCGTTTAGGTACCTAGTGCTCAGCACTCATTACCGCACCCGGCTGAACTTTACCTGGGCCTCGCTCGCCGCAGCCAACGAAGGTTGGCAGCGTTTTGTCGATGTGGTCCAGCGTTTGCGAGAAAATCCGCTAGCCAAGGCCAGCGCAGCCCCGACAGCAGCGGGCGTGCCCGCCACCCTGACCCAGCGACTCACCCGCATCAAAAAGGACTTTTGGGCCGCCCTCGAGGACGATCTCGCCACCCCCAAAGCGCTAGCCAGTCTCTCGGAGTTTATTGGGGTCGCTAATACCTACGTGAGCGGGCACGCTACGTTGGCGGTCCGAGATGTGCTCCTGCAAACCGCACTCGAGTTTGACGAGGTGCTGGCGGTTCTGCCAGAGACGCAAGAACCGTTGCCGACGAGCGAATACCAAAAGCTCCAAGCCTTACTCGCCAAACGCCAACAACTCCGAAGCCAAAAGAAGTACCCCGAGTCCGACGCGGTCCGCGCCGAGATCGAGCAACTGGGGTTTAGCATCCAGGACAGCCAGGCGGGAGTACGTTGGGTTAAACGCGCCACCGGTCAGAGCGCAACCTTTGCACAAGACGGCGGATAAGCGTGTGGAGGAGCGGTGGAGGCGGGGGGTCCCGCGACCCATTGAGTCGCGGGCAACTTATGTCTATGATTAACCCTCGACTTACTTCTCTTTACGTTTCACTTCTCTCCTATGCCGTCCGTCACCGCGGCAGCTCCGCTCAAGCGGGTTCAACCGATCCCACCCCAAAACCTCGAGGCTGAGGCCTCGGTCTTAGGTGCGCTCCTGTTAGACAAAGATGCCATCGTACGCGTGGCGGATTTTTTGGTGCCCGAAGATTTTTATCGTGAACACTACGGCACGGTCTATAAAGCCATGCTCGACTTGTTTGAGTCGCGCGAGCCGATCGACCTCTTGTCGGTCTCGGAAAAATTGCGCGGGCAAGGCCTACTCGACAAAATCGGGGGCCAATCGACCTTGACCGGCTTGGTCAACGGGGTCCCCTCCTCTGCGCACGTCCAGTACTACGGCAAAATCGTCCAAGGCAAAGCTACTTTACGACGGCTCATTAAAGCCGCCACCGACATCAACGAGTTAGGCTACCAGGAGAATCAAGACGTGGCCGAGACGCTTGACCAGGCCGAGCAAAAGTTGTTCGAGGTCTCCCAGGCGCAGCTCAAACAAACTTTTGTGCCACTCAAGTCGGTCCTGGCACATACCTTTGAGCGCATCGATGAGTTACATCGCAATCGCGGGGCCTTACGCGGGGTGGCCACTGGATTTACCGATCTGGACAACCTGCTGGCCGGTTTGCAGCGCTCCAACTTGGTGGTTTTAGCAGCGCGGCCCTCGATGGGTAAGACGACCTTAGCCCTCGACATGGTGCGTAACGTCTGCGTCAACCTCAAACAGCCGGTCGGGTTCTTTTCTTTGGAAATGTCGCGGGACGAACTGGTCGATCGCCTGCTCGCCTCCCAAGCCCAGATCGACCTCTGGAAGCTACGCACCGGGCGTCTGGCTGATAACGAACACAGCAACGACTTTGAGCGCCTTAATGAGGCCATGGGAGTACTCTCCGAGGCCCCCCTCTTTATCGATGATTCGGCCGGCTGCAACATTATGGAGTTACGTGCCAAAGCCCGACGGCTCCACACCGAGCACAAGCTCAGCCTCATCGTGGTGGACTATTTGCAGCTCATGGAGGGCCGCAGCACCGAGAACCGTGTCCAAGAAGTCAGTGAAATCAGCCGCTCGCTCAAGAGCATCGCCCGTGAGCTCAACGTCCCGGTCTTGGCCCTCTCGCAGCTCTCTCGCGCGGTCGAGCAGCGCGACACTAAAATTCCGCAGCTCTCGGACCTACGCGAGTCGGGTTCAATCGAGCAAGACGCCGACGTCGTGATGTTTATTTACCGCGAGCAGATGTACAAACCCGACACCAAACGCAAAAATGTCGCCGAGATCCACATTCGTAAACACCGTAACGGCCCAACCGGCATGGTAGAACTCTTCTTTAACGCCGAGCAGGTGCGCTTTCAAAACTTAGCCAAGCCCGCTAGCCCGCCACCGCTCTAAACCTATGTACAGTAGTTCAGCCCAGTCTGGACAGTAACCCGTAACCCACGTAGCATACCCACATGGCTCTCGCCGTCACCTCGCAATCCTTTGAGCAAGAAGTCCTCCAGTCTAACCTGCCGGTTTTGGTTGATTTTTGGGCGGTCTGGTGTGGTCCCTGTAAAACGGTTGAACCGATCGTCGACAAACTCAGCACGACCTACGCCGGCAAGCTCAAGATTGTAAAGCTCAACGTGGACGAGAACGCCGACATCGCCCAGCGTTACGGGGTTATGAGTATTCCGACCTTTATCGTCTTTAACAAAGGCCAAAAAATCGATACTTTTGTGGGAGCTTTGCCAGAGGATCTGTTCAGCCAAAAATTAGAGGCGATTTTGGGTCATCTGGCCGAGCATCACAGCCCTAACGATCATGGTCAAAATCAATAAGCTCAAGCAAGTCTGGGAGATGCGCAAGGCCGCTAAGTCGATGCAGTCGGCTTTGGGTGATGTTTTGGTGGTGGGCGAGGCCGAGGGTGGCAAAGTAAAAATTGGGATGGATGGCAATCAAAAGATCACCAAGGTCGAGATCGATCCGAGCCTACTCGTTGCAAGCGAGCAAGAGCGGGTCCAAAACGGGGTGCGGGAGGCTTTTATGGAGGCACAAAAGCAGGTCCAAAAGATTATGGGAGAGAAACTCCGCTCGGGTGAACTTAAGATGCCTGACCTGGGGATGTAAGACCCCATGAGTGTTTTGCCCCAACCGATCATCGACTTGATCGAGTCCTTTGCCCGTTTGCCGGGGATTGGACCTAAGAGTGCCTCGCGCTTGGCGTTCCATTTACTGCGGGCGGAGCAAGCCGAACTCGACAGTTTTGCCGAGCGCCTGGCCACGCTCAAAAAGCGCACGGTCCGCTGCGCGACCTGTTATGCCATTGCGAGCGAGTCACCCTGTAGCACCTGCCGGGATAGTAGCCGAGACCAGAGCGTGCTCTGCGTGGTAGAAGACACGCTCGATATGGTGGCGCTGGAGCGGTCAGGACAGTTTACGGGGCGCTACCACGTCCTGGGTGGCGTGCTCTCACCCTTAGATGGCGTAGGACCGGAG
>JAXLZM010000007.1:0-20749 GCA_046350855.1 Candidatus Anderseniibacteriota bacterium | reverse complement strand
ACCGCTAGCAAGATCGCCGAGACAGCCCCAAAAGTAGGGTTGTGCTGCATCACACCGATGATGTTGACCCCGAGCAAGATGAGGTTGGCGATACTAAAATAGAGAGTGGCCATAGCTAGAGACTAACGGTATCCCCTTCCCGCAAGTTTTGTCGACCCGAGGTTTTAGGCGGAGTCTGCTTTTTTTGCTCCAGCGCCTTGGTCAGAGCCTGGCGCATATCTACCTTGGGTAGTGCGGGTGCCGGTGGGCGTGGCGGACGCCGATCCGAGCGGCGTCGACCCCGATCGTCACGTCGGGGTGGACGTGCTGAGGACGCTCCGGGGCGACGATCTCGTACTGGGCCAGCCGGTCGGGGCGGACGGTTAGCCTGCAGATCGCGTTGGCGTTGGGCGGCCGGTAAGCACTCTCGACAGTAGATCGCACGGGTCTTATCCGGCTTAAATGGAATTTTAATGGCCTTATTGCAGGTCTCACAGACGGCGTTAAATAATTCCCGGTCATCCGCGGAGGGTATTGTGCCGGTTTTTTCGTACTCGCGACGTAGCATCTTTTGCTCCATGCGATCTTGAGCATTAAAGCGACCACTCTCGCCAAAGGCCATCTCCTGAAAAGCCGTCCCCGCCCAACGCCGAATCTTATCTTCCACTTCTTTGCGCGGACGACCGTAGCGTTCGCGCGAGACTTTGATAATTTTGGCGCGGTTATTAGTACGGTAGGCTTCCAGACGCGGCAAGGTTACAGCTGAGAACCCCGCACTGGTCAGCCCATCAATCATGAGCTTGAGATAAATGTTGTGAGCCGGCAGGTTAACCAAATCTGCTTGCAAAAAGGCCGGATCAAATTCTTGCTCCAAAAACTCGGCATCCTCGGCCCCGATTCTAAACACAACGAGTGTGCCCACGTTACCAAAGACGGCTGCGCGTACCTCATCACTCATCTGCTCGATGTACTGGTGCGCGACGGTGAGGTTGAGACGATATTTGCGTGCCTCGGATAAAATGTTAGCAAAGGACTCGGTCGCAAAGTTTTGGAACTCGTCGACGTAGAGATAAAAGTCTTTACGTTCGGCCTCCGGAATAGTTGCACGCGACATGGCCGCCAACTGAATCTTGGTGATCATCATCGATCCCAGCAGAGCAGCGTTGTCCTCACCGATCTTACCTTTGGACATGCTCAAGATCAGGATTTTTTGGTTGTCCATCACGTCGCGTAGATCAAAGGTCGACTTGACCTGTCCCACGATGTTACGGATCACGGTCGAGGATAAAAACTGTCCAACCTTGTTTTGGATTGGCGCAATGGCCTCAGTGCGGAACTTTTCGTTGTAGTTAGCAAACTCATCCAACCAAAAGCTCTTAACCACGGGGTCGGTGATTTTCTCAAGTACGTCGTTACGATATTTTTTGTCGACTAAGATACGCAGCACCCCGAGCAGCGTTGCTTGCGGGTAGTCGAGTAGCGCCAGCAAGGTGTTGCGCAAAATGTACTCAAGTCGCGGTCCCCAGGACTCCGCGTACAACTTTTTAAAGACTCCTACCAAGCCCGAGGCCACCAAATCTTTGTGCTCGGTTGCCACGCGTTCAAACACATTAAAGGCGATGGGGTACTCCAGGTCAGCCGGGTTAAAGTAGATGACATCGTTAACGCGGTTGTCCGGAATAAAGTCAAGAATATCCTCGGAGACATCACCGTGGGGATCGACGATGGCCACGCCGTTGCCCGCGTAAATGTCGCCAATGATCATGTTTTGCAGCATGGTCGTCTTACCCATGCCGGTTTTTCCGATTACATAGACGTGTTTGCGCCGGTCATCGCGCTTGATGCCAAAGGCTTTTTCTTCACCCCTAAAGGTGGTTTTGGCAAACATGGCGACATCGTTTGGTAGTGGTGGCGGAGATTTTTTACTGGGCATGAGGATGCATTAACTGGCAGAACCGTTAGGCTCAAACTGTTCGTCCCCCAAATCAACCAACGGCAAGTTGGGCGGCGCACCACCTTTTTTAGCGGTCGTGCGAGGTACGCGTGGCGCCTTAACGGTGATATCGGGAATGTGGAACATTGAGGCCAGTTCCTCGCTTGTCATGATCTTAGGCTCGGTGCCAATTGCCCAACTGCGCGTTTTAAAACCGCGCAGCAATTTACGCTGACGTTGAAAAATCCGGAACTTTTGGAAAAAGAAATCGATTTTAGTAAAGGTGCGCTTGTTGGGCTTAAAGCCGTTCATGTCGTAACTGTTGAACTGCTTAAAAGCACCCATCATGGCGTTAAAGCGGCGCTTATCAAACGCACCCTGGGCTTTGTTGCCCAGGTACCACATGCGACACTTAAACTCAAAGGCTTGCTTGGAGGCTTTACGCTCGATAGCCTCGACCACTTTGCGCTGACCGGGAGGCATGAGGAGGGCGGCGGGCGTCTCCTCGCCTGTCTCGCCACCTTCGACCGCAGCAATACCGGCTGCTGTTCCCACCGCATCACCTACCCGACCCAGGGCGTCTAAGAGGGCCACGTTGCTGACGTGGGCATTCTGGCCCATCAACTGTCCAGCAAATTCGCGAGCTTTTTCGGACCAGCTGGTCATGACCGGACGGATCGTAATTTGCAGCCAGATTTGTTCACCCTTTTTAAGTTTATTAAAGACCTCCGCCATCGTAGAAATCGGATCGATGATGCGCTTGGTCAGTTGATGTTCAAAAAATGGGTAGGTTTTGATCGGGTAAAAATCTTTGTTGGTCAAAACCATGTCGGCGCCAAACATATCCCAACCGGCTTTTTTAAAGTCATCCGGGATGTCTTGAGTATAGTCCGGTACCTCGACGATCTCGACGTCCGGAAACTGTGCATAGAGGTGGGCCTCGACTAAATCCTTAAAGTACGCTGGGGCCCGCACGACAAAGCTCGTGACTCCGTCCCTTCCAAAAATTTCCAGGGAGAACCACTCCTGGATCTTGCCTTTCCAAAAGCGGTCGTTAAAGTGCGGGTTGGTGTGGATGGAGTGGATCGCGGTAAAAAATTCCTCCATGACTTTGGGGCTCTGTTCGTTTTCGGGTGGTACCTTGATGGCGAGGTTCACCCAGGTAATATCCTCGACAAAATTGCCGATCTGATATTCCTTCCAGTACCAGTACAGGATATAAAAGAGAACGATCGGCAGCCCGATAAACCAAACTTGGCTAAAGCCCTCGCTCAAAATCGTAGCGACCTGCGACGGTGTCCCTGCCAGGGCTTGCAGTGTTTGTTGGAGAAGCGTCATGCAAAGGAAAGTTTAGCGTGAGACTAAATCGTAGCGCTGTCCGTCCAGTCGCACAAAGCGGGTTTTGTCTTGCAGGCCGATCAAAACCGTGTTGCGCTTGACGAGGCGACGTTTCATGACTTCTTTAAGCAATTCTTGGCGTTCCATGGGGCCGCCGTGGGCGGTCAGAATTTGGGTCAAGACCTCCGCTACCGTGCCAGGTTGGTAGCCCCACTCTTTGAGGGCATAAATGCCGCGGCCGACTAACACAAAGCGTTTGTCTTTGATCAGCTCGTTGTGGACGGTTTGCGGGTAGGCTGTGCGCTTATCAAACTTGGTGGCGTTAATTTTTTCCGTGATTTTTTTAAAGTGGAGCGGTTTGCCCTCGCGACGAACGACGAGGTAGGCCTTATCCCGCACCCCTTTAGGCATGATCTCGTTCCAGGTCACCAGACCAAACTCGCCAAAAGGATTTTTTGCCACGGTCTTAGAGGCGCCGATGGCCGCGCGGATCTCGGCCTCACTAACGGGACTTGCTGGAGTAGTGGCCGCAGATGTGCCTGCCTCACTAGTGGTACTAAGGGTTTTGTGCAGTTCTTGCAGCGAGAGCGGTTTGCCATGGGTACTCAAACGTGACTCTAGCTTGCCCATGAGTACCACGAGCTTGTCGTAGGCGGCGCGACTGGAAGCCCAAAGGTTTTTGAGTTTGGTGGTCTCGGCAAAGAGGGTGACTTCGTCGGAGAGGTTGAGCAAAAACAGCATAGCGGCGCGATTGGTAGCCGAGATGTTTTCATCGGCCAAAATTGCGTCGAGGAGGGCCTCTTGTTCCATCACTCCACCGGCCTCGGTCAAGGTCGTATGAATAATTTTATTAGCGCGGGCCACGCTCTCTCCCCCGTTCTTTTTAAGTTGTTTGACGCTCAGGTTCTCGATCTGGCGCACACGCTCACGGGTGATGCCGTAGCTCTTGCCTAAGCTCTCAAGGGTTTTAGGTTTAGTGCCATCCAGCCCAAAGCGCTTTTGGACGATGTTTTTAGCTCGGCTATCGAGTTTTTCGAGGAGTTCTTGGACCTGGCGGGCAGGCTCAAAGGCCTGCAGATCAGATTCCTTCTGCGTATGCAGTACTTCATCAAGAATATGCCCTGGCCCTGTCATGGCTCAAGCTATAGCACGGACTTTACAGGCTGTCAAGTTACTGTTCGAGTGCGGATCGGCTAAAGTGACGGGCCACTCGACCTGGCTGAACCTACCGCCGGGCGCGGCGCTGCGACCAACGATGCCAGGTAATGAGTAAGGGGCTGGAGACAAAAATGCTGGAGTAGGTCCCGATGATCACCCCAACCAGCAGCGCCGCGACAAAATCAAAGAGAGTGGCACCTCCAAAGAGCAGCAAGGCGGCCAGCGGTAAGACCGCCGTGAGACTGGTGTTGATCGAGCGACCCAAGGTCTGATTGGTGGCGAGATCCACGGCTTTTTCAAATTGTTCGGGGCCAAAAAGTAAGAGGTTGGTACGGGTTCGGTCAAAGACCACGATGGTGTCGTGCACGGAGTACCCCAAAGTCGTAAGCATAGCGACTAAAAAGAGCGAGTTGAGTTCGGCATCTCTAAAAATTCCGAGTAAGGCGTAGGCGCCCAGCACCACCGTCACGTCATGCACCAATGTGACGACCGCCAACACTCCGTACTTCCAGGACTGTACTGGATGCGAAACTTTTCTAAAGGCGTAGGTGAGATACAAAACGATGCCAGCGATTACTAACGCGATGGCCCACAAGGCTTTGCGGCGCAACTCTTGACCGATAACCGGACCGATCGATTCAAAGCTATCCTCGCTGACCTTAGAAAACTTTTGCGAGAGTGTATCGAGGACTTTTTGACGCGTAGGCTGGTCGATAGTGCGATAGCGCAGCAAGACTTTTTTGTCACCACTTGGCTGCACGACCGCCTCACCAACTAACGGCTTGAGCGTCTCGCCAAGTTCATCCGTAGTCGGGGCGGTTTGGGCAAACGTGATGCTCTGCAAGGTACCACCCGCAAAGTCGATGCCGAGTGGGATACCACGGATGGCGACGAGCGCAATCGAGCCGCCGATCAAGAGGGCCGAGAGGGTATACCAGATTTTGCGCAACCGAACGATCGGCAGCGTTTTTACGACCTTAGCCATGGACCAGCTCCTTTTTACGAACTCCAAGCAACCAAGGTACACGCGTGAGTCTAAAGCGGACCAAAAAACGCAGCAGGGTACGTGAGACCGTAATGGCGGAGAACAACGAGACCAACACACCGATGCCGAGAGTCAAAGCAAAGCCGCGCACCAGGCTGGTGGTAAAGGAGTACATGATTACGACCGAGATGAGTGAGCTCAAGTTGGAGTCACGGATCGAGAGCCAGGCTTTTTTGAACCCATCCTCCACCGCCGAGACGGGATCGAGTCCTTCGCGCAAGCCCTCGCGCATACGTTCAAAAATCAGAACATTGGCATCTACCGCGATACCGATCGACAAAAAGTAACCAGCCAAGCCCGCTAACGTGATTGTCACGCTAAATAATTTAAAGACCACCACGATAATGGCGCTATAGAGTACGAGAGCAAAAACCGCCACTAGCCCGGGCAGGCGGTAGACCAGTAGCATAAATACTGCTACCCCAACCACCCCGAGGATACCGGCCAGCAAGCTCTGGGCCACCGAGGATTGGCCGAGCGAGGCACCCACCGAGGACTGGCTGACCAGCGAGACCGGCACGGGCAAAGCACCCGCGTTGAGATTTTTACGGAGTTCTTTGGCCTCGTCGACGGTAAATTGGCCGGTGATCGTGGCTTGTCCAGAGGTAATCTCAGCTTGCACGGTCGGGGCTGAGAGCAGCTGTCCATCCAAAAAAATCGCGACCGGCTTACCAATATTACGTTTAGTAATCTCGGCAAAGAGCTTTTTACCCTCGTCGTTAAAGGTCAATAAAATCGAGGGGGTTCCCGTCTGGCCAAACTGGACGTCGGCGCGTTCGAACTGTGCTCCGGTTAAACCGGTCGCAGAAAACTGAGCGAGCAAGGCTGCATTGGGGTCGTCGGGGTTGGCTTGTGAGGCGGCGGCCGCAGCGGTTGGATCCGGATTTTGCTCCCTAAACTCCAAAAAAGGTGTTTTACCGATGTCTTCAACCGCCTTGTTGACGTCGGTGACCCCCGGTAGCTCTACGATAATGCGCTTATCCCCTTGCAGCTGCACGACCGGCTCCGAAACACCAAAAGCATTGACACGCCGCTCGATCACATCCCGCGCCCCTTGGACCGACTCCGCTTTATCGGAATCTTTAACCTGACTCAGATCTGCCTCGTAGACCAGTTGGCTGCCACCCTGCAAATCAAGCCCGAGACGCAGCGAGAGATTTTTAAGCCAGCCGACTTGGTTGGGCAGTCGACTAGGGCCGTGGGGTGTCGCCAAAAATCCCGCAGCGCCTGCGAGTAACAAAATACCTAAGACCGCCAGCCAAAGCCTAACGCGTGACATAGTCGCTTGAGTCTAGCACTCCAAGTAGGCGCGGCAAATCACTGGTGCGTAGACACGGTTGGGTCGCAGCAAGCTTGGCATTGGACAGGATGAACGTCACGGACTGACTGCGCTGCAAGCCGCCGTGCACACCGTATTTAGTAAGCGTGTTGAGACTTTTGCCATCCGCGGCCGTAATGATGACATCCCCGCTCGAGGGTGCAGCCAAGAGCTCGTAAATTTGAAAATGCCCATCGGGATAGCGTGAGCTAGCCGTAGCACTGACACACTCGCGCGCACTCAGGCCGGTCGTAAAAGTCTGGCCATAGCCAAGTGGGTCTTGGCCACGTTCTACCGTATAGCGGTACTCACGCGCAGTTTTTGTGACGGTGGCACGGCCACGCGCGGATTGGATCACGGCGGTCAGGCCCGACCCAGTAGCCACTCCCGCACTTTGGCGACGGTACAAAATCAGATCGAGCTCTGGGTGGCGAGCGAGTTTTTCTGGAAGTCCATCGAGGCTGGTCTCAGCTTGGCGCCTAGCAAACGAGCCGTCGCGCTTGAGGTAGAGCTGACAAAAAGCCCCGCCGTCCAAGTAAAAACGATACTCGCCACGCTTGAGTCCGGCATCTTTGAGCGCAGGTCGCATGGCAAAGGGTTTACCGTCGGTCCACTGCATACCGTGATCGGAGGTCAAAACGACGGTCGTAGACTGGTCCGCGCTTTGCAAAAAGGTCGCGAGCCAGCGATCAAGTCGCTCTAGACTTTTGGTGATGTATTCTTTGCGCTTGGAGCGATGGGCAAACCCATCAGTCTCGTGCAGCCAGGCCACGATCAAGTCGCGTCCGCGGCGGTACTCACGATTGACGGTGTGCAGGACGTAGTTATTGGAGGGCCCAAAGATTTTGGCCCAATCTGCCAGTAAAAAAAGATTTTTACGGTAGGCCGTGGCCCCCGCACGCGCCGGTTCTGCCACCGAGACACTATTGCTAAATGCCGAGTAGAGCGACTTACGTCCGGCTAAACGCGCGTCGAGCTGTTTGTAGTGCAGCAAATAATTTTCGAGTTTACCGGTTTTGCGGATGAACTGATTGTGGCCAATCAGGTCGATACTGGTTGGCGAGATGCCATACAAGAGTGGCACGTGTGCCGGACCCGACACGGTTGGAAAAGACGAGACGACGTTGCCGTGGTACGTCCCCTCTTTTTTGAGACGCGCCATGGTCGGCAAGTGGCCAGCATCGATCAAGGTCTCGAACGTTGAGCTGGAGACGCCATCTACTAATAAAAAGACGATGCGCTGCGAGGTTTTTTTAGGCGGCGTCTTTTCCATGACACTTTTTGTATTTTTTGCCAGAACCGCACGGGCAGGGATCGTTGCGGCCAGGTTCATCCTTGGATTTACCGGTCAGCTGCTTACGCGCGGTTTTACCGTTTGATTGACTCTGCAATTTCTCCGCATTGGCAGTTGGAGCGGTTTGCTGGAGCCTAATGCCAGCTTTAAAGATGCGATAGACGATGCCGTTTTGGATGCTGTCGAGGAGTTTTTCAAACATAGTGAACCCCTCTTTTTTGTACTCCACCAGCGGGTCACGCTGACCGTAGCCACGCAAACGCACCGACTCCCGCAGCGCCTCCATCGTGTCGAGGTGATCGACCCAGAGCGTATCGATGGTCGCGAGATAGACCCCGAGCTCAACACGACGCATTAGTTCGTTACCGAGTTGTTTTTCTCGAGCGATATAGGTCTGTTCAACCAGTTTTTTGAGATAGTCCATGAGAGCGGTACGAGCGGCCTCGTCTTGACGGGGCGTCCCGGCCCGCGAGCGCGCTTTTTCGAGTTGCTCCGAGAGATCTTTTGGCGCAGGCAAGAGGGTGCGTACCGTTTCACAAATTTCCTTGATATCCCAGCGGGATTCTTTTTCGCCACGCGTGTGGATCTCGATGATTTGCTCAAGCTCTGAGCTGATCAACTTGAGAATGCGCTCCTTGAGCGTCTCGCCGCTAACGGTCTCGCCCTTAATGCGCCGCTTCTCAACCTCCCAAATCTGCAAAATCTCGTTGCGCTTACCATAGATCACCTCGCGCTGCTTATTGAGCACGTCGTCAAACTCGACCAAGTGTTTACGAATATCAAAGTTGTGGCCCTCAACCTTTTTTTGAGCGGACTCAATCGAGCGGCTAATCAATTTGTTCTCGATGGCCTGGTCCTCGGCCACACCCAAGCGCTCCATGATGGACTTCATGCGGTCCGAGCCAAAGATGCGCATCAAGTCGTCCTCCATCGAGACGTAAAACTGGGATGAACCCGGATCACCCTGGCGGCCGGCGCGACCACGCAACTGGTTGTCGACCCGGCGGGCCTCATGACGCTCGGTGCCGATCACGTGCAAGCCGCCCAGCTCACGGACGCCTTCGCCAAGCTTGATGTCGGTTCCACGACCGGCCATGTTGGTAGAGATCACGACCGAACCTTTTTGTCCCGCTTTAGCCACGATCTGCGCCTCGCGCTCGTGGTTTTTGGCATTGAGTACCTCATGTGGGACGCCGGCTTGGCGGAGCTGTTCGGCCAGACGCTCGGACTTAGCGACCGAGACCGTACCAACCAACACCGGCTGCCCTTTTTTGTGGCGCGCCTCGATCTCACGCACCGCGGCGGTAAATTTGCCCTGCTCGTTTTTGTAAATCTGATCGGTCGAGTCTTTGCGGACCATCGGCCGATGCGTCGGGATCAACACCACGTCCAGTTTATAAATCTTGCCAAATTCCTCCGCCTCGGTCGCCGCCGTACCGGTCATACCGGCCAGTTTTTTATAGAGCCTAAAATAATTTTGGAACGTGATCGTCGCAAGGGTGCGTGATTCACGCTGGACTTCGACCCCCTCTTTGGCCTCGATGGCCTGGTGCAAGCCCTCGGCGTAGCGCCGGCCCGGCATCAAGCGTCCGGTGAACTCATCCACGATGATGACCTGATTATCTTTAATGACATAATCCCGATCGCGCTTAAAGAGCGCTTTAGCGCGCACCGCCGACTCGACATGGGTGACCAAGCGGATGCCGCCCTCCTCGTACAAGTTTTTGATACCAAGCAGTTGCTCAGCGCGTGCGATGCCCGCCTCGCTCATACTGACCGCCTTGAGTTTTTCGTCCACGTTGTAGTCACGGTTTTCTTCCAGTTGTTCTGCCAGACGCGCCATCTGGCGGTACTGATCGGTCGACTCCTCAGCCGGCGCACTAATAATCAACGGCGTGCGAGCCTCATCGATCAAAATCGAATCGACCTCGTCCACGATGGCGTAGTGGTTGCCACGTTGCGCGGCGCGCTCGAGATCGTGCACCATGTTGTCGCGCAAATAATCAAACCCAAACTCATTATTAGTGCCGTAGGTAATGTCGGCTGCGTAGGCAGCACGCTTTTCCTCAGGGGTTTGTCCGTGCAGCGTTACACCGACGGAGAGTCCCAAAAAATTGTAGACCCCGCCCATCCACTCGGCATCACGTTGGGACAAGTACTCGTTGACCGTCACCACGTGCACACCCTTACCCGCCAACGCATTGAGATAGGCCGGCAGAACCGCCACGAGCGTTTTACCTTCTCCCGTGCGCATCTCGGCGATCTTACCTTGGTGCAAGACGATGCCACCGATCAGCTGCACATCAAAGGGAACCATGTCCCATTTAGTATCGATGCCACGGACTTCCCACGACTTACCGACCAAGCGACGCATCCCATCAACAACGACCGCAAAGGCCTCGGGCAAGATTTTGTCGAGCGACTCGCCTTGTTTTTGGACGCGGCGCTTAAACTCCTCGGTCTTGGCTTTGAGTTGGTCGTCCGACAACGACTCGAGCGCTTTAGCCCGCACACGAACATCCCGCACGATCGGCTCGAGCTGTGTAACGACCCTCTTGTTGGGATCACCAAATACGCGTGTGAGCAGGCTCATACTAGTGGCTCAGCATGCCACAAAGGCGGCATTTTTCAAGTCCTTAGCGTCTGTGCCGATCCTGCTTTTTGCGATCGTGATGATCAGCAATCTGAGCACGGAGTCGCTCGATCACAAGGTCGATCGCTTCGTTGGGATGTTCAGCCTCCTCTTTAGCAAAGACGGATTTTTTTGGCAGAACCAAACGCGCCTCAGCACGATAAATGCGACCTTTTTTGTGGTGATGGTCGTGGGTCAAAGTGAGTTCGGCCGAGATGATGGGGTCATCGTAGTGCTCGAGATGCTCAACTTTGTGGCGAAAGTAATCATCCAGCGTGTCGCTTTTGTCGAGTTTTTTCCAGGTGATGTTGATGTTCATGTGGGTAGTTTACCACCGGCTGGTAGTAGGCGCGTGACTTATTTGAGAAGCGGATACGGTTCGAACCCCACCAGTTGGGCCTCGGCCGATAGTTTTACGGTAAAAATCCTGAGGACGGCTTCCTGAATCTCACGAGCGAGCCGCACCAGCTCAGCGGCCGTTGCGCCAGGATACGTGATCAGAGAGAGGTTATGCTTAGGCGAGATCCCCACGTTGCCGCGCTTAAATCCTTTTTTAAAGTCTGTAAATTCGATTAAAAAAGCGGCGGCTAATTTTACCTTTCCGTCCGGTTGGTCCCAGTGCCAGGGTTTAGGTTCGGCTGTTTTTTTAGGGTTAAGTTTTTTAGCGGTTTGTTCGACCTGCGTAAACAGAGAGCGCGGCACAACTGGGTTGGTAAAAAAAGAACCCACGCTTTGGAAGCGCTCATAGCCGTCCTTGAGGAGATAGCCCATCGAACCACGTGTATCGAGCACGGCCTGACGCACACTGGTAAGCGTGGCGGGTGTACCTTTGAGTTTATCTGCAAGCGAACCTCGATAGCCCTTAAAACTGAGATTGATCGCTGGGTTTTTGGTCAGCTGCAGCACGATCTTGGTCAAAATGTAGCGACCATGTGCCTCATGCTTAAAATAGCTGTCTCTGTAGGCAAACTTACAAGCCGCCCGGTTGAACACTGTACTCTGCCCTGTCGCTACCTCGACCGCGTGCACCTCATGTACCGTGTCCGCCACGGTTTGGCCGTAGGCGCCGACGTTTTGCACGATGGCACCGCCAGCACTACCCGGGATTCCTGAGAGGTTTTCGATCCCACCCCAGCCGTGCTCAACCGCGTGGGCTACGACGTCGTCCCAGCTCTCCCCTGCTGCGACGGTAAGGATCGCACGGTTACCACGCTCTTCTCCCTGGATACCCTTTAGGTTGAGTTTAATGACCAGTCCGTTAAAACCAGCATCGTTAACGACTACGTTACTGCCACCGCCAAAGGCAAAGACCTCGATTTTTTTGTCGCGCGCCCAGGTGAGCGCTTCGCTGAGCTCAATCTCGTCCGTGACTTCGACAAAATAGCGCGCCGGGCCACCCACCTTGAGCGTGGTGAGCGGCGCAAGTGGAACGTTCTCTTGAATTCTGAGTTTAACTTTTGACATTGAGCGCCTTGAGAATTTTAGGTCCAAGCTCTGTGACTGTACCAGCACCAATCGTCAGGATCACATCTCCCTTGCGCACACCGGTCACCGCCGCTACAACGGCTTCGTCCAGGGTGGGTGTCGCAACCGCCGTGGTACCTTTTTTTGTAACTGCCTCGGCCAGTCGCTCGCTGTTGTACAGATCACGTAATTTTGGATCGTCCGCCTCTCGTCCTGCTACAAAATAGACCGGTGGAACCACCACGCGATCGGCCAATTGGAGCGCCTGTACAAAATCAGTAAAAAAATCGCGCAGGCGTCCATAAAAGTGTGGCTGAAAAACGGCGATCAAACGGCGCTTACCAAAGCGGTCGCGGGCCGCGCGGAGTGTGGCCTCAAGCTCGGTCGGATGGTGAGCATAATCGTCGATTACCGTGACACCCTTGACCTCACCCTTGTATTCAAAGCGGCGCCAAGCACCTGGGAACTCCGCCAGGCCCTTGCGAATCGCGGCGACCGGCACTCCGATGTAGGCCGCAACGGCAATTGCAGCGAGAGCGTTGCGGACGTTATGTTCACCCGGAACTCGCAGCGAAAACGAGCCCAACGATTTACCCTGATACGTCGCTGAGAACGCGGTAACCGGACCCTTGAGCGTTGTGACCGTACCGCGTACATCTGCATCTTTAGTAAGACCATAGAGTATCGTATGGCCGTTGTGTGTTGCGGCCACCCGCTTTGCACCCGAATCATCGGCACAGGCTACCAGCACTCCGGAGTCGGGCACCATCCCAACAAATTCTGTAAACGCCGCATGAATATCCTCAAGATCTTTGTAGTAGTTGAGGTGATCGGCCTCGACATTAGTCACAACCGCGATAGTTGGCCGGTAATTGAGAAAGGCACGCTTGTACTCGTCGGCTTCGACTACGGCAAAACGACCCTTCCCCAAGCGCGAGTTGCTTCCGGCAGAACCTAAAAAACCGTAAAAAGATCCGACGACAACGCTAGGATCCTGCTTTGCCTGTAGTAGAATCGAGGCAATCATCCCGGTTGTAGTAGTTTTACCGTGGGTACCGGAGACACCAATAATAGCCCGCTCGCCGAGTGCGATGGGCAGAGCCTCGGGATAGGACTTAACCGGGATCCGTCGACGCTTAGCCTCGCGCACTTCGGGGTTTTGCTCCTCGTCTTTGGTGTAGACCACGAGTTCGGCATCCCGTGGCAGGTTGTGAGCGGCGTACTCAGCAATCGTAATCGGCACACCTTGTGTAACAAAAGCCTCGGTGGCACGAGTCCGGTTGCGGTCAGTGCCAGAGATGACGGCCCCCTCTCCCATACATAACCTGGCGAGACCCGAGATCCCCATCCCGCCGATTCCCACAAAGTGAACCCGCGTGCCCTGCAACTTCATGAGAGGGTCACCTGCATTACAGTGCGGCTAAGCGCATCACCCAGTAGGCCAATTTTTTAGCCGCAAGTGGTGTCGCAAATTTTGCAATGGCGGTCTGCATACGGGCCCGCAAAGCCTCGTCTCTAAAGACCTTTAGAATCTCGGCCCGCAACAGCTCCGGCGTCATATTGGCTTCCTCAAGCATGCTGGCTGCTCCTTGGCGCTGTAGGGTAAAGGCGTTCATGACCTGGTGGTTGCTACCAGATCCGGGCAAGGGAATCAAGATGACGGGCTTACCCACCGCCGCATATTCATGGATCTGTCCACCCGCCCTCGAGACGATCAAATCAGCCAGGGCGTAGACGTCCGCGAGTTCGTCCTGTAAAAAACCAACTACCCGGTAGCCTTGCTCGGCAAAACGCTCCGCCACCGGTTGCATCTCCTCGACATTTTTATCGCCGACTTGATGGATAATCTGGAAATGCGGCAAGAGGTCCGGCAGAACCGCGCCAATCGCTTGGTTGATTGCACGCGCGCCCTGTGAGCCCCCGATAATCATGAGACACGGTTTGTCCGTACTCAACTTAAAGTGCTCACGGGCCCGCTCAGCCGAACCCTGCAAGAGCTCGGGTCGAATGGGTTGTCCCGTAAAGACGGTTTTTTCTTGGGGCAGCTCGTGCGGCACGATCGGAAAGCTCGTCGCAATCAAGGTGACCTTGCTCGCCAGACGGCGATTGGCAAGCCCCGGAATGCTGTCGGATTCGTGGGCTAAAATTGGGATGTCGTGCAGCCAGGCTGCCAACACGGTTGGGTAGCTAACAAAGCCTCCCTTACTAAAGACGACATCCGGCTTAAACTCGGCCAGCAAAAACCAAGCCTTGATCAGCCCGAGCGGTACTTTAAAAATATCAAGCAAGGTCCAGAGCGAAAAATAGCGTCGGAACTTACCGACTGGTACGGTCGTAAAGGCGATGTCGGCCGCCTCGGCTACTGCACGCTCTTTACCTTTTTTAGAACCGATCCACAAAAAAACCGCTTGCGGGTCAAGGGCCCGAATCTCTTGAGCTACTGCCACGACCGGATAGGCATGACCGCCCGTTCCGCCTCCAGTTAAAACCACGCGGACCATCAGGCCTGGGCTCCTTCTGCGGCAGAACCGGCTTGATCGGTACTACCTGCGGCCGCGCGATCTTGCATAGAAATCGGTTCGCGCCTAAAGCCGGTGCGCGTCAGGCTGCGGCTGCGTTTAGGAATGGTATAGCGCGAGACGTTGACCAGGATTCCAGCGGCGGCCAGTGAGACGGCTAGAGCGGTTCCGCCAAAACTGATAAACGGTAGTGGGATACCGGTAAGGGGTAAAACGCCGATCAACGCTCCCATGTTGATAAAGGCCTGGGCTACAAACCAGGTCGTGATACCAACCGCGAGTAACTTGGCAAAGTTGTCGGGAGACCTACGCGCCACCTGATAGCCTTGAAACCCAAGCAATAAAAAGAGCGCGACCACGATCAGAATGCGCAAAAAGCCGAGCTCCTCCGACATGACCGCAAAAATCGAGTCCCCTGCGGGCTCGGGTAAGTAATTGTACTTTTGCCGACTCTGGCCAAGGCCCAATCCAAACAATCCGCCCGATCCCACCGCCAAGAGCGACTGGGTGATTTGGTAGCCTAAGCCTTGCGGATCGTGCGCGGGGTTCAAAAAAACGGTAAAGCGTGCCAGGCGGTAGGGCTCGAGTTTAATGGCTACCCCCAAAAAGCCAATCGCCGCTAGGAACATTACAAACAAGTGCCAAAGCCGTGCACCTGCTACATAAAACATGGCGATGGCGGTGACAGCAATGACGGTGAGCGTTCCCAAATCGGGTTGCGCCAAAATCAAGCCGATCACCAAGCCCAAGATCGCCAAAAAGGGCACTACGCCGGTGGCAAACTCTTTGATCCCCTTACCACGCTTGTCTAACCAGGCTGCAAAAAAGATCACCATGGTAAGTTTGGCAAGCTCCGAGGGCTGAAACGAAGTTACTCCCAAGTTAATCCAACGGTTAGCTCCACCAAAGTTGATGCCAACCCCCGGGATAAAGACCGCGATCAGGAGAAGTAACGTAGCGATAAGGAGGATCAGGTTGACCCGGCGCCAAAATTTGTAGGGCACCAGCGCCATAATGATAAAAAAGACCAGGCCGACCGCGACTCCGTTGATCAGTTGGTTTTTGAGCATGGCCAAGTTGTCGCCAAACTGGTCATGACTAATGACAGAGCTGGCCGAGGCAATCGCGACCAAACCGATCATGACCAAAACGAGGATCGTGACGATCAAGGTAAAGTTGGGTTTGTGAGCTCGGAGTCCGCTGGTCCGAGTTTGCTGGGAAATAACGCCGGCGCGCATGCGGCTATTCTAGAGCGCTTTTACAGCCGCCACAAACTGATCTCCGCGGTCAAACTCATTGCGGAACATCCCAAAGCTCGCGGCACCCGGGGAGAGCAGCACGACGTCGCCTTTTTGGGCGAGCACACTGGCCTGCTGAACCGCGTCGCGCATACTGCGTGCAAAGGGCTTGTCGATCAGGCCTTTTGCATTTGTGGGGTCTTGTTGGGCCATCAGCTCGGCCACTGCAAGACCAACGGGGGTCTCAAGGAGAACAACTTTTTTTACTTTGGTCAGAACCGCGGCGGCCATCTCCTCGAGTGGTAGGTTTTTCTCAGAGCCACCGGCGATGAGTACGATTGGCTGGTCAAAGGCGTTGAGTGCCGCGATGACCGAGGATGGAATAGTGCTGGCGGTATCGTTGACATACTCGACCCCCTTGACCGTGCGCACGGACTGGAGTCGGTTGGCGACGCCCGTAAAGCCCTCAGTAACTTCGCGAATGGTCTGAGCCGGCACCTGGAGCGCCTGCGCAGCGGCCATGGCCTGCAAAATGTTTAGTACGTTGTGTTGGCCACGCAACTTAACTTTACTCAGCTCAGCGAGCACCTCTGGTTGACCGCTGAGTTCGGAGATGTATTTTCCAGCCGCAAGATAGAGCCCGCCCGTGATTCTTTTTTTGGCAGAACAGAGCACAACTTGACCTTTGGCTTTTTTACTCAGCTTAACCAGTTCTGCCTGATCCGCGGACGTGATAAAAACATCGTCCTTTTTTTGGTACACCATAATGTGGGATTTTGCTGCAGCGTACTCACGCATGGTTTTGTAGCGATCAAGATGATCTGGATAGAGGTTGGTCCAGACCGCAATGTGTGGCGAAAATTTGTGCTGTTTAAAAATCTCTAACTGAAAGCTCGAGAGCTCTAGAACCGCAAGCGTATCGCTAGTCGCATTGTCCAAATCATCGAGCGGAGATTTGCGTAGGTTACCGCCGAGCAAGACGTTGCGACCGGTAGCCTGGCATAGCTTGTGGAGCAAGGTGGTCGTTGTGGTTTTGCCTTTTGTGCCAGTTACGCCTGCGATCGTGCCTGGAAAGTTCTGCACAAAAATACCAATGTCCGTATCGATCAGGACTTTGGCCTTGCGCGCTGCTTGTAGATAGGGCGAACCGTCCGGTACTCCAGGATTTTTAATGACCAAGTCTGTGTCAGTAAAATCTTGTTCGCGATGTTTGCCGAGGGCAAATTCGACGGGCATGCCGACGGACTTAACCGCCGCAATAGAGTCGCGCAGCTGTTCCTCTGGCTTAAGATCCGTCACGGTCACGATCGCCCCGTGCTTGAGTAACCATTGAGCAACTCCGACTCCCCCACCGGAGAGCCCCAAACCCATGACGGTTACCCGTTTATTGGCTACGTCGATCATGCGTTTAGCCTGCCTTAGGCTTGTCCGCGGCGCAAGATCATCCCGGCCATTGGGTTGCCCTGTTTAAAGGACCCCACTACTGGACGACCATTGATCAGGACGTGCTCAATGCCGCTCGGAAAGCGATAGGGATGATCGGTCGTGGCCTGATCCTGAATCGTGGCCGGATCAAAGATCACCACATCTGCAAAATTGTTGGCCTTGAGCACCCCACGGCGCTGCAAGCCCAAGATCGCGGCTGGTACACTGGTCATTTTTTGGATGGCGGCCTCGAGGGTCAGGACTTTTTGGTCACGGACGTAGTACGAGATCATGCGTGGGTAGGCCCCAAAACTGCGCGGGTGAACCAGTTCTCCTCGGTAGCGTAGATCATAGCCGGCCGCGTCCGTCCCGATCGCCGAGCGCGGATGTTTAATCAGTTGCCGAACCTGTTCCTCCTTGAGCGTGCTATCCATGACGATGACCTGGCCGTCCGCTGCGAGCAGCGTGTTGAGCACGGTCTCCTCGACACCCAGGCCGGTCCCAACCGCCATATCGCCCATGGTCTTGCCGGTCAGCCCTTTGTTGCGCGGCGCCTGCGCGACCAGCATGCCGGCGTAGTTAATCTGCTGGCGCTTCATTTCTTCGACCACCCGCGCACGGAGCTGCGGATTTTTGATACGTTCGATCAGTTTTTTACGCCCACCCCGGGAGAACCACTCGGGAAGATAATTGTAGAGTACCGAGAGGGCAACGGCGTACGGGTAGACGTTAAAGGTAATGGTGACGCCTTCTTTGACGGCCGCATCGATGGCTGCTACGGCGCCGTCTAGTTTAGGCCAGGCCGCCGCGCCGTTAGCGCGTAAGTGCGAAATATGCACCGGCACCTTAGCGGTCTTGGCAACCTCGATCACCTCCGCCACACCTTGATCAAAGCGCTCGTCGTCGTAGCGTAGGTGAAAACTCAGATAGCCGCCGGTCTGGTTGATCATGCGCCCGATCTCGACCAACTCTTGCATGGTCGTAAAGTTGGCGTGCGAGTAGGCCAAGCCAAACGAGATCCCAAAGGCACCCTCGCCCATGGCGTCATCCACCACCTTGCGGAACTGCTGCATCTCACCCGCAGTCAGATCGCGGACTTCATCCTTAACCAAGCCACGACGCAAGGTGCTGTGACCCATCAGGGTCCCAACGTTGAGCGGGATGCCGCGTTTTTCGAGGACGCCGTAGAGTTCACCCAGGGTGAGCCAATTGACCACCACCTCGGAGAGATCGGCCCACTTTTGAATAGACTTGATCGCGTCGGGTTCGATCAGAGGCGCGATGGAACTGCCGCAGTTGCCCATAATGATCGAGGTAATGCCCTGTTGCACCAGCGAGTCCTGGTTGGGCACGGTAAAGAGCGTGTAGTAGGCGTCGGAGTGTGACTGAATATCAATAAAACCCGGCACCACAAATTTACCGGTCGCATCAATGACCAGCTCCGCATCCTGCTTTTTGTAGTCACCCACACCAGCAACGACGTCGCCTTTAATGTAGATATCTTGCTGAACACGGACCGCGCCAGTGCCGTCAACGAGGGTTCCGTTTTTAATTACGATGTCACGCGGTAAAGGGGAGGCCACGCAAGGAAGTTACGGGGTAAGTGCCTACTAGTATGCAATAACTACGCCAAAAGAAAAAGCCGCCACGGATCAACCGGTGCGGCTTGCTGAATGGTCGCCTAGACCTTACGCAAAGAGCCTTGTCCCATTCTGCTTGTCCCAAAAACGTCCTAACGACCGGTCGTTGCTGAGCATCTGGAATTCCCACTCGTGCATGACGCACGGAGAGTTCGGGTGCGCCGAGAAGACGCCCTCGGCAATACCCTGCTGAGGTACTGCTGCATCGATCTCAGAGACAGGACCAAAGAGTAGGGTGGTATGGCCCGTATCTTTGTTAGTGAAACAGAGCCCGATGCTACGCCTGAGGATTTCTTTACCGCGTAGAATCACGAGTTGCTCTTTATGACCGTTGTCGAGCCAATCATCTGGACGCAACTGGGGCAAGAGCGGCTTGCGGTCTGCCTCCCGCAGCGAGTTCCGCAGGTACTCGAGCTTTTGGCGAACCAGCGCATGCTCAGAGGAGAAAGCCGGCAGTTCGGTCTGAAACTTCGCAAACAGGTCGTCGGCCAGCTCTTGCAATGGGATGACTTTTGCTCGCGTCACCTCCGACAGCTGAACCATCGCCATGCAAAAAAGTTGCTTTCCACCCTGATTGGTTAGGAAGTGCAACTGCCGTTCTGTCTGTCGCCACAGGCTGATCAGCTGCGAGATTCCAATGTGCCCGAGCATCCAAAACTCTTGCATGGATTCGAGCTCCAGCGTGACGTGTGGTGGAACCAGTTCCTGTGCGGTCTTTGGTTGGTACGTGGGTGCGGGTTTCATCGAAAACCTCCTCCATCCCAGCGGATGGTTTTGGTAGATCACACCGCCAACGCAGTGTGGCTGTCTAGTAGGCAGCGCGCTGTTCACCCTATAGATGAACAAAACGCTACCTACTTTTTTGTAAAGGACAAAGCTGCAAACCCTAGCCTACAGATCGGTATTGGTCAAGCGTGTAGAAGAGTCTAGCCGAGGCTTACGTGAACTAAGTGTAGCCTAAAACCAAAATAGTCTTGTGCAATTTTTTGGGCAATTTGAGCGTTACCGGTAACGTAGTAGTTATGCTTGCTCGTGCTGGCAAGGTGCCGCTCGATCTCGGGATGACGTGCTAGGTACTTGCCGAGTGCGTGGGCGACTACCGCCCCCTGCTCAAAAACAGGGACCGTTGGCAGAACTGCCTCTACTTCTTTTTTTACATATGGATAGTGCGTGCAGGCGAGCAAGATGGCATCAACTTGTGGCGTGATTTTTTGTGCAGCGTGTAGTTCATGTGCAACATCTGTACGGAGCTCGGCAGAACCAGCCTTACCTGCCTCGATCATCGGCGCCCACCGGGGGCAGGCGTAGCTCGTGATTTGGGTTGTTGGGTTGAGCTTGGCAAACTCATGCACATAGGCCTGGCTCTTTTTTGTAGCCTCGGTCGAGAGAACGAGAATTTTTTTGTACCCGCGCTGTGCTAGCTCCTCAACGGTCGGGCGGATCACGCCCAAGATGCGTTTACCCGGATAGTCTGGCAAGCGCTTTTGTTGGATCTCTCGCAAGGCTGAGGCCGAGGCGGAGTTACAAGCCACGATGACCAACTCACAACTCTGCTTAAAGAGCCACTGGCAGGCCTGCCAGGTAAACTCGACGAGTTGGACATGGGAGCGATTACCATAGGGTGCTCGCGCGGTGTCTCCCAAATAAATCGTATCGTAGGCGGGCAGAACCCGATGCACCGCCTCGACCACGGTCAGACCACCCACCCCTGAATCAAAAAAACCTATCTTACGATTACGCATAGATTGATTAGATGATGAAGATCG
>JAXLZM010000006.1:0-33883 GCA_046350855.1 Candidatus Anderseniibacteriota bacterium | reverse complement strand
ATTGCGAGCGAGTCGCCCTGTAGCACCTGTCGGGATAGTAGCCGAGACCAGAGCGTGCTCTGTGTGGTAGAAGACACGCTCGATATGGTGGCGCTGGAGCGGTCAGGACAGTTTACGGGGCGCTATCACGTCCTGGGTGGCGTGCTCTCACCCTTAGATGGCGTAGGACCGGAGCAACTCAGTATCAGCGCCTTGGTGGGACGCCTCGGACGCGAGCCGATCAAAGAGATCATTTTGGCCACCAACCCGACTATCGAGGGTGAGGCCACCGCTCTTTATTTGACCAAGGCCATTCAAAAAAAGTCCGCGGCACGAGTGACGCGTCTTGCCCATGGGTTACCGGTGGGCGCCGATCTAGAATACGCCGACGAAGTAACCCTCGGCCGGGCTCTTGCGGGTCGCCAAGTACAAAAAGCCTAGCGAGGCGTACGAGTGCGCCCCCTTAGATTAGAGGGCGGTAATTTCTAGCTCGGTTTGCGCGGCACGGAACCCTTTAAGTCGACGCACCCGCTTTTTGCGTGCGTAACGAAAAGCCTGGCCTTTGGGACCGCGCGGATGGCTCACCACGGTAGCTTTGACGGTGACACCCGCCACATGCGGCGTCCCGACCGTGGTCTTGGCACCCTCGTGCACTAGTAAGACGTCCTTGAGCGTTAGCGTCGTACTCTCTTTGTGGTTCATCCGGTCCACGAGCAAACGCGCACCCTTGTGGGCCAAATACTGTTTACCGTTGATTTGTACGATGGCAAAACGCTCCATAAAGCCCAGGTACCCTACCCAAGGCGCACTGCCCCGTCAAGAGTAGTTAGCGTTCTAGACCCAGCAGCGTCACGGTTGAACCAACCCCCAGGCCGAGCTCCTCGGCCTGACCCGAGGCGATTTCGAGGACCGCATCGACGGCTTGGGTAGGACCGTAGGTGGGCGGAGTGGGATCGGTCGGAGTGGCCAGTGGTACGGCCTGTTCGACCTGCACGACACGACCTTGCTTGAGCCACAGGATGTCCAGCGAGAACTGCATGCCTTTCATCCAAATACTAGTCGGGGCGGCGGGGTCGATCACAAAGAGCATGCCCTCCTCGGGCAAGCGATCGCGTTGACCCAACCCGAGCTCACGCTCGGCATCGGTGTCAGCCAAGAGTAAACGGAGTTCGCGATGACTGGGCGCGTCGAGACGAATCCGGGCGGTACGGTAGTTGGCGGTTTGCTGGGTAGTGAGCGGCCACGTTGGGGTTGGAGCAACTTTTGCACAACCAGCCAGTAGAGAGATCGACAGAGTGGCAGCGAGTAACACGCGTGCTGACATAGCTAGGTTGGGAGGTTTTTTTGGGCGGGCGACAAAACCTTGGGTGTCACTTGGAACTCCATGTAACGACCGAGTAGTAGACGCCCGTGCGCATCCAGGGCCGGGAGTGAACCAAAAAAGATCGTGACAAAGGGTGTCAAAATCCACTGTACAAACAGTGCCAAACTGCGCCGCACACTGACGTGGTCGGGGCGCTTGGGGAGCATGAGCGTGCTGACCACGATACTCACCAAAATACCGAGGAGAGCCAAGGTGAGGAGGGCACGGGTGACCTGCAGATAGTTTTGCCCGAGTACCGTGTTGGTAAACTCCGGCCCGCCGAGCACACTCGGTAGCCAGCCTCCAAGTGCCAAGACGATCGCGGTAGTACCCCAGCTGTGGTGTCCTTCAACCATGCGGCCTACCTGCACCAGTTTTTTGTACCACGGGATCCTAAGCTTTTTTTTGCCGTAAAAATTAGTCCCGAGGTAGGCTAGGTTTTCGACTCCCCAGGCCCAACGCCGCTTTTGTTTGTAGAGTGCCGTGAGCGTGCGCCACCAGGTACGATCTTGCACTGCGTCCATCGAGACGGTCGTAGCCAAAGGCACTACGCTGTAGTCGCTCACGTAGCGCATGTAGCACTGCCAAAAGATGCGGCTATCCTCAGAGATGCGGGTGCCATCCCAGCCCTTGACGTCGAGGACCGCTTGCAATGGGATGGCGTGGCTCGAGAACGACACCAGTCGGTGTGTGCGACTGGACTCGATCATTTGCCAAAACGAGGTGCCCGTAGCCGATAGACGCGCCATCATAGGTGCCTCCCAAATGTTGTTGTTAAAGACCGGCACCGGTTGATACGAGTTCCGTAAGCGCTCTCGAGTCGTGACAAAGGCCTCGGTCAAGACACTCAAGTAATCCGGATGGGGCTGTGTGTCCGCATCAAAATTTGAGACCAAAACGCGCTGCAAATCCACACCTCGCCGTTTGAGTTCAGGCACAAATTGGGAGAGTGCGTAGGTGGCGTTAGCACTCTTAACTTTGGCCTCACCCGCAATACCATCCGGATGAACCGTGGTCATAAAGCCACCAAACGTTCGACTAAAGCGCTCTTGTAAGGCCTGTCCTTTAGCCAAACCCTCCGCACCTGCACGCTCTTCTAGTCCAACCACGACAAAAATACGATCGAGGGGGTAGCGCGAGCGCTCGATGGCTTGGATAGAACGAATCAGTACATCGGTGGGTTCGTTGTAGGTCGGTAGGAGCATGACATGCCAAACCGAACGCCACGGGATCAGATCGGTGCGACCCTTGAGCGGGAGTAGTTCTGCCAGACGACGCTTAAGCTGCCGACGCTCTTGGCGCACGGCTCGCTGGGAGCGATTAGGGGTAGTTGGGGCAGCAAGTCGCTTGAGAGCAGCCTCGAGGCGCGCAAGCGCGGCCGGAATGTTCTCCAGATCTTTAAGACGTTGGGGCCAGTACTCGCGTTGCGCATTGCGCAATTTGGCGTAGGTATAAAAAAGGTGCACCGAGGCGTGAATGGTTTTTTCGAACCAGACTAAGCTGTAGAGCATAATAAAGTACGAGACCACAAAGGGGGCCTGCCAAGACAGGACAAACAACAAAATAAAGGTCAGCCACTCGAGGGCGCCGGGGAGAATTTCCCAAAATCGTTCGGCCGGGGTGGCCTGACGCTGAACACGTTTCATGAGCGTGAGACAAAAACTCCAATAAGGATCGTCGCGGCAAACACTATAGCAGCGAAGACGGCCGCCGACCATGTGGCTAGTCTCGCCGCGAGCGCCTGGCGCTCCAGCGCTACGCTGGCCAGAACAGCATTGAGCACCAAGACCACGGCGCTCGCGGCGGCGTGGACCCACAGTACTCGCCCGGGACCAAATAGATCGATCCCAAAGTAGACTGTATAGTGCAGCGCTTGTGGATCTTTGGAGGGTGGGTCAACCCAAACTAGCCACACGATCTGCGCAAGCAGAATAACGAGCGCTAAGCTGAGTCCACTAGCAACGATGTGATCCGAGCGCAGAGTGCGGAGCCAAGACATGACGGGCTAGCCTAGCAGATTCATCGAGCGGACCGCAATCTATTTAACAAAGACACGGCCCGCAATGCGCAAATCGATGTACTGCAGCTGTCCGCGGTCGGGGACCTGGCTCTTGAGAACTTCAGACAGTGTCGCAATCTGGACCGTGGCAGGTTGGTTGGTGTCAAACAAAATGCGCCAGCCCTCACTAGTGACCAAGGTGAGATCCGGTGCCAAGCGGCTGGGAGCCACAAAAAAGTTGATCCCGACTCCGGCTTGACGCGTGATCCCAGCATAGGTATCTCGCACAAAATGCAGTGTCGCCTCGGTCATAACCCGGTCGCCCTCGAGCGTGGCCCGGTTGTGCTCATCCACCACGACTGGCAAGCTCACATCGCGCGATTCGCTACGGATGATTTGATCAAAAGCAATCCCGCGTTCGTCTACAAAAAAGAACTGTCCCGCCGCGGACCAAATAGCCAGAGGCTCGCGCTCGGAGACGGTAATTTTGAGAACGTTGGGGAGCTCTTTGTGTACTGTGACGCTCGCCACATCCGGAAAAGCACTCGTGACCGTCGCCTTGATCTCCTCGGTGGGTGCAGCAAGGAGCGCGTTGGCCGGAGCGATGAGCCAGCGCTGTCCACGCAGTAACGGCGCGACCGCCTCGCTCAGGGCAGCGGTTGAAATCCGTTGGTTACCGCTAATCTGGGGCTGTTCTACCCTAAATTGGGGCGACCAAAACAGCAGGGCGTAAATCGCACCGGCTAGCAGTACCAGTAAGATGACTAAGCCTCGTCCAATCCAACGCGAGGAGACACGCCAGGAGCGCTCGCGGGTGTGGAGGAGCGTACGAGCATGCGGCCGAACAAACGGCTGCCGGCGGCGGGTTGAGCGCATACCATCAACAAACGGTGGGAGAGCCATAGAGCAATCTTACACCGCCAGCCGAATAATCTCGTCGAGCAGTTCCGCGTAGGTCAAACCAGCCGCGGCTGCGCTTTTGGGCAGCAAGCTCTCGGCGGTGAGCCCGGGCAAGGTATTGATTTCTAAAATCTTAAAGTGATTGGCCGGGGTCAGGCGCAAATCGATCCGGGAGTAGCCGCGGCAGCCCAGTGCCTTGTGGGCTTGCACGGCTAGCTGTTGCGCTTGTTGTGCCAGTACGTCCGGGAGAGTGGCTGGGGTCTCCTCCAGTGCACCACCGGATGTATACTTGGCGTTGTAATCAAAAAAGGTTCGGCCTTTAGGAATAATCTCAATGACCGGCAAAGGACGTGGGCGCTCGTTGCCTAAAACCGGTACGGTCAACTCGCGCCCCGGCACAAAGCGCTCGATTAAAGCCCGGCCGTAGTGAGAGACGGTTTGTTCGACCGCACGCCCCAAAGCCTCGGCTGAGTCCACAATCACAACTCCAATACTCGAGCCATTATTAGTAGGCTTAACTACTGCTGGCAAACCGTGGGGTCGGATAAATTGTTGTGGGTCAAAGGGTTCACCCGGACCAATCGCCACTCCAGCAGGCACCGGCAAACGCAGACTCTCAAAAACGATCTTAGAAAAAATCTTGTCCATCCCGATGGCGCTGGCGGCTACACCACTGCCGGTATAGGGCAGGCCGAGCAACTCGAGGTAGCCCTGGACGTGTCCGTCCTCGCCGATGGGTCCGTGCAGCGCGTTAAAAACCAAGTCGGTGTTAGTCGGACTGAGCTTACGACGCCATTCCCCTTTTTTATCCATGAGCAAAGGGCGGGGTTGGTACTTGGTGCGATCGAGATGGGCTAAAACGGTCTTGCCGGTGTTAAGCGAGACGGCACGCTCGTCCGAGGTGCCCCCCATAATGACGGCAATACGTAACTTGCCAAACCGTGCTGGTTTAGCTTGAGCAACTTTTTTAGCGCGCTTGGCCAAGATAGTCTTGATTACCCAGGTAGGGCTGTAGGACTTCGGGAATCGCGACGCGGCCGTCAGCTTGTTGGTAGTTCTCTAAGATCGCAACCGGAATCCTCGAAAAAGCGCAGGCGGTCGCGTTGAGCGTGTGGACGTAGCGCCGCTGACCATCCTTGGTCTTGTATTTGATCCCGAGCCGGCGAGCTTGGTAGTCACCCGCGTGGCTGATTGAGTTAGTCTCGAGGTAACGGTTTTCGCTCGGTAACCAGACTTCTAAGTCGAATGTTTTTTGGAACTTACGCGGCAGATCGGCCGAGCACAGAACCAATCTACGGTAATGCAGGCCAAGTTTTTTCAGGATTCCTTCTGCAATGGGCAATAGCTCATTGTTGAACATATCCCAAGACTGCTCCTGTGAGACAAACATAAACAGCTCGAGCTTATCGAACTGGTGCGTGCGGATCATACCGTGCATGTCTTTGCCATATGCTCCCGCCTCGCGCCTAAAGTTGGTAGCAAAGCCGGTTAAACGGATTGGCTCCGCCGCGACATCGATAACCTCATGTGCGTGATAGTTAAGCAGCGGAATCTCACTGGTGCCCGAGAGGTAGAGTGCATCATCCTTGAGCGCGTAGACCTCACTACGATCGAGCGGAAACATCCCCGCCCCGTACATGGCTTCTTCTTTAACGAGGAGCGGATGTAGCACGGGGGTGAACCCTTTTTGCAGCACCTCATCCAGAGCAAACTGCAAGAGCGCCAACTCTAGTCGCACCAAGTCCCCTTTTAGGTAGTTAAAGCGAGCACCAGACAAGCGCGTGCCACGTTTGCTATCGAGCAGTCCCAGTTTCTCGGCTAATTGCCAGTGGGGCTTGGGGGTAAAGTCAAAGACTGGCTTTTCTCCTACTACCGCCTCGACCTTGTTGTCGACACTGTTCTTGCCGGCAGGGACCGACTCATGTGCAAGATTGGGCAGCAGTGCAGCCACCTCTCTAAAGCTTGCCTCGGCTTTTTCTACGGCGGGTTCTAGTTTTTTGACTTTAGCCGCAAGCGCCGTGGCTTTTAAAATGGCGGCCTTGCGTTTTACCGAGGGAACCTTGGCAATCTCTTCACTCTGCGTGCGGTGTTCTGCCCGAGCCTCCTCCAGGGCCTGGATCGCTGTACGACGAACCGCATCCAGCTTGAGAGTTTTTTTGATGTCCACGTCTTTAAGGCCGCGGCGTTTACTCTCCGCCTCAAACTTGCCGGGGTGTTGTCGTAGTAGGTCCAGGTCGATCATAGGTATTGCGCCAGTGTAGCCTATTTTTCTTTAGGTCGCAGCAACGGAAAAAGCACCACGTCGCGAATATTTTGCACGTTGTGGACGAGGGTCAAAAGCCGGTCGATCCCCATTCCCCAGCCCGCCGTGGGCGGCAGACCGTACTCGAGCGATTCGACAAAATCTTCGTCATTAACGTGAGCCTCTGCATCTCCTGCCTCGCGCAGTTTAGCCTGCTCCTCAAAACGCGCTTGCTGATCGCGCGGATCGTTAAGCTCGGAGTAGGCGTTGACGATTTCAAAACCGGCGACTACCAGTTGGAACCGCTCCACCCGACCCGGCTTATCCTGGTTGCGTTTGGCTAAGGGTGAGATCGCGAGCGGATGATCCGTTACAAACGTAGGCTGAACCAACCCTGGCCGCACCGTCGCCTTAAATAGATTGTCGATCATGCGACCGTAGCCCATGTGGGGTTCGAGATGCACGTCCAATTTGCGCTTGCTGATCGCACGACGTAGTTCATCCACGGTGAGTACTCTACTGAGATCGATATCACAAGCAGTTTTGACAGCCTCGTAGTAGTCGAGACGCTTCCAGGGTGCGGCAAAATTGAGTGTGTGTTTGCCGTAGGTAAACTCGAGCGTGCCATAGGTGCGTTGCAAGACCGAGGTGATGAGTTGCTCGGTAAAAGGCATCAGATCAAGATAATTTTTGTAGGCCCAGTAAAATTCGAGCTCGGTAAACTCTTGCAGATGTTGCGGTGAGACTCCCTCATTGCGGAAAATCTTACCCATCTCGTAAACCTGCTCGAGTCCGCCCACGACCAAGCGCTTGAGAAACAGTTCAGGTGCGATGCGGAGATACAAATCAATGTCGAGGGCGTTGTGATGCGTAGCAAACGGTGTCGCCTCGGTGCCTCCCGCTTTTGCCTGGAGTACCGGGGTCTCAACTTCCAAAAAACCTTGTCCATCCAAAAAGTCCCGGATGAACCGCTCAAGGAGTGCACGTTTTTGAAAAAGATCACGCACTTCCGGATTAACGATCAAGTCCAACTCACGGTGCCGGTAACGTAACTCTTGATCTTTGAGCCCATGAAACTTATCGGGCAGTGGCCGGAGGGCTTTGCTCAAAACAGCGATCGCGAGAGCGCGTACGGATTTTTCTCCGGTCTTGGTCACAAAGGCCGTGCCACGCACTCCAACAAAATCCCCCACCTCGATCGAGGCTACCAAAACAAAGTCTTTGCCAAGCTGATCTTTTTGAACAAAGGCCTGAACTCGACCGGTTAGGTCTTCCAGCACCACAAAAGCGGCTTTACCGAGACGACGCAGCGCTCGCACACGACCGGTTACTGAGACTTCGGCCGTGCTGGACTTGAGACGTTCAAACTGAGCGCTAAATTCGGCTGCGTTATGGGTGCGCTGCACGCGGCTTGGGTAGGGGTTCACCCCGGCCTTGATGAGGGCCTGTAATTTATTGATACGTTCGCTGCGGAGACGCTCCTCGGTGCTCTCTTTGGGCATGCGCGCAGTGTACCAAAGGGTTCGCTATAAGGAAAAAGCCCGGCTAGTGTGGCTGGTCTCGAGCAACGAGCTCAAGCGCAAGCAGACTAACCGGGCTTATAGAGAAAGGAGTGCGATGACTCCGTAAAAGTGCAAACGAACTACGTAAGCTGGCTACCGGCGATCTGTTCTCGCAAACCTGCGAGCTCTTCGACCAGACCGGTCCGCTTTTGTTCGAGCAGCAACTTGCGCTCGAGGTCCTCCCAAGAGAGACCCCCTTGGGCAACCTCTAAGTCAAAGAGGTCGTCCATAGACTCACGAACCTCTTGAAGCTGCTCATATAGATGAACCACGTGACGGGCAATACGATCGGCTCGGCGATGTACCGAGTCGGGCGTTGTTGCTTTACGAACCGCTTGCTGCTGAAAAGGCAGCTTACGATCCTTGCGTGGTCCTTTAGGGAAGTTCATGTTTGTTTGATATTTTTGAGACCCGGGTTTTATTCAGGTCCCTAGCAGTGTACAACGCTAAAACGAATCTGTCAAGCCCAACAGGTGGATAAACTGAACACAAATTATGTTCAGCTTTTTTATTTTACCGTGGTGATTTTGTAGTGCACAACGCCACCGGGCGTCTCGACATCTACCGCGTCGCCCTTCTTTTTTCCAATTAGCGCAGCGCCCACGGCCGACTCATTAGAAATTTTTCCGCTGGCGGGGTCGGCCTCGTTGGAGCCAACGATTTCAAATTCTTTACTATCATTACCGACACTGACCATCACGACCGAACCAATCGTAATGGCCTCGGCTTTTTTGGTTGGTTCGAACACCTTAACGGTCTTGATGAGCTGCTCCAACTCCTCGATACGACCCTCGGTGTGAGCCTGCTCATCCTTAGCGGCAGCGTACTCCGCGTTTTCGGAGAGATCGCCCTGTTCTTTGGCAGCTTTAACCCGCTCCGCGATCTCGCGGCGCTTAACGTTTTTAAGCTGGGTTAGTTCATCCGTGTACTTTTTGTAGCCGGCTGGCGTTACGATTTTGTCAGGCATGAGCTTTGATTAGTGGCTAGGAGTGTTGCCCGAGACTAGCACGGGGCTTTGGTGGGATCAAGCCTTGGCGTGCAGGGCATCCAAGAGGTTGGCAAAAAGGGCTGCAACCGTCAGAGCCCCCAACCCACCCGGTACCGGTGTGACCCGCGCACCGGCCGCAGCAACTGTGTCCGTCTCGACGTCCCCTACTATTTTTCCATTTTTGATCGAAAAACCAGCATCTAACACGAGCAGGTTTTTGTGCACATGTTTCCCCGTGAGCGTGCCGGGTACCCCGGTGGCTGAGACAACCACCTCGGCAGAGCTGAGCAAGGCCGTAAGCTGTTTTTCTTGCTTGTCTGCTAACAGGAGAGTCGCGCCTCGATTAGCGAGCGCTAAGGCTAGGGGTCGACCGACTAACTGGCCCAAGCCCACGATCGCAATACGTGTTCCGGCTAGCGGAATTTTGTAGGATTCCAAAAAGTACAAAATACCGCGCACGGTTGCGGGGACAAAGCCGTGCTCATTGCGCACGAGTGCCGCCAGTTGCGCCGCTCCCAGACCATCAATATCTTTTGCCGGCGGAACCGCATCTAAAATCGCGCGAGTCTGCAAACTAGACGGGAGCGGCAGCTGTACGATCAAACCATCAACCTGTTTGGCTAACGCGGTGACCTGTTGCTGGAGCGCGGAGGTTGTGAGGTTAGGAGCAAACTGCTTGTGCTGTACCTGGATACCAAGCTTGTCCGCCGCCTCACGCTTTTTTTTAATAAAACGAGTAGCGGCCTCGGCAGAACCAACTTGCACGATCCCAAGACGGGGCGTAAGTGACTCACTCGAAATAGTCTTGGCTAGCTCAGCGAGCCAGTGTTTGGCGATCTCGGTGCAGGTAATAATCATGGGTGCTTGGTTCCAAAGTAATACGAGAGACCCGCCCGAGCAACCGGTGCCGAAAAGTCTGAGCCTTCCCCAGCTTGCTCAACCAACACAGCGATGGCAATGGTGGGTGTATCAAAGGGCGCAAAAGCCGTGAACCACGCGTTAGGTTCACCCGTACCAAACTGAGCGGTACCGGTCTTACCGGCGGCGGGCACCGGTAGATCGGCGAGCAAGCGACCAGTCCCGTTTGTTACGGTCAAGCGCATGCCGTCCCGCACGATATTGATTTGTTTTTGATCGGCGACCTGCTCGGTGAGTTTTTTAGGGTCGATCTTTTTTTCGCTACCGTCGGGGTAAAGCACGCGTGTGCCGAGGTGCGGCCACCAAACCGTACCCCCGTTGGCGATGGCGGCAGTGGCGTTGGCAAGCTGCAGCGGGGTTACGAGGACAAAGCCCTGACCAATCGAGGCGTTGTAGGTGTCTCCGAGATACCACGGTTCGCCGTAATTTTGCTCTTTCCATTCCGGGGTGGGCAGCAGTCCGGAGGCCTCGCCTGAGAGTTCGACCCCGAGCTTGCTGCCAAAACCAAACTTGCCCGCGATTGAGTCGATTCCTGCGATCCCGATCCCATCAATATCACCGTAGCCACCCCCAATCGAGTAAAAAAAGCCGTTGACTGAGTTGGCGATCGCGGTCAGGACGTTGACCGTACCGTGACCGCCGGGTTTCCAGCCTAAAAAGCGCTGGCCGCCCACCTCGATTACGCCGCTGTCAAAAAAAGTGGTGTCTTTAGTGATGGTGCCCTGTGCTAACGCTCCCGTTGCCACAAAAGGTTTAAAGGTAGAACCCGGTGGGTAGGTTCCGCCGACCGGGCGATCAAATAAGGGTTGGTTGGGGTCGGTCAGCGCCTGTGCGATCTTGTCGGTATCAGTGCCCTTAGTAAAGACGTTGATGTCATACCCGGGGACCGAGACGAGCGCCAAAATCTCGCCCGAGCGTGGATCGATCGCCACCGCGGCGGCTCGTTTTTTGCCGCTTCGCTCGGCCGCCTTGGAGAGTTCATCATAGAGGACTTTTTGTAAGCCGGCATCGATCGAGAGAACTAAATCACGGCCCGGTTCGGCCGGTTTACTAGCCAAAACACTAACGACCTGACCAAAAGCATCCACCTCCACGTTTTTGGCACCGTTGGTGCCGCGCAAGGTCTCTTCGTAGGATTGTTCGACCCCGGTTTTACCCAGCTGATCGGTCAGCTCGTAGTCGGGATGATCCTGTACATCCTCGGCCGTGAGCGAACCCACGTACCCCAAGACATGCGAGAGCCCCTCAGGGTTATCGTATGAGCGGAGCGCCCGCACCAACACCTGGACACCCGGATAGTCGGCCGCATGCGTGTCGAGTAAAAGCGCTTGCTCGCGCGTGATATCCGCCACGGGAACCGGGTCGATTTGTTCGTGACTAGTCGTGGCGTAGGCTTCTTTGATTTTTTCTTGTTTAACGCTGGTGAGCTGGCTGACTTTACCAAAAAGATCGGTCTGCGCGTTTGGCTCGGCGGGAATATCGAGCGGTACCAGGGCGAGAGTGTAGCGCGGAACGTTCTCGACCAGTTGCTCCATGTTACGATCATACAAAATCCCCCGGGGCGCCGGCTGAACGATCGCTCTAATACGGTTACCCTCGGCTAGACCACGGTAGCGTGCCCCTTGCGCGATCTGGAGTTGCCCCGAGCGTACGACCAAGGCACCGACCAACAGAAGCGTTACAGCATAGAGCCAACGAAAATTACGCACCTCGTGCTTATCGTGCACCCGGCGACGGTCCGCACCCTGCGGGTCCTTAAGCACTTCTTCAAACTCCAGCGGCATACCGGCGCGCTTTTGGACAAAGCGGCTGGTGTGCTCGGGCGAGTAGGGAAAAGGCTCAATGAGGGAGTCGTCCGGTTGCATGGTCTAACATAATACGGTTATCACCCGAGACCCGCAGGGCACGTAAAAAGCTGCGGATCAGCGCTGCGAGCGGAAAAAGCAATAGCAGATCAAGTAGCAAACGTGGCAGGTAAATCCGCAGAGCAGCCGTACCTGCAACCGCTAAGCCCGCCCCACTAAAGAGGTACTCCCGTAGCAGCACGGTTAGCTCCCCTACCCCCAGCGCCACCGTCGCGGTCGCTAAAATTGAGAGCCAGTTGGCCCGCGGTAAGAGCCGCGTGTGCACCAAGCGTGTCACAATGACGACCAACATACAGGCTAAACTCCAGACCCCAAAATGGGTCGGCTGCCACAGATCCAAAGCCAACCCAGCCACGAGAGCGAGCCAGATGGCTTGTTCGGCTGGTTCGTAATAGAGCGCCAAGGCAAACGCTACCAGCAGAGCCATGTCGGGTACCAGACTAAAAGGTGCGATTTGGGCCGGAAAGATAAACTGCGTCCAGGCCAGCAAAACTACCAGGATGGTCAGGATGACGCGCTTCATGATTGGTTGGTAATGACGTACACAAACTCTTGCGTCGTAACATCTACCAGCGGCTGAACCCGCGCTACTTGAAAGAGCGCATTGGCGGCCGCCTCAACCGTCTCAACGGTGCCTACCGGGATTCCAGCCGGAATATCGCCCCCCAGACCCGAGGTCACGACCCGATCACCCTCATGCACGGTCTCCTGCTGCGGGATATCCGTCATTTTGAGACCGAGACCCAACTCGCCCCGTACGATACCGGTGGCGCGCGCCTCAGCAATACGACTCGGGATGGAGCTGCGGTCGTCCGCCAAGAGCAGTATTTCGGCTTGACCAGCCAAAACCGCATCGACCGTGCCGAGCAGTGTGCCACCACTGCTAATCACGGGCATACCCTCTTTGACCCCATCTTTAGAACCACGGTTGATGGTGAGGCGCTTGGTACCGGAGATACCGTCATGACCGATAACGTGTGCACCAATGGTCTGGATTTCTTGAGGAATGGGGGCGTGTTCGCGCTCGCGGAGCGAAGCGAGTTCAGCCTGGTCCTCTTGGAGCTTTGCGATTTGTGCTCGGGCTTTTTCGAGATCTTGCGTGAGTCGCTCGTTTTCACTATCGAGTTCAGAGATACGCCCGAGCAGGTGCAGCGTGTTACCGACCCGATTGACCAGCGTGCGGGCTCCGCGCGCGACTGGCTCTAAGACAAATGAGACCCCTGACTCAATCGGGCGTAGCCAGCCGATCAGGTGGAGCCCAATCAAGAGTACAAAAACCAGTGCAAAAGCGATGCTAGAACGGAGCAGTCTCGGGAGCGCGCGAGCCATCTAGTCCGAGCCGTTAACGCGGGGCTTTTTCGTGCTGGGTCGTGACGAGCACGTCTTGTAGCTGATCCAAGTCCTCGAGCACGATACCACAACCACGCACGACGCAGGTCAGCGGGTCGTCCGCGATCCGCACCGGCATCTGAGTTTGTTCACTAATCAACTGATCGAGCCCACGCAAGAGAGCGCCACCCCCAGCCAAGACGATCCCTCTGCGAAAAATATCCGCGACTAACTCAGGTGGCGTATCCTCGATCGTGCCCTTGATGTTGTTGACCAAGATCTGGACCGAACGACTCAAGGCTTGTCGGACTTGATCGTCCGTAATCCGCACCTCTTTGGGTAACCCCGTAATGAGGTCACGGCCCTGCATGGTCGTCTCGAGCGGCTCCTTAAGCGCATAGGCCGAACCAATCGCGATCTTAACTTCCTCCGCCGTACGCTCACCGAGCAACAGGTTGAACTCCTCACGCGCGTACTGAATCATGTTCTCGTTAAGCTCATCTCCCGCGATGCGCAGACTGCGACTCTCGACGATGCCGCCCAACGAGATCACGGCCACCTCGGTCGTGCCACCTCCAATGTCCACGATCATGTTGCCGGCCGGATCTTGCACCGGTAGGCGCGCGCCGATCGCAGCCGCCATGGGCTCTTCAATCAAAAACGTTTGTCGGGCTCCCGCGTTCTGGGCTGCATCCACCACGGCGCGCTTCTCCACCTCGGTCACACCGGACGGAATACCGATCACCACACGCGGCCGCGGAAAAAACGTAAACTTTTCTTTGTGGACCTTCTCAATAAAGTAGCGCAACATCTGCTCGGTCACTTCAAAGTCCGAGATGACCCCGTCCACCAAGGGGCGGCTGGCGATGATGTGGCCGGGGGTTCGTCCAACCATACGCTTGGCTTCGCTGCCGATGGCCAAGACCTGGTTAGTATTTTTGTTGACCGCCACTACAGACGGCTCATTAATCACAATCCCCTTGCCGCGGACATAGACCAGTGTGTTGGCAGTCCCCAGGTCGATTCCGATGTCCTGGGAGAACATGCCAAAGAAGTTGTCGAGGAGTTTCATGTGCGGTAAGTGCTACCGGATTTGGCTGAACTTAGCAAGCCTGTAATTTCTCGTGGACTGCACGGGCCGCCAGAGTGGCGCTCATTAAAACAAGCGAATTACGTCGCGGACGGTGATCAGCAAAATTAACGTGATCAGTAAGCCAAAACCAATCGTATGCAAGGCGTTCTCTAGACGTTTACTGACACTGCGACGGCGAATCTTTTCGATCGCTAAAAAGAGTAGGCGGCCACCGTCCAGCGCCGGGAACGGCACCACATTAATGATCGCGAGGTTAATCGAGAGCAGCGCCACAAACTGGAGCAGCGGCAAAAAACCAAGTTCGCGCACTTGCCCCGTCAAAACGGCAATCCCAACCGGACCTGCAACATCCCCACCAACCGTGCCGGTATGCACCAAACGCGAGATGAGTTGTCCAAATGAGCTAATAATTTGCCAGGTCAAAAAGACCGTTTGCTTGATGGCTTCCCAGGGCGCCCGATACCAAGCATAGCGTACCGTAGCGGTCGAGATCAGTTGCACACCAACCGGGCCTTGACCCTCGGGTGGGTTGACGCGCGGGGTGACCGAGACGGTCAGGGGTGTGTCCCCGCGGCGCAAGAGGACCGTCGCACTCGCGCCAGATTTTTGCGTGATCGTATCGACCGTCTGCGAGACGGATTCTACAGGTGCACCGTCGACGCTCACCACGATGTCTCCTGGATGCACGCCTGCCTGTGCGGCGGGACTATCGTTTTCTACAAAGGCCACCGTCACGACGGTGGGGCTTACTACGGCATGCGCCGGAGGGGGCTGGTCAGGTTCGAGCGCCGTATGGACCCCCACCGCATTGACGATGGTCAACAAAACCACCGCTAAGACATAGTTCATCAAGATACCGGCTGCGACTACAAGTGCGCGGATCCCTACCCCGCGGTGCGCAAAACTTTTGGGATTAGTTTTATCCTCGCCTCCCTCACCCAAAATTTTTACGAACCCCCCAAACGGAATTAAGTTGAGTGAGTAGCGAGTCCCGCCTCGCCGAATACTGAGTAAGCGCGGCGGAAAACCAAAGCCAAACTCCTCAACGGCCATGCCAGCGCGCTTAGCGGTAATAAAGTGACCAAACTCGTGCACCAGCACGAGTACTCCCAGGACGATAACAAAGGTGAGGATCGTGAGAAGCATTTAGACGGTCTTAATCTGCTCGACTTTTGCTTCGCTCTGCTCTTCGATTTTTTTGTTCATGTCGTCGATCACGGTCTGCACCTCTTTTTTAGCACGCGTCAGGGCGTCCTCAGAGACGGTCTTTGCCTCGACCTGCGCTTTAACGGCGTGCAAGTACTCCTCGCGCAAGGTTCGTAAACTGACGCGGGCTTCCTCAGCTTTGGTTGCTACCAGTTTAGCGAGTTCATCCCGACGCTCCTGCGTAAGATCTGGGAGAGTCAAGCGAATATCGGTCCCCACTACGGCTGGGTTGAGGCCAAGCTTAGAGATCTGAATCGCTTTTTCGATATCTTTAACCACGCTCTTGTCCCATGGGCTAATCAAAATCGTGCGGGGCTCAGGAGTTGAGATCGAGGCCAGGCCTTTGAGTGGGGTTTGAGTGCCGTAGGCTAGCACGACCAGATCCTCGACAATGGCGGGGTGGGCACGACCGGTGCGCACTTGTTGCAGCTCATGGGCAAAGTGCGTGAGAGCGGCTTCCATTTTTTTCTTAAGTTCTGCCAGTGTCATGTGCGGGTCCAAACTAACGCTGTAAGGTTCGCTCGATAAAGCCCTGACCCTCACCCGAGACGCCGCAGACGATGGTTTTGCCAACGATACTGATGGGGCCTAAGGGTCGGTCGGTTGCCACGTCGCGAGTTGCCCACGTGGCGCCCCCATCGCTACTGATAGCGACGGTGTTGCTTGCCACGGCCACGACTAAGGCTGGTGCGCTAGCACTGGCCGCTAGACCCGAGAGCGAACCGGTCTCCGCGATTGGGTTAGGTAATTGCTTCCAGTGTTGGCCAAGGTCGCTCGTACTAAAAAGACCATCGGTCGTGGCCAGTAAGAGAGGGCTGCCCACACTGCTTGCTTGTGCGATTGCGACGACCTCGTCAGCGGATTGTGCAGCACTGTTTTGCTCGGGGATCGGCGTACGCTCAGTAAACGTGGCGCCTCGATCTGCGGAGACAAAGAAGCCGGCACCGGCCGTTCCAACCGCAATGGCCGAGCCGAGGGGCGAGACAAACACATCGGTGACCGGTCGGGTAAAGCGCTGCGCGACCTGCCAAGAGCTACCCGCATTACTGGAGTGCACCAAGCTACCCTGGCCGGTGCCGGCCCAGACGTTTTGCGGCGCAGCTGGGTCGATCGCGATACTGGTGACGGTACCTGGGTCAGCGTAGACGGTGCTAAAACTTGCCCCATCATCGGAGGAACGCAAAATATTTTGTCCCACGGCCGCAAAAAGTGTCTCGGCCGCTTGTGGATGAACCACGAGGTCTAGGGGGTCTCCGGTCGTTAAACCGGATGAGACCCACGTCTGCCCCGCGTCGCGACTGACCACGACACCTTTACTTTTTACTCCGGCAAAAACCACGCTGGCACGCTTGGCACTGGCGGCCAGGGACAAGACCGTCTCACCGTTGAGCGATTCTTCGGTGTTGAGTTTGTCGCTGGCGGTAAAGGTTGCACCTGCGTCTGTCGAGACAAAGAGAGCTCCAGCCCGACCGCGCGTACAGCCGGCTAACAGTAGCCCAACGACAGGAATAACGATAAGTGTGCGTGAGAGAGAATTCATGTGGGTAGCATAGCAAATGCTTCTAAAACGGCACGTGGCGTAACATTATGCTCTAGCCGGCGTAACGCTAGCAGGAGGGCCGGTCGACTCGCAACCGGTCCATGTTCGGCCAGATACTCCAAAAAACGGCGCGCTTTAAGGGGATCCTCCGAGAGAGTCGCGGCCAACCGCAGGCGACTAACGCCATCCCCGGCAAGCCACTGCTCGGCGGCTTGGAGCGTCGCTTGTAGGGCAACCCGCAGCTGCGGGTCACGTAGGTAGGTGACAGCGATCCCCGGTCGCCCGGCGGCCGCGCGGACGGCGCGCTCGAGCAACTCTGGATCACTGGCTTGGAGCTTGGCGAGGCCGGCCCGAAGCTCTTGGGCGGGTACCAACCCAAAGCCAAAGGGAGCGCAGCGAGAGCGGATCGTTGGCAAAACGGCCGTGGCCGAGAGCGCGGTCAAAATAATCAGAGTCGAGCGGGGTGGGTTCTCCAAAAAAATGAGCAGGGCGTTGGCGGCCTCGGGAGTCAGTCGATCCGCTTCACTAATACTGATAGTGCGCTGACTGGTCGCGACTTGGCGGGTCTTACTAAGCAGTAGCGTAACCGCTTCGAGTCCAATTTTTTTACCGTCGGTCGGTTCCAACAGTAGTACGTCAGGATCGGGTGCACGGTAGGGATGACCGAGACGCTCCTGGGCAAGTTCAAAGGCAAACGTCGCTTTACCTACCGAGCGCGGTCCCGTAAATAACAGGGCATGCAATTGACCGGAGGCTAGGGCCCGTTTGACGCGCGCTACCACCGCAGCATTACCAATCATGCTTGTTTGGGTACATGGGTGGGCGGCATGCGATAGATCAAAACGCGGGTCTTGCCCCAGTTGTCTGCTTTACGAACCTCGACCGGCTCCCAATCCGCAATCGAAAACGAAATAGAGATCACCAAGCTTCCCGGGCGCATCTCGCGGATCAACTTGGGGGCGAGTTTACGATTCATGTGGAGCATCAGGTAGAGCATGACTGCATCGGCGTCACCGAGCGAGACCTGTCTAAAATCCCCCAAAAAAAATCGCACCCGTGAGCCGGCTCGATGGAGACGACGCCAAATCTGGGAGAACAAATACGGCATCAGTGACAACTCGATTCCGCGCACGCGCGCGTTGGGCAAGTGGTCCGCTAAACGCAACGCAAAGTCACCTTTACCCGAGCCAAGCTCATAAATCACGCGAGCGTTATGCTGCGCTAGGACCGTGGCGGCAATTTCCTGGGCCGCCTTGGCCGAGACCACGGTCGGCACCCCCGTGCGCACGTACGCGATCACGATGGTCAGGAGCAGCGCCGAACTCAGCGTAACCAGCAAAACGGCAAGCGCAAGCGCTACCATACGATTAACGACGAGCGGCTAAGACGCTGCGTTTGTAGGCTTCAAGGTTCTCAAGGGCGATCCCGGTCCCTTTAGCGACACATAAGAGTGGGTCCTCCGCCACATAGCAGTTGACTCCGGTAGCCTTGGTCAGCAGCTGATCGATGTTGCGCAGCATACCTCCCCCGCCCGAGAGCACCATGCCCTTATCGATACTGTCGGCCGATAACTCCGGCGGTGTCTCCTGCAGCACAACCTTGACCGCCTTGATGATTTCGCGCAGTTCTTCCTGTAGGGCCTCGGTCACCTCGTTGGACGTGATGGTGATGGTTTTTGGGAGTCCCGAGACCATGTCGCGCCCACGGATTTCCATGCCCTCGTTTTGCTCTAAGGGTAAGGCCGAACCAATCTGAATCTTGACCCGCTCGGCCGTGCGATCGCCAATCGCGAGCCCATGCTTTTTGCGAATATACTCCGAGATGGCTTGGTCAAACTTATTGCCACCCACACGGACGCTATTGACGGCCACGATGCCACCCAGCGAAATCACGGCGATCTCGGAGGTTCCACCCCCGATATCGATAATCATGTTGCCGGACGACTCGCCGATCGGAATCCCAGCCCCGATCGCGGCCGCCACCGGCTCCTTAATAATAAAGGCAGCTTTAGCACCAGCGGACACCGTCGCATCTACGACGGCACGTCGCTCGGTCGAGGTGATACCGGCAGGCACGGAGACCATGACTTCTGGTCTAAAAAAACGCACCCCGCCGGTGGCCTTCTCGATCAGGTAGCGCAACATGGCCTCCGTAATACGGTAATCCGCGATCACGCCGTCGCGCAAAGGGCGGCTGGCAATGATGGTGTCGGGGGTTCGGCCGATCATCTCTTTGGCCTCCGCGCCCACAGCCACGATGCGGTTGTCATCCACCGAGACCGCCACAACCGAGGGTTCGTTTATGACGATCCCCTTTTTGGGCACGTACACCAAAGTGTTGGCCGTACCGAGATCAATACCAATTTTTTTGGTGAACATAGAGTTGCCTAGCCTAGCACTACCGGTTGAACACTAAAAGAAATCCGTCTCGACGCGTTTAATATCGGCTCCCAGTGCCTGGAGTCGCTTGTCAATTGCCTCATAGCCGCGATCGATCTGATAGATGTTACCAATGGTAGTCTGCCCCTCAGCTACCAGCCCAGCAATAAGGAGAGCCACCCCCGCCCGAATATCCGGTGAGACGATCTTGCGTCCGCGCAAGAGCGAAGGGCCATTGATAATGACACGATGCGGATCAGCCATAATTATTTTGGCACCCATCTGCTTGAGCTTGTCGGTATAAAAGAGGCGTGCTTCAAAAATGGTCTCGTGCACCAAGGAGGTTCCCTCTGCTTGGGTAAGTAGCACGGTCATGGGGGCTTGGTAGTCGGTCGCAAAGCCTGGGTACTCGTGCGTGACCACTTCGATCCCCTGCAGACGTTTAGCTTTTTTAATAGTGATGCTGTTTTTTGTAGTCGTAAATGGGATACCGATCAGTTCAAAATGTTTGAGAAACACCTCAAGGTGGCTCGGGTCACAGTCCGTGATCGTAATGGCACTGCCGGTAGCGGCCGCCAGACAAGCAAAAGTGCCGGTCTCGATGCGGTCCGGAATAATCGCAAAGGGTTCGGCCAAGGCGTGCAACTTTGTAACTCCGGTAATCGTAATGGTCGGGGTCCCTGCGCCCTCGATCCGCGCCCCGCAACGGTTCAAAAAATCTGCCAAAGCCACAACACCCGGCTCCATGGCGGCATTTACCAACTCGGTTTTGCCAGTGGCGTGTACTGCCGCCAAGAGGAGGTTCTCGGTAACCGTCACACTCACCTTTCTAAAGACAAAGCGACCTCCGCGTAGTTTTTTAGCGGTGATGTGATAGGTTCGATCACCATTTTGTACACTAGCACCCAGAGCACGCAGTCCATCCATGAGCAAATCGAGTGGTCGCTCCCCAATCGCATCGCCCCCAGGGTGATGCAAGGTCACCTCACCAAAGCGCGCCAGCAACGGACCCGCAAACATACTCGAGGCCCGCACTTTGGTCACTAGCTCATCCGGCAAGGTAGAACTCGAAACTTTTTCCGTAGTGATACGCCAGGTGTGTTCGTCCGAACTAATCTCAACCGTACCTCCTAGCGCCTCAACCAACTTGGCCATCACGCGCACGTCCTGGATAGCCGGCACATTGGTCAGCGTGGTCGTACCCGGCACCAGCACACAGGCCGGAATGACCTTGAGTGCTGTATTTTTATCACCCGCTACTCGGATCGTACCGGAGAGCGGTTTGCGTCCCGTCAAGATGAACTTTTGCATGCAGACTCTGATCCTAGCCGGTTTTGGGCCCTTTGAGCAAGCTCGGCGCTAAAACACGGTTTGACGAAAGCCCCACAAACCGGTACAACAGCGGCTATGCAAGCACGTACGCGCACCCTTTTGTTTGTGCTGATTGTGGTGCTGTTTGTGGTGGTGGCCCCAGTGCTGGTTTTGTACGCCAAAGGGTATAGCTTCCGGACCGACCGGCGCTCGGTCGTGCGTACCGGTATGATTTTGATCGACACCAATGTGCCTAAGGTCACCGTTCGGGTAGATGGAGGCCAACCGAATCTCGAAAACGACCCCGTTATTTTACGTGGCCTTGAGGCGGGCACCTACCACGTTGCTCTCAGCCGCGAGGGCTACGAACCCTGGGAGGCTGATCTGACGGTCGAGGCCGAAAAAGTCACACGCCTGGATGGCCTGTTGCTGGTCCTGAGTGCCCCCAAAGTACAGCAGCCTATTACCGATCAGATTGGACGGTTTGCCGTCTCGCCCAACAGTCGGTTTGTACTCTACACCGTGACGAGCGGGACCGATCGCGGTTTGTGGATGCACACCAATGGCGAGGAGACCAATCGTTTGCTTGCCGGCCCCAACGAGCTTGACCCTTCGAGCATTAGCGAGCTGCGCTGGGCCCAAAATTCGCGCTTACTCCTCGTGCGCGACAAGAGCAATACCTATTGGCGTATCTCACCACACGTTACGACTCCGACGTTAGTCAAACTCTCGACCCTCTCGGGGGTCGTTTCTAGTAACGTCGAGTTGGATCTGGATGAACCAACCATCGTGTACTTTTTGGATAGCAAGCAACGGCTCTGGCGCTGGAGTACCGCCAGGCAGGATGCAGAACCGGAGCAACTCGCAAGTACGGTGCAGGCTTTTGCGGTGGCTTCGCCCAAAGTGTTCAGCCTGACGACGACCGCCGGGACCACGACACTCAACTCCTATGACATGCGTGAGAACGCTCCTCAACCCGACACCATTGCCGCCCTCCCGCAGGCCGTAGTGGATCCCGCCAGTCTCTCGATCACGAGCCAAGGGGCCAGCCTCGTGGCGGTCTTAGCCGATCAGCAGCTCTGGCTCCTCAAACGCGTCAATGGCAATTTTACCTTTACGTCCGTGGCCCAAAACGTCTCCCGCGCCCTCTGGTCCCCCACCGGCACGGCCCTCCTCTACCAGCGCGACCGAGAACTCTGGATCCGTGATCTCGAGCCACTGGCTGAGCAGACCCCTGACTTTATGATCGCGACTCTGGCCCAACCACCTACTAAAGTAACCTGGCACCCAGATGGCCACTATGTCGCAATCATGCAGCAAGCTGAGGATCAAACCAGTGTCGCGCTCGCTTTTGCCTCGCGTACCGCCCCACACGTGCAACCCCTCGGAAAGTTCACCACGCAACTGTTGCCGCAATTTGCGCGCGGCGGCTTGGACGTGCTCTATAGCAAGACTGGTTCCGCCAAAGAGCGCGGACTTGTATTTTTGACCATCGCTGAGCAGCTCAACTAACGAGCCAGCTCGCCTTTAGCGCTTGGAGAACTGTGGCGCACGACGCGCGCGCTTGAGTCCGTACTTTTTGCGCTCTTTTTCGCGTGGGTCACGCCGCAGGTAACCAGCTTTTTTGAGCGAACCTCTAAAAGTCGGGTCCATTTTTTCGAGAGCGCGCGAGATGGCTAAACGAGCTGCCTCGGCTTGACTGTTGACCCCACCTCCGTGGGCCAAGATCGAGATATCGACGCTCTTGCGTTGACCAACCAAAATGAGTGGCGAGACCACGCTGGCTTGCCAAAACGTATCCGGAAAATACTGCTGCATCGTTTTGCCATTAACCGTCACACTGCCCTTGCCGGGTGTGAGCCGCGCGCGCACTACCGAGGTCTTGCGACGACCAACCGCGCCATAGTAGCCCTGCACATTGTGCGAGCGAGTGGTAACCTTGCGTACCGTTTTACGGACACGAGGTTTGGCGGCAGATTTACGAGCTTTGGTTGGCATAGCTTATTTAGAAAACTGTTTAGCAAAAGGATGTGTCTCGGCAGCAAAGAGGTGCAATCGACGCAGCATACTCTTTTTGAGACGATTGTCAGGTAGCATGCCGACTACGGCGTGACGCAGTACTTCGGTCGGGCGCTTAGCTAAGAGGTCTTTAAAGCTGGTCGCCTTGAGGTGCCCCGGATAGGTCGTGTGATGAAAATACGTTTTGTTCTCCGCTTTACGACCGGTCACACGCACCTGGGCAGCGTTAAGTACCACCACGTGATCACCGACATCTTGCATGTGGCTCCAGTTGGTTTTGCGGCGGCCTTGCAGTAGCTCGGCTACTTGGACGGCCACGCGACCGAGGACTTGGCCCTTGGCATCTACGAGGTGCCAGGTACGCGTCAGCTGCTCGGCGGGGATAACTTGTCGAGTACGGAGGTGGGTCATGATCAGTTAGCAGAACCAACAAAGCTCAATTGCGCCATCTCGCTTCCGTCTCCTTGGCGATAGCCGGTGCGACGGATACGGGTGTAACCGCCCTCGCGCGTAGCAAATTGCTTAGCGAGTTCACCCAAGAGTTTAGCTACCACGACCTGATCTGGCATCTGCTGCAAGAGCAGCCGTTCGGCCTGACGATCGTGACGCTTACCGAGAGTCACCAGCTTTTCGACAAAGGGACGAACAGCCTTAGCTTTGGCGAGGGTCGTCTCGATTTGACCATGCAAAACGAGCGAGCGCGCCAAGCTACGCAGCAAGGCTTGCCGCGGGGCGGACTCTCGTTTGAGTTTAATTGTCGAGACGCGGTGTCGCATGACGGTGTAGGGCGCTTAAGCTCCCATGCCTCCCGAGAGGCTCAAGTTAAACTTTTTAAGGGCCTTAGTGATTTCGGCTAAGGCTTTGCCACCCAAACCTTGCAGATCCGCCAACTCTTGCTCGCTCATCTTGACTACGTCTTTGATTTTTTTGACGTCGTTGTTGTAGAGGGCATTGAGAGTGCGAGTAGAGAGCTCGAGCTCTTCAATGGGTTTGTCGAGTACTGCGGCTTGGAGTGCCTCGGGGGTCGTAGCTGGAGTAGGAGCACCCATCAAACTTGCGGCCGGAGTAGCCGCTACGGTCTCGAGAACCGGAACGCGCTTTTCGGTATCCGAAGCCAATTTGATGTCTTTGACAAACAAGTTGAGGTGATCGATCAAGAGCGAAGCCGCGCGCGCTGCCGCCTCCTGCGGAGTGAGCGTGCCGTCCGTCTCAATCGTCATGGTGAGCTTATCAAAGTTTGTGATCTGTCCGACGCGCGCGCTCGAGACGTCCATGCTGACGTTTTTGACCGGCGTGTAGATCGAGTCGATCGCGATGGTACCAATCTCCAGTTGCTCTTTTTCGCGGTCCTCAACCGGCACGTAGCCACGGCCCTGCTCGACCGTGACTTCCATCGAGACAGTGGTGTCCTTGCTGGTACCGTGCGCGATCACCAGATCCGGGTTAACGATCTCGACCTCGCTGGATTTAGCAAAGTCACCCGCAGTGATGGGTCCCTCGCCCTTTTTCTCGAGGGTCAATTTAACTGGTTCGGCCGCGTGCGAAGTCAAGCGCACTTTTTTCAAATTTAAAATGATGGCGATGACGTCTTCTTTGACACCGCTCATGGCCGAGAACTCGTGTTCAACCCCTTTAATCTTAACCGCGGTAATGGCCGCACCGGGCAATGAAGCCAGCAGCACGCGACGGAGACTGTTGCCGAGCGTCGTACCGTAGCCCGGGTGCAACGGCTCAAGCACCAAGACACCGCGCCACTTATTTTTGGCATCCGGGGTAATGGTTACGTGCGTTGGGAGCTTAATTTTATCAAGCATGGTGAGATCCGTTTAATTAGTTTAATTATCGCGAGTAATATTCAACGATTTGCGGCAGGGCCAGGTTGAGATCGACATCCTCCGTGGTCGGCAAAGCCTTGATCGTGCCCGAGAGTTTTTCTTGGCTGAACTCAATCCAGCTCGGTACCAGTTTGGGTTGGATCGCCTTTTTGATCTCTACAAAGTAGGCGTTGTCCCGCGCTGACTCCAACACGGCAACCACATCCCCAACTTTGACAGAAAAAGACGGCACGGTCACCTTGCTACCGTTGACCGTAATGTGACCATGACGGACCAGTTGACGGGCCAAGCGACGCGCACCCTTGGCGAGCTGCATACGCATCACCACGTTATCGAGCCGGGTCTCAAGCAATTGCAAGAGCTGTTCACCCGTAACGCCGGTTTGCTTTTGAGCCTGCTCAAAATAGAGCCGAAACTGGCGCTCTAACACATCGTACTCATGCCGGGCCTTTTGTTTTTCCTGGAGCTGCAGGCCAAACTCCGATTGACGACCGCGAGAGGTAGCCCCGTGCTGACCCGGCGCAAAAGCCCGGCGTGTAAAGGCACATTTAGGGGTATAGCAACGCTCGCCCTTGAGAAAGAGTTTTTCGCCTTCGCGGCGGCAGCGTGCACATTTTGAATCAAGTTTACGGGCCATAGGAGTAAAAGTTAGACTCTGCGTTGTTTTTTAGCGCGAACCCCGTTATGTGGGATAGGGGTAACATCTTTAATCGTGGCTACGTTAACGCCACGCGCTTGAAAAGCGCGCACCGCTGCCTCACGTCCCGAGCCGATGCCGTTAACAAACACATCTACCTCGCGCAAGCCCACTGGTTCCAGACGATCCATCAAATTGTGCACTACTTGACCAGCAGCATAGGGCGTCGATTTTTTAGCGCCTTTAAAGCCGATCGCCCCGGACGAGGACCAGCCAATCGTGTCGCCATTTTTATCGGTAATCGTGACGATGGTGTTGTTGTAGGTCGCCATGACATAGACCTGACCGTGCGTAACGGTGCGGCGTACCTTGCGACTCTTGCGTGCAATTACTGGCTTAGCTGCAGTAGCTGTAGCAGGGGCAGAACCGGCCCTTTTTGAGGCACCCTTAGCGCCTTTTGGTCCACTGACCGTTTTAGTCGGAGCTTTGGCTTGTACTGTAGAATCCTGCGGCATGGCTTAGGTTTTTTGATCAGCAGTTTTGCGACCCGAACCCATCGTGATACGAACGTTGCCTCGTACCGTGCGCGAGTTACGACGTGAACTTTGACCACGGGCGGGCAGGTGCTTGGCGTGGCGCGAACCTCTAAAAGCGCCCACGTCTTTGAGTCGCTTAATGTTGAGTTGTGTCTCCCGACGCAGATCACCCTCGACTTTAAAATGCTTAGCGATCAGGGTGCGTAAACGATTTTCTTCGGTGCTGGTCAGTTCTTTAGCTTTTTTAACCGGGTCGATGCTGGCCTCTTTTAACAGCTTGAGCGCGCGCGGCCGACCAATACCGTAAATCGCCGTCAAAGCGACGGACATATTTTTGAGCGGGTTCAAATTGACGCCAGCGATACGTGCCATGGGTAGCTACACTTAACCTTGTCGTTGCTTATGCCGCGGGTTGGCTTTGCAAATAATCATAAGCTTGCCGCGACGTTTAACGACAGTGCATTTATCACAAATTTTTTTGATGGATGCGTGAACTTTCATGAAATCTTAAGGCTTGAGGGAGGGATGTTGTTCTGCCGGACGAACTAACGTTCGCGGCGAGTGATGCGACCCTTAGTGAGGTCGTACGGAGAGAGTTGGACCGTCACGGAGTCTCCGTTAAGCACCTTGATGTGGTTGAGGCGCATTTTGCCGGAGAGGTGTGCGAGAACGAGCTGGCCACCCTCTAGGGTGACCCTGTACTGAGCGTTGGGGAGGGTCTCGTCGACGGTTCCCTTGAGCTCAATGACGTCGGTCCGCTTGGGACCCTCTGGAATAATGCGTTCTGGCCGCCGTTTGGGGCGGTAAACGGGTCTACGCGCTGGCAACGTGGTTGGTTAACAACACCGACAAAATCTACGATAGTGGGCGGGGGCTGTCAAGGCCTACTCGTTTATCTTGATTTCGACTTTGGCGGGGCTTCCAGGCAGGTGGCTACGCCAAAAGGGCGAGAGATGTACCCGGGCCGAAGAGACCTCGGTAAGGCCGCCAACGTAGGTTTGAGCCTCGTCCTCGGATTTACCCAGGAGTTGCGCACGAAGGGCGTCTGGATCGATGCGGTAGGCGGCCTTTTTTTGGGCATGCACCGCCACGATGAGCTTTTTTTGTTCAAAATCGACCGCTTTTTTGGACCAGGTTACCTCGGGTTCTTCCGCCTCATCTAATTCTTGGTTGGCCGGCAGACTCTTTTTGAGCTCCTCTTTGGCGCTGGTCTTGATGTCATCTGGACGATCGACCAAGGCCTGCACCCGTACGGTTACCGTGACCTCAACCTGTCCGGCCTCCTCCCCTACCTTGACCGAGGTGTTGGTTTTTGTGACGGCCGCGGCAGTCGCCCCCTCCAGCAACTCTTGGTCCGGCTTGAGTTTAGATTTAATCTCACTGAGTAGCGTGGGCTCGAGCTCTCCCTTGACGGCCTCCTCCGCTTTTTTTACATCGTCAGTTGTAAGAACCGTAATTTGTTTTTTAGAACCACCACTCATGGCACTGTCACTTGCAGCTGTGATTTGTTTTTGCTGGTCACTGGGTAGGTCGATAAAGGTAAAGGTGCTTGGACCAAGGTTGTATTCCTCACCAAATTTTTCTGCCGCGACCGAGGCACTGACGCTGCCCGCTACCGCTTTGCCTTTTTTGACCGTAGCACCCGGTACAGTTACCTGCGCGGTTAGCAAAAAGACTTGACCACTAGCGGATTGTAAACGTGTGTTGACACCAAAAGATTGCGATTTATTGGAGAACAAATTGTTAATCGTGACGGAGCCGGTGGCTTTTTCTCCAGTTTCTTTGCTGCCAGAGGCGGTCACGGTTTTTTTACCCTCGCGGGAGAGCTCGACGAGTGAGCCTAAGATCTCATGCTTGCTTGCATCCGGTTGCGCCTTAGCGATCAGTTCAAAGTCGGCGGCGGCGGTCTCGCTCTTGGGGGTCACCACGACCGTGGCGTGGGCAAAAAAGAAGGTCAGGCTGATGAAGGTCAAAAAAAGCGCCGCCGCCGCGCCGATTCCAATTTTTTTCCAGGGTAGATCGGGTAATAACCCCACGCGCTGGATGCCACTCGACTTGGAGCCCTGACCGGTAGCACGTACCGTACCGCTACGAGAGCGGCCCCGGGCGCGATGTAGGATGGCTTTGACATTGCCGTGCTCTGCGCGAGAGACGCGGGGCAAAACTTTTTGACGTTCGGGGCTCTGGACCGTGCGACGCGGACGCGCCACTTGCTGCTCAGCTTCGACGGCCGCCGCTACACTGGGTCTGACCACGACGCCAGAGCGGGTTTGTTCATCCTCAGTAGCATCGATGGTATCGATGTGGTTAGTCACGTCCTCCTCTATCACGGGCACGGGGGTGCTCTGTCGCACCCGTCGGGGAGTGAGTACCTCACCACCCAGACTGGCTTTTACGGTAAAACCCGCCTTGTGAGCCAAGAGCTGACCGGTCTCGTCGCGCGTGACCAGTATGACGGATTTTTTGAGGCGTTCGGCCGAGCGCTTGAGCAATTTGAGGTTAACGATGCTCTGGACCACGACCGCTCCCTTAGGCACGACCAGGGTGACATCAGCGCCCTCGACCGCCGCGATACGGTCGATCACCGACGTTATTTCGTCGTCAAGATCGAGGTAGAGGGTGTGGGTTTGGGCAGTAGTCATAAAAGCAAATCAGTCAGCTCAATTTTGCAACAATTTAACCGCTTTGCGCAGCAGGCCCGTCATAATTTGTTCATCCCCAGCATAGTCGAGCGCCAGATTAGCTAATCCCATGGGGGTAATGTCCTCACGCCCACGCAAATCTCCGGTGCGATCGACAATGTTAGTGACTTCGCCTGGCGTAATAAAATGAACCGTGGGCGCCTTAGGGAACGGCAAGCGCTTGTGCCAAGTGCTCTCGGAGAGCACACGTTTAAGGTCTGGCAAGTAGGACCCACCACCACAGAGCATGATGCGCGTTGGAAGTAAGTCGAGGTCGGTAAACTCAGAGAGGGAGAGTTCGATGCCATCCCGCCAAACATCTGCATCTTTGCGGATCGCTTTAGTGACGATCTCGCGATCTTTGGCCTCGAGCTTGCCGGCGCTGTAGGCAAGTTTTTTTCTCTCAGCTTCTTCAAAGGAGCAGCCGAGCACGCTCGCCAAGCGTTTAGTAAAGGCGCGGCCACCCAGGGCAAACATACGTGTGCCTTCGATCCCGCCATTGCGCACCACGGCAATGTCGGTGGTGCCGCCGCCGATGTCCATAAAGATGGCGCTAAATTCTCCTGCGTCCTCTAAACCGGTTGAACGCGCGACGGCGTACGGCTCGGCCGCGATCGAGAGCAGATCGAGATCGAGGTCCCGCGCAATGGTTTGCAAAGCGCCCAAGTGTACAAGCGGTGCGTACGCATTAAAGATCCCAATCTTGATGGTCTTACCCTGGAACCCCACAGGGTTGGTCACTTTGTAGCCATCGATCGTGACATCGACGATTGCAGCGTTGATTAACTTAACGTCGATCTCGGCCAGGCCGGTTTCTTCCGCAAGTTGTCGACGCACTTGATCAAAGGCTTTCCACTGCACTTTGTGCAAAATATTTTTGAGTTCGGCCAAGTCGATGCGGGTTTGCGGTCGAGCCCGCTCGTAGCGCACGGTGGTCGTGGTGCCTTTTACTAGTTCACCCGCGATACCGAGAATCACTTGATCCGCCTGAATCCCCGCTTGCTCCTCAGCTTGCTCGAGTGCCGCCGCTGCATTACGAACCACGCCACTGATATCCGAGACCGCACCCGAGTGCATGTCGCCCAGACTTTGCTGGGCACGCCCAACGCCGATCACCTCGCCCTTGAGTTGCGCGGGGTCGATCGAAAAAACGAGCGCTTTGACGACCGCGGTGCCCACGTCCAAAGCAACGGCATGTCGTCCAGGCCGCTCCTTTTTTTTGTGCCGCCGAGGCAAAGAAAGTCGGGAAAGTAAGGCCATTTGACCTCCTTAGAATAGCAGAACTCGGGCTCCCGTGCGGCGTGAGCTCTTGGTAGCCTATTTGCCTAATTCGAGCGCTTTGCGGCCAACTACGGCCTTGATGCGGCGGATTCCGGCTGAACTGGACTTCTCTTTGGTGATTTTAAAGAGTTGCACCGTCCCAGTGTTGTCCACGTGCGGGCCACCGCAAAACTCGCGCGAGTAGGCTTTGTCCCCTTCCATAATCGAACAAATTTGGACTTTATCGCCGTACTTTTTCTCAAATAGTCCAATTGCACCCAGCTTTTTTGCCTCATCCAATGGCACGATCTGCATTTGCATAGGCAAGTGCTTCTTGATTTTTTCGTTGACGATCGCCTCGACTTTAGCTTTTTGTTCATCCGTCAATTTTGTGGGATGAGTAAAGTCAAACGAGAGTTCGTCATCAAATAAGCGTGAACCCGCTTGCGTCACGTGCGTCCCGAGCACATCGCGCAGCGCTTGATGGAGGAGGTGCGTGGCGGTGTGCGCTTTTTTGACTTCTTCACCTTGACCGCCACCTTTACGCTTAAACTTATCCATCGCTCCCACGCGCGAGAGCTCTTGGTGTTTAGCGAGCGCCTGCTCATAGCCAGCCTCATCAAATTTTACCTTTTGCTCACGCGTCAAATCTCGTACCGCTTCGATTGGAAATCCGTAGGTCTCGTACAGATGGAACGCTTCAGCGCCAGAGAGTTTGCCGTCTTTAGTGACGTTCTCAAAATGTTTTAGTCCACGCGCCAAGGACTGGCGGAACTTTTGTTCCTCCGCCGTAATCTCAGACAAAATGCGCGCACCCTCCTTAGCAAGCTCTGGGTACGACTCTTTATAGTGCGCGATCACAACCTCGGCCAGTGTGGCCATAAAATCTTTGGTGAGCCCAAGCCGCTGCGCTTGCCGAACCGCGCGTCTAATCACGCGTCGCAAAATATAGTCGCGTCCATTTTTGCCCGGCTTAATACCGTCGCTAATCAAAAAGGTGGCACCGCGTGTATGATCCGCCATGATTCTAAATTCTCGAGCAAAATCTGCGTATTTTTTGCCGGTGAGTTCAGCAATTTTGTCGAGCAACGGCACAAATAAATCCGTGTCGTAGACCGAGCGTTTATCTTGCACGACCAACGTCAAACGCTCTAAGCCAGCACCCGTGTCGATGTTTTTGGCAGGCAGGGGTGAGAGCGATTTGTCCTCTGCACAAAAGTACTCCATAAAAACCAGGTTCCAGAGCTCCAAAAAGCGACCGCAATCGCAATTGGGGCCGCACTCGTGCGGATCTTTGCGACGTGACCGGTCGACACCCAAATCAATATGAATCTCAGCGCATGGTCCACACGGGCCAGACTCTCCCGGCGGCCCCCAAAAATTAGACTCTGTACCCAGGCCCACGATCCGGGCTTCTGGAATCCCAACCGATTTCCACAAATCATGTGCCTCGGTATCGGCAGCAACTTTGCGCTCAGGATCACCCGAAAAATACGTGGCCCACAACTGATCCGCCGGTAACTTGAGCACCGTGGTCACGTACTCCCAGGCCCACGGGATCGCGTCTTTCTTAAAATAATCTCCGATCGAAAAATTCCCGAGCATTTCAAAAAAGGTGTTGTGCGACTCATCCCCCACCGAGTCAATATCGGGCGTGCGGAAACATTTTTGCGAGGTGGTATAGCGGCGCTTAGGTGGCTCCTCATCCCCTACAAAATACGGGATGAACTGCTGCATGCCAGCGGTCGTTAGTAACACGGTCGGATCTTTAGAAACCAACGAGGAAGACGGCACCCGGGTATGCCCGCGCTTTTCAAAAAACTGCAAAAATGATTCTCGAATTTCGCTAGAGGTCACCTGGCTAGCCTAACCGGTTAGGCAGCCAATCTCAAGTTGGGCAGGTTGATTTTGTAGCGACGTAATTCGGCGTGGAGCTTGGCAAGTTCTTCCAGCGGATCGGTCAGTGTGCTGTTGCGATTCTCGTAGACGCGTTTGACTTGATCAGCTAACCGTTTAAACAGTTTGAGATCAGTGCGTTTGCGATTGAGGGTGGCTTGCAGGCGGGCCTTCTCGGCACGCAGACGGTTGCCTTCGATACGGATATCGGAGCCTTCGTTCATGAGCTCCTTACGGAGCTTAGTCACCTCCCGGGTGAGATTTTGTTGATCCTCCACGGTGCGTACGTCTCGTTTTACGCGGCGCGTTTCTTCACCAAAATCATGACGAGATTCTCGGCCTCGCTCGGTTAGTTTGCGTAGTTCACGCTCGATCTCTTTGATGCGGCCATCAGCCTCGTCGACCTCACGCTCCATTTCGTCGTAGCGCCGATCAACTTCGGTGCGAACCTGCTGAATGTAATAGACCGCGCGCGAACGTTTAGCATAGCTCTTGAGCTCACCACCGGTTTTTGCCTCAGCGCCCTCGGCCCGTTTACGTTTGGCATCCGCAAAACCAGTCACTTTCGCCTCTCGTTCGGCCCGTTGTTCGTCCGCCGCTGCGCGAGCCGCCGCCGCACGCTCCTTGGCCTTTTGACGGGCCTCTTCGCGCCGGGCCTCACTGGCCGCTTGCTGCGCCGCAAATTGTTCTTGACGTGGCTTGATCCGTTCAACTTCACTCTCAACAAAACGACGCAAGTTTTCGCGACTGGCCTTTTCTTTTTGAACCGCCTCGGAGTTAATCAGCGCGTCATGCTCGCGCTTAAAAACATCCTCGCGCGTGTCGGTCGACTTCTCGCCCAGGGGCGTGTCTTCCGCAATTCGCTCGGGCGGCGTGTTGTCGTTGTCAGCTCGCAGTAACCAAATCATGGGTTTGTGTGGGTTGAACCGCCGTTAGTGTAGCGCGGGTTTCGCAAGCCCGCACGATGCCACCACCTAAGACCTCGCCATCTCGGATAAGCACCAACGTTTGGCCCGGAGCAATGACACGGGTTTGTTCTGCCGGCTGAACCAGCCACTCCCCTGCACTGTGACGGAGGGTGACCGTAAACGGAACTTGACCGTGGCGGCCGCGCGCTTGCATAGTCGCTCCATCCTGTGGAACCTCTCCAATCCAACTGACTTCTGTAAGCCAAATTTCTTTTGCAAAGAGTGCCTGGTCCCCAGCATCGGCCGTCACGGTGATCGTGTCGGTCTTGGCGTCCTTAGCAACCACGTAGTACGGCATGCCGAGCGCTCCCAAACCTCGCCGCTGCCCCACTGTGACCAAGGGCACCCCCGCATGCGCCCCTAAACGCCGCCCCGTAGTATCCATAATCTGCGCGGCCCGCGGCTGAACCCGCTCCTTGATAAACTCCGAGACGCCACCCTTAGGCACAAAACAAATCTCTTGCGAATCGTGTTTAGAAGCCGTCGGTAACCCCATCGAGCGTGCCAAGGCCCGCACCGCAGGCTTAGTCATGCCGCCCACGGGAAAAAGCAGTCGGCCTAGCACACGCTGCGGTAATCGATACAAAAAGTAACTTTGGTCCTTGTGCGCGTCGGCGCTTACAAACAGCTTATGCATCCGGGCAGCAGTGCCTGAGCCAAAAGACCCAGTACCACCCGAGTCACCGGCAACCTGTGCCATCACCGGCGCGGTCTTCCAACTAGTAACCGTATCCCGAATCGCATAGTGCCCCGTCGCCATAAAATCTGCCCCGTACTCGCGTACCGCCCGATCGAACATCAATCCAAATCGAATATCCGTATTACAGACCACGCACGGATTGGGGGTTCGGCCAGCGGCATACTCGTCGATAAAGTACTGCACGACACGCGCTTTAAACTCCTCCGAAATATTAGCCTTAAAAAGCGGGATGCCCAACTGATCCGCCACGCGCTGTGCATCACGGTAGGCCTCGAGCGTGCAGCAGTTGTTCTCCCAGGCTTTGCCCACTTTGGGCTCGGGCGACCAGAGTTCATAAAAAATTGCTGCAACATCAAACTGCTCACGCACCAGCAGGGCGGCCGCGACCGAACTATCGACTCCTCCTGATAGAGCAACTAAAACACGTGGCTTGTTACTCGGGGTCATAACACAAAGGCCAGGCCCGCCAGAGCAGCATAGAGCGCCGCCAAACCGAGGCTCAGCCAAAACAAAAAGATGTTGGTGTTTTTGGTAAGTCGACCGGTGATACCCGCTACCGCTAGCAAGATCGCCGAGACAACCCCAAAGGTAGGGTTGTGCTGCATCACACCGATGATGTTGACCCCGAGCAAGATGAGGTTGGCGATACTAAAATAGAGAGTGGCCATAGCTAGAGAC
>JAXLZM010000005.1:0-79666 GCA_046350855.1 Candidatus Anderseniibacteriota bacterium | reverse complement strand
TTACCGACATCGATCACGTCGCGGTGCGCTTTATGCCGCCGTTTATCCGCACGGTCCCGACTATTGTCGACAAGATCACGATCATTGTGGGCGAGTCTGAGTCACTCAAAGAGCAAAAAGCTATTCCCTCTAGTCAAACTCAGTAAGAGACTAGTAGTGACAACCACCAGCACGGCTTGACTCTCAGCTGTCGATTGCTAGGCTGCCTCAAACGGAGGTGACCTTTGACACAAGCAACTGCTCTCGCGGCAACGGCCCGCGAGCAACTGTTCCAGGAGGCTGGCTTACCCGTGGCAACCAAAGAGTTGCCCGGACGGGCGTTCATCTTGGCCTATCAAAAAGACGACGAGATCTACACATTGGAGGGCACAATCGCCTCGCGGCACACTCTAGAAAAAAAGGGCAGTGTGCGCCTCGTCCTCAAGCTCAACGCGGCGGTCGATGTCGTCTGCCGCAGGATCATCTGGCACGAGGGGGCTTGGCATCTCTTTACGAACTACGAGCATATTCAAGGCAAGGTGGTTTTGCATCTGCTCTAACTGACAAGGAGACCTGCAGATGTCATGTTTTTCCAAGCCCAGCCCGCGTAGAACCTACGCGGGCGTTTCTTTTTGGTAACTTGATCTTTTTGAGGCTGCACGCCATAGTTTTGAGGTCGCCCCGGCGATTTTGTATGGCAAAAACCAAGGTTTCTAAACAACAGGCAGAACACAATCAGCTCTTTAGGATTCGACACTCGGCAGCGCACCTCTTGGCGGCCGCGGTGTTACGACTCTACCCAGGCTCCAAGCTCGGCACCGGCCCCGCGACCGAGGAGGGCTTTTTTTACGACATCCTGACACCGCGGCCGCTGACCGACGCGGATCTACCCAAGCTCGAAAAAGAAATGAAAAAGTTGATCTCCGGGGCCCATCCCTTTACCTGCGAGCTGCTCTCGATTGATGAGGCTACAAAAAAGTTCAGCCAAGCTAAGCAACCCTACAAAGTTGAACTCATCGAAGGACTCGCTAAAGAAGGTCACAAAAAAGTGAGCGTCTACAAAACCGGCAACGTGTTTGAAGATCTCTGTGAAGGTCCGCATGTCGACAAGGCCAACGAAGTTGGCGCCTTTAAGTTACTGAGTGTGGCGGGGGCCTACTGGAAAGGCGACGAGTCGCAGCCCCAAATGTCGCGCATCCACGGCACCGCTTTTGCCACTAAAAAAGAGTTGGAGGAGTTTCTCAAACTGCGCGAGGAGGCCAAGACGCGTGACCACCGTAAGCTCGGTAAAGACCTCGAGTTGTTCAGCATTATCCCCGAGATCGGACCGGGTCTGCCCTTGTTCTACCCCAAAGGGGCGGTCTTGCGTCGCACCCTCGAAAACTATGTGACCGAACTCCAAGAGCGCCGTGGGTATGTCCCGATTTGGATTCCGCATGTTACCAAGGAGCAGCTCTATAAAATTAGCGGCCATCTCGACAAGTACGACGCGCTCTATCCCCCCATGCAACTCAAGGGCGAGTCCAACTACTACCTCAAGCCCATGAACTGCCCGCACTTTATGCTGCTCTACAAGACCCTCCCCCACTCCTACAAGGAGTTGCCGATTCGCTGGACCTGCACCACCACTAATTACCGCTACGAAAAATCCGGCGAGCTGACCGGCCTCACACGCGTGCGCTCGATCACCCAAGACGACTGCCATGTCTTTGTGGCACCCGATCAAATCGAGAGCGAGATTACTCGCATGCTCGACATGGTGGACGAACTCTACAAAAAGTTCGGCTTTAAGGACTTTTGGGTCCGCATTTCTACCCGTGATCCCAAGGACAAAACCAAGTATATTGGCGACGCCAAAGTCTGGGACGAGTCTGAGGCCATACTCGAGAACGTGATCAAAAAGCGTGGTTGGCGACATGAGATGGGCGTTGGTGAGGCTGCTTTTTACGGACCCAAGCTCGACTTTATCTTTAAGGACGTCCTCGGTCGCCCCTGGCAGCTCTCCACCATTCAGCTCGACATGAACCTCCCCGAGCGCTTTACGCTCGAGTACACCGCTAACGACGGCAGCAAAAAACAGCCGGTCGTGATTCACCGTGCGATCCTAGGTTCGACCGAGCGCTTTATGGGCATCTTGATTGAACACTTTGCTGGTGCCTTCCCCCTCTGGCTCTCGCCGGTGCAGGTCTTGGTTTTGCCAATCTCTGCTAAACAAGCAAAGGAGGCAGAAAAAATCGCAGCACAATTACGCGCGGAGGGTTTACGCGTTGAGGTGAGTGCCGAGGATGAGACCATTGGTCGTCGCATCCGTAAGGCCGAACAACAAAAAGTACCCTACACAGTGGTGATCGGTGACAAAGAATTGGCCGCCAAAAAAATTGCAGTCCGGGCCCGTGGCAAAGGAGATCTCGGACAAAAAACTCTTGACGCCTTTGTCAGTGGTCTCAAAAAAGAGCTCGCAAGCTAGGCACGGAGCCCCAGCGCGCGAGAAAAAACTAGCCCGCCCGACCGTAATCGTGATCGTCGGTCCAACCGGCAGTGGTAAAACCGCCCTGGCGGTCAAACTGGTGCGGCGCTTTGGTGGAGTGATTTTGTCGGCCGACTCTCGTCAACTCTACCGTGGCATGGACATCGGCACGGCAAAACCAACTCGCACTGAGCAACGCACTGCCAAACATTATTTTGTCGACGTGATTCGCCCCAACCAAACCTACTCAGCTGGGCGGTTTCAGCGTGAAGTCTACGCCTTAGTGCGTACGCTCCACCACCGCAAACCAGACGAACCACTCTTTTTAGTTGGTGGTACCTATCTGTACGTCGATGCAGTACTCAAAGGCTGGAACTTTGCCGCAACCCCCAAACAAGCTGCCATTCGTCGACGTCTAGAAAAACTCTCGTTGGCAGAACTCCAAGAACTGATCCACCGACTCGACCCAGCCACTGCAAAAAAAATCGATATTCACAATCGACGTCGTTTGGTGCGAGCACTGGAAGTAATCCTCAGCACCGGTAGCTCATTTTACAAACAACGCACCGGACGGGTACCCGACTGGAACATTCTCAAAGTGGGCCTACGCGTTCCACAAACTAAACTCGATATCAGCAACCGCAAACGCATCGACCGGATGTTCCGCCAAGACTGGGTAGCCGAGGTCAAACGCCTACGCAAACGCTACCAGCCAACCGCACCAGGTTTTTACGCACACGGTTACCGCGAAGTCCTGGGTTATATACAAGGCAAAACCACTCTGGCGCAAACCAAAGAGCGCATCGCGATCAATACGCGGCATCACACCAAGCGCCAGATGGCGTGGTTCAAAAAAGACAAAGCGATTCATTGGATCTCGCCCCGAGACTACTCAAAAGCAGCCCGCCTAGTATCGCGCGTCGTAGCGCCGTAGCCGCCGGATACCGCAAGTTTTAGACTTCGTAACGCGCTTTGAGCTCGGTCACGTTGTAGATGACCGAGACACAGATCGAGGCGACTAGCGGCAAGGTCACGATGATGGCCGAGAGGGTGTTGAGTTGTGGTAGCGCAAAAAATGCGATCAGATACAAGACACCTAAAATAGCGTCGTCGGTTAAAAAGAAGCGCAGGTAGCGGCGTTCTTCCCGATTAGGTTTATGAATAATCCGATCCAGCGCACTATCCAAAAAATCCACCGAGAGAGCTGCGATCAACCAAGTCAAATAGCCCTGCACATTATCGAGATGTAAACTAACCTGCGTTAGGCAAAACATTTCCAGCCCGAGCAACACAAAGTCAAAAAAGTAATGCTTGGGGATCTGCTCGATGGTTCTAAACTCCCACCAGGTAAAGAGCATAAAGAGCACGAGATTAAAAAACAAAATGATCTGCGGCATCCCGTGCAATTCTGGAAACTCCAAAAATAGGGTGAACAAAATGATGCCAAAGTAGACATCAATCGCCGTATCCAAAAATCGATAGTATTTGCGGGAAGCCATCCTTTAACCAAAACTGTAGCATAAAAAGAAAAAGGACTGGAACGCGGGTGCGGTCCAGTCCTCTACGTAAGGGCGCTCTGCTAAGCGCTACCTTTTGCGGGGGTGCGAGCTCTTGTAGGCCACGATAAAGGCTTGGGCTCGCGCGATGTGTGCCGGAGTGATGACCGGACTGCCGTGGATGAGATCCAGTCCCACTCCCTGCTCGAGCGCCTCCAACATGGTGGGGTACCCGTGCAGAGCGAGCTCCTGCACCTTGGCAAAGGTCTGCCTGTCCGCGCACTCGATCACCGGCCGCGTCTGACCCTGATACAGACCAGGCAGACGGTTGGTACGGTTCTGGTCGAACGGAAGGACCGTGAGTCCGGGCACCGGTTTGGTACTGTAGCTCTGGTCGGGATCGACCGTCTCCATCTTGAAGGCGGTACCGAACGTCGACTCGTCGGGCATGGTAAAGACCTCGGTCTCCTCCTTGTCCTGCTGCTCGGCGGTGAGATCGCGGGCGTAACGCTTACGACGTTGGAGCTCCGGGTCCGGATGCGTTCTCTCGGACCAATCGGGGGCGGCGTTGTTCATTCTTGAGCCTCCTCGCACTACCTGAGTTTTTTTGAACCCAGGAAAACCTAACAAAGGACCGGAGTGCAGCCACGACACGACTTTCTGAGGAACTAGCGAGTATACGCCAAACAGGCCTTTTGTCAAGGTCCAGGCCATACTCTATGGCTCAGTAGAGCCACTGAATGCTACCTTGCCGAGATGCGTTTTTTAAGCAGTTCCTGAACTACGCCCGGGTTAGCCTTACCCTTGGTTTGCTTCATGACCATACCCACCAAAAACTGCAGTGCTTTGGTTTTGCCGGCCATAACATCTGCCACGGGCTTGGGATTGGCGGCTATCACTTTTTCGACCGCCGCATCGAGGACGGTCGTATCCGAGACCTGCGCCAAATTACGATCCTCGATGACGGTCGAGGGGTCGCTACCATTTAAAAACATATCAGCCAAGACGGTCTGGGCTGCGCTCGAGTTGATCTTGCCTTGGTACACGATGGTCAAAAACTCAGCAAAGTTCTCAGGAGTAATCCGGACGGCGCTCATCGGCAGGGCGGCTTTGTTTAGGTGTTTAGTTAGTTCAACCAAAATCCAGTTGGCGGCACCCGCGTACAACCTGGCTTGCTCTTTTTTGGTTACTTTTTGTCCGGCAGAACTAAACCAGGCCTGTAGCTCACTGATGACTTGCTCAAAGTACTCGGCATACGCAGCATCGCTGACTAGCTGGCGCGCGGCGGCCTCGGGCAATTTGTACTCTTTGACAAAACGCTTGGTGCGGGCCTGGGGTAATTCCGGGATAGTGGTCTTGAGCTGGGCAATCTGTTCTTTACTTGGCTGGAGGGGTGGAATATCCGGCTCCGGAAAATAGCGATAGTCCGCGGCAATCTCTTTGGAGCGCTGTGAGACGGTCTCGCCCTTGGCCTCGACCCAGCCACGCGTCTCCTTAATCAGTTCTTTTTCGCGACCTTCTTGGAGTGCGGCACTGTGTCGTTCGATCTCATAGGTTAGGGCGCGCTCAATCGAGCGGAGCGAGTTCATATTTTTGATCTCGGTAATCGGGGTCTTGCGGCCATCGTCCGCGATCACGTTGATGTTGGCGTCACAACGCAACTGCCCTTTTTCCATGTCCGCCTGTGAGACACGCAAGTAGCGCAAAATTGAACGATAGGCGGCGACAAAAGCTTTGGCCTCTTGCGGAGTGGACAGGTCGGGTTCGGTGACACTCTCAATCAACGGAGTACCGGCCCGGTTAAAGTCGATTAAACTATGCTGCTTGTCGGCTGTATGCGTCGATTTAGCGGCATCCTCCTCGAGGTGCACTCGAATCATCCGCACCTTTTTTGGCTTGGTGTCTCCGACCGTGATCTCGAGGCTCCCCCCCTGCACAATCGGCTGATCGTACTGACTAATTTGGTAGCCCTTGGGCAAGTCTGGATAAAAATAGTTTTTGCGATCAAACTTACTAAAGGTCGCGATTTTTCCGCCGATCCCAAGTCCAACGCGCATGGCCATCTCGAGAGCGGTGCGGTTGGGCACGGGTAAGCTCCCGGGCAACCCCAGGCAGACCGGGCAGATCGAGGTGTTGGGTTCTGCCGCATCCGTAACCGTGGCACACGAGCAAAACATCTTAGTCTTGGTGGCTAGCTGGGTATGGATCTCGAGTCCGATGAGTACCTTCACGATCCCGTATTGTACGGCAGAACCGCCGCTAAAACCACCGACTATTTAGCCGCGATTGCCAAGCCCGGGCCCATCGTAGAGCTCAAGCTGACCGATTTGAGGTAATTGCCTTTAACCGACTCTGGCTTAGCGGCCTTAATCGCCTCAAAGGCAGTCTCAACGTTTTTGACCAAGTCTTCTAGTTTGAACGACTTTTTACCAACACCCATGTGTACGATCCCGTACTCGTCGTTTTTAAAGTTAGCTTTACCGGCCTTAATAGACTTGATCATGCGAGCTACGTCCGGACCAACCGTCTCGGTCTTGGGGTTTGGCATGAGACCACGAGGTCCGAGCACTTTGGCCACGCGACCAAGCTTTGACATCATATCGGGCGTTGCCACCAACACATCAAAATCCATTTTATTGGCCTTGATCTGATCGATAATGCTCTCGCCAATCAAATCCGCGCCGGCTTCTTTAGCTTCTTTTTCTTTGTTGCTCGAGACCACGGCCGCAACACGCATGGTTTTACCGGTGCCGGCTGGCAGGGCGACCGAGCCACGCACCGTCTGATCCGACTGCTTGGGATCGATCCCCAAGCGCACATGTAACTCAACCGTCGCGTCAAATTTCTCCGTCGACTTTTCTTTAATAAAGGTCAAGGCCTCGCTGATCGAGACTTTTTCTTTGGGGGCTTGAGTGACGAGTGCTTTGTAGCGTTTGCTGTGCGGCATATCCAGATGAACTATTTAACGTTGAGTCCCATACTGCGCGCGCTACCCTCGATGATCTTCATGGCAGCCTCGATATCGTTGGCGTTGAGATCCTTCATCTTGAGCTCAGCGATTTTCTTAACATCCGCTTTGCTCACGGTGCCAACTTTAGTTTTGTTGGGTTCACCCGAGCCCTTCTCGATCTTGGCAGCTTTTTTGAGCAAATCAGCAGCGGGCGGAGTCTTGAGAATAAACGTAAACGAGCGATCCTCGTAAATCGTCACGACCACTGGGATCGTAGTGTTTTGACCCTTAGTTTTATCGTTAAAATCCTTAGTAAATTGCGGCAAGTTAATACCGTGGGGTCCAAGGGCCGTTGCGACGGGAGGAGCCGGCGTGGCTTTGCCCGCGGCGAGCTGTAATTTAACTTGTACTTTGATCTTTTTTGCCATGGCTAGTGAGGTTCGTAGGCTACGTTAGATTTTGCGAATCTGCAAGAAGTCCAGTTCAACCGGTGTCTCGCGACCAAACATGTTAACCAAGACCTTAACTTGGCCTTTTTCTTCGTTAACATTACTGACCTTGCCATCAAAGTCCTTAAAGGGACCATCGGTAATCTTGACCGCATCCCCTGCTTTGACGTCGATCTTGTACTTAGGCTCGGCCACACCCATGCGCTTCTGCAGCTTGTCGACCGTCTCTCGGTCCACGGGGGTCGGGATGGTACCACTACCCACAAAGCCGGTCACGCTCGGCGTGTTGCGCACGACGTACCAAGAGTCATCCGTCACGATCATCTCCACAAAGACGTAGCCCGGAAAAATCTTCTCTTCTACAGTGACGCGCTTACCGCCCTTGATCTTGATTTTCTTCTCTTTAGGCACGAGCACGGTAAAAATCTTATCGGCCATATCGAGGGATTCGATACGCTGTTTGAGGTTTCGAGTCACGTTCTCCTCGTAGCCACTGTAGGTGTGGAGGACGTACCAGTTGCGCTCTTTTTTGCCTAATTGTCGTGCCATGTGCGTGTGTTATGCATTAACCGCTTTGGTCTATCAAGGAATTAGCGGTTTTAAAAATACCCCTCCCGGGGCACGCCTGGTTTGTACCACGCCACGGTAAATCGTGCAAGTAGCAAACCTAGTTGACCCGGGCTGGCTAGCCTCCTACGCTAGCGATACCCGGTTTTGGAGGTTACGAAATGAACTTTTTACAATCCACCCTCACCGCCGACCAGCTCTTTAAGTCACTCAGTCAGGAGGGCGTGCTTGTTACGCCGGTGCTGCGACCAGAGGCTCGTGAACTCTTAGCGATCGAGGCCGAGACGTACCACTACACGTGGGCCGCGCCAGAAATGGGGCTTCGTCGTGTAAAGCAACGCATGGCGGCGGTAGCCCGGCTCCCCCAAAAAAGTTTTTTTTGGGAACTGCATGCCCAGTTTGAGGCTTGGCTGCAAGCCTTCGCTGCGGCCCGCCCACAAGAGCCGTTTGAACAGCCCTTTGTCTTGAATACCGTCCGTCTTCAACGCTATCCACCCGGCGAGATCGGGATCGAGCCACACAAAGATCCATCCAACCTCCGCAATCTCATCGCCATCTTTATGCTCAAGGGTAGCGCGACCGTCGGAGTCTGCGATGACACGGATCGCACCAACCTACGGACTTTTGAGCCCAAGCCGGGTGATCTGATCTTGCTGCGAGCTCCTGGACTCTTTGGCAGAAACTATCGCCCCTACCACTTTGTGGAGAACATCACCGAAGAGCGCCTGGTTTGCACGATGTGCTGCAAGCAATCCGAGACCGATTGAACATAGTCGGTCTCTTTCTTTTTGTTCAATCAGGGGCGCTTACTCCGCACGTACTCGTTGGATCCGCACGCCTGGCTGTCCGTTGGTCCAGAGATCTAGCTTTTGGATTTCAACCTCGCAGCTCAAAACGCGCTTGTCGGTAAAGAGGAGGGCGGCGATATGCTCGGCCAGCACCTCGATCAGCTGCACGTGCGGCCCATGCATGACCTGCAAAACCGCCTGTCGCAAAAAGCGGTAGTCGAGGGTTCCCCCAATTTGGTCGTGACGACGGAGGGGCGGCGCCACGCAGACACGCACACTCACCTTAAAGCGCTGTGGGGCATCGTGCTCTTTTTTATAGACCCCGTGGGTAGCAAATAGTTCGAGGTTGTTGACGTAAATTGTATCCATGACAGTTCCCTAATGAGTTAGTTGGTAAGAACGAACTAAACCTATTGAGAACTGGGCTACACCATGCCCCTACTCTAGCACGGAGGCACAAACAATTCCGCCGGCGGGGTCTGCCCGCCGGCGGATGAGAGTGGGCTCTACGCCCCACGCTTTTGCGCGAGCGCTACTGGATCCGTTGGAGCGCTTCTTGTGCCACGGCGTCAGAGACGGCCGCGGTTCCGCCAATTACTTTAATGGCGTTGAGCGGGCCGGCGTGCGGCGGGGCCAAGGCAGGCGCTTACGCCGCGGAGCACTCGTGGTCGCAGAGGCTGCTGGAGTGGGCGTGGGCTGCATAGGCACCTACTGAGCAGTTGCAGCGGGTGTTGAGTCGGTAGCGGGTGCTGACGTAGTTGTCGCCGTAGGTGGCGTGGCCGGCAGATCTTTCTTGAGCAACTCCTTAAGCCCAAGTTGAAAAGCCAAATCTAAGCCACCCAGCACAACCACAAAAATAAGCGAAACGACCAGTACTTGCACGGTGCCACGCACGACCTGTCTGCGCTTGGGCCAGCTCACTTTAACGAGCTCGTCGCGCACCTCGCGCAAATAGCGGAGCGGCCCTACGCGCTCCCGTTTTTCTTTTGGAGCAGCTGCTCCGTTGCTCGTCGCACCAGGCCCCTTACGTAATTCTTCTAAACGGTCTCGCAGTCCCATAGGTTACGAACGTAGCACAAAATTACTTAAATATCGAGGTTCTTGACCCGCTTGGCGTGGGTCTGGATGAACTTTTTACGCGGCGCTACCTCCGAGCCCATCAGGGTCTCAAAGATTTCGTCGGCGCGCTCAGCATCCTCAACGCTCACTTTGAGCAGCGTGCGCATCTTGGGGTCCATCGTGGTCTCCCAGAGTTGCTGGGGGTTCATCTCGCCAAGACCCTTATAACGCTGGATGTTGATTTTGGGGCCGGTTGCGACAACCACCAGCTCTTGGCCAACCCCCGTACCGGTGCCCCCCTCGGCCTCTGCTGCGTTTGCGCCCGGCGTCGATTCGGCCGATTTACCTTTGGTTGCCTTTGCTGGCTTAGGCTTGCGACTCTTAGCCAGCTGTTCAAACTCTTTGACGACCGTGTCACGCTCGGTATCGCTAAAGGCGTAGCGCGAATCTTTACCAAAAGTCAGTTTGTAGAGCGGCGGCTGCGCGATGTAGAGGTAGCCGTTCTCAATGATAGTTGGGAAGAACCGATAGAAAAAAGTCAGCAAGAGCGTGCGGATGTGGGCGCCATCGACGTCAGCATCGGTCATAATGATGATGCGGTGGTAGCGCAGGCTCTTGAGATCCATTTGCTCGCCGATCCCGGTACCCAGCGCGATAATCAGGTTTTTAATCTCGTTGAACTGCAAAATCTTGTCGAGCCGCGCGCGCTCCACGTTGAGAATTTTACCCTTGAGCGGGAGGATGGCCTGAAACCTGCGCTCACGACCTTGTTTAGCGCTACCACCAGCGCTGTCGCCCTCAACCAGGTAGAGTTCGGACTCTTGTGGATCGCGTGAACTACAGTCGGCCAGTTTACCCGGGAGGGTCAGACCCTCAAGGAGGCCTTTGCGGATAACCGTGTCACGTGCGGCCTTAGCAGCCTCACGCGCGCGGGCAGCCAAAGAGGCCTTACCGATGATGCGCTTAGCATCGTACGGAAATTTTTCCAAAAACTCCTCGAGTGCCTCACCCAAAACGGCCTCGACCGCGGTGCGTGCCTCGGGGTTGCCGAGCTTGCCCTTAGTCTGGCCTTCAAATTGGGGGTTGGGCAACTTGATCGAGAGTACGGCCGTTAACCCCTCGCGCACATCATCACCCGAGAGGTTGTCTTCTTTTTCTTTAAGCAGCTTATTTTTACGGGCGTAGTTGTTGAGCACGCGCGTGAGGGCTTTGCGGAACCCCGCCAAGTGCGATCCCCCATCGATGGTATGAATGGTGTTGGCAAAGGTGTACTCCTGCGCATTAAAGTCATCGGTGTACTGCAGCGCGATCTCGATCTCCATGTGCTCATGTTGCTTGGAGACGTAAAAAATCGTGTCGTGGATTACGTCGTTGTTGCGGACCAGGTTCCGGACATAGGCTTTGATACCGCCCTCAAAATAAAAAGTGTAACTAGAAGGCCAGGGTTCGTTGGCGGCCGGCTCCATTTTTTTACCGGTTGCGTCGGCACGCTTACGAACATCTAGTTCACGTTCATCCTTAACAATGATCCGCACGCCCTTGTTGAGATAGGCCTGCTGACGCAAGTGATCGATAATTTTTTTCCAGTTAAAGTCGAGGGTGGCAAAAACCGATGGGTCCGGCTGAAACGTAATCGTGGTACCGGTCCCGCGGGCGGGTCCGACCGGTTTAACTTGGCCTTTAGGTTTACCTTGCGAGTACTCCTGTACCCAGCGCTTGCCGTCACGCTTAACCTCGGCCTTAAGATAGATGGAGAGGGCGTTAACCACCGAGACACCTACACCGTGCAATCCACCTGAGACTTTGTAGCCCGATTCGTCGCCGCCAAATTTACCTCCGGCGTGCAGAATGGTGAGCACCGTCTCGAGCGTAGACTTTTTGGTGGCCTTGTGTTTTTCAACCGGGATACCGCGTCCGTTGTCCTCTACCGAGACCTGATTTTTTGGTAACAACGTCACCACGATGTCCGTAGCGTGTCCGGCCATGGCCTCGTCGATCGAGTTGTCGACTACTTCCCAGATGAGGTGGTGTAAGCCTTCGATACCGGTTGAACCGATATACATACCCGGGCGCTTGCGCACCGGTTCGAGCCCGGTCAAAACCTGAATCGACTCCGCGCCGTAGGATGACTTTTTTGAGCCACCACTGGGCTTAGCAGAGGCTTTTTTTAGGGGCTTTTTGGCTGCCATACAACCCTCAAAATCTAGCAAAAAGGAGCCCTTCTAGCAAGAAAAAACTATTCTGAAAAATGCGAAAGATAAGTTGTGTTTTGAGTTACCTACGGATCTCTAAAGCCAATGGGTAAAAAACACATCTCCAAAATAATTAGACCCAAACTGCATACCAGTAATATTGGGTCGATTTAACGTGTCGAGCTCCATTCCCAAATCGACGGGCATCGTCGGAATCGGAACCACCGTAGGACTGTTTGAATCCAAGCCGACGTACTGTGTCCCATCCCAGCGCATAATCAGCACCTGAAAGCCACTGGGCGGTGTTAGGTCATGAGAAAGCAATAGAAAATACGGTTTATCTGATCTATTGCTATTGAGTGCTCCAAGATTAACTACTCGAGTCGTACGGCGCTCTTCACGAATTATATCGGGGTTTGGGCCCAGATTGCCGACATAGCCCGAGCCGTTCCAGTGCACAAATTTTGCTGCCGCAGGAATAGAAAAATTGTACATGTCAGCAACGCTATAGGCGATCTGAGGTCCACCCGAGGCATCCAGAGACAGCACTAGGTCTTGCAAAAAGTCGCTGGTTAATACTCGATCACCTTGTTGATCTTTCAAGCCTTTATAGCTCCGGGTAGTCGGATCCCACATACGTAAATAAATCGTACCGGTCTCGGGCGAGGACTGTATCTCGTCCTTAAAGAGGATAATAGCTGACTGGTTTGAAACATTTGGTCCACTTGCAAATCGGACGGTAGGTGCGGAGACAAAATCTTCGTGCGTCCCAAAAGTCAAAAGGTCCCTCGTAGGATCAATGTATCCAGAGTATTTACTACCATCAAACCGTACAAGATACACGTCGCTCGAGTTTCCGTTTTGTTCATCAAAAACCACTGCGGGCCTGCCTTGACCGTCAACAGCAAAGTCTTTTATGAGCGAATTACCGACCGTAGTAACTGTATCAGGTTTGCCGGTTTGATCGATTAAGCCGGTCCACTTAGTACCATCGTAATGTGATAGTAAAAACTTTTTTCCAGATCCAGTTTCCAATGTCCAGAGCACATAGGGATTACCAGAGTTATCTAGTTTAATTTGTGGCGCAATATCTTTTGTGATGTCCAGTGCACCTTGAGGACTACTCAAATTATCGGCAGAACTACCAGACATTCCAACCCAGTTGCTCCCATTCCATCGAGTAAAAAAGATGTCAGCTGTATCTGCCGTTGGACTCGCTAAAACAGACCAAACCACGTAAGGATGATTATTTTTATCGAGAGCAATGGATGGATTTCTATCTTCAAGATTCGATTTGCTCAAGATTGGATCGAGGCCCATTGCTCCACTTGCAGTATAGAATCCATGACGTGGTATTGGGCCACCAAAGAGCGCGGTGCTCGAATTCGTTCCGGAACGAAAAAGTAGAAAACCAAACACAACTCCGAGACCGAGCCCTCCAGCGATTGCAAGAGATCCCAGGAGGCGACCTTTGGTGTGCGGTGTCATGATCTAAGTGGTCTCCACTTTAGACACAGCCGAGATTAGCGGCATTAGTATCGCCGTTCGTAAGAGATTGTAACTGATCCTCAGCTGTAACCGAGACTGCAGCAGAACCGCCAAACACGTAGCCGCGGTCAAAAAGTAATTCGTACCGCTCAACATAACGAGCGGTATCACAGTTAATGTTTTCGCCCGAGGTTAGAAGTAAAGGCATATACTGTTGCGCAAGCAAAACGCCCGCGGGTAGTGCATCGGCCATTGTGAGTCCATTGGCGAGCCCAACACCAAAAGCCATATTGGAGCTACCACTATCGGTAAATCTATCTCCGATTATCCGCGCAGTGTGGAAACGATCTTTTCCATCAAAGCGGGAATAGTTACTTGGGTCCCCCCAGTGACGTTCGGCCAGTTGCTCTGCAACTGGCTTACTAATGACGCTCGTGCCACCGACCATCGTCAAGGTGCCCCCGCTTTGGCTGTTAATGTAGACCTTGGACTCGTTGGGAACAGCATCTTTATAAGTCAATAGGATTACATCGCCATAGTTATTGAAAGAAGGATCAGTAGTATATGTTAACGAAGCAGCGAGAGGCGAGACGGCGAGTGCATCGGCAATGGATTCGCCGTTGACGACAAAAATATCCGGAACATTAGGTGCAACCAAACTTTTAATCATAGATGCAATTTCGGCCGCCGTACCATAACGATTGAGTCCAGCAATGCGATTAACAACGTGTCCTTGACTGGTTAACTGTGATTCAACCATCGAAGAGACCGCGTTTGGTCCTCCCAAAATTGTTACTCTATTACCAGCACTCAGGGATGAAACTCGACTAATTTCTGCAGCAATTTCAGTGGTTATGGTAGTCCCATGTTCTACTGGCAAGAGTGGGCCTTGGTATGAAACGCCAAAGGCTGGATCTTGGGTTTTATCGAATTGAGTCAGAGGAACTGCAGATAACGCATCTATTGGGTTGTCTGAGTTGTATAGATAGACCACGGCCGCAGAACCGTCCGCAGAAAATGCCTCCTTAGAAATCTCCACAGCGGTCAAAAAGCGATCTGCGCCTTCTAGGCGCTTGATGCCATTAAAGGCGGCTTGGGCTTGGTTACTGTTGTTAAAAAAGACAGTCGTAACGACAGCGAACAATAGGCTAGAAAGTAATTTTTTCATATAACTAGTATATAGACCCCCCCCCTTATGCAAGCAGAGAACGTGTAGACTAATCCACAGGATGGATTCGAAACTAACGAACCAAAACGGACTTATTTGATAGCGCGCTCGAGATTTTTTTGAGGAGTGGTTCAACCTCGGAGTCGGTCAGGCTCTGCTTGTCCGAGCGAAAAGTCAGATGGAAAGCGTAGCTCTTTTTGCCCGCACCGACTTTGCCGCCTTGGTAGCGGTCGAACAACTCAACATCGGTGAGTAACTCCCCGCCTGCGGTCGTGATGGTCTCGATCAGATCGGCCGCGGGGAGCTCAAGCGAGGCCACGAGCGACAGATCGCGACGGACGGCTGGATACTTTGGGATCTCATTAAAGGTGCGTTCGTCCTTGGCCAGCGTAATTAGTTTAGCAAACTCAAGATCGAGGATTGCTACGGTCCTATTGATATCGAGCGCAGACAGCACCGCCGGATGCACCTCCGCCAAATAGCCGATGTCCTCGCCCTTGATTTCGAGAAGCGCGGTGCGGCCAGGATGAAAATCAGCCGGATTGGCCGTAAAGGGTTTGCGCACGAGTACTTTGGGATCGAGCCCAAAGTGGAACAGAAGATCCTCAAGTACTACGGCGAGCTGCGTACGTTCTGCCGGAGTGGCAGCGGATTGGAGGCGCGCTTTGGCGGGGCGGGGCTCAGCCGAGACGGTGGCGAGGGTCAACATGAGTGGCTCGTGCGGGTAGGGCTTATTACGGATATAGCTAAAGGTCCGGCCGAGCTCGTAGATGGACATGGCGCCTTGGCCCGTGGCGATATTTTTTTGACCACACTCAGGAGGTTTGGGACCAAACTCGAGCGCAAGTAGGCTTGCTCAGGTGACATGGGTTAGCGAGGGCGATGTGCTCGCGCGGATCAAAATGGAGTGTTTGGAGTAGCTGCTTGCTGACAAAACTATAGGTCTCAACCTCGCTAAAGCGGGCCCCACGCAAAATATTTTTGGCGCGGCGCGACCAGTGGCGATCGACGTCATAGGGTTGTGGGAGGAGCTTGGCGGAGGGGAGGGTGAGCGGGATGCGCTCGTAGCCCCAGAGACGCACGATTTCTTCTACGATGTCCGCGCTGGTCGTGACATCTTGTCTAAATGAGGGCGGCGTGATGAACAACTCGTGCTCAATGGCAAAGTTGCGATCATCAATGGCCATCCCCAGACCTTGCAGCAAGCGAATTTGCTCGGAGAGGGGTACATCGATGCCGGTCAGACGCATGACTTCGGTCGGTTTATAGCGCACGGGTTGGCGCACGAGCGGGGCCGGGTAGTCGTCGATGATTTGACTTGATTGCGCCTCTATCAGACCAGCACGCGGGAGTAGCTCGACCAGACGAGCGAGTGCGACGGCGGTCAAGTTAGGGTCCACTCCCCGCTCATAGCGCATGCTGGCGTCGGTGCGCAGTTTGAGCCGCTGGGCCGTAGCGCGAATCCCTTTTGGTTCAAAGTTGGCGGACTCGATCAACGCACCTGAGGTCAGATTACCGATCTCAGACTCTTTACCGCCCATGATTCCGGCGAGCGCGATTGGTTTTGAGCCATCCGCAATGACCAAGGCCTCCGGATCAAGTTTACGCGCGACGCCGTCTAGAGTGGTGAGCTGTTCATCCGCCTTAGCACGCCGCACCGTTACCTTACGACCCTGCAATTTAGCCGAGTCAAAAGCATGCAGGGGCTGACCCAGCTCGAGCATAACGTAATTGGTGAGGTCGACCAGGTTATTGACCGGTCTGACACCCAGCTGTTTGAGCCGCGTCGAGAGCCAGGCTGGACTCGCGGTGATACGCAAGTTGGAGAGCATAATCATCGAGTAGCGGGGGCAGTGCACCTGATCCAAAATCTTGACCGAACCGCCGTTGGGAATTTGGCTATGTGTAATCGCCTCGGCCCCGGTCTTGCCGTAGCTGTCGAGCATGAGGGTCTTTGCCCGCATCGCAGAAATGTCGCGCGCCGCACCCACATGCGAGAGCAAGTACGAGCGGTCCGGCAAGACTTTGATGTCAAGTATGGCCTCCTCGAGCCCCAAGACCTTACGCACGTCCTCCCCCACCGGCGACTGTGGATCGAGGATCAAGATTCCGTCAGGGCCAACGCCTGGCAAGCCCAACTCATCGGCCGAACACAACATGCCCTCCGACTTAGCTCCGCGTAACTCCTTAGCCACAATCTGTACGCCACCCGGTAATGTCGCGCCATTGATGGCGGTCGGCACCTTTTGCCCGACCCGAATATTCTTGGCCCCACACACGATCTCTAAGATATCTTTGCCGATCGAGACCTTGGTGAGCTGCAATTTGTCAGCCTTGGGGTGTGGCCGGATCTCGAGGATCTCACCGACGATGACCTTAGTAATGTCTTGCCCCAAAATCTCGACGCCCTCAACTTCGGCGGCCTTCATGGTCAATAAATCCGCCAATTTTTGGGGCGTTACGTCAAGCGGGACAAATTCTTGGAGCCAGTTGTAGCTTAATTTCATGGTTGAACCTCGCAGGTGCTGTTCATCCGGTTAAAATTGCTCCAAAAAACGCAGATCGCCCGAGAGCAACCAGCGGATGTCATTGATCCCATATTTGAGCATCGTGATCCGATCCAGTCCCATCCCAAAGGCAAACCCCTGATACTTATTAGGGTTGAAGCCGCCATTTTTGAGCACATTGGGGTGGATCATGCCGGCTCCGCCGATCTCAAGCCAGCCCGTTTTTTTGCAGACCGAGCAGCCCTTGCCTTTGCAAAAGAGACAGGACATATCGAGTTCGACCGAAGGCTCGGTAAACGGAAAATACGAGGGGCGCAGACGAGTGGTGAGTTTTTGGCCAAAGATCGTCTCAAAGAGTGTGTGGAGGATGCCACGCAAATCACCCATGGTCGTGCTCTCGTCCACGATAAAGCCTTCGATCTGGCTAAAGGTCGACTCATGCGTTTTGTCGGTGGCTTCGTAGCGGTAGACGCGGCCGATGTTGACGATTCGTAAGGGTGGTTTGCGCTCACGCATTACGCGCACCTGCATGTTGGAGGTGTGTGTACGCAGGAGGAGTTGGTTGTTTGTCGGTTGAACCGAGCTCTCTTTAAAGCTTTCCGGTTTTTTAAGCCAAAAGGTATCCCACAGATCACGCGCCGGGTGACTAGCGGGGATGTTGAGCAGATCAAAGTTGTTCTCCTCATCGTCGATCTCTTGGCCGCGTACAACCTCGAACCCCATCGAGCGAAAAATATCCTCTACCTCGCGCCGGACTTGCTCGGTCGGATGAATATGTCCAAGTTTTTGGTGCGGTAGCGGCTCGGTGACGTCAATTTTTTCTTGGTCGATCAATGCCTCGTAGGATTTGCTGGAGAGTTGTCGACTGCGAGCTTGAATCGAGTCCTCTACTTGTTGACGTGCTTTGTTGAGCGCGGGACCAAGTGCGCGCTTTTCTTCTACTGTACGATCTTTGAGGTCGCGTAAGGCCAACGGCAGAACGCCCTTGCGTCCGACCAATGACAAACGCACCGACTCGAGTTGATCGGTCGATGTGGCCGCAGCAATCTTTGCCTGAGCGTCGCTAATTAATTTTTGGACGTCGAGGGAGGGTGTGGCCCGTCCAGGGACCGGACCGGGATCCGCCGCACCTTTACTTTGGGCTTGATCTCCACTGGCACTGGCTCCACCGGTTGGTCCAACTTTGGCTCCGAGGTTGGGGGCTCCAGCTTGGCCGGCTCGGCTAGTTTTGGACTTTCTTGTTTTTTTGTGAGGAAGCGGGTTTTCCATGGTTCAGCCTGAGGCGTGGGTGACTTAGCGTTGATATCGTTTAATTTGCGGTTGGGATGGTTGGGATTGAGGGGGTGCAGCGGACCGCGCTCGCGGCGCTCGAGACTGCTGGTATGGCTCGCAAAAGCCAATTCTATCAGCACCACCGCTGCCACAAACAGTAACGCACTCCATATATTAAAGATACGGTAGACCTGCAACAAGAGCATGCCGTCGACCAGAACCGCCAGCAGCAAGCCCTGCCTAAAGGCCGTCGTGAGATGCGCGTAGACGATTTCTTTGCGACTCCGTAGGACCCGCAAAGTAAACCCAATCAGGGTGAACACACTGGCCGCCATAAAAAAGACGCTGACCAAAAGCAACGTCACGCCGAGCCAACCGGCGCTGTACGGATTAAGAAAGACGAGTACCACGGCCAGCGCGGCACCGGAAGTTACGGCGGCCACGACCAAACCGACGACGTAGCGTTTCATTGCCAGGATTTTAGCATACGCTCGGGTAGCCCCGCGGGCCACCGATCAAGCAAGCACAGCTAAACAAGTGTACGTACAAAACGGCTGTCTAACTTTTTTGCGAGGAGCGCATCGATACCCCAATAGCGGCCCGCGCGGACCGCGACAAAAAAGACCAAGACGGCGGCGATGATAATGTGTTCGTCCACCAGGTAGGAGTGCGCGTCCGGATACGGAAACTGCAAGATCGGAAAGTAATAAAGCAGCATGAGCAGGGCCCCCAGCGTCGCGCTAATCCGCACCCCTACCCCGAGTACCAACGAAATCCCGAGTAGCAACTGCCCCCATACATTGAGAGCATCTACGAGCGGTATAACAGATGAACTCGCCAGCCAATGGTAAAACGGGGTAAATGTGTTAGCACTTTCAAGATACGCCGCCGACGTCCAGCTGGGATCTGCAAGTTTGGTTACGGCCGAATACAGAAAGAGCCAACCCAGTACCAGACGCAGCACTAACAGAGTGATTTTTGCAGCTTTGCTGTTCATCGCTCGATGATTATGATCTCAGGGTAACGCTGACGCAATGTTTGGGCGATGGCCGGCACATCCAAGTGGATCGTGCGATCAATTTTTGGATCCAAGGTAACCGCATAGCGAACGTTTTGGAGGTAGTAGTGTTCTCCCGGCTTGAGGTAGCTCACCATCTCCATAAAATCTGGTTCGGTGTGTACGCTAGGAAAGACGGTGGTACGAAACTCATGGGCAACTCCGGAGTTTTGGATCACGGCAAAGGTTTTTTTACAGCGCTCGATCCCGATGGTCTGAGACGTTTGCATCACGGTGCCGTACTTGCGCCAGGGCGCCTTGATATCCATGGCAAAATAGTCGACTAAGCCCTCCTGGATAAAACGCTGGATCGTCTCGGGATTGAGGCCATTGGTATCAAGCTTGACCTTGAGCCCACTCTTTTTAATCTGGCGCAAAAACATATCCAGGTCGCGGTGTAGGGTCGGCTCACCACCCGTGACACACACCGCATCAAGCATGTCGGCGTGTTTTTTTAGATAGTCCAGCACACGCTTCATGCTCAAAGCTTTTGGGGCCGGGCCAACTACGAGAGCCGGATTGTGACAGTAGCTACATCTAAAGGTGCAACCCTGCGTAAAGACGATCGAGCAAACCTTGCCTGGGTAATCAACGAGGCTCAACTTTTGTAACCCCCCAATGATCATCGAGCAACCTCTGTCGTTTTTTGCGCGGTCGCTTTTTGAGCGGAGTACTCGAGGCGATCCACATACTCACTTTTTTTGCCTTTATTCCATTGTTCGACCGGTCTAAAGTAGCCCACAATCCGTGACCAGATCTCACAGGTTGCATTACAGATCGAACAGTGCGACTGTTCGCCGGACAAGTAACCATGCGTCGGACAAATGCTAAAGGTAGGCGTGATCGTAAAGTAGGGCAGTTTGTAATGTTCGGCCACCTTGCGCACAAAAGCGCGGCAGGTTTGCCAATCGTGAACACGTTCACCCAAAAAGAGATGGAGAACCGTACCGCCCGTGTACTTAGTCTGGAGTGGATCCTGATGATCGAGTGCGCCGAGTGGATCGTCGGTAAAGTCGACCGGGAGATGTGTTGAATTGGTGTAGTAGGGCGCCATATCGGTACCCGCCTGCACGATCCCCGGAAAACGCTTTTGATCCTCTTTGGCAAAGCGATAGGTTGTGCCCTCGGCCGGCGTGGCTTCTAAGTTGTACAGGTTACCGGTTTTTTCTTGGTAATCCGCGAGTCGCGTGCGCATGTAGCCGAGGAGCTCGGTGATGAGTGCTGTCGACTCAGGGTCTGCAAGGTTTTTACCCAAAAAGTTGAGGCAGGCCTCATTGGCACCGTTGATCCCGATGGTGGCAAAGTGGTTGTGCAGACTCGGTAAGTAGCGTTTGGTAAAGGGCAAGAGGCCCCGCTCGATGTTCTCGGCCACCACTTTGCGTTTGAGTTCGAGCGAGTCTTTGGCCAGATCCATCAGTCGTCCCACTCGAGCAAAAAAGTCCTCCTTGCTCTTAGCTAAGTACCCGATGCGCGCTAAGTTGAGCGTAACCACCCCGATACTGCCGGTCATTTCGGCCGAACCAAACAGTCCCCCGCCCCGACTGCGGAGTTCTCGCAAATCGAGTTGCAGTCGGCGGCACATGCTACGCACATCTGAGGTTTGAGCGAGGAGTTGATAAAGTTTTGAAAGTACGGGATGCCAAACTTAGCCGTCATTTCAAACAGTACTTTGGCGTTGTCACTCTCCCAATCAAAATCCTTGGTGAGATTATAGGTCGGAATCGGAAAGGTAAAAATCCGACCCTTGGAGTCGCCCTCGGTCATGACCTCGATAAAAGCACGATTGAGCAAATCCATCTCGGCTTGGCAATCGGCATAGGTAAATTTTTGTGTGACGCCGGCGATAACCGGATGCTTGGATGCTAAATCCTCGGGCACGGTCCAGTCGAGGGTGATGTTGGTAAAGGGCGTTTGGGTGCCCCAGCGTGAGGGCACATTGAGGTTAAAGACAAACTGCTGGACACACTGTTTAACCCGCTCAAAATCGAGCTTGTCTATTTTTACAAATGGGGCTAAATACGTATCAAAGGACGAAAAAGCTTGTGCCCCAGCCCACTCGTTTTGGAGGGTGCCCAAAAAATTAACCATTTGTCCGACGGCCGTCTCGAGGTGTTTAGGCGGAGCGGACTCACATTTACCCGGGACCCCGTTAAAACCTTCTTCTAGCAGTTGTCGTAAGCTCCAGCCGGCGCAGTAGCCCGAGAACATATCCAGATCATGAATATGCATATCTCCGTCGACATGTGCATCACGAATGGCTTTGGTGTAGACAAAGTTCAGCCAGTAATTGGCGATAAGTTTGCCAGAGACGTTGAGGATCAGGCCGCCTAGTGAATAGCCTTGGTTGGCGTTGGCATTGACGCGCCAGTCTTGCTTATCAACGTACTCGCCAATGGTTTTTTCTACCTCGACGGCGACGCCTCCGACCGAGCGGGCTTGGGCACGTTTTTCGCGGTAGACGATGTAGGCCCGTGCGGTCTTAAAGTGCCCGGCGTTGGCTAGGGCGAACTCGACGATGTCCTGAATCTGTTCGACCGTAACCCTGGCCTGCACCGGTTTTATTTTATGTTGACCCGCAGAGTACGAGCGAACGATAAAATGTGTGATACGTTCGGCTAGTTTTGAAGCTTCAGCCCTGCCAATTTCTCCGGTTGCAGCACCCGCTTTAGCGATAGCATTTGCGATACGTTCCTTGTTAAAAGGCACGGCCGAACCGTCCCGCTTAATGACGGTCGGCTGCTTTATGGTCTTAGTTGAGACTGTACTGGTCGTCATGAAGGTGGAAGTTAATAAAAAAATTGCCCGCGGCCGTTATTGGCCTCGAGCTTCAAGAGCTTCTAGTGATTACCAGTATAGCTTACTTTTTTTGCGACGCAAGAGCTGTGACACGATTTTGACACGGATAGACCAGGCAGACGTACTTACTGGCGGGTTCGCCCGTAAAAGCGGTCACCATTTTGCAGTTTTTGCACTTGATCTCGACGGCACTGTCGATCAAGACGCCCTTAAAAAGCAGCTTACGGCAACTGTTGCAGCGGTACTCTTTGAGCAACTCCATGCGGTTTTTACTTTAGCACGATTAGTTTACTCAGAGCTGGCATGGGGAACTAATACGCAATGCCTGCAACATCCAACAGGACTTGCGAGCAAAGAGAACCTTTTCTAGCGGCATCAGCAAAGATTGAAAGGTCGCTTGTCCATTTTTGTTCGACATACTTAGTTCCAGTCGTTTGTGCGCCGTCGACATTGGGTGAACCAGACGCAACACGTGCTTCGATGTCCATTAGGATCAACCGATATACCCCTTGGTCTGCTGACTTAATACCGACAAAATCTATGAGCTTAGCCGTGCAGGCAAGTTTCTCCGTGCAGACCCGCCGGGCAGCATCTTCTGGAAGTTCACCCGGTTTTATTGTGACTGCGGGCAAACCCCAGACAGTAGGCAAGCTCTCGTCATGAGGAGGTCTTTTTACGGCCAAAATCTCTCCTGCGGCATTCTTCACCACCAGTGCTACGGAAAATTTAAAAGGCTTCATAGGCATAGATTAGACGTAGCCGCTGGCTTGGCCGACTTCGCAGATGTTCTTAAAGTCACAAAACTTGCAGTGGAACCCTGGTGTCGGGATGAACTCACTGCCCAAAATACTTTTGATGCGTGTATCGATCTCTTGCTCAAGAGCGGCCAAACGCTCGGGCGGGAACATTGTAGAAACTTTTTGTCCAGCGTCGAGGTAGATCCAGGTCAACTTGCTCGCTTTAAGCTTAAAGGTTTTTTGCGCGGCCAGGGCGTAGATGCCTAGTTGGTTTTCGCGTTTTTCCCGCTCTTTTTTGGTGGCTTCTTTTTTGAGTTGGCCGGTTTTATAGTCGATGATCTCAAGTGTGCCATCTGGAAGTTTGTCGGCCCGGTCGATGCGACCATGCAGCGAGTATTGCCCGATTTTGAGCGTAAAATCTTGTTCAACCCAAAAGGCGGGTACGGCGGACTGGCCCTCTGTCTCAAACCACTTTTTGAGAGCCACCTGAGCCTCGGTCTTGCGACGCCGCTCATGGGCCGGCGACTGGTACCACTCGTTGATCCAGTAGTGGTCGAGTAGCTCCAAGAGGCGGTCGCAACCAGGATTACTTTTTACCGTGGGTTCAGCCGTACCGAGCTCACGATAAAAAGCGGCCATGGTCTCATGCAGACTCTTACCATATGAGAACACGTGGCTCCCGAGCGACGGAATCTTATAGATGTGGGCGTACTTGTACTGGAGTGGGCAGGTATCAAACACGGTCAGCTGCGTGTAGCTAAACCGTTTGGGCAGCGGTAATTTTATTTTGCGTTTTGTACTCGGGTCGCTCTCCGCTTCCGTCTTTGGCTGAACTAACCTGATCAAGGCTTGCTCGGGTGTAGCTTGGGTTGCGATGCCGGCCTCGGCGATAAAGCGCGAAGGCTTACGTTTGCGTACCCCGCCGTCGTCGAGCGAGGTCGTGACGATCAGCTCATCACGTGCACGGGTACAGGCAACATAAAAGAGTCGGCGTTCTTCTGCGAGATGCGCGGTTTTTTCGTCGGGGAGACCGAGGTGCTCGTGGCGCTCAACTAGCTCTAGCGGTAAAGCGATCGGGTCACGTCGCGCGCGGGAGGGAAATTGCTGTTCAACTGCGTGGAAGAGCGCAACCAGTGAGAACTCCAAGCCTTTAGAAGCGTGCACGGTCAAAATGCGCACGGCATCGGGATGCGCCTCGATGTCTGCGGGCGCTGGGCTCTCCCCCGCCGCGAGCAGGAGTTCGTAAAATTCCAAAAAAGCTCGGGCAGATTTGTCCTTGGCATCGCGCTCAAAGTCGAGAATGAGCTTAAGCAGCTGATTGATGTTGAGAATCTTGTCGGTGTCGTCCGCGGTTTGGCGTTTTTCTAAGACGTCGAGCAATTTGGTCGCGGAGAGATAGGCTAGCAACATGGCGCCGGCGCTCTTGGTGCTGCTGAGTTGGACCTGCTGCTCGTGCACTTTGAGAAATTTGAGTAACCGCGCGCGTGTGCCCGGATCGATCACTGGGGTGGGTTGAGCGTCTTGTTCATCCGGAGCAGTAGTAGTGTTTTGAGCAGCCGCCCGAACCGCCTCAAACAACGTTTGGCTGTAGCGCCTTGCATAATGCATCAGGGCGATGAGTTCGAGGGACGGAATGCGCCAAATGTCAGAGGAGAGCAAACGATAGAGCGAGGTTGAGTCGTGGTAGTCGGCAACAACACGGAGCCAAGCCAGCAAATCTAAAATCTCCGGTCGGGCAAACAGGCCTTTGCTCGCCATAAAGGAGAAGGGCACGTGGGCTTGCGCCAAACCGGCAATGAGCGGCTCGGCGGCCGCATTGGAGCGTACAAGCACAGCCATCTCAGACCACGACAAGCCGGCTTGGTTACGCTCGATCAGCAACTGCGTGAGATGCATGACCTCGTGCTCGAGGGTTTGCGATTGGTAGTGCACCGGAATGCTTGAGCGTGCGTTACCGGCGTCCCCTCCTCCGCGGACGGCCGTCAGTTTTTTATTGATTTTGAGTTTGTGCTCCAGGCGATCCGGATTGTTATGCTGAACTACGCGATACGCCGCATCGAGTATTGGCTGGCGCGAGCGAAAGTTATCGATCAAGGCGACCTGTTTGGCCTTAGGAAAATCAGACATAAACTGCAGCACGTTTGCGACCGAGGCCCCGCGCCAGCGATAGATGGCCTGATCATCATCGGCAACCACGACAAGATTATTGCCCGGATGCGCCAACAATTTGATTAACTCGTACTGGGCAGTGTTAGTGTCCTGAAACTCATCCACCAAGATCGCCTTAAATTGCCTACGATACTTGGCCAGGACGGATGGCCGACGGGTAAAAAGTTCGAGCGTCTTAGTGATTAAGTCCGCAACATCTAAGACACCTTCCTGCACCAGGACTTTTTCGTAGGCTTGGTAGGCCTTGGCGACTTCGAGTTGTCTGGCTGCCTCCTCCTGTGCTGCGGCTCTCTCATCGGCAGAACCCGGCGCTTTAGCCGCCCGCTCGACGGCACCTTCGGCCCACTTGACGTACTCGGCCGGTGAGACCGCCTCATCTTTGGCTCGGCTAAAATGCTGAATCAGCGCGCTAATAAACTTGGTCGGGTTACCAGAGGGCCGGTAAAAGTCCAGTTCAAACTGATCGAGGTTACGACGGAGCAAGACATGCTGCTGCGCCGGAGTCAGCACGGTAAAGCCCGGATCGAGGCCGAGGGCCAGCGCGTTCTCACGCAACACCCGCTCACCAAAAGCATGAAAGGTATTGATCCAGGGCTCGTCAAACCCAACCGGCATGAGCTTGTCGAGGCGTTCTTCCATCTCCTCAGTAGCCTTGTTGCTAAAGGTCACGGCTAAAATCTGGTCGCCGGTCAATTTTTCGGTTGAACCCTTGGGATTTTTGAGCCCGACGGTAAGGAGATACCCCAGTCGCCGCGTGATGACCATGGTTTTGCCGCTGCCTGCCCCAGCAATAATCAGCAATGGCCCAGCTCCGTGTGTGACCGCACTACTCTGCGCCGGCGTTAGATCTTGTGTCGATTTGGCATCAACGACCTGCGGCAGCTCGATCGCTTGCTGAACCGCGGTCGTCTTAGCCATTGTCCGGCAAGTCGACGATCAGCTCTTGCTGCGTAGCATCAACGCTCGGCTTGGCCTGGGCTGCCTGCGCCTCGACCACCGGCGGTTTTGCACCAGGTGTATCCAACAACCGAACATTATCAAGTGTACCGGCAAGGCGTTCAAACTTACCGGTCACGCGATCACTCGCATTTTTAGCGTTGGTAATATGACGTGTCATGACACTCAACTCCTCACCAAAGGCACCGGCATCTTTTTGCACCGTCCGCAGCAACGAGAGCACCTGCCGAGAGAGCTCTTCCATACGCGCACCCTCAAGCCCGATCAAAATCACCTTTAAGAAATAATAAAACGTGTTGGGCGAGACTAAATAGACTTTGTGTTCGCTGGCGTGATCCAGTAGCTCCTGCGAATTTTGTACGATCTCGTAGTAAATCGCCTCGCTCGGGACGTACATCACGGCAAAATCCACCGTCCCCTGCTCCGGCAAAATATATTTAGTGCGGATGGCGTCGATATGCTTTTTGACGTCGCGCACAAAAGCCCGGCGTGCCGTGGGTTCATCCACCTCGCGCTGCTGCAGCGCCCGATAATTCTCGAGCGGAAACTTACTGTCGATCGGGATCAATCCCTGCTTGGTTTTGACGATGGCATCCACCACTTGCCCCTCCCTAAACTTAAACTGCATGGCAAAATGGCTGGTCGGCAGAACCTGTTCGAGCAACTGCTTGAGAATCTCCTCACCAATATTGCCGCGCAATTTGGGCGATTGAAACACATCGCGCAAGTTGGTGAGCTGCTTGGAGAACTCCGAGACCGTTCCCAGTCCGCGGTTGATCTCATTAAACATCTTGGCAGCCTGGCCGAGGCGCACGTTGATGGTCTGGTTAGCCTCGGACAAACGCTGCTGCAAGACCTGTTGGTTATCACCGAGCGACTTTCGCAATTCCTCGCGCAAACGTGCTTGGTCAGCGGTCGTAGTCTCACGCTGATGAGCTAAGGCTTGCTGCAAGCTGTCGCGCTGACGGGCAAGTTCGGCCTGGGTGGTCTGCATGGCCTGCAACATTTGCTGGGCGACGTGCGCTTGTTGGGCCGCTTGAGCAGCTACCATCTCCGTAGTTTCTCCATTGGCAGAGACACCTGGCCGACGCCGGGACCAGGCAAAAATCCCGGCAGCAAGCACGATCGCAACAGCGATGATCGAGGCAACGAGGAGGTTCATAAGAGAGATACGATAGCACACCTGGCCAAGTGAGTCCGTATTTGCTAGAACGACGGCGGATCCTTTTATCTCAAACAGGAGGCCCGATGCCCAAAAAAGTCGGCCGCTGCAGAGTGTGTGATGGCAACATCGTAGAGCGACGTGTCGTGCCTCGCCGCCATGGACCGATCCCTATCGGCCCAGGTTCGCGAAGTCACGCTGACACGGTCGTTGACGGTTTTTACTGCGATCGCTGCGGGATTTGCTACCGCTTTATTGACTCCAAGTACGCTACAGAAGAACACCGCGCCGAGCTGGAGGAACGCCTCAACGAACTCAAGAAAGGCTGGTGCACGTACCTCAACGTAGCGGTAGCTCAGGCTGGCTGGAAGGTCGCGCTCGACCAAGAGCGAGCCTGGATCTGGCTCGAGTTTATCCAGGGCAAGAGCGACACGGCACCTGCGGATGCTTGTCTACCCACCTACGACGATAAAACCCAAGACATGCCCATGGCAGATATCGACGCGTCGAGAAACTTACTCTGTAGCATGGCCGCACTTGTGGCGCGCTACGAAGTCGACTGGGCGCATTGTAATCACGAGACCTCGTACCGCTTGCATGGCCTGCTCCTCACGTTGGCGCGATCAGCCAACCGCACGTATCTCTATATCCGGGCTTTCGATAACGCCTGGATCGCAAGCGAGCTCGAGACTCAGGATGACTGCTAGACCGCAACGCTCGATTTCCTTTTGGGAGTCGAGCGTTTTTCTTTGGCTGAACCGTTGAACAAAAAAAGCCCGCGGACGCAGAGGTCGCGGGCAGTGGTTCTAGATTGAACGTTGGATTTGGCTCGTGTTGCGGAGACGGCGGGGGCGTGGTCGGTTCTGCCGACTCAGGAGTCCGACATTGCAGCAAGATGCCGATCGGTGCATCAAAGAACCCTTCCTCTTTACCATGCACTACTCGACGCGACCCCAGAATCGCTTTAGCCGCGCACTGGTCGTGACCGGGATTGTCCTCGTGCCACTTGGCGATGTGACGGTGCGCATAAAAATCGAAGATCCGGTTGTACTCATCGTCCGAGAGCTTTTCGGCATCACGAATCGTGATAACGATGAGGGTCGTCGTCACACCCTCGAGCATCGTAAACTGCTGCAGCTGCACCATGACTGGTCCGTGCTTGGGCAACGGCGACTCCGATTTTTCGGCAGCGCGACCCGTTGCACCGAGCACCAGTGAGGCGATCAAGGCCACCAGAGACTTCATATGCACCTCCCAAAGAGCGACGTATCCGTATGGCTACGCCGGATGAACCACCCCGTCAAGCGAGTGGCAAAGCAGTAAAGCCGTTTTTATTGCTTTGTCAGGCCAATAATGCTAGAGTCCTCGCGTCCGGGATTTGTGGCGGGGTAGCTCAGTTGGTAGAGCGTGGGACTCATAAGCCCAAGGTCCCGGGTTCGATCCCCGGCCCCGCTACCATCGGGGAAAGGATAAAAAATTGGTCGACGCGGGGTGGAGCAGTGGCAGCTCGCCAGGCTCATAACCTGGAGGTCGCGGGTTCAAGTCCCGCCCCCGCAACCAATAGTAAGGCCGCCGCCTGAGGGCGGCTGTTTTTGTATCTAAAAAAGAGGCCCACGGAAGTTCCATGGGCGGGTTAGTGTTTGACTGACTTTTTGCGCGACTGTTTGCACTTGGCTTTTTTGCGACACCGCTTGAGACCATACTGGTCTTCTTGGTAGCGGGTTCAGCCCCCCTTGAATTCTGGGAGCGGCGGGAGGGCGGGTTGCAGTTGGGCCTTGATACCGAGCGCGTCGACGATGACCGCAAAGATCTCGGGGTAGTACCAGCAGCGGTCGTGACCCTGCTTGTCTATCCAGATCTGCACAGCCAACTTGATGAACTTAAGCGTCTGTTTGGCCTGTCTACTTTTCATGGGCCTCCTAAGGAACCGCGCGTAGCATGCCAAAAAACTCTGTAACTTGCCACTCCCAAGATCGCGCGCTAGGCTAGCGATAGTCGGATACTTCTCGAGGAGGAGAACGATTTGACCCACCGGTTCACCCGTCGTGTCTCGCGTCGCACCTTTCGATCACACAACGCCCCCGGCTCGCGCGTCAATTTTGCGCTGGCCAATGGGAGCTATCAGCCCTTTGTTGCTGGTCCCCTGCTCTTGCGCGAGGCGCGACAGCCGCTGCGGATGACTCCGCGGGCGGCACGGCGCTCACTGCTGCTGATCGGGCTCATGCAGCTCGCTCTCGTCGTCTAGCTCCACTCTTCAACCGTCCGTGGCTTGTGCTGCGGACGGTTTTTCTATTTTCCGTGTGGCCAAAACCGCCCACCCTTTTGTTTACGGGCAACTTGCGTTAGATTGTGCGGGCAGCAAAATAGCTAAAACGGCTTGGGGCAGTAGCGCAGTGGCCTAACGCGCCTCCCTGTCACGGAGGAGACCGCGGGTTCGAATCCCGTCTGCCCCGCCAGCGATTTCTATGACCCTACTTGTATTACTTTTGAGTCTGCTTAGTTTTCAGCCTAGCCTGGCCTTAGCATCTTCTCCGCAGATTACGGATGTCTTAGTGTTTACTAACCCCGAGGACGAACAACGTCTGATCGTGGCAGCAACTCTGACCACTCTGGATCCCGCTACGCTCTACCAATTTAATTTTGATACAAATCGAGACGGGATCGAGGATCGCGTGGTGCAAGTTACGCTGCACGGAGATGCACAACTTGAGGCTAGCGTGAGTGTGCCGAGCATTCCCGAGCGCACGGGTACTACGATCCAAGCGGTCAAAGCGGATCGAGTGAACGGAGCGGTCTCAACCCATGCTAGTCCAATTGTGTTGTCCGAACGTGGCAAATCAATCCGAGCCTTTGTGGGCTTACGTAAAAACCCCCGTGCCGATGGAACGCTCCAAGCTCTGGTACTTGATCTTCCCCTCTCCGCGATCCTGGCCGAACACAAATCGGACTTGGATATTTGGGTAAGCGCCTACCAACAGGAGTCACGCTGATGAAGTATTTTTGGTGGACGATCTCAGCGTTCGTCGTACTGGTCTTGATCACACTGGCGCACCGCTTTACGGTCGACAAAACGATCTATACACAACTCGAGCGTAGCCCTGCCCAACACATCGACACGGCCAAACGACTGGAGCTGCCCAAAGACGCCAATCTAGAAACGGTTTTTCCGTACCTACCTGCCCCGCAACCCTAGTCGCCTAGCCTACTAGTTGCCAACCGTAAAGGCTTCGCGACCGATTTCTTTACCGTTGAGTGAGATGGCGACCTCATAGTCGCCCACGCCCGCATTGTTTTGGTAGAAGTACACGCGGGTTTGGTTCTCGGGTAAGTCATAGTCAAAATCCGAGAGGTGGGCGTCGTTTTTAAACCACTCGACCGAGACGGTCGCGTCTTTACCGAGGTCGATCGTGCTATCAAACTCGACAATCACGTAAAAACGATCATCATCCGCGCTAAACTGGTCGGTAGGATCAACCGGCTTGGCAGAATCATCCACATTTTTAGCAACCGTCAAAGTTACGCCAGCACTGGAGCTGCCAGTTGTGTTGGTAGTTTTAGTAGTGTTGTTGTCCGTAGTGTTAGCCTCGTTGGCCGTGTTGTTCTCGGTTGTGTCGGTGTTGTTGGTCGAGTTGGTCAGGTTGTTTTGGGTGTTGCTCTCAGTAGAGGTCTCGTTAGTGACGATGGCGTTGTTGCGGGTTGGCTCGGCGGCCTTAGGCGCCGGAAAAATGTCGATCAAACCCAAAAACCAAAAAACGGCAACACCAATCAGCATAAAAACGACACCAATCACAAAGCCGGTCCAAAAGTTTTTGGCACGCTTGTGGCGATTCTCGATCAGGGTGACCTCAGCCATGGCAGAATTCTACCATAGGGTCTGTGGTTACTGCACCTGTGCAGGACTAACCTCGCGCTGCCAGACGCAGGGCTTAGCCTTGGGATCGTTGGGCTTAGGGTTTTGCTGACAGGTAAACTCAAACGAGTAGTGCACCGTCCCGACGGGTTCTGTCGTGGTGAGCGCAACTTTTTTACCGCGGTCACTAAAGACCGGCGCTCCCCTGAGCCCACTGAGCCTCAGGGGGGTTTGCTCCAGGCTGAACTCATTCCAGGGGCGCTTTTTGTGACTCGCTCTAAAATTGTAGGTGTGGATCTCGACCTCGTCCCCAACCTGGACGGCCACCAGCAACGACTCTCCCACCAGTTGTGCCAAGATCGGCTGCGCCTGGTCCGGGTCTTGCTGGATAGGTTTGAGGTTGGCGTTCCAGGTTGACTCTCCTGGGTTGGCTTTAAAGCTAAAAACCTCGACCTGCTCCCCAGCATCGCCCTGTACGACGATCGCCGCGTTGCGACCGGTTGAACTCAACAAAACCACCCGGATTGGATCAGCTGGGTCCCCGCTAATGGCATGAGACAAAAACTCAGCGTTGATGCAGTTGTAGGTATCAGCGCTGCGGGCCGTCTCGACCAAAGCCTGCTGCCCCGCAAAGTGCGCTGAGAGTGGACGATCAGCAAGTTCCAGACGGTGCGTCTCGGTCTCGCCATGTGCCTTGCGTTGGACAACGAGCGTTTGTCCGTCCAAATCATAGAGACAGGTTGCTCCGCGGTCGGGCTGCGTTTGACCGGCACCCTCTCGTCGATCGATCAAAAATTGCGCAAGTTCTCCCAGTTGACCTTTAGCGGCGACCCGCACCACAAATCCCAATACAAAAACCACGAGCAGCGCCACGGCAGCTAAAAACCAGATTTGCGGTGTCTTAGAATGCGACTGTACCATCGGCCCACGAGTCTAGCCGTAAGTGGCTGCCCGTGCAACTTGCCTCAACTCTAGTGTTACTCGACGATTTCGATGGTGTTGATCTTATCGCCTTGCGCGATTTTGAGCACCACGTCCATACCGGCCGTGACTTTGCCAAAACCGGTGTGCTTGCCATAGAGGTGCGCCTGCGGTTGCGTGGTCACGATAAAAAATTGACTACCGTTGGTGTTGGGGCCGGAGTTGGCCATAGCGATTACGCCCGGATCGATCTTAATCGATTGCAAATCATAGTTGTAGGTATAGCCCTGCGCCTCGTACTGCTTAATCAGATCCTCGGCCACACCGAGTGAGCGTGGGTTGATCTCATCCGCAAAGGTGTAGCCTGGACCGCCCGTTCCGTCGTTGCTGGGGTCAGCGTCTTTGCTCAGCGGATCACCACCTTGGATCATAAAGTCTGCAATTACCCGGTGGAACGTTGTGCCGTCATACAGCTTTTCTTTGGCGAGTTTTACAAAGTTGTCGACGGTCTTAGGCGCGGCCTTGCGGTCGAGCTCCAGGGTGATGTCGCCTTTGTCGGTTTTAATAACTGCGGTCATAGTTTTTGCGTTAGTTGATTGAGTAGGTTGTGCGGTTTTATTTTCTGTAGGCGCCGTATTTTTGGTAGCGGCTGAACCGTTAGTTTGTTGAGCCGGAGTTGTGGACTGTGAGCGGTAGTGATAGCCCAGTGCCGTTCCCCCACCAATGCCGATCACTAATAACAGGAGCAATGGCCAAAAGTTACGCCGACGCGCCCGCTGTTGTGCGAGGAGTTCTTGCCGAATTTCTTTGCGCTCGAGGCGCGCTTGTCGTTCTCGACCCATATGCTACGCGGTTAGTGGTTCTGCCAATTAGTGTAGAGCGGGTTTTTTAGTATGCCAATTGGTCTGGCTCTGGTAGACGTGACCAGCTTTAAAGAGAGCCTCCTCGTTGAGGTCTGGGGCGATCAACTGCAGGCCGACCGGCAAGCCCCCCGCAAAGCCACAGGGCAGTGAGAGAGCGGGCACACCGGCCACATTAACCGCCACCGTTAAAATATCGTTGAGGTACATGGCTAAGGGGTCGTGCTTTTTTTCGCCAAGCCTAAAGGCGGTAGTTGGCGCGGTCGGGGTCAGGAGCAGATCCACTTTTTTAAAGGCTTGCAAAAAGTCGCGGCGGACCAGGGTGCGGACTTTTTGCGCACGGCGGTAGTACGCGTCGTAGTACCCGGATGAGAGCGCGTAGGTGCCGAGCATGATGCGGCGGATTGGTTCTGCCCCAAAACCACGCGCACGAGACTGCATATACACCTGTACCAAGTCCTTGGCAGAACCACCCTCGCGCATAGCCGAGGCGCCGTAGCGGATACCATCGTAGCGGGCCAAGTTGGAGGAAGCCTCGCAGGGCAAAATAATGTAGTAGGTAGCGAGAGCGTATTTGGAGTGCGGCAAAGAGACTTCGACAAGTTTTGCCCCGGCCTGCTCGAGTACCTTGGCCGCCGACCGGACCTGCTCCTCGACCGCCGGATCGAGCCCTTGTGAAAAATACTCTTTAGGTAGCCCGATGCGCAGTCCCTTGACCGAGGCGGCGGTTAAAAGGTTGAGATACTCGGGCGGATACTCTCGGTGGCAGGTGGCGTCATGTGGATCCTCGCCGGCTATAGTTTGGAGTAAGAGCGCCGCATCGCCGACCGTTTTGGTCAGTGTGCCAACGACGTCTAAGCTCGAGGCCAACGATAAGAGCCCGTAGCGACTGATCCGTCCGTAGGTGGGCTTGAGTCCGACCGTTCCGGTCAGAGCCGCTGGCTGGCGCACCGAGCCGCCCGTGTCGGAGCCCAAAGCGGCCGCACACAAATCAGCCGCTACCGCCGCGGCACTTCCACCGGATGAACCACCCGGCACCCGCGTCAGGTCCCAGGGATTTTTGGTGGGTTTAAAGGCTGAGTTCTCGGTCGAGGAACCCATGGCAAATTCATCCAAATTGGTTTTGCCTACGATAATCGCACCGGCTTGCTTGAGTTTAGCAACGGCGGTGGCGTCGTAGGGCGAGACGTAGCCCTTAAGAATCTTGCTACCGCAGGTCGTCTCGGAGCCAAGCACATTAAAGTTGTCTTTAACCGCGATCGGTACTCCGGCCAACAAGGGTAAGCGATCCCCTTTGGCGCGGCGTTGGTCCACGTGCTTGGCCTGCTCGAGGGCTGGTTCATCCAAAGTCTGTAAAAAAGCTGCGACTTTGGGATCGAGCTCGGCACGCCGCTTTTGATAGGCCTGTAACAACTCGACACTAGAAAACTGACCCCGCTCAAGCCCGGTCGCACTCTCCAACACCCCCAGACGCGTCAAATCCCCGCTCATGCGCTAAAGACTCCCTTAACTTTTAGCTGTCCATCTTGGTGCGCGGGTGCCCCATCCAAAAACGTCTCGCGATCGAGGGGTGGCAACGTCGCATCGGGACGCGTGACGTTATTCAGTCCCGTCACGTGCGAGGTCTCCGGCACATCGGTAGTGTCGACTTCTTTGAGCTGTTCCACAAAGGCCAAAATCTTACGTAATTCCTCGGTGTAGTGTTTGACTTGCTCCGGGGTCAGTCCAATACGCGCCAGGGTCGCCACGTGTTCTACCTGCTGCGGGGTAATTGCCATGTGCAGATCCTAGCGGGTCCTACCAGACTTGTCATCCGCTGGCTGAACCGCCGTACCCGTCGCCAACTCTCGCTTAATCTCGCGCTGCTCCTTAATAAAGTGGTAGACCCAGTAGATCGCACCCAGCAATAGCACGCCGACCACCACGTATTCCACCCCGTGCATTTTTTCGGCCAGAATCTCGTAGTTCTCCCCGACCAATTGACCTAAGTAGACAAATACAATCGACCACAAGAGTGAACCCACAAACGTATAGCTAATGTAGCGACCAAAGGGCACTTTAAACACGCCGGCTGGCAGCGAGATAAAGGTGCGCAGAACCGGCAACATGCGCGAGAAAAACGCGATGGCGTTGCCGTATTTTTTAAAGAGTTTGTCCGCCCGGGCCAGGTCGCGCTTTGAGATGAGTAAAAAGCGGCCGTAGCGCTCGACCACGCGGCGTCCACCTTTGAGTCCGATCCAATACGAGAGCGCGGCGCCCGCGGTGTAACCGAGCGTACCAACCAAAACGGCCAGTACAAACGTAAAGCGTCCGGTCGAGACTAAGTACCCCGCAAATCCCAATGAGATCTCGGACGGGAGCGGGATGTTCATGGCGTCTATAAAGAGCAACCCAAACACGCCGGCGTATCCAGTGACGCTGATGACGTGCGTGACCCACTCTGCGATGCGTGCGATTAGTTCCCCAATCATGACCCGAGCATGGTAACAAATTGCGCTTCCGTGAGAGTTTTGACGCCCAATTCTTTAGCCTTTTTAGCTTTTGAACCCGGCTCTGCCCCAACCACTACATAGTCCGTGTGGCTCGAAACGCTGCTGGCTACCGAGCCGCCCAAGTCTTCGATCTTTTGCTTGGCCACCTCGCGCGAGAATTTTTCGAGCGTACCGGTCAGTACAAAGGTCTTGCCCGCCAGCTTTGTTTTTTGACGCTTTGGCAGAACAATCGCAACCCCCGCCGCCTGCAGTTTTTTGAGGAATTTGAGATTCTCTTTGTTGGCAAAATACGCCTGCAAGCTTTTGGCGACCACATCGCCGATGCCTTCGGTGTTCATCCAGCCCTCGAGCGTGACCGAAGGCAAAAAGTCGATCAGGTCGGAGAGCATTGGTCCGGCAGAACCGCTTTTGGTTTTACCGTTTGCGCGCTTGTGCCACATCGCAACGATCAGACGAGCTAGGTCGGTCGCGGTCTCCCCGCCCACGTGTCTGATACCGAGCCCCCAGAGCAAGCGAGCGAGTTCGATTTTCTTTTTTGCGGCGACTGCGTCATACGCACGGCGCGCGGATACTTCGCCAAAGTTTGGCAAGCCTTCATAATCACCCACTTTGAGGCTAAAGATGTCGCCGGCATCGCGGATCAGTTCTGCATCAAACAATTTGTCGATCAGCTTGGGCCCGACAAAATAAATATCAAAGGCGTAAATCATATGGATCACGCGCTCACGGTCGATCGCAAAGCATTTTGGATTGGCGCAGTAGTGCGCCGCCTCGCCCGTACGCCTGACCACCTTGCCCCCGCACATTGGACAGGTCTTGGGCATCGTAAATTGTTTTTTGTCACCTTTGACGTTGGCCGGTCGCAACTCTTTGAGCACGCGCACCACTTCCGGAATAATATCCCCCGCTTTACGGATGATGACCGTGTCACCGACCCGCACGTCGAGGCGGCGCACTTCGTCCTCGTTGTGCATCGAGGCGCGCGAGACCGTCGTACCTGCCACGAGCACCGGATCCATGACCGCGATCGGGGTGAGGGCACCGGTACGACCAACAGAGATCATAATCTCGCGCACTTTTGTGGTCGCTTCTTCTGCAGCAAATTTGTAGGCCATAGCGCCACGTGGCGCCTTACCAACCACGCCCAGTGTGGCAAACAAACGCGCATCATTTACTTGCACCACCGCCCCATCCGTTTGGTAGCGCAAGCCCTTGCGCTTTTTGTCCCACTCTTTGAGATACGCATCCACCGCCTCGATCGATTTAAACAGTTTGCTGTGCGGTTCCACCGGCAAACCCAGGGTAAACGCCATCTCGTGCAGCTCCTCGTGCGTACGCTGACCCAAGTCCGTCAAAATATTGAAAATAAAAATAGAGAGTCGACGGTCAGCCACCAATTTGGCATCCAGTTGCCGAATCGACCCCGCGGCGGTGTTGCGCGGGTTGGCATAGAGCGTACCGCCCTTGGCTTTTTGCTCCGCGTTGATGCGTTCAAACTCTTTGATCGGCAAATAAATCTCACCTTGCACGTAGACTGTACGCGGTAACTTACGTTTGAACTTTTTCTCGAAGGCTTCTACATCAAGTCGCAGCGGAATCGCATCGATGGTTCGTAAGTTTTGGGTGACATCCTCTCCCACTTGTCCATCCCCGCGCGTGGCACCCTGCACAAACATGCCGTCCTCGTACTTGAGCACGATGTCGAGCCCGTCGATTTTGAGTTCACAAAAATACGAGTAGTCTCCGCGCGGTTCTACCTTTTTAAGACGGGTCTCCCACTCCTGCAGATCCTCTAAACTAAACGCGTCGTTGAGTGAGAGTATCCGCACCGGCTGCCGAACCTTAGTAAACGCTGGCAAGGGTTTACCCGCCACGCGCTGGGTCGGCGAGTCGGGCGTCACGAGATCCGGATAGGCCTGCTCCAAATTAAACAGCTCTTTTTTAAGCGAGTCGAGGGCCGCCTCGGACATGGTCGAGCGATCGAGCACGTGCACGTTGTAGCGCTCTTTGTTGATCAGTTCATGCAGCTTTGTAACCCGCGTTTTAGCCTGATTTTTTGGCAGAACCACACGGCTCATAACCAACCGATGCTAGCCGTTTTGAGCGGTTTTTTCAATTGTTTTTTACAGCCTGCCAAAGAGTTCAATCGAGGCAAGCTTTTGCTCAATGCGTCTAGCATGACCATGCTTTAGTAAGCCTCGATATGATGCAATCGTTGGTGTATGAGGAGAGATCGCGACATGACGCAGTAGACGATTTTTTGTCTTGGTCCTTAAGACTCGGTGATGTGGAAAATGCACCCACCCCAAAAAGTCGACACCTGATGCGACTGTGCTGATTGACACTTTGCGCGGATGCAGCGAGAGTCTAAGTTCTTTTTGCAGAAAATCTGCAAACTTTGGAATAAGTGTCTCTAAAAAATCACGTCGATCCGACATAACTACAAAATCGTCTGCGTAACGAATATAGGTCTTTGCACGCACCGAATGTTTAACAAAGTTGTCGAAGTGACTTAAATAAATATTGCAGAACAATTGTGAAGTTAAGTTGCCGAGCGGTAGACCTTTACCAGGTAGGACCGAAAAACTATCAATAACCGTGCTTAAGAGCACACGTAGCTTTTTGTCCTCGACTCTAGCCTCGAGTAGTTTTTTAAGAATCTCGTGATCAATTGTGTCAAAAAACTTTGCGATATCGCATTTTAGGACCCAGCAAGTCCGCGTACTATTATGACTTACCCTATTGTATAAATGCGCAAAACGAGAGAGTGCCGCATGAGCGCCCCTATTTTTGAGAGAAGAAAACACGTCGCTGCAAAACGTATCCTCAAAAAATGGATAGAGCACGCGATACAATGCGTGATGTAACAGTCGATCGCGCACAGTTGCTTTATGAATTACACGTGGTTTTGGATCGCACACTCGGAACCGATAATACCCACCGTGCTGATACGAGGCATCCTCAAGCTCCTTTTGCAACTGCTGAACATTTTCAAATAACCTCAAACTAAAATGGGCCACGTCCAGCTTATAACGCTTTTCAGTAGCAAACTCCTGCCAAGCTAGCAGTAAATTCTCAAGTGATATAGCCTGCTCAAACGTATGGTTCAGCAACCGTTTCATAGTGCTTGGAATACCCCCCCCCAGCCATCTCCAGATGCGCCAATTCTACAACGTGCATCATTAGCATATAAAACCTGGTATGGAACGCTGCCAAACTTACCACGGCTAGCACACCAAGGAATTGGCGGACGGATCGAGACTCTTTTTTTAGATTTAATTACTCGATTATTGCAGGCCTGTTTTGCCAGCCCAAAGCGTAAAGCAGACCTTATACGCGCAGCAAGCAGCACACTTGATACACTCAAATTCTTTTTACAAATTGCGTGGGAACTCAAATTGATTGATCACAAAAAATATGCACATATCAGTACGCCGCTTGCTGAAGTAGGACGCATGCTGGGCGGATGGCAAAAATCGGCTACTAAAAAGCCCGCAACGTTTGGTTACGGGCCCTCATAGTAGATAAAACATTTCTTGCGGACGGCGAGAAAACGATTGTCGGTGTTCCACTGATTGCTGAGGTGGTTGATCCAGTTGTAGTTGAGCTTGCGCCTGCCGTTGCCATTGGGGTTGATGTAGGCGAAGTTGAGGTTGCCGTCGGAATCCGTGAAGTTGTGTGTAGAAAGCCATCCGTGTCACCGTCGGTTGAATATCTCCCGACTGAATCTATGTTTGGAGCTGCAAGCTCTCCAACTAACTACACCAAGTCATGTTTTATTTGGCTCACTGCAAGCACGCTCCCGTAAGTCTTGACCGACGGGATCCTGGCCTAGAATGAACCGAGATTTTGATTGGTCAAGCTGTAGCCTGACTAGTCGCGATCCCAAAAAATAGTAGCAGATAAAAAATACCCTCGGAAGACATGTGTCTTCCGAGGGCGGGAACCAAGAGACCAGGTGGTCTCTATGAGTTCCAAGGAACTAAGTGGCCAAGGGCTCGTCGCTCGACTTGCGGACGGCGAGAAAACGACCGTCGGCGCTCCACCGATCGCTGAGGCGGTTGATCCAGCCGTAGTCGAGCTCGCGCCTGCCGTAGCCATAGGGGTTGATGTAGGCGAAGTCGAGGCTGCCGCCGGAATCCGTGAAGTACTGCTCAAGAGCAACCACCCAGTACTGAGTGCCTTCGAGCGGGTTCTTGGCAGCCCAGACCAGCAGTTCGTACAGGGTGGCGGGCCGCAGTCCCTCGGCAGCCATGGCAGCGATGATTTCAGCGCGGTTCATGGCCTGCTTGATGGAGTAGACCACGTACTCGAGCTTCTCACTCACGGGCTTGGTCGGCATCGGGAAGCGAGCCTCCGTGATGCCGTCCCACACGTACGAGAAGTTGCAGGCAACGGTCAGGCGCTGGAGGTAACCGGCCATCACGTCGACGACCTTATCGGCAACCTTCTTGGCGCCATTCTTGGAGGTGACCACGAGTTCCGCGAACTTGTTGATCAGGGTGGCGTCCTTGGTCTCGCTGAGCGAGTAAAGGTCGTTGTACGTGCCGCCCTTGGCGAGCACGGCTGCCTCGATCGCGATCCAGATCTTGGCGTACACACCGATCGCAGAAGCCGTCTCCGACTTCTTCTTTGCGGTCTTGGCCTTTGCCATTTGAGTGTTCTCCTTGGTACTTGGCTTGTCCGACAACCCACAGCACCATGCCACGGGTTCTAGACGTACCAGTTAAAGAGCAAACACACACCTTACACTAAAAAGGCTCTTTTGTCAACTTGCACAAAAAGAGGGGCTCGATCAGAGATCGAGCCCACTAGTAGCACTACAACTCTCACGCAAAGGTGAGTTTGAATCCGGGAGGCGGCTCCTGCACAACCAAGAACAGATCCTCCGCGCCCCACGGTCGGCCAATGGGACGCTCCCACGCGCAGGCCAGATCACGCATGCCGCGCCGATCGGGTCGCGCGCACGGGTAGCCGCGATTCTTATTTTCGCCAGGGATAGACTGACCCAAAGCGATCACCCACTGCTTGAGTCCAGCCTCGGGATGCTCGACGGCCCAGGTGATCAGCTCGTACAGCGAAGGCGCGCGTTGCCGTTCTGCCTGCATCTGCTCCAAGATCGCGGCAGTAGACACGGCGCCCGGGTTGATGAGACGGTAGTCGGGATGTTCTTCCAGTGGCAGAACCACCGGAAAGTTGTCCTCCGTTAAATAGCCTGCCACGGAAGCAAAGTGTGCGTGACGCACGAGGTTGGTTGGATACCCAGACATGGCGATTCTCCTCTAAAAGATCCAGGCGCACCCTACCTGGTCACTCGGATTTTTGCCAGCGGATTGGTTCCGCCAACTAATTGACGATGTGCACGGGAGTCCCGTAGGTCGCCCAATCCCAGAGCCAGTGTGAGGCCTCGTAAGTCATGTTGATGCACCCGTGGCTCGAGGGTCGACCGTAAATCTCGTTCCACCATTTTTCATGAAACGAGTGGCCGGCCGAGGTAAAGTATTGGATCCAGTGAATATTGCAGAGGTTGTAGCCCGGCCCCGACATACAGCCAACGGGGTAACGAGTCTGGATGGCAAAATCTCCGAGTGGCGTTGGCCCGGTCAATCCAGACGAGATCAGATAACTTTTGTCGAGATGACCATTATTCCAAGCATACAGACGTTGTTCGGCCAAAACGACAACGATTTGCTTGCCGGTCGTAATGGTCGGCGCAGCGCTCGAAGAAACTGCTACACGCTCGGGTTGCGTTATGGCGGTTGGGATCGTGAGGTTGCGATTGGTCAGTCCAGTCAAAAGCGCTTTAACGACGATCTCATAGGCAGCGTCTTGATCAACTTTGAGACCGGTCGTTCCCTGTTCAACGATCTCGTCGGTATTGCCGATGACCTTTGTGGGCATGGCGGCACGATCTTGCTCACGCGCGATCCCGCGAATCTTTTTTTGGATCATCGCGTCATTCCAAGTTAGACCATCCGGATTAATCCACGAGCCAAGTTCTCCCGCACTAACTGCATAGGTGTGATTGGGCGTGGCCAATTGAAGCCCTTCGCCCAGCAACGCCCGAAGGCTCAGTGTACTAGCTGCTCCTATCGTCGTTACGGCTGGCAGAACCTTCATCTCGTCGGCTATCTGACTCACTGCTACCGTTGACGCAGGTTGTGCCCCATTTTGATTTGTCTGTGTAACCGCAGCGTTACCCGGGTTTGTCTCGACCGGAGCACTCTTTGCCACTTGCGTCGTTGTAACCGTTCCGACCGAAGTCGTCGGAAGCGGCGTGCCGTTTTGTTGTAGACCGACATACACAAGACCTGAACCAACCAGAATGGTCAAAAGGGCTAAAATGCTTGCCGCTACTTTAAGACGTGGGTTGTTTTTCATCCTTTTGTTTTGGGAAGTTTGTAACTACCCACTATACCAGCAAAAACCGCTCTTGTCAAGCTTTGCGGGCAAAAGTAAAGCCCCAAAAACTACGATGCGTCAGGGGTCGACTAGTTATTTGACGGCAGCGCCGAGCGCTTTTTCGACCTTAGCCACGACCTCGGCCGGCGTAAAGTGCGCCTTGATGATGTAGTCGTTGGCCCCGAGCTTAAAGCCCCGATCAACATCATCCTTTTGTGAGAGGTTGGTCAGCAAGATCACGGGGATTTTGGCCAACTCGGGATCAGCCTTGAGCTCCTTGAGGACATCAAAACCACTCTTTTTGGGCAAGACGATATCCAACAAGATCAAATCCGGTTTAGTATCCTTAATCATGCGCACCGCGGACTCGCCATCCTCGACGTGTGGCATAGCGTAGCCCGAGAGTTCAAACTTGGTGCGGTACATGTCGGACAAAAACAGATCGTCTTCGACCAAAAAGATAGTTTTTTTAGCGTCGGCCATGGGGATGCGTTAAACGGTAACGCCGCTAGTATACCAGGTGCGACAAGCTATTGGCCAACAGGTGCAAACTCGGGTCCAGATAGGGACGCAACGGCTCCGCCACGTGCGCACTCACGGGTAGTTGCCACTCTTGCGGTAACAAACCGAGCTGGCCGAACACAAACTCTCGTAGTGGCGCCGATCGCGCTCCCCCACCCACGAGTGTAACCTGGGTGAGGTGGGCCGGTTGTTCTGCCAGATACTGATGCAGATCGGACCACCAACGCTCCAAAAAGGTTTGCAAGACCAGGCGAGTCTCATCGGGCCAGAGGTGCGGGTCACCGCTCAGTTTACGCTTGTGTTGCTCGGCGTGCTCACGGGTCCAACCGTGGGCGAGAGCCAGAGCGTTGGTCAGAGCCTCGCCGCCGTACGGCAGCGTCGCGCGCTGGACCAGCTGCCCATGATCATAGACGTACCAGCCGGTGGATTCGGCCCCTAGGTCGAGCACGGCAGCTCGGCCCCGGTCCGTCACACTGCGACCGAGCACAGAAGAAACATGTTGTACACCACCCAATGACAGCCCGGCAGTTGTAATGATCGACTCATAAAAATCATAGATCCAGCGTGGCAAGGTCAGTAGACGCTCCCCAACCGGCCAGCAGACCGCTACCGCGGCAAGGCGCGGGTCAAGCTTGCTGCGCAGTTGATCGGGTGTGTGTCCGGTATCGATGATGCAGGCGTCCGTCTCGGGCACGGTCAAGATGGCCTCCCGCGTCGTGACACGTGCCGAGCGCAAGAGGTCCTCGAGCGTTTTAACCAAATCAGCTCGACCGGATCCGTCCGTCTCGTAGGGTGCCACCCCAAAAGTCTTGATCACCGGACCGAGCGGTCCGTGTTCTACCTCGGCAAGTTTGAGTGAGTGCGCCCCAAAATCGAGGCCGAGTAACCGGCGCGAAGCATGGCGCGTAGCCTTGTGTGCCCTGGGCATAGAAAGTGCCGCTATTGTGCCACGTGGGTGGTTTTGCCACCAGCCTTGACGCCAGAGTCCCCAGCGCTATTCTGTACCCAACCTACTAGTAACCCCTCTCTCATGCTTATCCTTTGGATTATCCTCGGTATCCTCATTGTCTTGGCGATTTTTGTGATCGCGGTCTACAACCGACTGATCTCGCTGCGTAATCAGGTGCGTGATGCCTGGAGTGGGATCGATGTCCAGCTCAAGCGCCGCTACAACCTCATCCCCAACATGATGGAGACCGTTAAGGGCTACGCTAAACAAGAGTCGAGTGTGCTCGAGAACGTCACCAAAGCCCGTGCCATGGCCATCAATGCCAAAACTCCGGCCGAACACGGCAAAGCTGAGAACATGCTGACCGATGCCCTCAAGAGCTTGTTTGCGGTGGCCGAGGCCTATCCTGATCTCAAGTCCAATCAAAACTTTTTGGACTTACAGCATGAACTCTCCATGACCGAGGACAAAATCCAAGCTGCTCGCCGCTTTTACAACGGCACCGTGCGTGATTACAACACCAAACTCGAGGTGTTCCCAAACAACATGCTGGCTGGCATGTTTGGCTTTAAGAAAGAAGAGTTCTTCCAGATCGAAGGCACCCCCGAGGAAGTCGCCAAAGAGCGCGATGTTCCTGAGGTTAAGTTCTAGGCAGAACTAAGGGGCTCCTCTTACTCTATACATAAAGAAGAACGCGGTCCCGAGGGGGCCGCGTTTTAACTTGGATGGAGAAGGGTGTCAAAAGACCCTGAAGTATTTTTTGCCCAAGTGGTCGCCTTTGCGCTGATGAACCTGGAGGCCGAGAGCACGAATGATCTTGGCCAGATCGCCTACGGGCAGGGCAACCGAGAGTTCCACCTCCTGCTTGCAAAACGTTGATCCCGCACCTTGCAGGATCAAGAGTGAGGGTCGGCTCGGGTCGTAGATGATGGCGTCTCCCGGCGCAAGTTGCCGCTTGCGAGGAAAGTTCGACAGTTTGACGAGCTTGAGCGCGGTCGTTGTCTCTGCCATGGTGTTCCTCCCACAAAAGATCGACCTTCTCTTGCCAAGAAGGATCCTGCACACTAGGCTTAGCCTTCAGCAACGTCAAGCATGGCCACCGTTTATACGCACATTCGGTCGAACAAGTTTAAGAGTATCGTCATGGTGCTCCTGACATTTTTGTTTGTACTGGGGATCGGGGCGATTTTTGCTTACGCAGCGGATTACGGCGTGGCCGCTATCGTGGTTGCTGCACTGGTGGGTGTGCCGTCGACCTTGATCGGCTACTTTGCGGGCGACAAAATTGCCCTGGCGGTCAATGGAGCGCACCAGGTTGAACTCGAAACCAACCGTGAGCTCTACAACACGGTCGAGAACGTCTGCATTACGGCGGGACTGCCCACGCCCAAGATTTACATCATCCCCGACGATGCGCCCAATGCTTTTGCGACGGGACGTGAACCACGCAAGGCTTCTATCGCGCTCACGAGCGGGTTGCTCAGCCGGCTCAACAAGCAAGAACTAGAGGGTGTTATCGCCCACGAACTCGCTCATGTCGGCGACTACGACACACGCTTTATGACCATCGTGGCCGTGATGTCCGGCTTGATTGTGCTGATGTCGGAGTTCTTTTTGCGCTTTAGCTGGTATGGTGGCGGCCGACGACGCAGTCGTGACAACAACGCGGGCGCGCTCTTTTTTGTGATCGGACTTGCGGTTGCAATCGTGGCGCCGATCGCAGCGACATTGACGCGGCTAGCTATCTCGCGCAAGCGTGAGGCGTTGGCTGATGCTAAGGGGGCCGAGATTACGCGCCAGCCCGAAAAACTCGCCGATGCGCTGATTAAAATCTCTAAGTACGATCAGCCCGCACGCTTTGCTAACGCGGCAACCTCACCGCTCTATTTTGCGGACGTCTCCAAACTCCAGGGTAGCTCGTACCTCAGTCGTATTTTGGCCGATCACCCCCCGGTCGAAGAACGCGTCAAAGCACTCTATGAGATGGCGGGGCTCAAGTCACCGCTGGCGTAGAATCGAGCAGGGACAATACGAGCTCGGTATCAAAGCCCCGTGCGAGTAAGTAGCGTGCCAATCGATCACGCTTTTTTGCGGGTGGGAGCTTTGCGAGATCTGAGTGCTGCAAACGTGACTCGAGCAGTCGCAGAGCACCCGCACGCTCTGCCTCTGGGGTGACCAACTCACCAACCGCCGCCTCGATATCGGGCTCTTTAAACTTACGCAGCCGCAACCGCTGCACGATCCCCCGCCGACCCATGGGTTTGTAGTCGAGGTGCCACTGTACGTACTCACGGGCCAATTTGGGATCGTTGAGTTGTTTTTCCGTGCGGAGTTGTGCGAGCGTCACAGCGATTTCTTCTGGGGGGAACTCCTTTTTACGCAGTTTAGCTGCGAGTTCTCCCTCGGCATGGGGCCGACGCACCAAGATCCGCAGAGCGGCCTCGTAGGCGGTGTCGTTCATACAACTATACTAGCAGTTCCATAGGTCTTTCACGTTCATCCAGTATGGTGTTAGCATTGCACGTCTATGCAGGAGAGCTCGATTACAGCCAAATTCTCAACCCGACTTAAGCAGGTCTTAGCCACGGCCGAAGAAACTGCCGAATCTTTGGGCCACAGCGTGGTCGATACCGATCACATGTTATTTGCCTTGCGTTTGTATCAAGGGTCGGTCGCCGCGGAGATTTTAAAGTCGGGTAAAATTACGGTTGAGGCTTTGCGCGCGGCGGTGCAAAAAAATCATGCCGTGCGGACCAGCGGCACGGCTCGTCGACCGCTCTACACCGGACAAACCAAACGGGCCGTCATCAAGGCAACCTGGACTGCGGGTCAGTACGGCCATCACTTTGTAGGGACCGAGCACCTTTTGGCAGCTTTGTTGTTGCAGCGCGAGAGCCAGGCTCGCAAAGTGCTGACCGAACTCAAAGTTGATCTTGCCGCCATTCGCCAGCAGCTCAAGTTGGTGCTGCATGGCACGACGCATTTTCCAGATATCACCGAGACCTTGCACCTGCGTGTGGCCCCGCCGAGTTCTGCCAGCAAAACACACACGCCGTTACTCGACGAGTACGGTATCGACCTCAACGCCCGCGCCTCGGCACATAAGGTTGACCCCGTCATCGGTCGCTCGGACGAACTCGCCCGTTTGGTCGATGTACTCGAGCGTCGCACTAAAAACAATGCGCTCTTGGTGGGTGAACCCGGTGTCGGCAAAACCGCCATCGTCGAAGGCCTGGCACACAACATCGTGCATGGATTAGTGGGTAAGCCTCTGGCCGACAAACGTGTGATCCAGCTCGACCTAACTAGTTTGCTGGCGGGCACCTCCTACCGGGGTGATTTTGAAGAGCGTCTACGCGGCCTCCTTGCCGAGGTAGAACAAGTCGGCAACGTTATTTTGTTTATCGACGAGGTGCATACGATCGTCGGGACCGGGAGCGTGGGTGGATCACTCGATACCGCTAACATGCTCAAGTCGGCCTTGGCGCGCGGTGAAATCCGCATGATCGGTGCGACCACACCGCAGGAGTTCAAGCAATATATTGAGCGCGACCCGGCGCTGGAACGACGTTTTCAAGTCGTGACCGTGCGCGAGGTTTCGCCCAAACAGGCCACCCAAATTTTGACCGGGCTACAAAAGTTGTACGAGCAATTTCATGGGGTGCAGGTTTCGCGTTCTGCCCTCGAGTCTGCCGTCGAGTTATCCGTGCGCTATTTGCCTGAGCGCTTTTTGCCGGACAAGGCCCTCGATTTGGTCGACGAGGCCATGTCACACAAAAAAGTGCTGCAACTCAAGACCGTTAAGTCAGGCAAAGTTTTGGCAGAACAGCAACTGGCCCACCTTGAGAGCGAGACCGAGCGCTTGATTGGGCAAGAACACTACGCCGAGGCGTTACGCAGCCAACGTCGGATTGCGCGACTACGCTTGCGTGCTTCGCCGAGCGGCAATGCGGGTGAGTCGGTCAAAACTCACGGCAAACTGGATGTAGCACTCGCGGAACCAGCTCTCAGGATCGAACGCTCAGACATCGCCGTGGTGGTTGCACGGATGACCGGGATTCCGCTCGAGCAAATTCTGCATACCGACACCGAGCGCCTCACCGCACTGGAGCGTCAATTGGGTCAACGCTTAATCGGTCAGCGCCACGCCATTACCGCCGTGGTCGACACGTTGCTGCGCGCCCGCGCCGGGATCTCTGATCCCAACCGACCGCTCGGTACCTTTTTGTTTATGGGCCCCTCGGGTGTCGGCAAAACCGAGCTGGCGCGCGCTCTGGCGCGACTTTTTTACGGGCGCCCCGAGGCCTTTATCCGCATCGACATGTCCGAGTTTGGCGAACGCCATATGGTCTCGCGCCTGCTCGGCTCCCCTCCTGGCTACATCGGCTACGGCGAGGGCGGTCGGTTGACCGAGGCGGTCCGGCGCGCACCCTACAGTGTGGTCCTCTTTGACGAAGTCGAAAAAGCGCACCCCGATGTGCTCCATATTTTGCTGCAGCTCTTTGAGGATGGTCGCCTGACCGATGCCAGCGGCCGCACCGTCGACTTTCGCAACACGATTTGCATCATGACCAGCAACATTGGCAACCGCTACATGGGTCGGGGTGAACTGATCGGCTTCAACGGCGACCGCGCTCCGGCAACCCAGACTCGCCGCCAAGAACTCGACCTCAAACGCTCACTCCAAGATCACTTTAGACCAGAGCTCCTCGGTCGCATCGACAAAGTCATCGCCTTCCATCCCCTTACCGAGAGTGAACTCGCCAAAATCTTTAAGCTCGAGATGGATAAACTCCGCGCGCGCCTGCCTAAGGGTACCCGCATCGAGATCAAATCAACGCTCCTCAAAAAAGCCCTGTTCGAGCGCAACAAAGACACGGGTGCCCGGTTCATCCGGACCTTTATCCAAGATCACATCGAGCCCCAACTCGCCCGTCTGCGTGTCGCTCAGCCAAAGGCCCTGTACTTTGTGGTCGACCTCCAGGGGCAAAAAACCGTCGTCTCCATCGTCTAATTGATTTAAGCTTTTCTTAAGCTGACTCTGCTATAGCGCCTGGGTGAACCGCCTCTTCGCGATCGCTCGCACAAACGCCAAAGAAGCACTCCGCTATTGCACCGAATACATCAGTCCACCTATCTGCATTGGCTGCGGTCGCGATGCAGTTGGTCTCTGTAGAAGCTGCAACTTAGAACTCGCACCTGCTCAAGAACTGGTTTGTCCAAGCTGCCTACAACCGAGCGAGCACGGCCTGCGCTGCAGCAATTGCACCGAGCTTTGCGTGCCGCTCGCGCAACTCATCTGCGCTTGTAGCTATGAGTCGCGTGTCTTTCACCGAGTTTTAGCAGGCTACAAAGAGCGTGGCCGACGAGACCTCTCGCGGCTACTTGGCACACGGTTGTGCGGCGCACTGCAAGCAAATCTTCCAAAGAATGTGCGGCCCATCGTCGTACCAATCCCCTGCAGCACTAAGCGTAAGCGCATACGCGGTTTTGATCAGGCAGAACTACTCGCGCGGTACGTCTCCCACAAACTCAAACTCGATTACCAGCCATTGCTCACTCGAGGACGAACTCGTTCTGCCAGCCAAAAAGAATTAGGCATTTTGGCACGCCGTAAGAGTCTCAAGGGGGTGTATGGCATCTCAAAAAAACAAGACCTCGTCGACGCAAAGCGACGTGGCGTTTTACTTATCGATGATGTGGCCACCAGCTTAGCGACACTCGAGACCTGCGCCATGACCTTGCAAGCCGCCGGCATTGCGAGCATTAGGGCCGCTACACTTGCCCATGCCGCCATTGGATAGTACGCTCATGGTCGACCCGGGTGAGGTACTCAAGTGGTTGAAGAGGCGGGTTTGCTAAACCTGTAGGGCGTAGTTTCACTGCGCCGCGAGGGTTCGAATCCCTCCCTCACCGCCAGAAAATTAAATACTAAGCAAAAGGCCTCTATTTCTCAGATGATTTTTTAGATTGACAGTCTCCGCACCAAAGCGCAGGCTCTTTGCAGGAGTATCCATGGCCTACTACAACAAAGCAGGATTACTGGTTCTTTCAAGTGATCGTCGCTCATTCCTGGTCTGTCAAAAGTCCCCGGACGATGTGACTGCACAGTTCATCATGCCGGGCGGCAGTATCGAGGCTGGTGAGTCGGCCGAACAGACCATCGTACGTGAGATCGAGGAAGAACTTTCGACCATCGTCGACGCCAAGTCGCTCAAGCCCATCGGAACCTACACCGATGTCGCGGCTGGACAACCGGATCGCGACGTTTCCATCCAGCTCTACGAGGGAACGCTCGCTGGAGAACCTAAACCTTCCAACGAGATCAAGAAATTGCACTGGATCGGCGCCAAAGATCTCAACAACGAGAACGTCTCCCCCATCATCCGCAACAAGATCCTGCCGGATCTGATCAAGCGAGAGATCGTCATTGCCTAGCCACTAGCTCCAACTAGTGGCCTTTTCTTGTACACTAATTGCATGAACCCAGAACAACCAGCTCAGCAAGAGTCTCGTCAAGGCTTTTCTTCACGCGAGATAGTTCAATCTAATCACGCCTTGATCCAGGAGGTAATCGAAAAACTAGGTGCGAATGAATCATGGGGTGGCAATGCAGGCAATATACAAACTGACGAAGGCTCCTACCCAGCCTGGGGTGCTTTGGCATTTGTTGATCGAGTGACCGGCAAGATTGACCATTTTGATTTACAACCGAGTTCACCCAAAGAAGCTCAGGATACTTTTGGAACAGCCTTGGTGCGCTTTTATAGTAATGCCCTCGAACTGGTAAACGAAAAAGAAGCAATCGCCTGGACTAGAATCGCGGGATGGGATACGCAGAACATCGGCCGCATGGCGAGAGCAGTGCTCAAAAAAACCTTTACGGAATGGAACGAAAAACAAGGCTTGTTTAAAAAAGAAGCTGGGTCTAAATAATATTTTGATGGAAGTAGGCAAAACACTGTACCTTACTAGCCGAACCGCTTGGCGCAAGTGGCTGTCCAAGCATCACAAAACAAGCAAAGAGATTTGGTTGATCTATTATAAAAAAGCAACCGGCAAACCTACGATCGAGTATGACGCTGCCGTGGAGGAAGCCCTTTGCTATGGCTGGATTGATGGACAAGATAAGGGCATCGATGCAGAGCGATATGCTCAGCGGTTCTCCCCGAGAAAACCTGGAGGAAACTTTTCTAAATCAAACCAAGCGCGTGTTAAACGCCTGATCACGCAAGGCAAAATGACCAAGGCAGGTCTCACGGCCCTCAAACAAACAAAAACCTGACCTGCGGTTTTCTTTTTGAGATAAAAAAAGACGAACGGTGTGCCGTTCGTCGGACTGTCTGACCAAACACTACTCTAGGGTAGGCGGATCGAGTTTGGGGAACGGTGGGAGCTCTAGCTCGCCGTGCAAGTCTTGACGGATACTGGCAAAGATCAAGAAGAGCTTCTCTGCTATCTTTTCTACTTTACCGGCTTCGACGTCCAGCTTGAACTGTGCCCAACGCTCGGCATTCTCGGAATCCTGCCGATCGGCGAAGTATTGCTCATCACCCGCCGGATCATCCAACAAATCAGCATTCAGTCGATGTGCCCAGTCCTGGGCCGCCTCCAAGAAACTTCCTAACAAAGAAGCATCCAAGGCGTCACTGCGATCTTGGAGTATTTGTTCGACCGATCGAGCGGCGTCGAGCATTGCCCGTGCCTGTACGGTGAGTGCGACGAGCGCATCGTTCAAGAGCCGCTTGTCTTCCCTGACAACCGCACGCATCATCCGATCTTTTTTGGCCAGTCTCTGATTTCTCTCAAGCCGTATCTCGCGTTGCGCCACTTTGCGCGCAAGTCGCCAGTGTTCGGCACGTTCTTCGGGGTTCATCTGTTACCTCCTTGGCTGAGATAGTGTGCCCTTGTATTAAAGAGCAACGGGCTAAAGTAACGTGCCAAACCAGCATTGTCAAGATGAACGGACTACGGCAAGATCATCGCACGGAGAGGTGGCTGAGCGGTTGAAGGCGGCAGTCTTGAAAACTGTTAGACCTTTACGGGTCTCGTGGGTTCGAATCCCACCCTCTCCGCCACCACATGGCTGCTAGGTACAATACGAACAAACAGTATCGTCTTAATTTGGTACAGTACTCTCATGAGCACAAAAAGTGTCGCGGGCGGTACGGTTCATGCGCTCCCGACGGATTTAAAAAAAGCTTTGTCAGCCGATCGAGAAGCACTGACAGAATGGAAAAGTCTCACGCCACTCGCCCGCAACGAGTGGATTTGCTGGGTCACCTTTGTCAAGCAGGACGCGACACGCGCTGACCACGTGCGACGCACGATCAGCGAGCTCAAAGAGGGCATGCGACGACCGTGCTGTTGGATCGGCTGTATTCACCGCAAAGATAAAGCGCTCAGTCCTTCTGTTAGAGGAGTGCTAGCAAAACGAAGTACAAAATCCTAAAGCCATGTCGACTCAGTACGACGTGATCGTTATCGGGGCAGGGCAAGCAGGTCTCACAACGGGATATTACCTACGACAAACTAAGTTGTCTTTTTTGCTTTTGGACCAAGCTAGCGCGCTCGGACAGAGTTGGAGGCAACGCTACGACAGCTTACGACTATTTTCGCCCAACGCCTTTAACGCGTTACCGGGACTCGCTTTTCCTGGTCGCCCAGATGAGTACCCAAGTAAAGATCAAGTCGCGGCCTACCTACAATCGTACGCCAAGCGGTTTGCGCTACCGATCCAGTTGCAGGCCCAGGTCCGCACCCTACAAAAACAGGCAGACCACTTTGTCATAGACACAACCCAGGGCACCTACGAGGCAAAAAATGTAATTGTTGCGACCGGGCCGTTCCAAAAACCGTACGTTCCGCCCTTTGCTGCCTCACTCAGCGCACGGGTTTTTAAAATACATACCGCGAATTACCGTACCCCCAGACAGATTCCAAAAGGCAGCGTGCTCGTAGTTGGCCTCGGTAACTCGGGAGCGCAAATTGCGGTGGAACTCGCCCCGACCCATCCGGTCACGGTTGCCTCTCGTACGCAACCTCGTTTTATCCGGCAAATTATTTTGGGGAAGAGTTGGATGGTTTGGCTCAAAAGACTTGGACTCCTCAGAGCTTCGGTCAGCCATTGGCCGGGTTCTGCCCTAGCTCGTCGACCTGAGCCGATTATCGGCACAGAACTACGCGATCTGCTCAAAAATAAAAAAGTGCACCTAAAGCCAGCCGTCGTGGGGGTCTCTGGGGATGCACTCCTTTTTGCCGACCAAACCAAAGAGCATTTTACTAGTATTATTTGGGCGACGGGATTTGTGCCCAACTACTCTTGGATCAAAATCCCGGGGCTGGATCCGGACAAACTACCCGTACACCGCACGGGTAGTTCGACCATACCGGGACTCTATTTTGTGGGACTTAAATTTCAAGCGACCGTAAGCTCGGGGTTACTCAGTGGCGTTGGCCGGGACGCGCGAGCAATCGTGCAACGGCTGGTGCGGTACACTTAGGGCATGCACAAAGCTCCCAAAACCGTGACGGCTTACATCGCGGCCGCGCCCAAAGAGGCTCAAGCGCACCTCAGGCAGCTGCGCACAGTGATTCGGGCGGTCGCACCTAAGGCCAGCGAAGGTATTAGCTACCAAATCCCCTACTACAAATACAACGGCATGTTGATAGCTTTTGGGGCGTTTAAAAAACATTGCAGTTTGTTTCCGGGTGGTTCGACCGGGATGCATAAAAAACTCAGGGCGGAACTCAAACCCTACAAAACCTCGGTTGGTACCTTACAGTTTGCTCACGACAGACCGTTGCCAGTCGCCCTGATCAAAAAAGTCGTCACCCTACGCCTCAAAGAAAACCGGGCGGGTGCCTACCACAAAAAGTAGCTGGCGATTAGTGTACGCTAAGACAATGCTTATCCAGATCTACGAAACCCAATCCGCCACAGAAGCCCGCGCCCTGGTCAAGGCTGGGGTGGATCACATTGGAGTATTAGTTGGTGAAGGAAAATTCCCCCGAGAAAAATCGAGCACCGAGGCACAGGAGATTTTTGCAACGGTGAGGCCTCCGGCAAAAAGGGTGGCACTATTTTTGTCGCACGATCGACACTACATGGCGGAGATTCTCAAACAACTTAAGCCGGACATCGTGCAGATTGGGACGTTTCCGGACCAGTTCTCGCCGGAGGATGCAGGTTGGCTCAAAAAAGAGTGTCCCACGGTCCAGCTAATGCGCGTGATCCCCGTGACCGGACCCGAGAGCATTGAGGAAGCCAAGCGCTATGATGGCATCGCTGATTTTTTGTTGACCGATACCGTGCTACCTAAAGGGACCATCATCGGCGCCACCGGCAAAACCCACGACTGGAACCTCGATCGGCAAATCGTCGAGAGCGTCAAGATCCCGGTGGTTATTGCGGGTGGCCTAGGACCCGATAACGTCGCGGCTGCGATTGCGACCAGCCATCCAGCGGGCGTCGATTGCAAAAGTAAAACCGATGCACCGGATGGGACGCGCAAAGATTTAAAAAAAGTTGCTGCCTTTGTTGCGGCGGTACGCGCTGCGGCTAGCGACGGATGATAGTTCGTTTGCCAAAAAAACGTGCGTAGCTGGTATTACGCCAATCGAGCGGATCGCTGGTGATGTCATCAAAAAAGAGCGTGGTCGGCACATCAGTTAGGGCCGGGACCAACACGTCCTGCTCGGAACTATTTTTAATGTGTGCGTAGCGATCGAGCAGTTGTCGGTCATAGTGTATGGCGCTCCCAGAGAGCACATTACGCCAGGCCAGACCGATATGTGACTTGGGACTAGCGAGTACCCAACCAAGCGCAAGTAGACAACCGACGAGCCAGATCGGTCGCAGCCAAAAAGTACGCAGAATCGTTTGCGTATTGTGCGGGAGCTGCGCGTAGTGCTTGAGGCGGTGGAGCACATACCAAGCCAGATGGACCAACACTCCAAAAATTGAGAGGACCAACACAATGGTATAGGTGTTGACCGTGCGACCCGGCCGTGTGCCAGCTCCGGGGGTCATCACCGCGGCAACAGACCCGGGAGGGTATCCAATCCCGTGCACAAGCCCAGCCCAAACATCCGAAGGCGGGAATAGATCCAAACAATTTTGCCAAGTGCTCTTTCGGCGCGCGGGAAGTAATGTGTGGCACCTGGCACGTGAGCAAACAGTATGCGTGTTTGCCTGTCCGCGTGACTCAGGCTCCCTGCGACAGATCCCCCTAATAAAAAAAAAAAAACCCAATGCATAACGCCTTTCTGTGCAGTAGGCTCTTTGCCGCTGGACGAAGCTCGGCGACCAGGTACACCGGGAATACGGTCGCCGCGACGCTCTTTCCTGAGATCGACGAGCAAAGCGATTTCGCCTTAAATCCACCCATCGTTTGAACCGTCGATACACCGGCGCACTCGTCCGCCGGGTGTACTCGTGACCATCGGCACCATCTCGCCACGGTCGTCCCGTCGCTACGAAGGCGAAGCGCTGATCAGCCGGTAATGCCGGGCGGCATTCCAGGGCTCGCGTCCGGCGATCCACCGAGTTGAAGCCAGAACAGGGCGTGAGCAGGAGACGGCCGCCACCGAAGCTGGATGCCGATAAAGGGGACTCTGCCGACTAACATCTGAAATGGTTACGAGCAGCACAAGATAAACACCTTTGGTAGCTGGGCTTGATCTACGATTTTGAACGATTGATTCGACGCAGCACTACCTGGCTCGACGAGGCGAGACCGTCATCACCGAGCGACACCGTGGGCGTAATGACGGGGATGGAACAGTTCCTGTCAGTACTTACCACAATCGGCGTGAGCGAGGTCACAAAATTAGCTACGGTATTGCAAATCCGGCCCAAATGCAAAGTACCAAACCTGGTTAGGCAAAAGCCGCGCTCGACCACGTGGGCTGGCATACGAAGTATCAGCCGAGGGATGGTTCAGAGATTGAGGACTGCTGTGGTAACCGCCAGCGCAACGCCGGCTCCGAAGGCCGGTACGCCCTGTGTATTGAACCAGGTGCCACCAATTGCGTACGACCATTGGGTCATGCTGCCAAAGATTGCGTCGTGCGCCAAGATCGGGTAGGGTAGCGCCTAGTTTTGATGCTCATTTAAAAGCGAGGAAGAACGCCATGCAAATACGGATTAAGGAGACGCGCGGTTTTCAAGACGCCGTGCGCGCCTTTACGATCAGGAACGTTGGGAACCTGGGTACGGTACCAGGAGTGTGCAGCACACCATGTTGCACCTTATCGATGGTATCACGCGACCCTCACGAGAAAGATCAGACTGCAGATCAACCGGGAGGCCTTTGACCAGCTACCCGGTCGGCTACTGGAACACGCTGCCCGCCTCGCCAACAACTGCAACGCCAGTGTGTTGCTCAAGTGCACGCATGCGCGGAACCTCGCTGGTCATGATCGACTTTGACCGGGCGCGACCGTTCGCAGCGTGCGAAACGCTCCCCATGCGCCCGAGAATGTTGGCGCAGGGCGAATATATCCGCGTATCTGCTCGAATAACCCTGACACGGCCATGCGCGCCATCGAACGCCTGGACCACGGCAGGCGCTCGCTCGTTATCGTGTCGGTCTCCTGCAAGCCGCCAGTGTCTTGATCCAGGAAAAACGTAAGGGCAATCGGTCAGACCCGACACGTGGTCAGGCACAACGACCAGGAGGCACTGGAGCTCTTTCTCTCGCCACTCGCGAGCCGCTCGCCCTGCTGCGGCGACGGCGACGCGCCTACGCCGCCTAAGTCAGACCCACAACACGACCTGAGCTACCGGAACATCGGTAGCTCTCTTTTCTTCGAACTTTGTTCAACCAGTACCAGTATCGTCAGCTAGTGCAGTATCAGCCCTTGCCATTTCTGGATTTTCGGGACTCGGCATCGCGCAAAACCCTCCTCGGTAAACTCGCACAACTCAACTACGCCACCCCCACGCCCGTCAACGCGGCAGGCTATTCCCGTGGCGATCGAAGGTAAAGATGTAGACGGCATTGCCGACAGCACCGTTGAACCTTGGCGCACCCGGGATCCCGCTGCTGCAGCTCGATAAAGTGCGCGCGGTCCAGGTTGATCATCCTGCCAGCTCGGGAACTCGCTCTGCAAGTGGACGAGGCGCTCCACGTACAGTCGGCGCCGGATTTTGGCTGCGCACGGCGGTCTAATCGGAGGCGCCTCGATGCGGACACTAACGGTGCGCTGCCTGCAAAAATCCGCACGTCGTGATCCTCAACAACGCGGTCAGCTCAACGATCACCTACAACAAAGAACGGTGCTTAGACGCCACGCGGATCGTCGTGTTGAGTAAGGCTGATCGTATGCTCGATATGGGGTTTGCCCGCAGATCGAACAGTTTTCTGAGCAGCCTACGAGCGACAGACCTTCTGTACTGTTCTCGGCCACCGTGCCGGACAAATCATGCGTATGGCCAAGCGCTACATGCGGCTACCGATCCGTATCGAGGTAGCCCCGCAGGCTCACCGCCGAGCGCGTTACCCAAGAAATCTTTATGTTTAAAAGAGTCTAAGTTGGATCTCGCAGCCAAATATACGAAGTACCGCGGCACAACGCTGATCTTTACACACCTGAAATTGTACGGTGCCAAAAAACTGACCCGTAAGATCCGTGATCTCGGCCACACCGCAGCCGAGTTACGCCAACCGCTCCCTCGGACAACGCCGCGACGCGCTGGCGGGCGCTGATGGTAAGTACCGAGTCTTGGTCGCCGTGAGGACATCGCCTCGCGCGGCATCGACGTGACCGGGTTCGAGCTCGTGCTCGGCTTTGGTTACCCACTAACACCTAAGGGACTACGTGCCGCACCCAGCGAACCCTGCGCCCGACCGGGGCGGGTGGTCATGCCATCTCGTTGCGACGACCCCAGACCAGCGCAAAGAGTTAGACGCGATCGAACAGGTCAGTTTCGCTGAAATCCTTACCAGTTCACGATTGTGCCCGAGTTACCCAAACGCGCTCTACGAGCCCCGAGCAGGGTCAACCATACCACTATCGTCGCGGGCGGCACTGCGGTCTCGGCAAGTCGGCGCTAAGCCATGCTAAACCAAACGCGCCATGGGCCTCATTTTAATCGTAAAAAAAAGCCTGAGCCGCTGCCGCCACCGGGCAAGGCACGGCCAATCTTACCAAGCAGGTCAACGCCCAAACCATCACTCCTGGAGCGCCCAATCGCGCCATGAGCGAGACGGTAGCGGGCAACCCGTCATCGACGGAAGGCGGTCGTCTGATCGAAAGGGCCAAAAACGGCGATACGCAGTCCGCGGCCCAGCGGGGTGTTCCCATTTACAGGTGAGAGTTCACTCAACCGCGGCGCGCTACGCGGTTGGTTTATCAATATATTGTCGGCGTCTTTGCCGGTCTGGTGGCCCTCACGATCGTCCTGCGTCTCTACCTTAGTGCTGCCGTCTTGGCTCACCTCGCCTTGGTCCTTTTTACCAGTGTCACCGTAAAAACAAACGTCTGCGCGTACGCTTTTTAGTCTGGGACTCATGCTCAACGAGCAGTTCTACCCCTGGCGTGAGTTCTCCAAATTTTGGATTTTGTATGAACCACCCACCCTCAAACAACTCCACTTGCAACGCCGCACGCGGGTGATCAACGAGCTGTCTATTGAGCTGCTCAACGAGAACCCCTTGAAAATCCGCGACATCCTGTTACCATTGTTGCCCGAAGATCCCAGTAAAGAAGAAAGTCACGTGGATCTGGTGGCGCGGACGTTTAAGCTCTAATTGGCAGAACTTCCAGCACACGCACATACATCTCGTGCCCGTAGCTCAGTGGATTAGAGCATCAGCTTGCGGAGCTGGGGGTCGGAGGTTCGAATCCTCCCGGGCACACCAGTGCCGCACCAAGTAGTGCGGTGTACACTGTTGCCTATGTCCGTAACCCTGACTCAGCGTGTAGTACCCAGCGACCCAGTCTCACGTCTGCACGGTGTGGGACCCGCCGCGGTGCGTGAGTTACAAACCTTGGGTATCCGGACCGTACAAGAGTTGGCCGAACATCTCCCCCGCCGCCACGAGCACTACGGTCGACCGGTTTCGATTGGGTCGATCGGTATACCGACCGGGGCTAACGGACAGCCGGTTCTCATTTGTGCGCAAGTAGTCTCGATTACCAATCGACGCAGTTTTAGGCGACGACTAACCATCCAAGAGGGGTTGCTCAATGATGAGACAGGTAGTCTCGCGGTAACCTGGTTCAACCAGCCGTACCTGGTGGAGGCACTCGCGGGCAAGATCGCTTTTTTACGTGGCAAGATTAGTCGCTACAAGGGTCGACTGACGTTGGAGAGCCCGGAGGTGGTGCGTGATCCGGCCATCGCCCTTGGTAAGGGGGCGCTGCAGCCGATCTATCCCCTGACCGGGCGGATCACGACTAAGCAAATGCGGTACTGGATCAAGCAGGCCTTGCAAACGGTCCAGCACACCCCCGATGTGGTACCGCCGAGTGTACGCAAGCGGTACGACCTGCTCGACCGTAGCCTGGCGCTCACACAATTGCATTTTCCGGGGTCGAACCCAGAGGCCTTGGACCGGGCGCGCCTGCGTATGACTTTTGAAGAGCTGTTTTTGCTCTCTCTCTTTGTCTTACGCGAGCGGGCCTCCCTGATCCAGGTGCAGGCGCGCCCTACTCCGGTCGTACCGGAGCTCCTACAAGAGTTTGTCGCCAAGCTCCCCTATACACTGACCGACGCGCAGCGCAAAGCAGCCTGGCAAATCGTGCAAGACCTCGCCAAGCCTCACCCCATGAACCGCCTGCTTGAGGGCGACGTTGGCTCGGGGAAAACCGTAGTCGCGGCTATGGCCTTACTGGCGGTGGCACGCAGTGGTGGTCAAGCGGCGGTTTTAGCACCAACCGTGATCTTGGCCGAGCAGCATTACACGACCCTGACGACGCTCCTCAAACCGTTTGGCATCACGGTGGCGCTCCTGGTGAGTAGTTCAGCCGAGACCGTAGCCCTCAAAAAACAACTCGCGGCTGGCACGCTCTCGGTGGTGGTCGGCACGCACGCCATTTTGCAGCCGCGCGTTACCTTTAAACAATTACACCTCGTCGTTGTAGATGAGCAGCACCGTTTTGGGGTCAAACAGCGGCAGCTCCTTAAGACCAAAGTGCGTTTACCCAATCATTTACCACACTTGCTCTCCATGACCGCTACACCGATCCCCCGCTCCCTGGCTCTCACCCTCTACGGTGATCTGGATCTCTCGGTCCTCGATCAAAAACCTAAGCGACGCGCCCCAATCACCACCAAAATTGTTCCAAAAAAAGCGCACACAACCTTACTCAAGACGATTAAAAAAACCGTGGCGGGCGGCCAACAGGTTTTTGTGATGTTCCCGCTCATCGAGGCGAGTGACAAGTTACAAGCCCGGGCAGTCTTAGCAGAGTACGCAGAATTACAAAAACAGCTCGGCAGCGCCCCTCAACCAATCAGGGTTGGCTTGTTGCACGGTCGCATGAGCGACCAAGAAAAAAACCAAGTGATCGGAGACTTTAGGGCCGGCCGTTACCAGGTGCTCGCTACCACCCCCGTGATCGAGGTCGGGATCGACATCCCTAACGCCACACTGATGGTTGTCCTGAGTGCGGACCGTTTTGGACTGGCTCAGCTGCACCAGATCCGCGGTCGGGTCGGCCGCGGCAGTAAAGCCTCGCTCTGTTTGCTGGTACCGGATGCCGCCACCCCCGAGACCCGCAAGCGTCTGCAACTCCTCTGCACCACCAACGATGGGTTTCGCCTAGCTGAGGCGGATCTCGAGCTACGCGGTCCGGGTGAACCGTTTGGTACTCGCCAACATGGTCAGGTCAGTTTTAAGTTTGCGACGGTCCTCGATTCACGAATTTTAGCCCAGGCCAAAGAGGCCGCCGTGGCCGTACTCCAGGCCGATCCGAGCCTACGTCAGTGGCCGCTCCTCAAACAGCGAGTCGGTCGCGTTGCCACGCAGTTGCACCTCGAGTAAAGTAGACTTGACCTACGCGAATAACTGTTGCAGAATCTCCGGTCGCTGTTCCGCCGCCCTTTACCAAGCCCATATACACACAAGGCACCCAACCCAAGGGAGACCAACCATGCTGAGCACTAAACCGCTCCGGGTTCTTCCGGGCGGTGTCACTACTATCGAACAAAAAACGGCACCTCACTATCCTCACCGTCTCATTGGCCTCGCGACCTTTAAAAAGGTTAACGAGAGTCCCCAAATCGTCGAGCACCTTACTAAGGTACACTCCAGCTTTGAGTACCTGCCCGGGCAAATCGTCGGAGTCCTCTCCATACAGGAGGATTCGTACACGATCGATCGACCCCGCATCGACAAGAGCACGTTTTGGAGTGAGACCCTGCCGATCGATTTGTTTGCCCACTTTGAGCCGGCCCCCGACAGTCCTTTTGCAGATCTCGATCTGGTTCAGGATGAACTACAACGACGCTGTCTCAAGACTGATCGGATCGTGGCACTGACCTGGTCACTCGTCGAATGGCCACACGCCGGAAAACCCGGTCTCGACCGACTCGCTGCGCTCATCTGGCTGGCCAGTTCTGCCGGCCACAACAAGTGCGAAGTGTGTGAGAGCGAAATCCTACGACATGTCTTTGACGACGCGGAGTGCCAGCACTACGGTCCGGCACGACAACGTTGCCATCTACATGTCGAAAAGTAACCCGGAAAGGAGACCCTATCGAGCAATCCACACGTTGGCAAGGTTCGGCTAGGTACTAGAGGTAGCAATGGAAGGTTCAAGTGCACTGCACCTGGTCACGCCCACAAAGCGTGAACTGCGTCTCAAAACACCGCTACAACTCAAAGAGTTGGCAGAAAAACGAGAGAACCAACTCTTGGTCGCGGAGGAGCTCTTTCACCGGCTTGCACCGTATCGGCGACACATCGTCATGCCGTATACGGCGGAGGCCAACCGGGACTTCAAGGAGATCACCGAGAGGTACAAGGTCATCCTGCAGGACAACCGTGCTGCCAAGCTGTTGCTCCAGCACCCTGGACTGTACGCGATCACCTCCAGTGTGATCGCGGCAACGGATCCGGTGGAGAACCTGGGCAACCGGGTGGAACACCGGATGACCACGAGAGGGCAACAGGCTGCGCGGCTGACGCGTGAGACCTACAACAAGGAGGAGCTCAAGCGACATCAAGCTCGACAGACCCGCCAGGCCAACAACTTGGCTCGTCAGTTGAGATAACCTAAGCGAGAACCTCGCTATTTACTGGGCCACAGGATTCATCCTGTGGCCCTTTTCTTTTACTCAAAATTAATAAGTCGTGCCTGAGCCACTGGTGCTACTGCCGGTTGGCAGACTGCCCGTACCAGAACCGCTCCCGCCTGAGCTCGAGCTCGTACCGGGAGCGGTCGTGGCACCGGCGGGAGTGATCAGGTTGGTGGAAGCGTTGGGCGTGGTGGGCGCCACTAATTTATCGGCGAGTTCCAGACTGACAACCGTGCCACTGGCACGGGAGATAAAGTTCAGCCGGCTACCGTTGGTGGAGGCAAAGGGCTTGGTCGCGTCCGTGATCGAGCCCGGCACGTCGTAAATCAATTGTGGTTTGGCGGTAGCGGCATCGATAACCCAGAGCTGGTCACGGTAGGCGTTGGCTCCAGTGTCACTCTCAGGGTAGACAAAGTTTCCGGGCAGATCGCGCGGGACAAAACAGAGGATGCGGGCGCTGTCGTTCATCCAGGTGCACTTATCGAGCCAGGTGGTCAACGGCAAGGCACTAGTGGTACGGTCGGCGGTCGTGCTGAGAGCAAGTTGCGGCTTACCGGTGGTGGGGTTGTTTTGGGCGAGCAGAGCGTAGGTGCCGTCGGGTGAAAAAAGAGCTTGGGCGGCAGGGGCCGTGGCGGCCAACTCGACGGCATTGTTACCAGAGAGGTTCATCGTGATGATGGAGGACGGACGGGTCGAGGAGGGACTCAGCCAATAGGCCAGCTGATCCTCGGCATACCAGGCCAAGACCGGGTTTTGTACGGTAAAGCCCTGGCGCACGGTACGCGGCTCGACGCCGTTAGCTTTGACGCGCTTGAGGGCCGGGGCGCTACCGCTGCGGTCGACGTAGTAGAGCAGTTCACTCCCGTCCGGTGACCAGTCAATCGCCTTGATCCCATTCTCTAGCCGAACCGCCTCTTTAGCCCTAAAGTCATAGACCAGTGTGATTAGGTCTTTGGTCTCTGGGTCGGTCAAGCGCATCCAGGCCTTGTCTTTGGCGGGAGACAACTCCATGGCCTCGACCCCGAGCAATGTGTCGGAGAGTTCTTGTAGGCCGGTGCCGTCAAACTCGGTCACTTCGATCTTGCTGGAGTCCTTGTCGTAAAATACTAAGCGCAGTCCATCCACCCCTGTGGTCAACCCAATGGTCGGTAGCTCCAGGACGGTGATCAACTCGGTGTCGGTGGCCTCGCCCGCACTGGGTGGCAGCTGATCGTCCAGGGTTGGGGCCGTAACGACGGGAGTTGGCTCAGGGTTGAGACGGCGATAGGGGTTGTCAAAGACAAAAAAGAGCGTGGTCAAGACGGCCAGAATACCTCCCACGATTACGATCAAGAAAAAATACGAGCGTCTCATGCTGAGAGTACCTCCGTCTGAATATGTAGTGCACTGGGGGCGGCGCCGCACTGTTCACCATTTTGGTTGAGAATGCGCGGGTTGAGGATGTTTAAGATCACGGCCGAGACGATCGCAATGATTAGACCAATGAGGGCATTTTGGATCATCTTTTTGCCCTGCTCGATGAGACCGGGGCGACCGATCGAGACGACCAAGCGATAGCCGCCATAGACGATCATAAAAATGGCCGCCAAAATCGCAAAGGCTACCGCCAGGTTGTAGTACTGGCTGATGCGCGCATAAAAAGCTTGATTGATGCAAAAAGCATCGGTTTGCTGCTGGGCGTGCGTCACCAAGGGAGTCGCACCCAAGAACAGGCCTACGCTCAGGCTGACGCTTGTACTAATAGTGGAAAGTCTAAGAAAGCGCATTGCGGCGAATGAGTAACGCAGTAACTATACCAAGCACTACAAAGAACGCTCCAAAAAAGATCCCCAGGCTGAGCGGACGACCAAAAAAAGCCTGGCGCACCGAGGCGACCGTGGTAGCTGGTGCAGTAGTACCACCAGACCCGGCCGGGGCCGACAAGGCCGTCTCTGCGGTAGTCGCCACGGTAAAACTAGCGCTGGCCGTGGCACTCTCGGCCCCCTGCCCCACCGACTGGACCCGTACCCCAACGGTATGGGTCCCGGAGTCACTGGCTGTAATCACGATTGAACTCTCGCTCGGTTGGGTCTGCTGGGGCTGGCTGTCGATGGTCCAAGAAAACTGTAAATCGCTCGAGGCAAAGTGCTCCGGCACGGCCACGGCCGTGACGGTACCACCCAGCGCGACCGCGGTCGGATCCACGACCAGGCTGATGGCGGGTTGGGCCACCTCCAAGGTCGTCTGGCTATCGGCAAAAGCGGCTGAGTCCTCGGGGGTTGTGACGCGCACGCCCACGGTGTGTTTTTCTCCCGTACCTTTGGGGATGGGCACGGTCAACGAGGTTTTACCCTGACCGGATTGATCGTCGAGTTCATGGTCATCCAATGACCAGTGAAACACCAGATCGGTTGGGTCGGCGTTATTGACCATCGTGGCGGTCACGGTCAGATCCTTACCGCTCTCCACTTTTTGCGGATCGTACTGGAGCTGCACGAGTTCTCCCACACGGATCTCGAGCTCCGCCTCGGCTTGCTGGCGGGTCTCAAAGTTAACCGCCGTGACACTAAACAACACTACGTCACCCGGCTGAGCCGTCTCTGGCACAGTGTAGGTATAGGTGAACTTACTCTCCCCCGAGGCGTCCTGCTGCGGCACGTTGTTAACAAACCAGGTGTAGGACAAAATCCCCGGCTGAAAATCCGTACGACCAAGCGTGGCCGTGAGTGTGACGTCCTGCCCTGGCACGGGCGCGTCGTTGTTGGCCTCGAGGCGCACATCAAGTTTTTCGGCATCGCGCACGGTCAGCGTAACCGTGTTGGAGTCGAGTTTGACGAGCGGCTTGTCTTGTTCAAAGGCCTGGAGTGAGTGACCCAAGATCGTGAGTCGCAAAACTGGCGCATCGTTAACCGAGGCATCCGGTGGAACCGTCAACGAAATCTGAGTCTGGCCCAAGCCGGCAATGTCCTGGCCGTCGCTAAAGCCATCGCCATCGGTGTCGGGATTACGGGGATCGGTGCCCCAAATGTACTCCTTGAGGTTGGTGAGGGGTCCGCCTGCCGGTCCTGCCGAGGTGGCGGGTTCGACAATCAAAACCTCGCCGCTCTCGTTTTTATAGACGTCGTTAGTGTAGCCGTCGCTATCGGGATCTTGCCCCGCATCACTTGGATCATTGGGATTGAGTCCATAGCGAACCTCCCAATCGTCGTCCATTCCGTCGCCATCGCTGTCCGTTTTAGTTGCACGAGAGTGCGTGGCCCGCGGCGAGGACGCTTGCGGGAGATCGAGCGGATCAGCCCCGGCCGCGACCCCCGAGAGCGAGACGGTATCCAAAGCCCAGGCGTAAAATAAGTCCTCGCCGCTGCCCTGTTGCTTAAACGATTGCGGCTGCGCGGTAGCGGAGAGCTGCGTTCCGGGCTGGATCCCGGCCGTGGAGAGGGTGATGTTGGCCCGGGGTGGTTCAAAGCGGCTGCTCTGTTTTTGGAACTGTTCTTGCGGTGTAAAGAGCGGCTGCAAAATGGATTGCAAATCAGTGTTGACGTCAGCGTTGGCGCCGCCTCCAAACAAGCCCCCTCCCGAGACATCCACGTCAAAGTTGTAGCTAAAGTTAAAATCAAAAGGCGGAAAGAACTCGCCCAAGGGGCGGGTAGTCAACTCGTCCTCGCGAGCTCCGTTGTACGCCTCCACATCAAAAATATCGTCGTTTTCTGGGGCTTGCACGGCCTGGGCTTTTTGTGGCACCAGGAGCGGGAGCAGGCCACCAAGGGTAGAAAATCCTGCAACGAGCACGACGAGCAAACTCAACACAAACCGTCTCATGCGGTCCTCCGTGTGCGACCCCAGTAGGCCAAACCGAGTAGCGAGACAACACCAAGGGCTGCAATCACCGCCGCACCGTAGCGTGGAAAGGCCGAACCCAGCGAGGCCAAGAGAGTTTCTCCCGCAGCTCGGGCCCGTGCGGAGATAGCGGTCACGCCCACCCCGGTCGTAAAGCTCGCCTCGGCTCCGGCCGTCTCACTGTGAGCCCCGACAGAGCGCACCTGGACACTCAGACTGTGCTGTTGATTGAGGTCACCCGCCGGTAGAGTGATGCTCGAGAACCCCGCCGCGCTCTCCTGCACGGGTTGCTCGCTCCCATCCACACTCCAGCTATAGCGAAGTAGTGTCGCATCGTTGTCACCGTTGCCGTCACTATCAAAGTTGACCGGAAAATTCTTAGGCCGTGCAAAGACCGTGACGGTCTCGCCAGGCTTGGGAGACTCGGGGATCACCTCGAGCGCTACGCTCGGTGTACTGGCCGCTAGATCCAACGCCGCCTGCCCCACCAGCTGACTGGTGTCGACTAAAAACAAACGTAGGTTCACCGTGACCGCGTCACCACTTGCCGCCGGAGCGGTCAATTCGATCGCGTTACGGCCAATACCAGAGGCTTGTTCATCCAATTGATCGTTGAGCGACCACTCGTACAAGTAGTGCAATGGATCTTGGCCCGAGGCCAACACCGCCCGCACCGTGACCGGCCCACCTGCGACGGGTTCGACCGGATCGGTCTCAAGGGTCAGGTGCTCCCCTACCTGGATCACCCCCCGCATGGTCGCGAGTTGTCCGGTAGCCGGGTTGACCGCTTCGATCTGATACGGAATGGTCGTGCCGGGTGTCCGAGTCGGATCGACCGCAACCTCCAAACGATGGCGCGCGGGCGATGGATTAGTGATCTCTTGACCGTCTACCTCGTAGCTATAGGCAAAGGAGTCAGGCTCGGCCTCGGAACCGACAAACTGGGCCTCGATCACAGCGGTCTGGCCCGGCGCGGTAAAGGCTTCGAGGGTCTTAGTCTGGCCCTTGAGGTGCTCCCCATTGCTGATAAAAAAGGTGCGGGTCGAAGAATCGAGTTTGACGATATTTTTAAACTCTTGCTCGGCATCTTGCTTGGCCGAGACCCCCACCGCAAAGGCGCGTACCTGTACGGCAGAACCAACCGGTCGCTCGATACTAAAGGTAACGGCCGGCCCACCAAACCCGATAATCTCCATACCGTCGGTAATGCTGTCGCCATCCGTATCGGCCCGATTAGGGTCAGTGTCAAAGGTAAATTCGGCCAGGTTGTTCATGACGCCGGTTGGGCCACCGGCCGTCTCGGGCGTAACCTGGAGCTCCTCGTCATCCCCGTTGGTATAAAACTGCGCAGCCGAGTCGTTGTCAGGGTCCGCAAAGGCATCACTCGGGTCGGTCGGATTGAGGCCGTGTGCGGCCTCCCAGTTGTCATCCATGCCGTCGCCATCGCCATCCACCTGGGGTGTACGGGTCACCAGTCCACAGCTTGAGCCGGTCGGACTCTCCGGCAATTTTTTACCACCGGCCATAATGCCCTGCAGACTGATCTCATCGACCGAGAACCCCACTGCGTACTGTAGGTTTTGCGCGCTGCCGTTGTCTTTAAAGTCGGCCAGGCTTGCGATCAGACTGACGGGTTGGCCGGGTTCGACCTCGGTAGGTGCGATCGTGACATTGACGTGCGGCTCGGTGGCCTGCTCGGAGCGCCGATTGAACAACTGAAAGACTTCTTGGTCGCTAAACGGAAAGGTGTATTGCCCCGTAAACGAACCACCTCCGTCGTTGTGCTGTTCATTGGTATCAAACTGAAAAGGCGGAAAGAAATCCTCGGCCGGGTCCCCCGTGTCGAGTTCATCCTCACTGGCACCGTTACAGGAGACCTCATCATAGGGACCCTGACCGTGTGCGTCGCTCAAATCATCCTGGTCGGTCGCACGCGAGAGACGCGGTACTCCGAGCGCCAGGGTGAGGACGATCAGCAAGACGGCAAACTGTGTCAGACGCTTACTCATGCGGGATGGGCTTTAGTGCGGTTGCTATAGACCAAGACCAGCATAATGACTCCCACTGCGATGGCTGAGGCAGCTCCCAAAACTGGAGTGCTGACCAAGCTCGCTTGCACGTTGGGTGTACGTGAACGGGCGCTAATCACGACTGCACCGGTGACGTTAAAGACAAGCTCCGCGTTAGCGACGCTGGCGGGTGTCTCGGTCGAACGCACGGTCACCGCCAAATGGTGTTCTCCTTGGGTGACCGCGGGCAAGCTGACTAAGGGGCCGGTCGTCTCGAGCTTTTTGCCATCTACGGTTGCGGAGTACTGGAGCGTATTAGAGCCAAAATGTTGGGCCGTGATCTCCAAGACCGGGTGATCGCCGCTACGGGGCTGCTCGGGTGTAAGCACCAGTTGCACGCTTGGTTCAAGCACGGTGAGTGTGGTCATACTCTGGCCGATCAAGGCACTGTCAGAGGTGCGATAGACCGTCACGCTGACCGTTTGTTCTTGGCCACCCCGACCAGCTATGGGCAAATCAAACGTATCAGCGCCTACTCGCGAGGCGGTTGGCACGAGCTGATCGTTAACCGTCCAGTTGAACAAAAAATCGTCGCGCGGTTGCTCGGCGGTTAGCAGTGCTTGGATTTGAGCTGTACCGTTTTGTTCGACCGTAAGCGGATCGTAGTTGAGCAAGACCGTGTCGCCGACCACTACATCGAGAGCACCCTTAGCAAGTTGCCCAGTCTTGCTGTTAATCAGCTCGAGAGTAATAGGGAGTTTGGTGCCGACTGCTACTCCCCGATCGATAGGGTACTCGAGGGTCCGACGACCTTGGCCGCTGGATTGGGTGTTGAGTTGCCCAGCGATCGACCAGCGGTAGGTATTGAGTAAATCACGCTGATCGGTGCCGGTGGGCTCAGAGGTCACGACCAAAGTCTGGCCAGGGGCGGCAGCCGAGAGTAACTGCAATTGCACTTGGAGGTTCTCGCGCGTGCCGGTCTGGACTTGGCGCGTGGCCGAATCAATCTTGATCAACGTGTCACCGTCCTCGTTCTTCTTTTGGGTGCGCCCCACAACGATGACGTGCAGGTTGTAGGCCGGTTCTCCCAGCGTTTTGGTGGCCGGAAACTTGATGACGCTCTGACCCAAACCAACCGCATCCGCCTCATCGGGCGTGCCATCTCCATCCGTATCCGGATTGCGCGGGTCGGTATCCAAGACGTACTCCTCATAGTTGCTAAAGCTGCCATCCCCGAGCTCTGCCCCGGCAATTGGAGGTGCGGGCTGAACCGCCTCGCCATCGAGATTAATAAAATTGTTGGCTAGGTAGCCATCCTTATCCGGATCTTGTCCGGCATCCCCCGGGTCGTTGGGGTTGAGGCCGTAGCGAATCTCCCAATCGTCGTCCATCCCATCACCATCGGAGTCGCTCTGCGTCTTGCGGCTCACCGTACTGCAGTCCCCGCGCGCTCCGCCGCCACCGACACTGAGCTCTTGGAGGGCTTCTGCGCTACCACCCGCCATGTGGCCGTTAAGAAACACACCGTCCACAAAGGCGACCGTGTAAAAGTTTTGTCCCGGAACACTCTGATCGGCAAAACTGTCATATTGGACGGTCGCGGTGACCTCCTCGCCCTGGACGGCGGTCGGATCGGCCAATTGCAGCGAGACTTGTGGCTCTGGGTAAAAGGAAGCGTTGACCCGTTTATCCTCGTCACTGGTGTAGGTCGGAACAAACGAAAAAGCTTGGCCACCCCCTCCTCCACCGCCGCCACCTCCCTGTTGGCCACCAAAGTCTAATTCAAAGGGCAGCTGAAAGCTCCCATTAGGAAAAGGACTAAAGGCATCCGGATCGTTACCGCCGTTACGAGAGGAGCTGCCCGGTAAATCGATCGGCCCAAAGGGATTTTCGACCGCACCATCTTTGGTGGCCTCCATCTCGTCCTCCGAGACGCCGTTACAGGTTTCTTGATCGTAGGCATCGCTGTCGTTGTCTTTTTCGAGTTGGGCCGAGGAGCGCAACGGCAAACCGAGCGTGAGCAAACTGCTCAACAAAATCGCTAACAAAACCGGTACTCCGACCGCCCGCGTGCGCACTAGGCACCTCCTGGGCCGCCCGCTGGCTCAACCGGTGGCTCTGCTTGTTGCGCGCCCCCTTGCTCCTCCTCAGCAGCAAAGTCACGCTTCGCTTTTTCGATCTCGAGGATCTGTTTGGGGTCGGAGGTGATGATCTGGTCCTCGCTGTAGCTGGCGACCACTTTGATGGCGACGTGCTTGAGTCCAGCAAAAAAGATTCCCTCTCCAACATCGCTCTCAAGTAGCAAGAATTTTTCGCCATCAGTCAGGTGGAACACTTCTTGAATTTGATCGATGGTCGAGGGCGATTGTCGCAACAGCATCTGGATCGAGGAGTTGGACACGACCGCGCGACCAAAGTCGGAGGCCAACATGTCGGCCACGTCTTGCGAGATAGTCGTCACGCCCAAGTAGTACTTACGTGCCCGCTTAGCGATCGAGAACAAAAAGCGCGCGCTGTCCTCGTACTGCATCATCCACCAGGCTTCATCAATTACCAGGATGCGCTTTTTGAGTTCAGCCCGGACGGTGTTCCACATAAAGTTGAGCACCAGGAACATACCAATCGGTCGGAGTTCATCCTCCAAGTCGCGGATGTTAAAGGTCACGAGCTGCTTTTTGATCTGCACATTAGTCGGCTTGTTGAACAACCCCGCAAAGGTACCCTCGGTAAACTTGGCCAGACGCGTGGCAAGACTCTCAGACCCCTCGGTCGAGGCCAAGACTTCTTGCAAGTCCTGCATGAGTGGAAATTCCACCTCAACTAAACTCTGGGTGTTGGGAGTGATGTCTTTTTTGGCGTAGGTGTCGTAGAGGGCGCGATCGAGCAAGGCGTCTTCCTCGGGGGTGAGGCGGCCGATCATGATGCCGATCAGCGCCTTGAGCGCCACGATGTTGGTGCGGATGATGTCCTCGACTTTTTCGTCGGAGGTCCGGGGCAGATCAAAGGGGTTGAGACGGGTCTCGGAGCCGAGTGAGATGTCGATAAAGGCGCCATCGACAGCAGTCGTGAGGTGGTAGTACTCAGCCTCAGGGTCGATCACGATGACGTCCGTGCCGAGCATCATCGAGCGTAGGATCTCCAGTTTTACCGCATACGATTTACCGGCACCGGACTTAGCAAAGACCACGCTGTTAGCGTTTTCTAGGGAGAACCGATCAAAGAGCACGAGTGAGTTGTTGTGGCGGTTGATGCCGTACAAAATCCCGTCGTTGCTGGTGAGCTCACTGGAGATAAACGGAAAACTGGTCGAGAGCGGCGAAGTGTTCATGTTGGTGCCGATCTTGAGCTCGTCGTTACCGATCGGGAGGGTCGAGTTAAAGCCCTGCTCCATTTGCAGCACGGCGTGCTTGGCATACACCAACTTGGTACCCATCAGTGTCTCAACGGACTCGGTGAGTTCATCCAGCTTTTTTTTGCTATCGGCGTAGAGCGTAATATAGAGGCCATACCTAAAGAACCGCTCGGTCCCCTGCTGCAGACGATCGCGCAGGTTCTCGATGTCGGCATGGGCGGTCTCAAGGATCGGATCGCGCACCTTGCCGCGCTCCACGTTGAGGTTAATGGAGGCCTCAACCTTGCCAGCCTGTTTTTTGAGGTTTTTGAGGACCAGTTCGCTCGGCAGCGGGTACAAAAACATCGAGATATCGAGGGTTTGGTTGAGGTTGATGATCGGGGCAAACCATCCAACCCGCAAAAAACGCGGGTAGACAAAGACAAACAGTGAGCGGGCAAATTTACCGCCAATAAAGAGAAAGTTTGACTCGGCTTTAAAGGCGGCCGGCGCAATAATATCTTTAACCGTGGCGATTCCCTCTCTAAAGACTCGCTCAGCCTCGAGGAGCTCGAGTTTGCGCTTTTTTTCGTCACCGTTCTCGGGGACCTCCATGGTCGGCATGGGGTACGCTAACGCCTCGCCCTCGGCTAAGCGCCGGCCGCCTAAACCCACACCAGCCACGGGGCCGGCTTGCTGCTGCGTATTGGCGACAGCTTGTTCGGCCGCAGCCACCTCAGCATACTGTAGATTTTGGTCCGGCACGGCTTGCTGCACTCCCTGCGGCGGCTGCTGCGCCTCAGGTTGGGGCTGGTTTTGTTGGGGTGCTTTTTGGTCAGGCATGTGTGCTCCTTATTAATTACCGTGATCAAGGGCCAACTCTTGAATATCCGCCAAGTTCTCCTGACCCGTGATCTCAGGGTTGTAGGTGGTGTAGACCAGCTCGATCAGCTCGGACGTATTGAGCATGATGGATTTGAGACCGAGGGTGTTGAGACCGACTTCGACGCGCTCCAGACGCTCCAGCAACTGACGACGGCGTTCATCAAAATCCCGTCGGCTGGTTGCGATCACTTTGGTGGGCGCCAAAATCTTGGTAAAGCGCGACATAAAGGTTTCTTGTTTGCTCTCAAGCGGGTGGAACGGCACGATCACGTAAAAGCTCTTCTCCATAATGTTAGAGATGTCGATCAGCTGCGTGATGTACTCGCGGTACTGCTGGGTTTGGATGCGGAGCAACTCATTGAGTTGGGTTTTTTCGCGTTCTTCCAGCATCTCAAGATACGGCCGAATGTTGAGAATGCGCGACTGAATCACGATCTGCATGGGAAAATCAATCGAGTTCAAAAAAGACTGGTAGCCGTAGACGATAGCCTCCTGCTCTTCCTGGGACTTGAGGGCAAAGTTGACCGAGGAGACCATTAGAACCGCGCGCACCCCACCGTCGCGCAACACGATCGTCCCATCGCGAATCTCCGCAATGTCCAAGTAGCGCTGCGTGCTCTGCGCCTTGCTCACTTTGGGTCCGGCAATGGCCGGGTTGTGCATTTGGATTATTTTGTCGGGAGGTGTTGCGGTTGCCATGGTGTTCTCCTTTAGTAGTTGGCGTTAAAAGTTAATACAAATCTGGGTAGAGCTGCTTTTGTTCTTCCGGAATGATGCTTTCGCCCAATTTGACCTCAAAGTCGAGGATGTGCCCGAGTCGCTCGAGCCCCTCTTTGCGGAGATCGCCCTGCTGGATTTTTTGGGCGTGCACTTCGCTCTCGCCAGTTTTGATTTTGGGTAAGGTTGGATCACGCTTCCAAAGTCGGTTAGTCGGATGAACCAAAAAGTTGAACCCGTTAGCCAAAAAAAAGTAAAACGGTCGACCGTTGATTTGGTAAAAGGCCATAGCCGCAAAAAAGGCGGCGGTCGGGATGACCAAGATGACAAAAGCCGGGATGGAGAGCGTAAAGTACTCGATCAAACCGAGCCCGACCGCCGCCACGATGTACAAAAACTGCTGCAGCGTGAGCGGCCCAAAGATTTTGTCGCGGACATCGATAAATTGTGGCACCGAGAATTGCATTAGGAGATCTCCTTAACTAACTGCGCCACCGCATCAAACTCTTCTGTAAGTAAGTAGGGTTGATTTTGCTGGTAGCGCTGGTAAATCACCATGTCGATAGGTTGGCCCGTCCGGATCGTCTCTTGTCCCAGCTGCTGGTACAGGCTAAACAACGGCGACTGTTTGAGGGCTTGACCGATTACGGCGCGTTCGCCCGGTGCACCCTGCAAGACTTGGCTAATTTTTTGACCGACCTGCTGGATCCGACCATCCGCTGACTGGCCACCCTGTCGCAAAGCATCAACCGTCAAGCCTCGTACCTGGGCCAAAAAGCGCAGACGTGATTCGGGGGTAACTTGGGTTTGGGTACGCACCTGTCCTTGTGCAACTTGTGCCTGCCGACGCGCCGTAATTTGTTGACCAACCGTGGGCGTAGCACTACGAGGCGCCGTTTGTATGGACTTTTGATGTGTAAATTCCATAGAACGACGTGGCTGATCATTCTTTGAAGTCTTCTGTTTTAGCGGAGTTGCGACTTTGACACCTAACTGACTAGCCCATTGGTGCCACTTTTCTATTAACGGTTGTTGGGGTTGGTCAAAAAATTCTGGAAACTGTCCAAAGTGTTGCTCGGTAACATCAGCGGCAATTTGGAATGCCAGAGAGTCTTCAAGAGAAACTTGCTCTTTTAGTTGAATGGGCAATTCCTCAAGAGAATATTTTTGGAGAAAACCATTCGAAATAACCGTAGCGAGTTCGCCTAACTGTTGACCCGTCAAAGCGTATCTCGAAGCAAGCCGAACATTTTTAGTGGTTGCAGGTAAGGAACCCATATAGTCCAAAATTTTTGGTGGCAATTGTTCAAATGTCAGGGTCATGTTTTTGGTGCAGGTTCAGGCATCATGCTGCCTAAGATTGCCAATCGAACGTCATTATTTTGAAATGAAACACTTGGATCACGTGCCAAACGCTTGAATTCCTGACGCACAGCTTTGCTGACACCCTTTAGAACATCACCCACTTTTTCAGCATTTTTAAGCTCAACGATCATTCTACCGGCAATTTCGGTGGTTTGGTTCTTATACACTTCTGGGGTCTTAATCGCCGCTTGCTTTAACGCATCGGCAGCTTGACGTAAGGCACGCTCTGTCTCCGCACTGACTGCATTACCTTTAGAATCCCGTATGCCTCGATAGAAAGCTGGATTATAGGCATCCAGCGGATCACTGCCAAGACGGTCGGCACGAGCATTAAGTCGAACAAACTCTTGAACACGGCCTTGTGTCCCACGATCTGCAGCAACTTCACGCAATGTTTGTCCAACAATGCGCTGTTTTTTTGGATTCAGGCGATCAACAAAGCGCTGCCACTGCTGTGGAGAAAGTACACGCTCAATTTCACCCACGATCTTATCGTTTCCAAAGACTTCATCATTTTGCAAATGGAGCTGATCAGCATTTGCAGCAACAAATTTACGAATAGCACTAACTTGGTTGGGGTTTGCATCATTGCCGATAACAGGATCAACAAGCATTGAATACTTACGAACTTCGCGAGTAAGAATTTGTCGATTGTTCTCCTCTTTAAGACCGGCCGTCGCTTCTTTAATACCCAGTTGTTCACCCGGTATATTTTTCGCACCAATTTTTCCTGCCTCGGCTGCAAACATGGCATTAGTGAGCCGTTCAGTGTCGGTAAGATCTTTATTATTAATGTATTGATCATTAAATAGATCGATGTTCTCCTTTGCCAAGGCCCGCAACGTGTCCCCTTCGGTAAGATCTTTTTTACGATAGAGCTGACGAGCTGCGGTATTCCCACGTGCATCGGGCTTGTAGTTTGGAGCCACTTGTTTTTCGTATGCAGCTTGGCTTGGTTTTTGAATCAAAGCACCAAAGTTTTGCAATGGTTTAATACCTGAACTCTTTAAGCCGGTACCTAGACTACTGCCCAAGAGACCAATGGTTTTTTGGGTTGCTTCAGTAACCCCTCGGGCTGCTAGGAAACCAGCAAGGGTTCCACCGCCCGTGACCGCAGTACCAATTGCAGCTCCTGTCGCAACCACCGCGGTTTTGCCAAGGCCTAAAGCGGTTTTAAACGCCTTTTTGAAAGCGCCGATCGTAAAGTTTGCTACCTCAACCCCTAGCTTACGTACCACTGCTATACCCAGAGCCAAAACCATAAAGGCCATCAATCCACCCAAAAACTTGCTGGGGGTCGTGGGCAAAAGTCCTCCTAGAAAGTTTCCAGCCGTACCCAAGAAACCTGTATCTAGCTTGCCTTGCACGGCCGTATATACAATTACTGCTAATCGCAAAAAGAAAATTAAAATTGGACCGATAAACGCATAACTCAAGACTTTGCGCCAATAAACCTTTGCAAAGCCCTGTGTTGAGGGGAGCACTCCAAATGCCACTCCAAATGGCGCCAACACTGCCAAGACCCAGAGAGCAGCAATGCGGAGGAACAAAATAATCGCAACAACGAGAAAAGCTAAGGCAAACCAGTTCAGGGGATTTAAGAACACTTGCAGGGCGGAGTAAAACCACCCTACGCCCGGCACCAGCAGCCCAGCAACCTCTGATATACCTTTTGACAAAATCTCCGCAGCAGAAGTTGCGGCAAGAAGCGGTTGAGCAACACCACCGGACGGTATCAGCCCAATAGTCAAAAGCTGAGCCGTGTCAGTGGCTAATCGGACAAAAAACAACCCAAAGGTAGACAAAAGAATGGCCAAAATAAGTTTGGGTAGCATTCTCTGTATGCTGTAGTTCTCCACTCCAAAGATTTGTGCAATAGCGATTAGCAAAAGAACAAGAATATAAAAGAGGTTTACCAAGTTGAGAATAAAACGGTTGGCATTTTGTACAGCCGTTTGAACACACTGCTGAGAACCATCACAAGAAAAAAGTTTGCTAGAAAACGGGGAGATGCCTGCTACGTAGTCGATCAGACTAGACAATTGAGCAACAAGCGTGGCTCCTTTTATTGCATCCGAGGCCGCTTGCACACGGCTCTTGCTTTGCGTTTCTGTTGGGACGGCAGCGTCAGCTGTACCTGGAGCAACGTAGTCAGCCGCACCAGGCGTGCCTGGTAGAGGTTCCTCAGCCTTGGCAGTTGCAAGTGGACTGACAAGAGCACCAACGATTAACAGTCCAACACCGAACGTTCGAAGTTTTTTAAGCCAGCTCTTACGCATCTCAGTATTGCTGATCCAAAATTTCATCCAAGAGCTGATCAACAAAAGCACCAATCACGCTCGAGATGGCAGACTCGTTATTGACTTGCACGTTGTAGACCGCGGCCAAGGCACCTTGGATCACACCGCTATAGACCACACCGGATTGTTTGTGCGGATTGGAGTCCTCGTCCTTGTTGACGAGGCCTTGGTTAGACTGCAGCTCCAGTTCGGCCGCTTTTTGCATAAGCGCATCGTAGCCTCGGGCCTGGGCGTCTAATAACAACTGAGCACTTATTTCATTGCAACCAAACTGAGCAGCTTGAGCTAACTTGTTTGCTGCATCAGGGTCACCTGCAAAATTAATAGTACGCGCATCAACACAGTTATCTGGGACGAGTCTGGCGTTTTGATCATACAGATCTTTGATTGCTTTTTTGATACTTGGGTCGATGTAACTCGGAAACAGCCGATCAAATTCATTGTCCACGTAGCGACGCGTATCTTTTTCGTTTTCGGTGTAGAGATACCGGTAGTAATCGTCTACAAAGGCCGAACCACCGCCAGCAATCCCACCCTGCTGTCCCCCAATAATTTTCTCGATCATCTTTTTGGTGACCTCTTTAATCACGATCTGGCGGATCTCATCCTTGGTGACCTTTTGGGCTTCAACCTGGAAAAACTCGATCCAGCGTTGAATATCCAAGATCGTAAAGTTTTCGATCTGGGCCTTGGCAGGTTGGGGTTTGAGCAAACCGTAATAGCCGCTCGTCCCGATCAGCAACACCATCAAGATAAAAATAGCGAGACGTTTGATCATTGCAGTTCGGCCAAGCCCTCTTTAAGTAACGCCTGAAACTCTCCCATCACAAAGAACGAGCGTCCAAGCAGTTGCAAAATCGAGTCCGAGGAGACGTTGCTGTCCAAGACCTGTTGCAAGGCATCGCGTGAGGCCAATAAAATCGAGAGGGCGTGCAGGTGTTCATCCACCATCGACTCCGGCACCGTTAGGGCTTGCAACTGCTGCAGCATGGTCTCGTCGGCGAACTTCATTTTTTCGAAGAGATCGCGGTTGCCCGCCTCGACGTCCGCCAAGTACGATTTGACCGAGTAGTGAGCTGGAAACGGATTTTGAGTGAGTGCAATTTTTACAACCGCCTGAAAATATTCGTTCTCCCGCGGAGCGGAGCTATCTTTGGTGGTCTTAACACTCTTGCGATCAGCCGTGGGCAAGGGCTGACTCCCCTTGTTGAGGATTTGATCGACTTCCAAGTCCGCCACGCGTTGTCCGTCTGGCAAAACCGCATTACCGAGCTGTGCCGCTTGCTCGTCGGTGATGCCGCCCAGTCCGCCGACGGCACTTGTGGCACCACTGTTTTGGTCAGCACTTTTTTGATCGCTACTCGACCCACTTAAAAGCGATAGTAACGAGGCACTGGCAGATCCACTGCCCGAGGCATTAGGTGTATCACCTGCGCTCAATTTGCTAGCGGGATCGTAGCCGTTCTCGACCTCTTGGCCGTCTTTAAACCCGTCGCCATCCGTATCGGCGCTCTCGGGGTTGGTGTGGTAGAGACGTTCTTCCAGGTCACTTAGACCATCCTTGTCTTTGTCCTGATCTTTAATAGAGGCGACCGAGCTATCCTGCTGAACAAGCGCCCCAGATCCTGTACCGCTCGAGCCATCTCCCTGGGTACTTAGTCCCAAAACGGGATTGCCCAAGACAAACATGCCACCCAAGACGAGTGCGGCCCCGCCGACCAGCAGGATCAAGCCTTGCGGCCCGTGCGCCACAACAAATCTGCTCAATTTACGCGGTAACTCCTTCATCGGGAGAGGAAGTAGTTTATATGCCTGGCCAAGCCTAGAAGGGCCTCAAGCCATGGCAGAAATCTCTTTTGTTTTCCCTGTTTTCCGCCTCTTTTTCGGCGGTTTTTACTGGATTAATTATCCAAGGTCCTGGTCGATTCGTCAACAGCACAAGAGGCCAAAAAGAGGCCCGGACCGTGTGGATAAGGCTTAGCGTTCCTCTGCTACTTTTTGGCTCAACTTGGCCCAATCCGTGAGAGAAAGCTCTTGCGCGCGACTGTTTTGATCTAACCCTGCTGCCGCTAACAGTCCTCGAGCCTGCTCAAGTTCGATTCGCAGTCCGCCCGCCAAGGCATTACTCAGTTTTTTGCGACGCGCACTAAAGCCGGCCTTAACTACGCGCAGTAACTGCTGCTGTTGGTCGGCCGGGACGATCGGTTTGGTGTGGCGCTCGATCACTACCACGGCCGAATCTACTGCTGGAGCGGGCCAAAACGAGTCACGTGGGACTTCTCGGACGATTTGAGTGGTACCAAAGAGTGCTAAGACGATCGAGAGCGTCGTTTGGTCTTTGGGACCGGCAGTAATTCGCTCGGCCACCTCTTTTTGGATGGTCAGGAGTAACTTTTTTGGCGGAACGGTCGTACTGGTAAAGAGTTCAAACAAATAGCCGGTCAAATAGTACGGAACATTACTCACCACTACGTAGTTACCGTCAGGAAACAATTTAGGAAGATTAATTTTACGTACATCTTGGAGTTGCAGTTCTAAATTGGCTGCGTCCATGCCGTTTTTTTGAGTAGCGAGACGAGTTACCTCAAGTAAATACGGATCGATGTCGATCGCCAGCACTTTTTTAGCGCGCTCCACCAATTTTTGTGTCAGGACTCCACTCCCTGGACCAATTTCTAAAACCACATCGCGTGGGGTGAGCTCTGCCGCAGTGATAATCGCATCGCGTGCTTGTGAGTCGATCAAAAAGTTTTGCCCGTACTGCTTGAGCCGCGCCGGTGTAAGGGGTTTTTTGAGGGCACCAAAAATACGCTTGAGTTCAGCGACGTTAGTCGGATCGGTGAATTGCAACTTGGCCGGCTTTTTTGACACGCCGGTACTCTACAGAGCTGTCGCCGTCCTAGCAACCCCAGCGACCACGCATCCCGAGCGACCAAGCCAGGGCCGCGGCGTAGATTTGATCGGTGCTAAATATGTCGCTGTTGCGATAGGTATTCCAGTTTTCACTCCACATACCCTTACTAAACTGAAACAACCCAAGATTACCCGCTCCGTTATCGGCCCAGCGATAGCCCCCACTCTCACAAAGCATCACACCCATAAGCTCCTGCGGATTTTGTCCGTATTTTGCAGCAGCGTCGTTAATTAAATTAGCGTAGGGCCCAACCGCGGGACCTGAGGCAATTTTTGGCTTAGGAGGGGCCGGTTTTTGCTTGGTCCCCACCAGGACCACCTTGGTCACCGGCTCTTTAGTGACGCTCTCGGCAACCAACTCGCGCTTAACCTCTTTGCCATCCTCAAACACCAGGCTGAACTTTTTCTCTTTGAGACCGTTTTGCCCCTCAGTTTTAATAGCTTGCTCGCCAACGTAGCGACCAGCATCGTCTTGTGTAGTTGTCTCAAAAGCAATCTGCTCTTGCTCGGTCTCCTCTTTGGTCTCAACCCGCACGACGGTCACGACCATGTTGGGCTGGATCGGGGTGGACTTAGCGGGTTCTACCCGATCGTCTTTGTCGAGCCTAACCTTCCGCTCGGCCAAGAGTTGCGCGACCGTGGTCGAACCAGTTTTAAGCTCCTGGACTTTGCCATCGGCCTTGAGCACGACACCCGGTGCCCGCTGGATATAAATCCGTCCAAACCAGGGGGTACTCGACTCACGTGAGGGATAGATAATGTCGGGTTTGTCCAGCACAAAACCCAGGGCTTGCAAGGTTTGCGCCACACTTGCCTCAGCATCA
>JAXLZM010000004.1:0-84004 GCA_046350855.1 Candidatus Anderseniibacteriota bacterium | reverse complement strand
CAGCAGGGAGTAGTGCGAGTGTACGTGTAAGTGGGTGAATTTTGGGTTGGTCGAGAGGGAAGGCATGAAGAAGCAATCGTAGCGTCTCGGCGACCGTTCAGCCAGTTGACAGATCACAAAAATAATGCAGAACTGCGGTTTTTTTGCTAGAGTTTAAGCACATAAAAGGAGCTATGGCGCTATTTGGCCTTTTGGGCGGATCAAAAAAGAAGACGGGCAGTTTGAGCGAGCAAGAATTGCCTAAAAAAAAGTCCGGCGCACAGCGGGCGGCAGAACAGCGTGCCTTGCGACGGGAGCAGGCCCTGGCGACGGGGTACGTCGAGCACCCTGAGATCCAAAAAGAGTTTAAACGTCAAAAGTTTATCGTCGAAAACGAGGGCAAAATCCGGGCGGCCTTCTTTTTGAGCATCGCCGCGGTCATTCTGATCATCATCGGCATCGTCGCAATCGTTGTGATTCGTAACCTACCCGGCCGCGACGACGACAACGACGGCATTCCAAACACCGAAGACGTCTGCCCCGGCTTTAACGATCGTGAGGACGACGACAACGACGGTGTACCCAATGGCTGCGAAGAACGTCCACCCTCAACCAATCTCAAAATCGAGGACACGCTCCTCGTGAGCGACGGCCAAGACCGCTACGACGTGGCTATCCAAGTGACCAACCCCAACAAAGACTGGGGTGCTTCACCACTGGAATACTCTATCGCGCTCCTCGGCAAAGACGGCAAGGTGATCAACTCCGCCCTCGAACGCAACGCCTTTATCCTACCAGGCGAGACCAAGTACCTCATGACTTTTAATCTGTTGGCCGTGCAAAAACCGGTCAGCGCCAAGTTGACCGTCACCTACGCCGAGTGGCTCAAAGTGCAAAATTACACGCCACCCAAGTTTACTACCGTGACCCTGACCTATCAGGACGTACAAGAGGCCGGCGTGTTTGCTCGTCTCAAAGGTAAAGTCACCAACCACACCACCTTTACGTTTAATAATATTTCGATCGCGATCGTCCTTAAGGATCGCTCCGGTAAGGTGATCGGGCTCAATCACAGTAGCGTCGAGACGTTGGTGCCGGGCGAGGGCCGCGACTTTATCGTGACCTTCCCGCAAAATCTACCGGGCGTGACCAATGCGGGGATCAGCTATCAGACCGACGTGGACGTCTTTAAGTCCGACACGTTTGTGGCAACCCAAACCGTGCATGGCCAACGCTTTCAGCAGTTTTCGCCCTCCTTGCCCGATTAGTGCGTGTAGTAAGCGGGTGAACCGCTCGCTAGCCGGCACAAGGCGCTTTGTGTAGGCTAGTCCAATGCAACTGGCTGCGCTGCGTCGCTACGATTGGTTACTGATTGGTCTCGTCACCATTTTAGTGGCGATTGGCTTTAGTTTTGTCTACTCGGCCTCGCTCTCGCTCGGGGTGCAGCGTGATCTACTCCTCCGTCAGGGTATTGCGGCCGGGGCTGGCTTGCTCTTGCTCATCGTCGCTCTGCGCGTGGACTACCGCATCTTTAGAACCTGGGCTCGTTCGATCTACGTCTTGACCTTAGCACTCCTGGTCGCGGTGCTCTTTTTTGGTGCAACCGTGCGTGGAACACACGCTTGGTTCGACCTGGGCTTTTTTAACTTTCAGCCCTCCGAGTTTGCTAAGGTCGCGGTAATCGTAGTGCTGGCAAAATACTTTTCGGACAATCGGGAGGAGTTGAGCTTGTTCCGTCACTTACTTATCTCGTTTGCCTACGTGTTGGTCCCGGCCGGCCTGGTCTTGATCGAACCCGACCTCGGATCGGCTCTCGTGATCGTCGGTATCTGGGTTGGGATGGTCTTGGCGGTTGGGATCAAGCGCTGGCACGCCCTTGTTTTTTTGACCACGGCGGTGGTTGCGGCCCTCGTTGCCTGGAACTTTTTGTTAGCCGACTATCAAAAAGAGCGCATCACCACCTTTTTGGCCCCGCTCGAAAACTGTCAGTCGTTTAGCGGTTACAATGTCTGCCAGTCCTACATCGCCATCGGCTCAGGCGGAACCACCGGTCGCGGCTTTGGTCAGGGCACCCAGTCGCAACTCAATTTTTTGCCGGAGAAACACACCGACTTTATTTTTGCTGTGATCGCTGAGGAGCTGGGTTTTGTCGGGGCGGCCTTTTTACTGGTGGTTTTTGGGGCCTTCTTTTTGCGGATCTTTAGGATTAGTCAAAAGGCCCAGGACAACTTTGGTCTCTTTATGGCGCTCGGCATCGGTGTGCTTTTTGTCATTCAAAGCGTAGTTAATCTCGGATCCAACCTGGGGGTCTTGCCGGTCACTGGAGTCACCCTGCCCTTTGTCTCGTATGGAGGCTCCTCGATCGTGTTCTCCCTGCTGTTAGTTGGGGTCCTGCTCTCGATCCACCTGCGGCACAAAAAGCAGCGCTTTGAGTAAGTCGTTTCACACCCTTGACATATAGGGCGCGATATTTTATTTTCACACAACGTTCTTATGCCCAAAGCTGCAACCGAACACGAAATGCAGCTCTCGAGTCGCTGCCCGCTCTGTAACGCCAGCTTTAGACCCACGAGCGCAGAGATTCTGGACGAGAGCCGACAGGGGATTCTGTTCCACCTGACCTGTCCCGATTGCCAAGCTTCACTGCTGGCGGTCGTGGCGGCCTCCAAGTTGGGACTGAGCTCCTTTGGCATGGTGACCGACCTAACCGCCGCCGATACTAAGCGGCTGCGTAAAGGTTCCGCCATCAATCACCAAGACGTCTTGCAGGCCTATCAAGAACTGATTAATTTTACAGGATCATTTAGAGACCCATCCCGCCATGGCACAAATCACACTCAGCGCTAAAACTCGCAGTGCACTCGGTCACAAGACCGTGGCTTTGCGTGCGCGCGGTACGGTGCCGTGTGTGACCTATGGTCATGGCATTAAGACCGCCTCGATCGAGGTCAATGCCAAGCAGCTCGAGAAAGTCATCGAGAAGGCCGGTACCTCCACCATCGTTGAACTTGACCTGGACGGCAGCAAAAAGAACATCGTCATCCACGACGTGCAGTATCACCCGGTCAGCGGAGCGGTAATCCACGCTGATTTGTATCAGGTGCGTATGGACGAGAAGATTAAGGCCGAAGTGCCCCTCAAGTTTACGGGTGTCTCACGCGCCGTCAAAGACTTTGGCGGAATTTTGGTTAAGTCGGTCGACAAGCTCGAGATCGAGGCCTTGCCAAAAGATTTGCCGCACGAAATCCTGGTCGATCTGTCCAAACTGGTTAAACTCAACGACTCGATCCCGCTCAAGTCGCTCGACATCCCGGCCGGTGTTGAGGTCTTGGTAGAGGATAAAGAGCTCGCTATCGTTTCCGTTACCCCGCCGCGGTCGGAGGCAGAACTTGAAGCACTCAACGAGGCCGTCACCGAGGACGTCAACGCCATCGAGGGTGTCAAACCTAAGGAAGAGGGCGAAGAAATTGCCACCGCCGAGGGTGAGGGCGAAAAAGCAGCCGGCAAAGGCAAAGAAGCTCCCGCTAAAGAAGCTGGAGCTGGCAAAGAAGCCGCCAAGCCTGAGGCTAAGCCCAGCAAATAGGTAGTGTATCGTTTACGGCAGCAGCGTGCCGGGTTGCTGGGGGAGTGGTGCACTCGCCCCACGTTAGTAGTTGCAGTAGAATGACCGCGACCTGACGGCAATGGCCAACAGCATGGCTCGCAGAGCCAAAGAAAGTTTGTTTTGGTTGCGTCTTTGACGGTATAGATCCAGCCCATGACCCAGCCGCCTAGAGCGGTCAGAGCGCCTGCAGTAAAACGCCCACTGTGGCGTGGGTGGTTGAGCCCCTTAACCAACACGAGCGGTGCTCGTGGGGCGTGAGTTCAGGTGGCTGAGGAGTGCGACGGCCATAGCGACAGGATGTCAGAGATCGATTTGTGCCACCCGGATCCGCCCCGCCAGGTCCGGGTAAAAGCTCACTTTGGCAGAACCACCCAGTAGTTGCTGAATAATCGGGCAAATCCGCTCTTGAGGTTGGGGCCGGTCACAGAGCACTCGTGTAGTAGGTGCCACGCTCGGTAATTGCCGCGGGAGTTTTTCGTAAGACATGTGGCCCATCCCGGGCCCGCGAGAGGCCAAGTTGGTTCGTACTCCCGAATGTCACCCGGTAACTCACGGATTTGCTCCAGGGTCCGGGTAGACGGGTTAGCCCGTAATTAATCAAACGGCCCGTTCACCAGGAGAGTAAAGTCAGAACGTTTAAAACTCACGGCAGGCCAACGCCAGATCGTACGTGCATTGAGACGAGCGACCTCAGTGCCTGACGAAATATCTGGCATTCACTTTAAAACTTACGCGCGCGCTGTGTGCTACGGCAAAGAGCGATGGCGCCCGAGCCGGTTCCTACATCTAAAACCCGCACCTTACCAAAGCCGGAGTGCGCGATGCTGGCTAGAGCCTGTTCGACCAAACTTTCCGTCTCGGGGCGGGGAATCAAAACGTGGTGGTTAATCAGGAACGGCAGTCCGTAAAACTCGCGCTTACCCGTGAGGTACGCAACTGGCTCTTTGGAGGCACGGCGCGCCAGCAAATCTTTAAACAGTGCTCGTTGCGACTGCGTCAGGGGGATCTCAGACTCGGAGTACAATTTGGTACGCTCTTTTGAGAGGGTGTGCGCCAAAAGGACCTCGGCATCGATCTCGGCCGAGGGGATCTTAAAATCTCGCAAAAGTTGGGTGCCCGTTACGAGGGCTTGCTGGATGTTCACTTGGCTCCTTTAGGTTTGGCCGAACCGGCCTGCTTTTTAACCTCTGCTTTGTTGGCTGCGGCTAGTTTAGCAAGAAGTTCATCCAGATCGCCATCTAAAATGCGCTGGACCCCGTGCTCGGTCGCTTTGATGCGGTGATCGGTGACGCGGTCCTGCGGAATATTGTAGGTGCGGATTTTTTCGGAGCGGTCACCTGTGCCGATCTGGACGCGACGCATGCTGCCCCGTTCTGTAGCGGCGCGCTCTTGCTCAGCGTCGAGCAAGCGCGTGCGTAAGATGCGCAGGGCTTTTTCTTTATTTTTGAGCTGGGAGCGTTCATCCTGCATGGCAACCACGACGCCGGTAGGGAGGTGCGTGATGCGCACGGCTGAGTCGGTGGTATTGACGCTCTGGCCGCCGTGTCCGCCCGAGCGATAGACATCGATCTTGAGATCGCTCGGTTTGATCTCTATGTCAACGTCCTCGGCGATGGGCAAAACGGCTACAGTCGTGGTCGAGGTGTGGATGCGGCCGCTTTTTTCGGTGGCGGGGATGCGCTGCACACGGTGCACACCACTCTCGTACTTAAATGTACCAAAGGCCTTGTTGCCTTTGACTTCGAGCACGACTTCTTTAAAGCCACCGATGCCGGTGCGGTTGCTACTGAGTAGGGTGGCTTTGTAACCACGCCGCTCAGCCACGCGGGTGTACATGCGTAGCATCTCGGCCGCAAAGAGGGCTGCCTCATCACCACCCGCACCTGCTCGGATTTCGATAATGGCATCGCGATCATCCGAGGGATCAACCGGAACAAGATCATTGTCGAGTTGGATCAGTAACTGCGTCTCCTCACGCTCAAGGTCACCGAGTTCTTCTTTGGCAAGTTCTTTGAGGCCTGGGTCTTTTTCCGTTGCGACGAGCTGTGCGGCATCCTGTTTTTCTGTCTGCAGCAGCTCTAGCCGCTTGATGCGGTTGACGATGGGTTCGAGCCTGGCGCGCTCGCGGCTAAGCTCTTTGAGCTTAGCCGGTTGGTTGGATGCAGCAGCCTGGCCAAGCTCCTGCTCGACCGTCTCAAAACGTTTTACAATTTCAACAAAGTCCCGCTCCATGCGAGCTAGCGTACCATGACGTACTGCGATCTAGGCGCTTTTAGCGGTACCGCTGGTACCCTTGGCCAAGCGAGCGGCAGCCGCGGCCTTGGCTTGCTTGTCTGCCACGCGCTTTTTACGAGCCTCGGCCAATTTTGAGCTGCGGGCGCTGCGCGCGCGGAACCGATCGATGCGACCAGCTGTGTCGACCAAGTTACTCTTGCCGGTAAAAAATGGATGGCAGTTGGAACAGAGTTCAACCGTAAGCTCCGGCTCGGTCGAACCGGTCGTAAAGCTGTTGCCGCAGGCACAGGTAACCTTGGCGGCGGGGTAATACTTGGGGTGGCGATCCGTTTTCATGACGGCTCATTTTTCCATAGGAGTGGTTGGCAGTCAAGTGGGCCGATGCTACGATTGGCTCGTGACCGATACAAAGGCGGAACCAAAACATACCTGGGTCTGGGTGCTCATCATCGTTTTGTTTGCCCTGCTCGTGACCGGCGGAGTGGCCCTCTTTGTCTTGCTACGCCCCATTGCCGTAACTGGGGTGAGCCTCACGCCGCCCCAAGTGGAATCGACGCAAAACGCGACGCTTGACAACGCCCTGCCGTCTCAGTAGCCTAGCGCTTACGTTTTAATTTACACGCTTCGGGATCAGGCCAGGCCTGCCACGCGGTTCATCCGGTAGAACTACCGTATAACCACGCGGTCCTCACCTGAGTAGAACGGAGCGGAAGTCTAAAAGGCACGCATGATCAAATTACCCTCACTTAAAGAACTTTTAGCGTCTGGCGCTCACTTTGGGCAACGGACCGCTCGCTGGCACCCTAAGATGGGCCAATATTTGTTTGGTTCGTCCAAAGGGGTCCACATCATTAACCTCGAAAAAACCCGCGAAAAATTAGCCGAGGCCGCTGAATTTGCCCTCAACCTGACTCGGCGGGGTGGGGTGATTTTGTTTGTTGGCACCAAGCCCCAGGCGCGTAAGCCCGTGACCGATGCGGCGCTGACCGCGGGGATGCCCTACGTAACCGGACGCTGGTTGGGAGGACTCTTTACCAACTTTACGACCGTTCTGGATCTTCTGCGTAAATTGGAGCGACTCGAAAACGATCGCGACAAAGGTAAGCTCGAGCTGTACACCAAGCGCGAGCAGCTCGATGTGCAGCGCCAGATTAAAAAATTGCACGAGGCGATCGGTGGTATCAAATCGATGCGCCGCTTGCCCGAGGCGATCTTTGTAGTGGATGTTACAGTCGATCAGATCGCCATCAAAGAGGCCCGCCGCAAGAAAATTCCGGTGATTGCCATCGTTGATTCTAACGGAGATCCTTCTAAAGTTGACTATCCGATCCCGGCCAACGACGATGCCATCAAAACACTGGAGCTTATCTGCAACGTTATGGCCCAAGCGATTTTGGAAGGTCGCAAGTTGACCCCGACTCCAGCGGCTCCCGCTCCTGCTGCGGTGCCAGGTGCGGCGGCTAGCGTTGGTTCTGCCGAGAGCAAAAAAATCACTAACAAATAATAAGGAGACCCATGCCCGTTACCCTCGAGGATGTAAAACAATTACGCGAACGTACCGGCGCCGGTGTCGTGGATGCTAAAAAGGCCTTGATCGAGGCCAACGGCGACATGGAGCAGGCCATTGTGTTGCTCCGTAAAAAGGGTATCGCTAAAGCTGCCAAAAAAGCTGCCCGAACCGCCGCGCAAGGTATCATCGAAGCCTACGTGCACGGTGGCAAAGTGGGCGTCTTGCTCGAGCTCAATAGCGAGACCGATTTTGTGGCGCGCAACGACAAGTTTAAAGAGCTCGCCCACGAGTTGGCTTTGCAAATTGCCGCGACCGATCCCAAGGTGGTCTCACCTGACCAGGTTGGTGAGGCTTTGCTCAAGACCGAGCGTGAAGTCGCCGAGGCCGAGCTCAAGGGTAAGCCTGAGAAAATTCGTAAGGGCGCGATTGCCGGTAAGCTCAAAAAATTTGCGGAGGCTCAGGCTCTCTTGACCCAACCCTCCATCAAAAATCCGGATGAGACCGTGCAAGAGATGATTACCCGCTACATCACCATGATTGGGGAGAATATTCAGGTACGGCGTTTTGTCCGCTTTGAGTTAGGACGCGACTAAGATGCAAATCGTGCTGCGCTATTTACCGCAGGCACTGATCGTTGTGGCACTGGCCGTGCTGGTGGTTGTAGTTGTCCGCAAATTACCTAAGACCGCTAAACTAGAGGCAGAACTCGCCGCCCAAAAAGCGGCCGAGGCGGCGGGCAATACGACCGGACTAGGTCGTGCAAAAAAGAAGCGCAAACTGCCACCGGTCCTAGCACTACTTGGTCCGGGTCTCAAAAAGGCGGGGAGTGGTCTTGCCCGTGGGAGCCGCACCTTGGGGCGTACGGTTAGTAACGTGGTGGTACGGGGTCGTCTCAAGAACGTGCTCTCGATCGCAGCTCGCAAACGTAACAAATCACAGATGGTCTCGGCCTCTAAAATTGCCGCCAAAGCCAGCAAGGATTTGACCCAAAAAGAACAGACTATTCTTAAGCTGCTCAAAGAAGCCGAAGACTACGCCCGCCAGTCCAACTGGCCCGCCGCCGAAAAAGTCTATATCAAAGTAGTGGCTCTCGCCCCTAAAACGATCGAGGCTTACTTGGGCTTGGGCGATCTGTACTTAAAGCAAAAAAACTGGAACGACGCGGCCGAGTCCTACAAGGTGGCCTTAGATGGTGACGACAGTAACGTCACCGCCTGGGGCAACCTCGGCATGGCGCTTGCCAACAAAGGGGAGTGGGTAGCTGCGGTGGATGCTCTGCAACGTGCCGCCAAGCTCGATCCTGGCAACGCCATCCGCCAAGCCACGCTCGGCATGGCCTACCTGACCATCAAGGAGTACAAAAAAGCTACCAAAGCGTACCGCGAGGCGGTCAACCACGATCGGGAGAACATGTCGCATCGGGTGGAACTCGCCAAAGCGGCTAACCTGGCCGGCGACAAAGCTCTCGCCGAAGAAATGCTTAATGCGGTGCTCGCTCGTGATCCACTCAACGAGCAAGCCAAGTCTCTGCTCAGCGAGGTCAAGGCTAAAAAAGAGCTGGAGTAGGTCAACCTCTAAGCTAAAGGGAGTTTTTGTAAAAGAAAAACGCGACCGCTGTGTAAGCGATCGCGTATGGGCCGTTGATTCATTGGACTAAGATGACGCGTGGATCGGCGTAGTTCATGTCCACAAAGACAGGATCCCTGATGTAGAAGAGACTTTTGAGGTCGTCTTCGACGTGTTCACGCTGGACGGATTGGTACTCGTGTTTACGGTACAAGCCGATCGTAATCAGGATCGCGCCGAGTTGGTAGCGCAGGGTCACTTCAGCTCGCTCGTAGAGTGGAAAGAGTTCCTCCAGGGTCCACGGAATCTGGAAGGGGATGCCGACAATGGGTGGACGTCGAGCTGCCAACTGCAGTACCCCCACAACCTCGTCCTCATCTTGCCCGAGCCCGATGTTGCAATGGATTGGTTGGTTGAACTGCAGCCCAATCAGGTGTACGGCGAGCTGGGAGTGCTGGACGAGCGTCTCCGAAGTTGTGCCATTCACGGCTAGATCCCAAGTCCAGCGCGTGTTGCGTAGTCATCCGGATCAACGGTAGACGTAGTAGAAGGAACGGGTACATCCGTGGTTGTTTCCATGGTGACCTCCTGGCTTGCTTTTCTAAAGCAAAAATGAGTTCATGTCAACGACGCCGGCGTAGCTCAGTGGTAGAGCAACTGTTTTGTAAACAGTAGGTCGTCGGTTCAAATCCGACCGCCGGCTCCAGTGAAAAATTATTTAGAAAAGTAGACAATGCCTCACGGGTAGGTAAGAATGACGCGCGTGCCCTCGTAGCTCAGTGGTAGAGCGCGCCCATGGTAAGGGCGATACCGCAGTCCGATTCTGCGCGAGGGCTCCAGTCTTTGCGACATGCGGCCTTGCAATCTGGGGCGGGATGCGGTTTACTGTGCACCTATGTCACAAGAACGCCTTTTGGGCTTGAGCTGTTCTGCCTGTAAACGAATCAACTACCACACGCACAAATCGCGCTTGGTTAAGGAAAAACTGCTCTCCAATAAGTACTGCAAACACTGCAAAAAGCACACACCGCACAAGGAGACTAAGCTCAAATCAAAAAAGAAATAGGGGACTAGGCCAATGGCCTCCAAGACGCTTACGCGAAAGGTGCTACTCCTGGTAGTCGACGCTTTGTTGATTACGGGTGCCTTGCTCGTGGCCCTGCGGGTGGCGACTCGTCCAGGCTATTTTGATGAACTCGTATTTGGCGACACCTGGTACTTTGTCTTGCCGGTGATCGTCTTTTTGTTGGCGGTCTATTTTGTGCAGGGCTACCACTTGGAGGAGATCGTAACTCCTTGGAAGGGTCTGAGTGCAATGGTGCTCGCGGCGGGCGCCGGGGGCGTGGCGACAGGCTTTTTGTTTTTTGTTCTGCCTGGTGCACCGGAGTTTTCGGCCCGTGCGTTGGTGGTGGCGGCTCTCTTGATCGTGCTGCTGCTTTGGTTGGCGCGCATCGTCTACGGTCGGGCGCTCGTTTCGCGTTCTCTTAAGGAGAATTTGCTCGTGGTGGGCACCGACCCCAGTGCACTCGAAGTCGTCACTCTTTTGGCCGAGCGTGCTCACTCGCCCTACCACGTGGCGGGTATTTTGGCGCCACGACCACGCGCCCTGTCCGGTACCCTCCCGTTGGTCACCCTAGCTGAGCTGCCCGCCTTGGTCCGCGCCGGCAAAGTCGACACGATCGTATTGGGCACACAGGGTTCGGCCGATGATCGACTGGTCCGTGCCGTCGTGACCCTTAAACGTCGTGGCATCCACGTGCGCGAGTTGACCGATCTCTACGAGGAGCTCACCGGTATGACCCCCGTCCAACACGTGGGACAGCTCAACATGCTCTTTGCCAACCTCGGACAGCGCAGCGAGTTTAGACGCTACGGCGAAGAATTTGTTAATCGTGGGCTGGGGTTGTTTTTTCTCCTCATCTCCGCACCGCTCTGGCCGATTATTATCATCGCCCAGCAGCTCACCAGCCGCGGGCCCATTTTTGTCGAAAAAACCGAGCGAGTCGGCCTCTGGGGTCGACCGTTTAGGTTTTATAAGTTCCGTACCATGGTCCCTAATGCAGCGCAGGTCGGCAGCGGCTTGATCACGGGCACCAACGATCCACGGGTCACCTCGGTTGGTCGCATCCTCCGCAAGACCCATCTGGATGAACTGCCGCAACTCCTCAACATCGTCGCGGGTGACATGAACTTTATTGGCCCGCGCGCCGAGTACCTAGAGAACGTCCAGCGCCTGGAGCAAAAAATTCCGTTCTACCACGAGCGGCACATGATCAAGCCGGGCATGACCGGTTGGGCCCAGGTGCGTAACGTGCTGACCAGTGCCTCCGAGCGTGACACGCTCGAAAAAATCCAGTACGACCTCTACTACTTAAAAAACCGTTCGCTCGCCCTGGACATCGCGATCGTGATCCGCACGGTCAAGCTGATTATCAAGGGCAGGGGAACGGCTTAGTCAGCCGGCGCGGGACTCGTGCGAGCCGCAGCCACCGCTTTTTTGAGCGACTCGAGGTCGCGGTCACCCTCGTACTTGGTGCCGTTTAAATAGAGCGTAGGGGTCGCGGTCACGCCGAGTGCCAACCCTTCACCTTTGTCGAGTCGAATATGATCGAGGAGTGCTGCCTTAGTGCGGTCTTGTTTAAAACGCTCCAGATCGAGTCCGAGTTCAGCCGCGTATGACTCAAACTTGGCCTCGGCGTCCTTGATCGAGAGGCTGTTCCACTCACTCTGCCGGGCATAGGCGAGGTCGTAGAGCTCCCAAAACTTGCCCTGGGCGTTGGCCGCCTCGGCCGCCTTAGCAACCGTCTCAGCGTTGAGGTGCTGGTCGAGCGGAAAATGCCTAAAAACTAAGCGCAGGTCTTTTGTTTGCTTGACCAGCTCTCGTAAAATTGGAGCTGCGCCGGCACAAGCCGGGCATTCAAAGTCACCAAATTCAACCAGCGTTACTTTAGCAACTTCCGTGGTCGCACCGATCGCCGGACTATACTCACGCACTAATTGCGCCGCCCCATCCGTTTTGGTGCCGAGTTTAGTTGGGATGGTTTTGTTACCCCAAAATACGAGCCCCCCAATCAAGAGGGCGGTACCGACGACGATACCAATGATTACTTTGACGTTCATGCGAGTGTATTAGTGGCTGAAGCTGCTTTGTTCCATCGGAGGGTAAGCCACATGCAGATCGAGATGATTGTAAAGGCGACCAGTGACATAAAGGGGATCGTGATGAACCCAAAATACTCGACGTACACCGAGGCGCAGGAGATGCCTTGTGTGCAGGGCGCTAACGAGTCCGGAATAATTCCGAGCTGTAAGAGGTAGTGGAAGAGTGCGATGCCCCCACCGATCAACGAGAGCGGCAAGACATAGTAGGGGAGGTACTTGTCTTTTTTGAGAAGGCCCACCGCAAAAATGACTGCGAGCGGATACAGGCAGATGCGCTGGTACCAGCACAAAACGCAGGGCACGAGGTGGCGGATTTCGCTGTAGTACAAGCTACCCAGCAAGCCCGCCAGCGAAACGGCCCAAGCAAAATAGAGTACGGCTGTGCGTTTTTGAAGCATGCCGGCAGTGTACCACTCTGGTATACTCGCTGCATGTCACACACTTCCAAATTAGGTCTCGCGATCTCACTCAGTCTGCTGGGCGGGATTCTGCTTGGTGCCGGCATCTTTTTTGGCTGGTACTTTTTGATGGGCCAGGCCGAACCCACGGACGATAGTGCGCGGTCTGCGCAGGAGGATACAGCCAACAGTACGGAGGTTGTGCCAACCAACACCGATAAAGAATCCAGCGACACGGTCCCGAGCGACTGGAAAACCTATAACGGCAAAGACTACGATCTGAGTTTTAGCTACCCACCGGAGTGGGGTTCTCCCAAAGTGGACAGTACCACCGGTGTAGGCAACTCGCTCTACGGATTTGCCGAAGAGGGCCTCACGTTTGATTTTAACCTGCCAGAGGGCTCCAATGCGTTTAGGTCAGTGCGCATTGCAAAGATAGAAGACATTCTTGCCGCCACCGATCAACAAGATAGTCGCGTACCAGACGCCACCAAACTATTGGACGTATATAAAAATCGTGCAGTAGGTAAAGAGATCCTTGTGGTTCCGCCGGTTAATGCAGGGGTAGCGGCAGCAACCAATCCGACCTACATCGAGTCGGCTGATGGATCCTTTAGGGGTATGTACTACTATAGTTTTTCTACTCAGAGTGCTTTGCCGGATGACCCCGCGCTCTTAATGGAGCTCCAGATCGTTATGACCAACGGCGATGTGGTGATTTCTTTTTACCGGCGCTCTGATTACACCAACGACACTCCTAACGGATCTAACGAGATTGGTATCGCAAAATTACAACCGGAGGGAACGTCAAAGCCAGCCGAAACCTGCCAGCCCGGCCAACTCGAAGACATAAATCCGCCTTCTAAAGCGGCAGAAAACTGCGAGATCGACTCGGTCTTGCTGGATGAGTTCAACAATGACTACGGCTTAGTGATCTTCTCGCTCGAGTAGGCTACTTGCCAAATTGACACCAACTCCGTAGGGTTCGCTTAGGAGGTGGCCTATGTCGTGGTTGTTTTGGCTCGGGATCGGAGGGGTTGTCTTTGTGGTCTGTTTCTTTATCGCCATGCTGGCGATCGTCGCGATCTCGGCGGTGCGGGGTGATCCCTACGCGCTCGGCTAGTAGGGGAATGCTTACTACGAGTACACGGGTGAACGGTCGGTCTGATCGTTCACCCGGATTTTTAATTGACGCATGGCCCGCTCTTACGTACAGTCGAGGGCACGGGCGAGTGGTGAAGTGGTATCACGTCGGTCTCCAAAACCGTCGTCGGGGGTTCGATTCCCTCCTCGCCTGCCACGGCACAAAATTATTTCTCAAGAAGTAGTTTGGTGCGGTGGTTCTTTATCAGGAGAGGCAAATGGCACACAAAGAAGAACTAGGTAAGTTGCTTCCCTTTAGTAGGCCGAACTTGGCCAAGTCAACACGGCCGGATGCAGCTGAAAAAAGAGAGCTGGTTGTGTCAGCACTCGAGGGCTTGCACGATATTCAGCCGAGAGTCGGTCACGATGCTATCGGTCGCGTGTCCCGCCATGGCCTAACGACTCTGGGTGCCTCCCTACACATCCATATCGTTGGCTGTCTGTTCTCAAAAGACTCTCTCAGGTCAACTTGATCGGTTCCACAAGCTACAGAAAGGGCATCGTCTTGAAGAAAAGAACTAAGAAAGAGAAGCGTCAGCAAGTTGTGCTAGAAATCCCTGATTCGGTGTACCGGCGCATCGAGTACATGCAAAAGAAGGCTGGTCTCAAGAACAAGGGTGAGGTTCTACGCAACGCCTTGCGTCTCTACGACTACGTCTTGGCCAAGCTCGCCCAAGGCGAGACACTCAAGGTCGTTACGACCATTCCGGTCACCAAGTAGTCGTCAATCGGGGGATGCTAAAAAACATCCCCCGATTTATTTTTGGCTCTGTAGGGCAGTCTACAAACGTGACAAGTCCAAAAACACCTCGTGCGGTCTATGTTCTCGATGCCGAGCTAAGAAAAAACCCTCCCGATAAAAAACCGAGAGGGCTTCTACGTTACCTAATAGGACTAGTCCGAGATCGAGCTTGTGAGTCGCTCGAGCTTTTCGGCATCGCGGCGGATCACTCTGGCGTCGGACTCCAGACCATCGAGCGTTCTGTGGTAGAGCAGGCGCAGTTCTGACAGCAAGTCGTACGCCAATCGCGGGTAGTCGCAACCAAAGTGCGATCTAAATTTCTCAAGCGGTAGCGGACAAACCTCGATCTCATGGATCACATACCGCTTTTGGTGCAGTACTTTGTTAAACGCGTACGTTGCAACGATCAAGTTCTCGTCGGCCCTGCGGTGATCTGGAGTACGTCTCAGGAGGAGTTGTACACGCTTTCCTCCTAGGAGATAGGCGGACTTGCCCCATTGTTCTGCTATTACTCGTACCCACGTTGTCTCGTTGGTCTCGTGTCGGCGATACTCAAGCTCTTGGCCCACAAGCCCCCTGCCCAGAGAGGCTATCTGCGAGTCCAGGGTGAACTTATCATCCGCACCTGACCAGAGTAGCTGGGTGGTTTTATCGACCACCAAATAGGGATCGGAGTCAGCGGGAGTACTGAGTAGGCTACGGAGGGGCTCAAAACCGCGTAAATCGCGCGGCCGTACCGCTCCGAGCGTTTTGCGCATCAGCTGGTCGAACTCCGTCGGATGCAACCCACCGAGCCGCACCAGCTTATTGCCGAGGACGTAGTCAAGGTTGTTTTGTTCTGCCGAAGCCGAAGTCGTGTCCGAAGTCATGACTTTTGTCTCCTTTACACACTAGTAATGGACAGGGTGCACGATCGAAACCATGCACTGGCTGGCTCGGATACTACACGAGGGGAGGCGGCTGTCTAGGGACCATGTGCTACCCTAGTTGTATGAAAACTTCCACTAAAATTTTGTTAGTGATCGCGGTAGTCCTTGTGCTCGGAGCTGGGACCTGGCTCGTACTTGGGTTTTCTGGTCTGGGCGGAACCTTTGTCAATTTTAACCTGACCAGTAAAGAGGCGGGCTCCTGCTATTTGGCGACCGGGACTGTGCCCCTCATGACACGCGGTGACTGTAAAAAAAATCAGCATTGGTACAAGTATGTTCAGCCCAATGGAAACGAACTCGATGCTCGAACCGGGCGCTGTCACGAAAAAGGTACTCCGCCGGATATCACGATTGATGCTACCTACGAGGAGTGTCAGACCAAAAACTGGGATACTTGGTTTGCCAATGGCCGACCCAAATTGTGTCGTGTTGACCGCGGCTACGAGTCGCTCGGCTGCCACTAAAGTGGTGTGGTATCCTTGGAGGACTACCCACTAAAGGATACGCATCATGAAGTCATATAAAAGTGTTACAGCGCTGTTGGCCGTTTTGGTGGCCGCGGTATTTTTTGTGCCCCATCTGGCACATGCAGCGGGCGATTCAATGCCCGACCAGAGTCAGTGTGATAGTGGTTCACCCGACTTTACCTGGAACGATCTTGGATTAGACCGGCCGGTAATTGCCTCCATGACCGTGGATGGCCAAGTCGTGCCCGATCCAACCAACCCCGATGTTGGTGAGGTTGGTGCGGTCGTGTGTGCTGCGCAAGATGAGGGACGTTTTGTCGGTGTCACGCTCTATCGCCACGATGGGCTCAATGACGATCACCAGGATCTGACCGGAGCTATGGCACCGGATGGTGTCACCCCTATTACGGATGAGACTCAGTTTCACCTTGTACTTACCGATATGGGTGAACTGGACGAGTTCTATACCTTCTCACTGATCCACGGTGTCGTCTTAGATTGGGCAACGGCCGGTCTTGGTACCGATGCGGCCTCGGTAGATGTAACGCTTACCCCCGCTCGTACGCCCCTTGGAACCGGCTCAGATTTTGATTTTTGTACCGCTACGCCACCCCATTGCAACGCGACCAAATCCGATATGGACGTTTTGAGTGGTAGTCTCTATATGCTTTTTGACCAAGATGGCTACGGTGAGGATGTGGCGGGTTCGTACTTTGCGTTAGTGAGCGCCATGGGCGGCTTTGTGACCCCAGAACAAACGCCTGAGGGACCGACCGACCTGGTCGCCTCACTGGGCGCACCGCACTTTTTGGCAGATGGTACGACACCCAACGTCGGCAGCATGCAGGCCTTTTTGCCAACCGCAGTGGTAGCTGGATTCTTTGGGCTGTTGCCGGATGAAATCGACACTTCGAGCTTGAGCGTGGTCCGCACCGAGACAGGTAGTACGATTAGTACGGTTCCGTTTAATGCCCAGGAAGTCTCAGGGGGTGTAGAGATCAACGTCGATAACATTACGTTCTCGTCGCCTGATTATCGCCTCCACGCGGTGCTCGATACGGATCTTGTCCGTTTGTCTGGCGCTAACCGCGTTGCTACCTCGATCGCGATCGATCAGGACGCTTTTCCGACCGCTAACTCGGCCGATGCCATCGTCGTTGCGACCAGTGCAGACTTTCCGGATGGACTGGGAGCTGGCCCGCTCGCAGGCTTGCTGGATGCGCCACTCTTGATTAACCCCAAAGATAGTCTCGATTCTTCCGTTGCGGCCGAGATCACGCGCGTCTTTGATAGTGTCGACGACACACACTCTGTAACAGATTTGTACCTGATTGGTGGAACCAGCGCTTTGAGCAGTGACGTTGAGACCGCAATTGCGGCGCTTGACCCAGACCTTGATATCAAGCGTATCGGCGGTAATAATCGTATCGAAACTGCGATCAAAGTTGCGGCAGAGATGGACACGATTCGCGGAAACGGTCCGTCCGAGGCGATCCTGGCTAATGCGCGTAACTTCCCAGATGCGTTAGCCGCCAGTGCAGCCGCAAGTGCCGAGACCGTCAACCCAGACTTTATGCCGATCTTGTTGAGCGACAGTAAAGCTTTGGATGCCGGGGTCTCCTCCTACTTTGACTCGGTTGCGGGGACGCTCGATACGGTCGACTTAGTTGGTGGAACGGTAGTGTTGTCTGATGCGGTTATGGTGGCAGCGGATATGGACGTCGATACCGTCAATCGCTATGCCGGCAATAACCGTTTTGAAACCGCGGTTGCCATTGCAGATGCCTTCTTTAGCGGCGCCAATACACCGCGTACGATTGGTATCGCCAACGGCCTTGGTTTTGCCGATGCCCTGACCGGTGGTCGTCATTCTGGTCTCAACAACCGACCGTTATTGCTGGTTACTCCAACCAGTCTGCCCACACCAACCTCTGACTACTTGACCGTCAACGCAGCCCCTATTGCAGAGGGTAACGTCTACGGTGGAACGGTTGTCGTGCCTGACAGCATCAAGCAAGCGGTCGAAGCCGTCTACTTCCAGTAAGTAAGTACTCTTCTAGTAGCAATACAGCTCCGGACCATGCGGTCCGGAGCTGTTGTTTTTAATCCAATTACTGTGCGCACGCATTGGACTTTACGCTCTGGCAACTTGACAAGTGCAAAAAAGTGTTGTACTGCTAAGTGGTCGCCGTAAGGCGTCAGCCGCAACTGCATGAAGCAACCATCATCCCGTCACTGGGCAAGTGTCGGATTCCTGTTTAGGGCCGCACAAAAATTTGGCGTCACAATAAATGTGCTCGATGAGGAGCGCCATGTTGTCGAATTCCAAAAAAACAGCAAAAAAATTCTGGTACTCGATGATGTGCCCAACCTCAATCGTTTGGTCTCGGCACGTTTGGTGCGCGATAAAGCCTTGGTTAAGCGTGTCTTACGTCAGCACGGCGTTAGTGTTCCGCCAGGTATCAAAGAAACGAGAGTGACACGGGCTCTGGAGCTAGTTGGGCACGGTATCTTGAAGTTCCCCTTGGTGGTTAAGCCGGTAGAAGGCTCGCAGGGGAGTGCCGTGTTTGTGGGCGTGACGGATACTAAGTGGTTGGCGACCGCCATCGAGGAGGTTTTTAAATACAACCGTCGCACCAAGGGTAAATCCAACTCTTTTATCGTTGAAGAATTTGTTCCAGGCGATGACTACCGCCTGCTCGTCCTGGATGGAAAGGTCTTGACCGTGGTGATGCGCAAACCCGCCTACGTAATTGGTGACGGGGTCTTGAGCATCGGCCGCTTAATTGATCAGTACAATCAGCAGCCGGAAGTTGGCAAATACCAACCGCTCTGCCCGATCGTGCGTGACTTGGAGTTGCAACGGCACCTGCACGAGCAGCACCTAACCGAGAAGCTCGTCCCACCCAAGGGTAAGCGTATTGTCCTGCGTAAAAATGCCAATGTCAGTACCGGTGGTCGCTCATTTGAGTGTGCTGACAAAGTGCATCCCGAGTACAAAAAGATGGCGGTGCGTCTGGCCCGAATTTTTGGCCTACGTTTTTGTGGCATCGATCTGATCGCCAGAGATATCAGCAAGTTCAGCAACTACGCAGTGATCGAAATCAACGAGACGCCGGGCTTTGATATTCACGAGCAGCCCTACCGCGGACGGCCGTTCCCGGTGGCAGAACATCTCGTGCGAGCTATGTTCTCGATGCCAAGCTAAGAAAACGCCCTCGTGCCGAGTTATCCACAGGGTAGTTTGTCCCCAGAAAACGGCTCAATCAGGGGTGGCTTGACCGCGCATTTTTTCGTATACTGAACTTGACTCTTAGAGTCAGATTCGGTCTAATTTTTCACTTCCCGCGACTTGGAATCGCCTAAATTTCCTTCTCCCAGGGCTCCGCTTGAGCGTGTTAAACCCTATGTTTCTCCACCGCAACTGGACGAGCAAGACATGGGGGTCGTTGAGGTACTTGACGGTATCTCAAAGCGCACGGTTTTGTATTTGTTTTTGATCATTCTGTTGCTTGGAGCGACGATCTTTTGGTCGTTTTTTGCCTTTAAACATATTTCACTCTCTGCGCTGGATTTGACTGGTTCAGCTCTCGGGCCGTTTAAGTTGCTCAAAGAAGGTGATGCCGGAAGCAATTTTGGCTCGAGTATTGATGGGACTGGGTCCGAGTTGCAAATTTTGGAGCCCGACCAGTTGGGTGGCTTTATAGGCGCCGGGAGCGGTGGCACGGGAGGTGCAACCGGTAAAGATGGCGCACCGGGTGCCGATGGTCCGGCTGGACCCGCGGGGGCGAGCGGCTCGATTGGACCGCAGGGTGTGCCGGGGGTGGTGGGCGCCATGGGACCACAGGGGCCAGCCGGTGCAGATGGTGCGACCGGGGCCGACGGAGCAGATGGAGCCACGGGTGCGACTGGCGCTACCGGTCCAGCAGGGCCCCCGGGACCGCCCGGGGCGGGTACGGTCACGAGTGTCACGGCTGGCTCGGGTCTATCCGACTCAGGAACCGCCACTGATCCGGTGATCGACATCAACGACTCGGCTACTAATGGTCTCGCGATCAGCGCGGATATTTTGACGATTAACGATAACGGTACCAACGGTCTCTCGCTAGTAGGGGACGTGCTGACCGTGGCAACTGGCAACGGCTTGGGTCTCTCGGGAAACTCGGTTGTTGCCGTCGCGGCGGATGCAACCATCTCCGTCGGGGCTGGCGGTATTGCGGTGGGCGTTATTGGCGATTCTAACATCGCTTTTGGCGTAGGGGTTGGAACCGTCTCGGGCGCTGATCTCCCGATCGCCGATGTGGGTGGTTTTTATACGACCAACGACGTGGAGTCAGCCTTAGCCCAAATCCAAGGTGCGGACATTACTTCCGTTACGACGGGGGCGAGTTCCGGATTAGAGGGGGGCGTTACCAGTGGCGTTGCCAACTTGTCGCTCCTCACCAGCTGTGCCGCTACGGAGATTCTCAAGTGGTCGGGAGCAGCCTGGTTGTGTTCATCTGATGCCAACTCTGGTGGAACCGTCACCTCTGTCACCGCGGGCTCAGGACTCGGCAACTCCGGCACGGCCCAAGATCCGATTTTGGATATCAACGACTCAGGCACCAACGGTCTCTCTATCTCGGCGGATGTTTTGCTGATCAATGACAACGCCACCAATGGGTTGACCATCTCGGGTGACACACTCACGGTCGCAACCGGTAACGGTCTGGGACTCTCGGGTAACAGCGTCGTTGCGGTCGCGGCTGACGCAACCATCACGGTGGGAGCGGGCGGTGTCGCGGTAGGCACGATCGGGGATACCAACATCAATTTTGGAACTGGCGCTGGACAGGTCAGTGCAGCGGACCTCCCCATTGCGGACGCAGGAAATTTTTACACAACTAACGACGTAGAGTCTGCTCTCGCCCAAATCCAAGGTGCGGATATTACCTCGGTCACGACCGCGGCTGGCACCGGGCTCGAGGGTGGGACGGCTTCGGGAGCGGCGGCGCTCTCACTGCTTACTTCTTGTGGTGCCAATGAGATTCTCAAGTGGACCGGAGCGGTTTGGGCCTGTGCAGCAGACAATAATTCTGGCGGAACCGTTACGAGCGTCACGGCCGGTGCCGGATTGGTCAACTCGGGTACGGCCGCTGATCCAATTATCGATATCGGTACAGGGAGTGGTATTACCGTTAATGCTGACAATATTGCGCTCGGTCCGCTGACCGCTGACTGGAACCAGACCGGTGCTTTTGATATCTCACTCAACAATGCCAGCTCTGAGCTCAAACTACTCGAGTCCGCCGGTGCGACCTTCTTTGGCACACTTGACGTCGGTGACCTCGCCGCAAATGCGACGTATACCCTCAGTGGTTCTACCGGAACAATTCTAACCGACGCTAATTACTCGGGTACGTTGGATCCGATCTATGTCAACGTAGGTGAGTCGCCGGCGGCGGGGGACATCACGGGGAGTTTCACAGCAGGTTTGACCGTTGGCCCAAATGCCGTCGCACTCGGGACCGATACGATCAATGACTACGTGGCGAGCTTTACGGCTGGGGCGGGACTCACGGGTAATGCCACGGGCGAAGGTTCAACCCCAACGATTGATGTGGTCTCGGCCAATGGGGGAATCGTGGTCAACGCCGGGGATATCGCTTTAACGGCGGCCCCCTCTGCAAATGGTCTCTCGGCGACGACCTCATCGGGTTCTGGCCTCGAAATCCTCGCCTCCGGAGTTGCCTTGCTGCAAGGCTGTGCTGACACCGAGATTCTTAAGTGGAACGAAGCCAGCGATGTGTGGACCTGTAGCGCTGACGGGGGCGGCTCCTCGAGCAATAGTTTTGTCACGATCGACACGCCGAGCGGGACCGACCCGGTCGCTGATAGCCCGACGGATACCGTTCAGCTGATTGCCACCGGTACAACCCTGACCGTCACGGGTGCGGACAACCCAGAGACGATTACGTTTGATCTGGTGGAAAGTGTACTGGCCGGTGCCGGTCTGGTACTCAACGGTGAGGCACTTGATATCGGCAGTGGAAGTGGGGTTACCGTCAATGCCAACGACATCACCTTGGGTCCGCTGACCGCCGATTGGAATCAAACCGGCGCGTTTGATATCTCACTCAACAATGCCTCGTCAGAACTAAAGATCTTAGAGTCCGCTGGAGCAACCTTCTTTGGCACACTCGACGTGGGCGACCTCGCGGCTAACGCGACGTACACCTTAAGCGGTTCGTCCGGAACACTGCTCACCGATGCAAATTACTCGGGAACCTTGGATCCGATCTACGTCAACGTCGGTGAGTCTCCCGCGGCAGGTGACATCAGCGGCAGCTTTAGTGGCGGCTTGACGGTCAACGCCAACTCAGTCGCACTCGGTACCGACACAACCAATGACTACGTGGCGAGTTTTACCGCGGGTGCCGGTTTGACGGGCAATGCAACTGGCGAAGGTTCAACTCCGACGATCGATGTGGTCTCTGCCAACGGCGGTATCGTGGTCAACGCCGGTGACATCGCCCTGACCACCGCCGCGTCGGCCAATGGCTTGTCGTCGACAACGTCCTCAGGCTCGGGTCTCGAGATTCTTGCCTCTGGCGTTGCGCTGTTGCAAGGCTGTGCCGATACCGAAATTCTCAAATGGAACGAGACCAGCGATGTGTGGGCCTGTAGTTCAGACTCAAATACACCCTCGAACAGCTTTACTACGATCGACACGCCGGCAGGCACGGATCCAGTTGCGGACTCTACCTCGGATACGCTCCAGCTGCTCGCGACCGGCACCAGCCTCACAATCACTGGTGCCGACAACCCCGAGACGATTACGTTTGATGTGGTCGAAAGCGTATTAGCGGGGGCCGGGCTTGCGGCCAGCGGTAGCGCGCTCGACATTGGAGCGGGAAGTGGCATTACCGTCAATGCCGACGACATTGCCCTCGGGCCACTCACTGCCGACTGGAACCAGACCGGGGCCTTTGATGTGAGCCTCAATAATGCGTCATCCGAGCTCAAGATTTTAGAGTCAGCCGGAGCAACCTTCTTTGGGACGCTGGACGTAGGCGATCTTGCGGCTAACGCCACCTATACGTTGAGTGGTTCTACCGGTACGATCCTAACCGACGCAAATTACACGGGGACGCTCGATGCTGTGTATGTCAATGTAGGTGAATCACCGGCGGCGGGCGACATCACCGGCTCGTTTAGCGGTGGTCTCAACGTAGGCGCAGATGCTGTTGCGCTGGGAACGGATACGACCGGTAACTACGTGGCGAGCTTGACGGCAGGGGCCGGACTGACTGGTAACGCCAGTGGTGAGGGTTCCACGCCAACGATTGATGTAGTCTCCGCCAATGGCGGTATCGTCGTCAACGCAGGAGACATTGCACTCACGGTTGCGCCCTCGGCTAATGGTCTCTCATCAACTACCTCATCTGGCTCTGGTCTTGAAATCCTTGGGACCGGCGTGACGTTGTTGCAGGGTTGTGCCGACACACAAATACTTAAGTGGGATGAGACAAACGACGTTTGGGCCTGTGCCGCAGACAGCAACACGGTCACCAATAGTTTTGCCACGATCGACACCCCGGCCGGAACCGATCCAGCGGCGGACAGTCCAACCGACACGGTGCAGTTGCTAGCAACCGGCACCACCCTTACGATCACAGGCGCGGACAACCCTGAGACGGTCACGTTTGATCTGGTTGAGAGTGCTTTGGCTGGAGCAGGTCTTGCGCTCAACGGTGAAGCTCTCGACATCGGCACGGGTAGTGGCATTACGGTTAACGCGGACAACATCGCCCTCGGTCCGCTGACGGCGGATTGGAACCAGACCGGTGCCTTTGATATCTCCCTCAACAATGCCTCCTCCGAGCTCAAGATTCTGGAATCCGCAGGCGCCACCTTCTTTGGCACGCTCGACGTCGGTGACTTGGCTGCAAACGCGACCTACACCCTGAGCGGCTCCACCGGAACCATCCTAACTGACGCCAATTACACTGGAACGCTCGATGCGGTGTATGTAAATGTCGGCGAGTCACCAGCGGCAGGGGATATTACGGGTTCTTTTTCTGGCGGGCTGAACGTCGGCGCGGATGCGGTGGCCCTCAGCACCGACACAACGGGTAACTACGTCGCGACACTGACCGCGGGCGGCGGTCTCACTGGTACCGTCAGCAGCGAAGGCTCGACACCAACGGTCGCAGTGGGCGCGGGGAGCGGTATTACGGTTAACGCGGACGACATCGCACTTGGTCCTTTAACGGCTGACTGGAATCAAACCGGTGCTTTCGATATTTCTCTCAACAATGCATCGTCGGAACTCAAAATCCTTGAGTCGGCTGGCGCCACCTTCTTTGGCACTCTCGACGTCGGTGACTTGGCAGCCAACGCCACCTACACGCTCAGTGGTTCTACCGGCACCATTTTGACCGACGCCAACTATACCGGCACTCTGGACTCGGTCTACGTCAATGTAGGTGAATCACCGGCGGCTGGAGATATTACGGGAAGCTTCTCGGGTGGCCTTACGGTCGGAGCGGACGCCGTTGCCCTCACAACCGACACAACGGGTAACTACGTCGCGAGCTTTACGGCCGGAGCGGGTCTTACGGGTAACGCCTCGGGCGAAGGCTCCACCCCAACCATTGATGTGGTCTCAGCTAACGGCGGTATCGTGGTCAACGCCGGAGACATCGCGCTCACCGTCGCACCCTCTGCTAACGGTCTCTCCTCGACGACGTCTTCTGGATCGGGCATGGAGATTTTGGCATCTGGTGTAGCCCTACTCCAAGGCTGTGCTGACACCGAGATACTCAAGTGGAACGAAGCCTCAGATGTTTGGGCGTGTAGTGCCGATAGCAGCACGGGCACTAACAGCTTTGCCACGATCGATACACCGGCGGGTACCGATCCGGTTGCGGATAGTGCGAGCGATACACTACAGCTCTTGGCGACCGGCACCAACCTGACGATAACGGGCGCTGATAATCCCGAGACGATCACGTTTGATATTTCAGAGTCAACCTTAGCGGGCGCAGGCCTTGCTGCTAACGGTAGCGCCCTCGACATTGGCGCCGGCAGCGGTATCACGGTTAACGCTAACGATATTGCACTAGGCCCTCTGACGGCAGATTGGAACCAAACGGGTGCTTTTGACATTAGTCTCAACAATGCATCATCCGAGCTTAAAATCCTGGAATCTGCTGGAGCAACGTTCTTTGGCACACTCGATGTGGGTGACTTAGCGGCCAATGCCACCTACACCCTCAGTGGTAGTTCCGGTACGGTTCTTACCGATGCAAACTACACGGGTACCCTCGATGCAGTGTATGTCAACGTAGGTGAGTCGCCGGCTGCAGGGGACATCACTGGTTCTTTCTCCGGCGGGCTGAACGTCGGCGCGGATGCCGTTGCTCTTACGACCGACACCACCGGTAACTACGTGGCAACATTGACCGCCGGTGGCGGCTTGACCGGCACGGTTAGCAGCGAGGGCTCAACCCCGACCGTGGCTGTGGGTGCCGGCAGTGGCATCACCGTCAATGCCGATGACATTGCACTTGGACCCCTGACGGCTGACTGGAACCAGACGGGTGCTTTTGATATTTCACTCAATAATGCAAGCTCCGAGCTCAAAATTTTAGAGTCGGCAGGAGCGACATTCTTTGGCACGCTGGACGTAGGCGATCTCGCTGCAAATGCAACGTATACCCTCAGTGGTTCTACCGGAACGATCCTGACGGACGCCAACTATACCGGCACTCTGGACTCGGTCTACGTCAACGTAGGTGAGTCGCCGGCAGCCGGTGATATTACGGGAAGCTTCTCGGGTGGGCTCAACGTTGGGGCAGACGCGGTTGCGCTAACGACGGATACAACCGGTAGCTATGTCGCGAGTTTTACAGCAGGAGCTGGACTAACTGGTAACGCCAGCGGTGAGGGCTCGACCCCAACCATCGATGTTGTGTCTGCAAATGGGGGTATCGTCGTTAATGCGGGCGATATCGCACTGACCGTTGCTCCGTCTGCAAACGGCCTTTCTTCAACCACATCCTCTGGCTCTGGCATGGAAATCCTGGCCTCCGGTGTGGCTCTCTTGCAAGGTTGTGCAGACACAGAGATCCTCAAATGGAATGAGGCTTCCGACGTGTGGGCCTGTAGCGCAGATAGCAGCACCGGTACCAACAGTTTTGCCACGATCGATACCCCAGCTGGTACCGATCCGGTTGCTGACAGCGCGACCGACACCGTGCAACTCTTGGCGACTGGCACCAATCTGACGATCACCGGTGCGGACAACCCAGAGACGATTACGTTTGATATCTCAGAGAGCACGCTAGCGGGCGCCGGCCTTGCTGCTAACGGAAGCGCTTTGGACATTGGAGCCGGCAGTGGCATCACCGTCAACGCCAATGACATCGCACTTGGTCCTTTAACGGCTGACTGGAACCAAACCGGTGCTTTCGATATTTCTCTCAACAATGCCAGTTCCGAACTCAAGATTCTGGAGTCAGCCGGAGCCACTTTCTTTGGCACCCTTGATGTCGGTGACCTCGCAGCCAACGCCACCTACACGCTCAGCGGTTCTACCGGCACTATCCTGACGGACGCTAACTATACTGGCACGCTTGATGCGGTCTACGTCAACGTGGGTGAATCACCTGCGGCCGGAGATATTACGGGAAGCTTCTCGGGTGGTTTGAATGTTGGTGCCGACGCTGTGGCTCTTACAACGGACACAACTGGCAATTACGTCGCCACCCTTACCGCAGGCGGAGGTTTAACTGGGACCGTGAGCAGTGAGGGCTCCACACCAACCGTGGCGGTCGGAGCTGGTAGCGGCATCACGGTCAATGCTGACGACATCGCACTGGGTCCTTTGACGGCAGACTGGAATCAAACCGGTGCGTTTGATATTTCTCTCAACAATGCCAGCTCTGAACTCAAGATTTTGGAGTCTGCAGGGGCTACGTTCTTTGGGACGTTAGACGTGGGTGATCTTTCTGCAAACGCGACATATACATTGAGCGGCTCAACTGGCACGATCTTAACCGACGCTAACTACACGGGCACATTAGACTCGGTCTACGTAAATGTCGGAGAGTCTCCAGCTGCGGGTGATATTACGGGCTCGTTCTCCGGCGGGCTGAACGTCGGCGCAGATGCTGTAGCGCTCACAACGGATACCACGGGTAACTACGTCGCCACCCTTACCGCAGGTGGCGGGCTCACGGGCACAGTCAGTAGTGAGGGTTCCACTCCTACGGTTGCCGTGGGTGCTGGGAGCGGTATAACCGTTAATGCCGACGACATCGCACTTGGTCCGCTCACCGCGGACTGGAACCAAACGGGTGCATTCGATATTTCTCTTAACAACGCGTCGTCCGAGCTTAAGATCTTAGAGTCAGCTGGAGCGACCTTCTTTGGGACGTTAGATGTTGGCGATCTCGCAGCCAACGCTACCTACACGCTCAGTGGTTCAACTGGCACGATCTTAACCGACGCTAACTACACGGGGACCCTGGACTCGGTCTACGTCAACGTTGGCGAGTCACCGGCTGCAGCTGACATAACTGGGAGCTTTTCGGGTGGTCTTACCGTCGGGGCCGACTCCGTCGCGCTCACAACGGACACAACCGGTAGCTATGTCGCGAGCTTTACGGCCGGAGCGGGTCTTACGGGTAACGCCTCGGGCGAAGGCTCCACCCCAACGATCGATGTGGTCTCGGCCAACGGCGGCATCGTGGTCAACGCCGGTGACATTGCTCTAACCGTCGCCCCGTCGGCCAACGGCTTGTCCTCCACGACCTCCTCGGGCTCAGGGATGGAAATTCTTGCCTCAGGCGTGGCGCTTCTCCAGGGGTGCGCCGACACCGAGGTGCTCAAGTGGAATGAGGCGAGTGACGTCTGGGCCTGTGGAACTGCTGGCACTAGCACAAATAGCTTTGCCACGATCGATACTCCCTCAGGAACCGATCCGGTCGCGGACACGGCCACCGACACCCTACAATTGCTGGTCACGGGGACGAACTTAACCATTACCGGCGCCGATAACCCAGAAACCGCCACCTTTGATATCTCCGAGTCGACCTTGGCCGGTGCGGGTTTGGCGGCCAACGGTAGCGCCCTCGACATTGGCGCTAACAGCGGCATCACCGTCAACGCTAACGACATCGCGCTCGGTCCTCTGACGGCGGACTGGAACCAGACCGGGGCCTTTGATATCTCCCTCAACAATGCCTCCTCCGAGCTCAAGATTCTGGAATCCGCAGGCGCCACCTTCTTTGGCACACTGGATGTCGGCGACTTGGCGGCTAACGCCACGTACACATTCAGTGGCAGCACAGGCACAGTCCTGACCGATGCCAACTACACCGGCACATTAGACTCGGTGTACGTTAACGTGGGTGAGTCACCAGCGGCAGCTGATATAACCGGTAGTTTTTCTGGTGGCCTGACCGTTGGCGCCGACTCAGTTGCGCTCACCACAGATACCACGGGTAACTATGTCGCAACACTCACTGCCGGTGGAGGATTGACTGGTACCGTCAGTAGCGAAGGCTCAACCCCGACCGTGGCTGTGGGTGCAGGAAGTGGAATCACCGTCAATGCGGATGACATCGCGCTCGGTCCTCTGACGGCGGACTGGAACCAAACCGGTGCCTTTGATATCAGTCTCAACAACGCTTCCTCCGAGCTCAAAATTCTTGAATCGGCTGGTGCGACCTTCTTTGGTACCGTAGACGTCGGTGACTTGTCGGCTAACGCTACCTATACCCTCAGTGGTAGCACCGGTACAGTGCTCACCGACGCCAACTACACCAGTACGCTCGACTCAGTGTATGTCAACGTGGGTGAATCACCTGCAGCGGGGGATATCACGGGCTCATTCAGCGGTGGTCTTACGGTGGGTGCAGACTCCGTTGCACTTACAACCGATACCACTGGCAACTATGTTGCCAGCTTTACCGCGGGTGCGGGTTTGACCGGCAATGCCTCGGGCGAAGGCTCCACCCCAACCATCGATGTGGTCTCGGCCAACGGCGGCATCGTGGTCAACGCCGGAGATATCGCCCTGACCGTCGCACCCTCTGCCAACGGCTTATCCTCAACCACTTCGTCTGGTTCCGGCATGGAGATTCTTGCCTCGGGTGTTGCGCTCCTCCAGGGTTGTGCTGATACAGAAATTCTTAAATGGAATGAAACATCCGACGTCTGGGCCTGTGGTGCGGATGTTGGTGTGACTACCTTGCAAGGTGCGTATAACGGAGGTGCTACCATCACGACCGCTGGTTCGACCAACATCGCCTTTACATTGACCTCAGGCAACTTTAACGCCTCGGGTGCGGGTAGCGTCAACCTGACCCCCACCGCGGCTTCGCAATTTACCTCGAGCGGGGCTTTGACCTTTACGGCTGGAGCGGCCTCGACCTGGTCTACCTCGAGTGGTGCCTTGACGCTTACCTCAGCCGCGGCCGCGACCTGGTCGACCGCTGCAGGGGCACTGACGGTCAACGGTAACTCAGGCCTCAACCTCAACACCTCGAGCGGTAACGTGAGCTTCCAGCCCGCGGGCTCGGGTACCACGGCCAACGTCCAGATCGGTGCGGGTGGTAGCGGTTCCACAACGCCAGACTTGTTGGGAGTAGATGTTAAAAGTGTTGGAGGTGGTGTGACCGATCCAACCGGCTTTGACGGGGCAGTCTACTATAGCGGTGCACGGGCTAAGTTCCGCTGCTTTGAAAACGGCGCCTGGAAAGACTGTGACACGAGTGCCGGTACACTCACGCTCCCGAGTGCCTACGATAACGACGTGGACGGCAGTAACGTCACCATCCCACTCACCACGGCGGACGACTCAATCGCCATCCAAAACCCCTCCGCCTCAGGAACGGACTCAAACTTTTTGTTCCAACTGGATAACCAATCGAGTACCGACAAAACGGGACTTCGCTTTGTTGCAGCAAGCAGTACGAGTATGACCACTGCCATCGATGCCTCCGCTACTAACATCACTAACGCCCTTGATTTGGGTGGCAACACGATCTCTGGTTCTACCGCGGTAATTGACTTTACCAACTTTGATGTTTCCTCCACCGGTCAATTGACCTTCTCCAGCGTTACCAACGACATCACCACCATCTCTAACGAAGACCTCAACTTTTCTCCAAACGGCTCCGGTAACGTCACCGTCGGTACCTCCGATACCACTGGTACGCTTGTTGTCTTGGATACCAAAACAGGCTCCGGTGATCCAACTGGTACCAACGGGGCGATGTACTATAACTCTAACGCTAACAAGATGCGCTGCTACGAAAACGGTGCTTGGGGTGATTGTCTGACCACGGTCTTATACGTGTCATCTGATGTATCGCAAAGTACGACTACGTTTGCCGATGTGACAGGCTTGACCACAGCCGTGACGAGCGGGTTCACCTATGTGTTTTCATGTGACATGACTTATACGACCGCTGTTTCTACTACTGCATTGCAACTCTCCCTCAACGGTCCGACGACAACCGCTCTTGATTACGAAGTATTGACTGATACGACGGCAACCGCTGTGCATAATGCCGCCCAGACGGCTTACGATACTAATACCAACCCTGCCACAGGTGGCGGTGCTACTCGCTTAGGTGTGCATCTTACCGGCTCGATTATTCCATCTGCCAACGGTACCCTCGCCGTCCGCTATCGTAGCGAGGTTGCAACCTCAGCCGTTACAGTAAAACGTGGCTCGTTTTGTACGGTCAGCAAGAAATAACCCAACGAACCTCGGTTTAGTTAACCGGTGCGAGAGATTTGGCCAGTTCACTGACGGTCGCAAACTCGATGTTTTTTGAACCGGTAATCAAGACCCACGTTGTGTCCGTTAGCAAACTAGCGATCGTCTGATTGCGCACAGTCCCGACTACGAGCTCACCCAATTCATTAGTGGTCTTAGTGCTGCCAAAAAAATCTTTATAGAAATCTTCAAATTTAAAATCCTGCGGTCGAGCTTGCTCGCTTACGACCAGGGGTTCATCTGCGATGGGGGACGTAATATCCAACAGCAGCACACCCTCCTGATACCGTAGTGAGTCCGTTTTGAGGCTGAACCCCGTCGGCATTGTTTTTGGGGCGTAGACCGTAAAAGTAATTTTACCCGCCAGTTCTGCCGGCAAAAATGACTGCTGACGCGGCGCGCGTATGATCCAGCCGACGGTGGCTACCAGTCCAATGATAAGCAGGAGCGGAACAATCCAGGCTTTACGCATGTGTTTATCCTAGCGGCTGCGATGTATTCTTGCCACTCTGATGGCTCTGTGCACCTGTTTGGTTGACGTACCAGGGTCCCTCTCGTTATGATACGGGGACTAATTATTCACCTCTCACCCCCGTGCCAGATCCAATTCCCGCAAAAAAAACTTCTCGTCGCCGCTTTGGCGCGATGACCATTATTCTTTGGGTCCTCGTTCTCGCTCTCGCTGGTGGACTTGCCTATATGTACTGGCAAAACATGTCCCTCAAGAAGCCTGAGGCCCAGACTAAATTGGCTGAGGAAGCTAGCCAAAACGTGATCAATAGTGTTTCTAAGTTGATCTTGGTGCCTGAGGATAAGCCAACCGTCGCTACGATTACGGATGTCGACAAGCTACGTGCGGCTAACGAGTCGTTCTACAAAAATGCTCGTAACGGTGACACCTTGTTGCTCTACAGCACAGAGGCCATTATCTTCCGTACCTCGGAGAACCGCATCATCAACGTGGCACCCGTCGTCTTGAACCCTGACACCAAGAACGCGACAAACAGCACGGGTAACGCCGCTAATACCACACCGGCTAACACGTCAAACGCCACCAACGAGACCAATAACACCAGCAACGCCACTAACAACGCGACTCAGTAACGTCTCGTCTAAGAAGAGCGTTTGTTCTGGAGGCGCCCGCGAATGCGGGCGCCTTTTTGGGTTGACCGTTACTTGATCTGCGCTAAGCTCGTCACGCATGACCTCGGTACACGCGACAAAACAGCCAGTAGTACAGCTAGCGATCACGATCCTAGCCGTGATTGCCACGGTCAATGGCCTGCTCTTTTTGTATTGGGTACAGCGCACCGCCTATCCGACCACGCTCTCTAAAACCGGTCAGTACTCGGCCGAACAAATCTTTAACCAAAACGATCCTTACTACACCGTCCGACGCTTTTTGCGCCAACATACAAAAGTCGCACAGCAGGCGGACACGATCGTCCTCGTAGGGGAGCAGGTTGATCCACCCTCGCGTTTTGACCTTGAGGTCTACTACGAGCTCTATCCGGTTCTGCCAAAAAAAGTGGCGGTGGGTTCAACCGAGTTGCAGGCCGAACTTACTCAGGCCCAACCGGGCACAGCCTTTATCTCCGAGACCGAATTAACGCTGCCGTCTCGGCAGTATACAAAAACGATCGGTGAGGGCTGTTTTATCTACGTACGGCAATGACGATTCTCTTGCTTAAGACAGCCTTACTCTTGGTGCTGCTGGGTCTCGGTGGCCTGGGGATCGTAATTTGGTTTGTGCTGCGTTTGCGGCTCAATCTCCTGCTTACGATTGGGTTTTCTCTGGTAGTGGGGCTGGGGGTGTACGCGGCGTTTGTTACGGCACTGCTTCTCAACGCTCATTTTTCTGCCAGTCCAGTCGTAGCCTGGGGCTTTGGGGTGGTCGGATTGGTAAGCCTTTTGCTTGCGTTGGCGCGCGGGCGCTGGACCCTCGTCCGCCTGCTCGTACCCAACCGCTCACAACTTGGGTTACTCCTCCTCTCGCTCATTTTGGTCGCACCCATCGCGGTTAACGCAGTGCTCTACCCCTTGACCTCCTGGGACGCCAAAATGATTTGGGTTCTCAAGGCTAAGGCCATCTATGTCCAACAGCACGTCCCTAACACACTCTATGAGAGCGACCTGTTTAGCTCGGCCCACAAAGATTATCCATTGGGGTTCCCGGCCTTGGTGGCGGCGCACTACCAATGGTTTGGTGGGGTGAGCGAGCAACCCGTCGCCCTTACGTACGTGACCTTTTTTTGGCTCTTGCTTGTCTTGACCGGTGGTGCACTGGAGCGTGTCTTGAACCCCGAGCGACGCTTACGCTTTGCGATCTTTGGACTCGGAGCAGCACTCTTTTTGATTTTACTGGCCGGGGACCCCATGCTCTTTGCGGGCCTTGGCTTAGCAGACGTGCCCCTTGCTAGTCTGTTTTTGGCCGCGACGGTTGCGCTGCTGGGTCTTGCAACTAGTCGCATCACCAACCGCCAAACGCCTTGGCTTTGGTTTTTGTTGGGACTCTCGCCGGCCCTGGCCGCACTTTCGATCAAAAATGAGGGGAGTGCCTTTGCCTTGCTCTATCTGGTGGTGGGACTCTCGGCAGTTTGGTTGACGCGGCGGCGTGTGGTATCAGTCGAGACCCACGAGCGCTCGACGCCATTGATCTGGTGGGCGACCGCTGCGCTACCGGTCCTGGCAACGTTGGTTCTGCCGGTCGTACTATGGCATGGGATCAAAGTGAGGCAGGGCTACCGGGTTGATTTGCTCTTGCCCGGGCTCAATCGGACCGTGCAATTTTATCTGAACCAGGTGATCGAGGTGACGCACTGGTTTTTGAGTGAGTGGCCACGGGTGGACCACTGGGGGTGGGCGATTTTGCCGATGACCTTGCTTGTACCAGTGGTCGTGGCGTGGTGGCGCACTCAGCGCCGGCCACTAGTGTGGCTCGCCCCACTGGGGCTCCTCGGAGCGCAACTCGCGACCTATGGTGTGGTGTACGTGACCAGTCCGCACGATTTGACCTGGCATATTACGACTTCGCTCGATCGACTTATGCTGCACCTGGTACCCACTTTGTATCTGACGGTGACGTGCTTAATCGTGTTGCTTACCCAAACAAAACCGGTATACTCCCCACGATCAGGTTCAACCGTATGAACACCACGACTACCGTACCTACCGCAAGACCCAACACGCTCCCAACACTAACGAGCCTGGCGCCACAGCCCGTCTCGACGGATTTTGTTTTGTCCGTGCTGGTGCCGGTCTACAATGAGGCAAAGACCATCGAAGAAATCGTGCGCCGGGTGCGAGCCACGCCCTATCAAAAAGAAATTATTTTGGTGGATGACGGGTCGCGGGACGGCACCCGGGAGATTCTGACGAGTAAGATCGAGGGGCGCTATCCTGAGGTCAAGGTGGTCATGCATCAACGCAATCAAGGTAAGGGTGCTGCGGTGCGGACCGCGATCCAACACATCACGGGCGACTTTGCAATTATCCAGGACGCGGATCTCGAGTACGATCCACGCGAGTATGCACATTTGTTGGCACCAATTTTAGAGGGTAAGGCCGATGTCGTTTTTGGCACCCGCTTTGGGGGTGGCGGGGCGCGTCGTGTGCACCTCTTTTGGCACATGGTGGCTAACAAAATGCTCACGACTCTCTCCAACATGATGACCAACCTCAACCTGACCGACATGGAGGTTTGCTACAAAGTTTTTAGGAGTGAGATTTTACGGGGCATCACGATTAAATCAGATCGTTTTGATTTTGAACCAGAAATTACCGCCAAGGTCGCCAAAAAACACTGTCGCGTCTACGAAGTGCCCATCTCCTACGATGGCCGCGACTACGCCGAAGGTAAAAAGATTGGTTGGCGCGACGGTGTCAAAGCACTTTGGACGATTTTTAAGTACCGTTTTAGAGACTAAAATGGCCACACTCAAAGCAACGGAGGTGCAGCGGAGCTTACGACGGTTCCGCAACAGCAAACGAGCCCACGTCATGGCCGGCTTTTTTAAGACCGGTACGGGCGAGTATGGCGAGGGGGACGTCTTTATCGGGGCGGCCGTCCCGCACATACGCGCCGTGGTTAAGCGGTTCCGCGAGCTACCGCTTGTGCAGACACGTACGCTGCTACGCAGTCGGGTCCACGAGGATCGTTTGGCCGCTGTACTCATCCTCAATGAGCTCTACAAGCGTGGTACCGCTGGGCAACGCCAAAAAATCTACGAGACCTACTTAGCCAACACGCGCTGTATCAATAGTTGGGACATCATCGACTCGAGTGCCCCGCACATCGTGGGCCGGCATCTGCTCGCCACCGCCTCTCACAGTCAGCGTCTTGCGGTCTTACGTAGGCTAGCTCGCTCTAGAGTGCTTTGGGATCGGCGCATTAGCATCTTGGCGACCCAAGCCTTTATCCGAGCAGGAGAGTTTGCTGACACCCTGTCCATCGCAACCGTACTGCTTACAGACCGGCACGATCTCATTCACAAAGCGGTGGGCTGGATGCTGCGCGAGGTGGGGGAGCGTGAGCGCGCCATCGAAGAGCGCTTTTTGCGGGCACACGCTGCCCATATGCCGCGTACCATGTTGCGCTACGCCATAGAAAAGTTTCCAGCGGCCACTCGTAAACGCTATCTCACACAAAAGCAGCCGGCTTAGCGCTTTGCTACACTAGGTCTATGCCAAAATTAGCCGTTGGAGCAAGAGCGATCGATTTTAGTCTCCAGGACCAAAGCAAAAAAACGCATACCCTCAAAACCTACAAAGGCAAGTGGGTCCTACTCTACTTTTATCCCAAGGACGATACTCCGGGCTGCACTAAAGAGGCCTGTGGTTTTAGGGATAGTTTGCCGCGTTTTAAAAAAAGTAAATTGGTCGTTCTAGGTGTGAGCGCCGACTCGGTCGAGAGCCACGCCAAGTTCGCCAAAAAGTTTGGGCTGCCGTTTACACTCCTCTCTGATCCCGACAAAACTACTATCAAAGCCTATGGTGTCTGGGGTCTCAAAAAGTTTATGGGCCGCGAGTATATGGGTATCCGCCGCATGTCATTTTTGATCGATCCAGCCGGTACAATCGCTAAATTCTACCCCAAAGTTAAGCCGGTAGAACATCCGGCCGAGGTCCTGGCCGATCTGGCAGCCCTACAAAAGTAAGCTAATCTCTCGCTCTGAGGCGCTTGGGATAGCGACCCCTGAGACGATTCCAGATGAACTTCCAAAATTCTCCCACCGTGTTGCGTAAATCGCGACCGATGTTGAGTTTGGATCCAGGGGTGTGGTGCCAGGTGACCGGAAATTCCACCACCCGATAGCCCAGGCGGCGCGCGACATATAGTAACTCCACGTCAAAGGCCCAGCGTCGCAGCAGCAAGTGCGGCAAAATGTCGCGCGCCGCCGTCCCGCGCAAAATCTTAAAGCCGTTTTGTGTGTCATGGATCCCGGGTACTGCAAAAAGACGAATAACAAAATTGGCAACCCGACTCACGACCACCCGCTGCCAGGGTTGCTTACTGGTAATGCGGCTACCTGGCACATAGCGTGAGCTAACCATGACGTCTGCTCCACGCGCGATCAAACGTGGGAGCTGGCGAAGTTCAGCAATGTTGGTGGAGTGATCTGCATCCATATACAGGAGGTACTCACCCTGCGCCTCACGCAATCCATCTTGGACGCTGGCCCCCTTGCCCAAGTTACGGGGATGCGTGATGACCGCCAGGTTGGGGAGTTCGGCCGCCAGAGAGTGAGCCAGTGCCACACTCCCATCGGTCGAACCATCGTCCACCAGGAGCACCTCAAACGAGGGGCGGTGCTCCTCTAGGTACGCCACCACGGCCCGCACGGTCGCCGCCAGGCGCTGCTCCTCGTTGTACATCGGAATAATCACGCTCAAATACGGTCGTGCAGCCGGCATAGTATGCTAAGCACTATACCGTACCGCCCGGATGAACAAGTCCCTCCTCGTCACGCAACCTAAAAAAACCGCTCTGCTCGTGAGCTTGGCCTGTATCGGCCTCCTCGTTGCGGCGCTGCTTGGATGTGGCCTAGTGGTGAACTTTGTCCAAAGGGTGCGTCGCGACGCGGCAGTCGGTCAGGCGCAACAAAACGGCCAGATCCTTGATCCGGCCGAGCTGGACCGGCGCTTTCCGGTGATTGAATTTTTTTGAGTTTTACGTAGAGTACAAAAGCGATGCGCTTGACTTCCAAACTAACACTGACTCTCCTTGTAACCGTAAGTCTTTTTGCGAGTGTTGCACCCCAGTCTGTCCAGGCGGCTAGCAAGGCCGATCCAGGCAGTGAGGTCGTGCCCACTCTTAAAGCCAGTCTCGCCACGGTCGAGCTCACGGTAGGCGCGGGGCAGACCTACGCTACCTTGCAAGCGGCCATCAATGCGATTCCGGCTACCCCTACGCAAAACTACACAATTTTGGTTGCACCAGGCACCTACCTAAGCGAGTCGACCCTGACCGGCAAAAACAATGGCCCGGCCGGAGCGGTCATCACGATCAAAAACGCCGCGACACAAAAACCGCTCTTTATCGGTGGGGCGGCACCCACGACCTGGTTCCGCCTGAGTGGAACCAACGACGTCTACACGGCACCCTCTAACCAACCCAAGTTTGTCACCGACGGATTAGAGCGACTCAAGCACGTCGCGAGCGTCAACGATGTTAAGCGGCAGCGTAATGTGTGGACCTACTCGGGCGGCAACGTGGTGGTGCGCTTGCTCGACTACGCCGACCCCAACACACGACCCGTTACGCTCACGACCGGGTCCAACGGACTCAAAGTGGTCAATGTGCCCAATGTGTTGGTTGAAGGCTTGCTCTTTAAGCACTACGCCGGTACCGGGATCACCTTTGATAATGCTGGGAGCTCTTCGGCACGGTCGATTTGGGCCTCGGATATCGGGGATCGGGGCAGTAACGACGCTGGCGTCTTGGTTAAAAACTCGCCCAATGATTCGGCACTCAACATCATTGGGAGTGAGATCTATGGTGCAGCGGTGCGGGCGGTCAACTCGACCAGCTTTGATGTCTATAACGGGAGTTTTCATCACAGCAACGTGGGCATCGATCTGGAGAGCTCGACCAACGCGCTTTTGCAAAACAATTTGTATGGTTCAGCCTTAGAGGATCCGGTTCGTATCGATACTCCCTCTAAAAGTGGCTTGACCACCCGTAACAACAGCTATTGGAACCCGAGTGGTGCTCTGGGCGCGGTGGGTGGTTCGGCCAAATACACGGTGGGGAGCTTGGGAGCGGCTGCGGGAGGAGAGAGTGGCTCCAATGAGGCCGATCCTCGATACCGCAGTACGAGCACGCGCGAGTCCGACAAAACCAACTTTTTGCATAATACCGTCCGGGATTTAGACGCAGCCCTCTTTGGTGGGGAGGCTTGGTCCAACAACACCAACGCGGCCAACCTACGCTGGGATCAAGGCTTTATGTTTGAATCATATCTGGACATGTATCGCGCCACTAAAGACACGCGCTGGCTAGCTAAAATCGTGGACCAGGCCGACAACGTCTGGGCCAACTGTACTGACAACCCCGCCACACCGGGTAGCACTGATGATGGGTACTGCGGCTGGACCACCAGTCGCTACGCGCGCGCTATGGTTAAACCGAGCGTTGGGACATCCGGCAACGGCGTGACGTTTAAGGTACTGGACTCCGCCGGCACGCCCGTCAATGGCGACCTCGGCATCTACGGCCCTGGCAATGCGGACGGGTTACTCAGCAAAAAACTTGAACTACGCTTTACGAGCCCGAGCAAATACGACGTATGGGACGTGACCGGTACCCCGGTCGCGCTTGCGACCAATGTGACGTACGCCGGTGCGGGCCTTACTCCACAAACCCTGGACGATCCCACCATCGAGAGCGCGGTCAACTACGATGTCAAAGTCTACTTTTGCTGCAACCAATCGCAAAACGAGTACCCGGTCGGTGGTGATGTCTACAAAATCGAGACCAAAGCTAAAAAGCAGCTCGAGTACGAGAACATTGAGGGCGGCCTCCTGGCCCCTCTGATCGAGTTTGCGGTCGAGGTGCTGGGTGACCCCACTCTCCAGGGTTTGCCTGTGGCGGGTTCGACCTACTTGGCCAAAGCGCAGGACTACATCACTAAAGTCGATACGGAGATTTACCCCAAGTGGGAGCCATACTTTAAGACGAGTGGTTCGTCCATCTGGGCGGGCGGTCCAGGCGGGGTCTATCGCTGGCCCACGGACGAACAGTACGCCATCCCGGGCAACACCTTGCCGGTCAACCAGAGCGCGGACTTAGCGCAACTCTGGGTGCGTATGTACCAGGCCACTGGTGATACCAAGTACAAAACGCGCGCCAAGCAAGTGGCAGACTGGTTTAAATCTAAGCTCGAGGTGCGCACCGCCACCGACGGTCAATCATTTTTTTACTGGCGTTACTACTATCCAGCACTGAGCACCGATGCCTGGCAGGATGTTATCTCAGAGGACGTCAACCACGGCGGGGTCGTGATTAAGTTTGTTGAGGCAGCACGCGAGGCCGGGATTACCTTTACCGACTCTGATTTGGCCCTTTTTGGCCGAACCTTTAGCTCGCAATTGTGGAAACCCAGTACGGGCAGCATCAACTGGTATTTGGATGGCACCCTCTCTGCCTCGGTCGCCTCGCGGATTTATTATTTTCATAGCTGGGCCGAGCTACCGGGCAATACCGACGTGGCTAAGCTGGTCTACGAGGCCTACGCTAATAACTCCTACAGCAGCGTGACGGGGGTGGTCTACCAAATGATGTCGGATGCAGCGCTAGTCTTGTCACGTCTGGCCGGTACCGAAAACTACAAAGTGCGTGCCGGGTCGCCGGCGATCCGCTCGGGCAGTTCTCACGGGTATGACCGTGATTTTGATGGGCGCTCTCGCTCGCAGCTGGGAGCGTTTGACCGCGGGGCCTATAGCTTTATCACGCTCGATCGACTGGAAGGGGCCAATCGGTACGAGACCGCCATTGCCATTAGCCAAAACCAATTTAGCCAGGACAAGAGTGCTGGCGCGGTCTTTTTGGCTCGGGGGGATCAGTTTGCAGATGGACTGGCGGGTGCCCCTCTGGCCGCGCAAGAAAACGCGCCCATTTTGCTGACCTCGACGGCTACGTTGCAGCCGGAGGTTCTGGCTGAGATCGAGCGAGTTTTGCCCGAGGGTGGCAAGGTCTGGCTTTTGGGAGGGGAGAGTGCCATCTCGGCGGCGGTCGCGGATGCACTCAGCGCAGCGGGGTTTGCGGTCACACGACTAGCGGGAGCCAATCGCTACGAGACCGCGGTCCAAGTGGCCGAGCAGCTCGAGCATCTCACACAAGTCTTTTTGGCCAGTGGCACGAGCTTTCCGGATGCGCTCGCAGCCTCCTCCATTGCGGCCCGGGATCGCGCCGCCATCGTGCTTACTACTAAAGACGCGCTGCCCCAGGTGACCGAGGATTTTCTTAAAAAAACGCCCGCTACTAGTATCCACATCGTGGGCGGCAGCGCCGTGGTGAGCGACGACGTCTTTGACGCGGCTGATCCGTACGGGACGGTCGACAGAACCGCCGGCAGCAACCGGTACGAGACCGCCGTGCAACTGGCCCAGACCTTTTACCCGAGTGCCGACACGGTTAGCTTTTCGACCGGGACTAACTTTCCGGACAGTCTCGTGGCCGGCCCCTTAGTTGGCTCACAGCAGCTGCAAGCTCCGCTGCTTTTGGTTCAACCAGATGCGGTGCCGGAGGCGGTAGCCGACTATTTGGCCGCATACGGGGCACAAGTGATGGGGGGCGTGTTGTTTGGTGGAACCAGCGCCATCTCCGCTGGGGTAGAGACCGACCTCGAGTCCTCGCTCTAATGCGTTTTATCAGACTGGTTGCCTTTACAAGCGGCCTGGTGGTGCTCGGCATCGAGATTACATCGTTTAGAATCGTGGCACCCTATTTTGGTAACTCGATTTTTGTGACGTCTAATATTTTGGGTGTGATCTTGGCGGGATTGGCAGTGGGCTACTGGTCGGGTGGTTGGCTGGCTGACAAACTACGGGCCGCGCGACCCTTGTTTTTGCTAATGCTTTTGACCGCCTGTGTTTGTGCGTTGATCCCGTTTGTGGCACCCAGTCTGCTCAGCTTTTTGCGCGATCACATCTCGACGGTAGATTGGCGCTTGATCGTTTTTAGTTTGTTGGGTTGCTTTGTACTGTTCTTTATTCCCTTTGTGCTACTCGGGATGGTCAGCCCGTGGCTGGTGCATCTGGGTACCGACCAGCACCAACACCGCGGCAAAGCGGCCGGCCGGATCTACGCCTGGTCGACGATCGGGAGCTTGCTCGGGACGTTTTTGCCGACACTCTTGTTAGTGCCACTGATTGGAACCAAAAAAACGATTTTGTCGTTTGCGGCGCTATTGGCGCTGTTGAGTGTTGTCGGTTTGGCACGCTCTGGCGCAAAGCGTGTGCTTGGCCCTGGTCTTGTTGCTCTAGTGCTTGCAGGAGCGGGTCTCCTGGTCTCTCCGACGCTCAGTAGGGGGGCGGACGAGGTGGTGGCCGAGCGGGAGAGTCGCCTGGAGTATCTCCGGGTCGTACGCGACCACGACCAACAAGTGCACTTGGAACAAGACGAGGGGTTGGGTATCCACTCTGTCTATGACCCACATGTGATCACGACCGGGCTAGTGTTTGATTGGTTGGCTGCATCTCCCGAGTTACGACCGACGACCGCCCGTGCCCGTACGGATCTTTCCGTTGGGATCGTTGGTTTAGCCGGGGGAACGGTCGCGCGCGAGGTCGAGGCCTTGTATGGACCCAAGAGTGTAAAACCGCACCAACTCACGCAAGCCGGCGCAGAACTTGACCCAGCCACCCTCGACCTCGCGCGCCAGTACTTTGGTTTAGGCGAGCTGCAGACACTCACCAGCACCCCTGCAGATGGTCGTGTCTGGCTCAACGCCCAATCAGGACCGTTTGATGTACTGGTCGTCGATGCTTTTCGGCAGTTGTACATCCCGCCCCATCTCTCGACTCAGGAGTTTTTTGAGCTGGCTAAAAGTAAACTTGCAGCTGACGGGATACTCGCCGTTAACCTAAACGTTGTTGGAGAAAACTCGCATGTGCAACAAACGCTCGCTACTACCATCGCCAGTGTTTTCCCAAATGTACTCGCGCTACCAGTGCCCAGTAGTTACAACGTGGTCTTGTATGCGAGCTCGGCACCGCTAGTAAAACCAGACCCCACCCAGGCTCCGATAGAATTGCGCTCTGCGGTTGAGAGTATTGCGACCTTGGCGACACCGGTTCTACCTGAGCCAGGACTTGCTCCTGCAACCGATGATCGGCCTCTGGTAGAGAGTTGGTATGATTTGATGGTGGGGCAAGCGTTTGTGCAATAGTCAAATTGACTCGTTGGGTCGATAAGACTAGGATGGCCGCCATGCAATTACAGCCTTTGACCAAGGCGGAACCAGCCGCTACGAGTCCTGCAGTGCCGCGTCACGTCGGCATTATTATCGATGGCAACCGCCGCTGGGCCAAACAGCGCGGACTGTCCCCACTCAAGGGACATGAAGCCGGCGCCGACAATATTCGCCGTATTATGAAAAAAGCCCAAGCCATGGGCGTCACCAATCTCACGATTTACGCCCTCTCGACCGAGAACTGGAAACGCACACGCGAAGAACTGAGTAACCTGTTTAAACTCGTGCTTAAGTTTGTCGTTACGGAGCGCTTCTCGATCCTCAAAAATAATATTCGGTTCCGCACAATTGGAGACCTCAAACGCTTACCCGACAACCTGCGTCGTGCTATCGAGGAGTTGATGCGGGTGTCCGAGCGTAATAATAAGTTCATCCTCAACATTGCGCTCGACTATGGTGGTCGCTCGGAGATCGTGCGGGCCGTGCGCCGTCTGCTTGACAAGGGCGTAGCCGCCGTCAACATTACCGAGGAGGCCATCACGGCCAATCTCGACACGGCCGGCCAAAATGACCCCGACCTGATCATCCGCACCGGGGGTGAACAACGCCTCTCCAACTTTTTGCTCTGGCAGGGCAGCTACAGCGAACTCTACTTTACTAAGCGCTTTTGGCCGGAGTTTAGCGAAGCCGATTTTGAAGACGCCGTAAAAGAGTACCAGTCGCGCAGCCGACGCTTTGGCAAATAAGTCGCTCTAAGACGAGGTAAGCCTCGCTAACTGCGCGGTCGTAGCTTGGGATCTTGATCGATCGCGTCAATCAGCGTCAGCTCGCTAGCCTTTTTACGGTGCCAGGGCCAACCGCAGTAGTACACCAGGCTCGATCCAACTAACACGAGCAGCAGCACGAGCGTCACCAACCAGGTTGAGACGGTGAGGTTGGGCCGAGTGATGCCCGGAAAATGCAAACCGGGCAAAGCTAGGATCCCAGTTTCCACAGTTGGTTCCTCAATTAAGTTACGAACGGGTGTTGCAGGATCCATAGATGCCAGTAGAGTAGAGAACACTACCACGCCACAAAATGCGCCGGCAACTCTCTCATGCACGAGCTATAGAAGCCTATCGAGGTCGCCGACATACCGGCCGCTGGACCGCGCTGCTTTTTTTTGGCGCCCTGGTACTGACTGGGATCGTGGTGCTCAGTTTGGTGATGCGTAGCGCCAACAAGATTAAGGATCCCAAGGCTACTCCCAAAACCATCACGATCGAGGCTGGACTCGGTACACCCGAGATAGGCCAAAAGCTCTTTGAAGAGGGTTTGTTGGTCAGTAAAAACGCTTTTAGTGCCGCGGTCGTACTCGAGGGTGCGCGCGGTAAACTCCAGGCCGGGACCTACGAACTCTCTGCCGCTCAGTCGGCTCGTCAAATGGCAGAACTACTCCGTGACGGTAAAACCAAAGAGCTACGCGTCACCATTCCCGAGGGGTTGCGTCTCGATCAGGTAGCGGATGTATTACAACAAAACCATGTTGTCTCGCACGATGACTTTTTGCGAGCCACGCGACAAGAATATTCCTTTTCTTTTTTACAGAGTAAACCGGGTGCAGCAGACCTTGAGGGTTTTTTGTTCCCAGATACCTACCATTTTGCTCCAGATGTTACGCCTGAGGAGGTCGTCACGGCTATGCTCAAAAACTTTGAGTCAAAAATTGCCGACCTCTTGCCCCAGCTCGAGGCCTCCAAGCAGTCCCTCTATCAGATCCTCACTCTGGCCTCGATCGTAGAAAAAGAGGTGCCTGGTGACACGGACCGTAAGTTGGTCGCCGGAGTCTTTACCAATCGGCTCGAGGCGGGTATGCCGCTGCAGTCTGACATTACGCTGGCCTACGTCCTTAAGCAGGACGACAAGACCGAGTTTAGTACTGCGGACACGCAGACCGAGGATCCGTACAATACGTACCTCCATACAGGCTTACCACCGGGTCCGATTAACTCTCCGGGTCTCAGTGCGATCCAGGCCGCCTTGGCACCAACCGGGAGTGGCTATCTGTATTTTGTGAGCAATCTCAAGACGGGGGAGACCCTCTACGCTAAGACCCTGGAAGAACACCAGGCCAACATCCAAAAAGCTGGCCTCGACGAGTAGCGATACGCCCGGTTGACAGGTTCGGCTAGGTTACGTAGTCTGTCGGCACGGTTTCCAAAGACCCCGGGTGGCAGAACCCACGGCCCTACAGTGCCGCGTTCAGCCTTAATCTCCCGGCGAGGAATCTCCTGACGTCATAGTGCGTCTCTTTGCGGCCGTTATGGGCCGTTTTTTAGTGCCCGCCAATCCGTTATTACTCGCGTATGCCAATCAGCAAACAGGCCAAAAAGGAACTGGTCGCCGATCTCGTCAAAGAGGTTAGCGCCAAAAAAGAGCAGGTGCTCGTCGGTTACCAAGGGCTCACCGTCAAAGAGCTTGAGGAACTGCGCGGCGTCCTGCGCAAGGCCAACGTCAGCTTTATGGTGATCAAAAACACCTTACTGCAACGCGTGCTGCAAGAAGCAAAAATCGAGGGCCTCGAGCCTAAGACCTTCAAAAAACCACTCGCATTAGTCGTGGGTGATGATGAAGTTCTCCCGGCAAAAGCACTGGTCGACTTTGCTAAAGCGCACAAAAAGCTGGAACTGGTAGCTGGCGTCATCGACCACAAAGCGGTGGGTGTCGATCAGCTCACGTCGCTCGCAGCCCTGCCGACCCGCCAAGATATGCTTGGCATCGTGGTTGGTACGATCGCTGCTCCGGTCAGTTGCTTTGTACGAGTTCTCGCCGGCACGCCCCGCGCCCTCGTCTACGCCTTATCAGCTTTGGCCAAATCTAAGTCTAACTAAACTAATCACAGGACAAATCATGGCAGATACAGCCCCAGCAGCCGCCCCAAAAGCGGAAGAAAAAAAGCCCGTCGAAGTACCCGCTAAGTTTAAGAGCGTGGTCGAGACCATCGAGAAGATGAGCGTGCTCGATCTCTCTGAACTCGTTACGGTGCTCGAAGAGAAGTTCGGCGTCTCCGCCGCCGCTCCAGTCGCCGTTGCCGCCGCAGGTGGCGCAGGTGCAGGAGCAGCCGCAGCCGAAGAGAAGAGCGAGTTCACTATTGAGCTCAAAGAAGCCGGTGCTCAAAAGATTCAAGTGATCAAAGCGGTCCGCGAAATTACTGGTAAAGGACTCAAGGACGCTAAGGATCTCGTAGACGGCGCACCAAAAGTGCTCAAGGAGAACGTCAAAAAAGAAGAGGCCGAAGAGATGAAGAAAAAGCTCGAGGCCGCAGGCGCAAAAGTCGTCCTCAAATAAGACGACCAGTCTGAACAAAAGCGCGGGGCATACGCCCCGCGCTTTTTGGTAAAGGACCTTTATTTAATCTTTTCTTAAGGTCTACCTGCTAGTAAGCAGGTATGTTCAAAAAACTTTTACATAGTATCGTGGCCTTTGGCGTACTGTTCGTCCTATGTGGCCTCCTCCTGTTTGTGATTGCTAACTGGTCAGCTTTGGCGCTCAAAGTCCGGTATTGGATAGACGGGCCCAGGGCCGACCAAACGGCTGTCGTACCCATGCCCGGACCGATCATCCGTGATCAACTAACTATTGCTAAGATCGGGGTTACTGCTCCGCTCGTTTTTCCTGACAGGAATGACGAGCAGAGCATGCTGCTGGCCCTCCAAAAGGGGATCGTACACTACGCTGACAGTGCGCTACCTGGTTCTGCCGGCAGCGTGGTGCTAACCGGGCACTCCTCGCAAAGTCCCTGGGAGGCGGGAGACTACAAAAGCGTTTTTGCCTTGCTCGAAAAACTCCAACCCGGCGACACTATCGCACTCGACTACCAGGACCGGCACTACACCTACCGGGTCAGCCAAACCAAAAAAATCGACCCACGTGATCGCTCCATACTTGAGCCCCAGGATAACGCAGAGCTCGTCCTGATCACCTGTTGGCCGACCGGGACCAGCCTCCGCCGTCTAGTTGTTTTGGCAGAACCCGCTACTTATTGAGGTCGATTTCAAAGACCGAATCACCGTTGAGCAGATAGGCCTTGGCACCCTTGTCAATGATGGCCATGTCGCGTAGGTCGGTAAAGGCGTCCGAGACAAACTGTTTAATAAAGTCGCCTTTTTCTTTGTCAAACTGTAGTAGGCGCTTTTTCTTTGGTTCTAAAATGTAGAGATACTTAGAATCCTCGGAGGTCACGATGCGGGTGGGGGATTCCAGCGGATCAACCACGGGTCCGAGAGTAAAGTCCTCTTTGCTGCCTTGCAAAAACTTAATGATCGAACCATCCGATTTGAGGACCCACACGTTGCCATCGATAGCCAAGTCGACCGCCCCCTCGATCGAGGTGCCGTCTAAGATCCAGCTCGAACCCTGTCCGTAGCCGGCAATCGTGCGCTGATGCCGCGTAATCTCTTTTTTGCCGGCATCCAACACATAAAGACGGTTACCATAGGTCTCAACCGCCACGGCTTGCTTGGGAGCAAAGGTTCCGCCCATCTCGAGTTCTTTTAATTTGCCATCCTCAAAACCCACCGCGCTATCTTCGTCGGTCAAAAGCACCAGTTGCGACTCGTCCACGGCACCAACTAGGGGCTGTCCCAGCTCTTTACTGAGGGTGGCGGCCGTGGCCGTGTCGCCATCTTTAATCGCCACAACGGAAATTTTGCCGTTGGAGAGCCAGCTAACCAGTTCTCCATTGAGTAGGGTTACGCCCAAGGGGTTACCGGATAAACTTGCCAGCTTAGTTGGCTCATTGATACGCACACTGCCGGAGAGTTTTTCGTAGTCGGCTGCGATTTTGCCTTTAAGCGTCTCAAGGTCACTGCCGATGGCGGCATTGTTGTCGGGCAGCCCTTTTAGTTTTTCTTCGGCCTGCTTGAGAAGATTTTGGGCTTGCGTCAGATCATGAAAAATAATTGCCGCGGCCGCGTCTTCTTCGAGCTTTTTAGCTTCACTAAATTGGCTAGTGATCGAGGCTTGGTTTTGGCGAGAACCGCGGACACTGGTAAAAATGACTAAGCTCACCACAAAAATCACTACCAGCAGTAAGGCCAATGCTCCAAAGACTTTGACCCGGGCTGGCATGCGGATGATTGCTTTTTTGAGACGGGTCCAGAGCGACCCCACGCTCGTTTTTTGTCTATTACTGGACGCAGTTGCATCCATCTGAGGAGTCTTGATCGACTCTCTGGCGGCGCTGACCGGCTTGTCCTTTGAGACGCTCCGCGAGCGACCGCGGCGCGCTACCAGTCCACTAATGCGCTTGGTGAGTGCACTAAAAAAACCGGTCACTCCAGCGAGCACGCTCTTTTTCTTTTGGGGTGCCGCAGCACTGCGACCAGAGGTTGGTGCAACCGTTGCGAGTTGCTCTTTGTGCTCCTTGGCGGGTGGTTCACTCTCGTACGTATGCACGTGCGGCGCTGCACTCACGCCGATCCCAACCGCGGGGGAGAGCTGCTGCTTACTATACCGAAAGACTACCGAGGCATTAGCCGCCGCAGCATCGTGGCTCACGCGGGTTTGAATCGTTTTAACTGCCTCAACCGGCTCCTTATTTTCTAGAATCGTGCGCAGAGCCTCTGGGGTAACGTAATCGGTTACGCCCGGTGTCGTGAGGATCAGGGTGTCACCCTCGCGTAGTTCCCCCGAGGCGAGGTTCTCAAAGGTCTTCATGGGGCTTGCGGCGCGGCTGCTGTCATACAGTCCGGCCGTCACCTCGGCGATCTCACCATCTCGCACCAAAAAAGCCTTGCCGCGACCACTGGCGCTCAGGTGAATGGTGTCCTTTTGAAACACACCAATCACGGCGTGCAGTTTGCCGATCCAGTGGATCTCACCCCGTGCCGCTAAGTCCGACAAAATCTCATTGGTTTTGTGGAGCGCATCCTCCAAGTTTTGGACGACGTTGGTGGGGTTGCCCCTAAAGTACTCGTGGTTCAAAATCGTGGCGACCGCATCACCTACTTGCGGGCTGGACTTGGTGGCGTGATCGATTTGCAGCACGACAAAGAGTTCGCCAAAAGAGGCAAGCTGCTTGGGTCTAAAAACGTAGGTCTCTGCAAAATGCAGGCTCGTTTTTGGGTTGAACGTATTGAAGTTTGCGAGCCGCAATGCCGACGGAGTGGCGGCCGCTGCACGTTCCGTCATGGTGCCAAAACGTACCATTCAGGCGGGTAGTTGGCAAGCCAACCCCGACTGGCCAAGCACCGCTTGCGTACCAACAGACGTGAGCGTAGAGTGGAACCGTTCCACTTGAACTAAATTCGTACTCAACCTAGGCTCTGCTCGTACATGCCAAACACCCTCTCTAAATTGTTCGGCTCAAAAACACGGGTCAAAGTGCTGACCTTACTTTTGACCGACCCGGATAAATCCTACTTTGTGCGTGAGATTACGCGTCGTCTCTCGGACACTATTAACTCGGTGCGCCGCGAGTTGTCGATCCTCGAAAAAATCGGCTTGGTTGAGAGCATCGATAAAAACCGCCGCCGCTACTACATGATCCGTAAATCCTGTCCGTTTTTTCCAGAACTGCGTGCTTTGATCCTCAAAGTTGGTGTTACTCCCGAGCAACGCCTCATTAAGCAGGTTGAATCGGTCGGCAACATTCGACTGGCCGTCCTGACCGGTGTCTTTACCAAGCATCCCAGCCCGCGCACCGATCTGTTGGTGGTGGGCAACAGTGTCGATAAAAAACGGCTCGAGCGCCTCATTTCCTCTCTTGAGGATGATATCAGCGAGGAGATCAATTACACCTGCATGTCCGAGGATGAGTTTGAGTATCGCCAAAACATGACCGATCGGTTTCTCAAGGACATTTTTGATCACGAACATCTCATCGTCGTCAACGAGCTCTCCGATAACGTCCGCAAAAAGTTCAACACGCTGTTTGCCTAAGGCATGCCGCAGGTAACCCACAAGGGGAGTCGTACACACCGGTCAGGAATCTGGCCCTACCTCACGATGGGGCTGCTTACGCTCGGGTTGATCACCACACTCGGCCTGCTCGCACACGTCGTCCCGCAGTATGGCCAGCATCTAGAGGCGCAGCTGCTCGAGACCCATCAGACCGGGAGCAACGCGGCCGTCGCTTTTAATAAGTACTTTCCTAGTGACGCTACTAAAACCAGCCAAACATTGGTCTTGCTTGATGGTGCCGCTACGATACAGCTTGCCGCCGGCGTCACGGATGAACCAAAATCCGACACGCTCCACAGCTTGCACACCAAGGACGGCGAGATTCATCTCCGCATCGCAACCGATAGCGCGGATCTTGCGCAAACCTTGCGCGAGCTGACCAAAGCGCAAGCCGTGCGGCCCTATGTGCAACGTGAGTCAGGCCTGCGGGCACAGGGGCCCACTACAACCGCGCTTGGCTTTGAGCGCGGTAAAACCAGGCTCATTTTTTTGGTAGAACACCCCTCGGTCACCACCCTCGAAGCGTTTGAGACCCTGGCACGCTCGTTTACCTGGCAGTAACGTGCGTCTATAAGCCGTAACGCGACGCTCGCTCGACAAATCTGTGTATAAGTGGCCAAATTTGGCCACTTTTTTGTAGTGGATGGGGGTTGCAAGGGGAAGTCAGGTGGAATAAAATGGATTCAGAGAGGTGAAAAGTGGATAATTGTGGGGATAAGGAAGCCGAAAGGTGGACAAGTCCCTGCAAGACACGGCCTAGCGGAGAGTAGCTGTCTGATCGCCCTGGATCAGGCGTTACTCTCCGGCGGGGCTGCTCTACGTGTTCCACCAGTCGTGAAATCCAACTAAAAACCGCTTAAAACCGCCCAAACCAGTGTTTATAGGGGAGTACCAGCACAATATCGATGACAAAGGCCGCCTCGCGGTGCCGGTTAAATTTAGGGCGCGCCTCTCTAAAGGAGCCGTAGTAACCCGTGGTTTAGACGGCAGCTTATTTTTGTACCCGCTCGAGGAGTGGAAGTCCCTGGCCGACCGTCTCTCTAAGCTTTCTATCGCCAAATCCAACACCCGAGCCTTTGCGCGCTTGATGCTGGCGGGTGCGATGGATGTGCAGCTCGACCGACAAGGGCGAGTGGTTCTGCCGGAGTATCTGCGTCACTACGCCAAAATTGCCAAGCAGGTGATCTTAGCCGGTCTCTACAACCGCATCGAACTCTGGGATAAAGCCGCCTGGCAACGGTACACCGCTGCTACCGAGAAAAAGAGTGGTGATATCGCTGAACAACTAACTGACCTAGGGGTCTAAGCCGATGGCGCGCCTACTCTCCATTACACGTTCGGGAGCAACGGGATCTGGGCTTGGAGCACGTGCTGGTCGCACGCGAGCCTTGCGTTTTCCGGTTAAACTCGGGCCCGTTACCCTGACCATCGTCACGGTCGGTCTGGTCGGGATCCTGGCGCTTTTCTTTATTATGTCGACTAGCACCACCTCAGCCGAAGGTTTTGACCTGCATACCAAAGAGCAACAGGCCGACCAGTTACGTGAGCAAAACGAACAGCTCGAAGTCGACCTCTCCAAATTGCGCTCGATCGATCGTTTAGAGAATTCTCTCAAGGACAGCCAGCTCAATTTTGTACCCGTCACCAAAGTGAGCACGATTCGCTTGAGCGACGAGACCTTGGCTAAAGCGGCGAGCAATCAGTAAGCCTCGACCGTTGCGGCTTTTGGAGTGGTATACACTAACCAGTGATGGCGAGTTTTTTTAAGCCAAGCGGTAACCGCACCGACCGAGCACGCTCCGCGGGGGATTTGCGACCTCCTAAGCGTGGGACCCGGCGTTCGTTGTTCAGTCTGAGTAAGCCGGAGCGGGAGCGTGTGCCTTTTTTGTCACTCTTTATTTTGCTGTTTGCGCTGGCGATCGTCTCGCGCCTGTTTTTTTTACAGGTGGCACAAGGGCGGTACTACTCAGCGGTGGCCGAGGGTCAGCGGGCGCTGATCAAGCAGCTCAACCCTTCGCGCGGGACGATTTATGCGCGGGATGTCAACTCGGGCGAGGAGTTTCCGCTCGCCACCAATCAAGAGCTCATGTTTGTCTACGCCGTGCCGCGTGACGTCGAGGATATCGAGGCGACCGTCTCACAAGTCGCGGAGGTTCTCAAGCTGAGCAAGGACCAACAAAAAGACCTCATTGCACGTTTGCAGGATAAGGAAGATCTCTACGAACCCATCAAGCGCAAGGTCGATAAAAAAACGTGGGAGACGTTAGATGGTAAAGACTTAGCGGGTATCGCCGCTAACGCCGAGGACTGGCGGACCTACCCCGAGGGGAGTTTGGCCGCGCAGGTGGTGGGCTATGTCGGGTTTACGGATGAGACGCTGATCGGACAGTACGGTATCGAGGGGTACTACAATGATGAACTCGCCGGTAAAGCCGGTACTCTCCAATCTGAGAGCGACTCGAGTGGGCGGCGCATCGTGGCAGCTGACAACCAGGTGGCTCCCGCTCAAAACGGTACGGATGTCGTTTTGACGCTTGATCGGACTATTCAATACCTGGCGCAGCAGGAGTTAGAGGCGGGGGTCAAGCGGTATCAAGCTAAGTATGGCGACATTATCGTGCTCAACCCGCACAACGGCGAGATTCTGGGCATGGCGGCCTATCCCGATTTTGATCCCAATACATACGATGAGGTCAAAGATCTCTCGGTCTTTAAAAATTCGGCCATCTTTGATAGCTACGAACCGGGTTCTACCTTTAAGCCTCTGGTGGTTGCGGCGGGGGTTGACCTGGGCTTGATCGACGAGAACACCACCTACGTCGACAATGGCTGCCGTAAGGTGGACGTCTTTAACATCTGTAACTTTGACCAAAAAGGACCAGGGTTGATCACCACAACCGGTGCACTCGAGCGCTCCTCTAACGTGGCCATGTCGCAGATCTCACAAAAAATTGGGAGCGATGATCTCTACGACTATTTGGTTAAGTACGGTCTCAATGCGCTAACCGGCATCGAGTTAGACTCAGAGGCTGAGGTGCACGTGGCCGACCCTGACACCTGGTCCGAGTCACAGCTTGCTACCACCGGTTTTGGACAGGGTATTGCTACCACGCCGTTGCACCTCATTACGGCTTTGAGTTCGCTGGCCAACGAGGGACGTATCATGCAACCCCATATCGTGCGTGAGTTTAGAGCGCCGGATGGGACGGTGACGGAGGTTACGCCAAAAGTGGTGAGTGAACCGCTCAAACCCTCAACCGCACTCAAGACTACCGCCATGCTCGTCTCAGCGGTTGAGAACGGTGTGGCCAACCAGGCCCGCATCGACAACTATGTCATGGCCGGTAAGACCGGTACCGCGCAGGTGGCCAACGACAAAGGAGTCTACGATAGCAGCACCTGGATCGCCTCCTTTGAAGGCTACGGGCCGGTGCCGGGCGACCGACAGATCATGGTACTGATCCGGTTGTTTGACCCAGCCACCTCGATCCACGGAGCTAACACTGCCGCTCCCATGTTTAAAGAGTTGGTGCCGCAGATCCTGCACTACTTGCGGATCCCCGAGAATCGTGAGAATAAGAAGAACTAAGCCCTAGATACTCTATGCAACGACAGTTTCAGGTAAAACTAGAGCAGCAGTTGGCCGAGGCAGCGCGCGCGGTGTTGGCGCGTTACAAGCCGGTTGTCGTAGCGGTGACGGGCAGTGTCGGCAAGACCAGTACTAAAGACGCGATTGCCGCGGTACTTGGGACACACGAGACCGTTCGGGCGAGCCAAGGTAACTACAACAACGAGCTCGGTTTGCCACTCACCATTTTGGGAGAACCCTCGCCAGGCCGCAGCCTCTTAGGTTGGTGGCGATTACTGCGTCGGGCCCGCACACTCGCGCGCGGTTCGGCCCGATCTACGGCTGAACACTACCCCGCCGTTTTGGTGCTTGAGATGGCCATGGATCATCCGGGGGATTTGGCTCAGTTGGTCGCGATTGCGCAGCCCTCGATCAGTGTCGTGACTAACGTGGGTGAGTCGCACTTGGAGTTTTTTACGAGTCTCGAGGCAATCGCTAAAGAAAAAGCCACGATTATTGAGGCGCTCCCCGCGAGCGGAATCGCCATCGTCAACGCCGACGATCCACGGGTCAGTAAAATGCGACCACACGATGGTACCGTGATGACCTTTGGGATCCACAACGAAGCGGACGTACGGGGTATTGGTCTCACTGCCACGGATCAATTACCGGACAAAGCGCTGCAGGATCACACTTTGCAACGGCTGCAGGGTCTCGGGGTGCCGCTCGGGACGGCCTTTAAGATCAGCTATAAGGGCCAGACCGTCCCGGTGCGTTTGCCGCGTGTCCTTGGGACCCAGCAGGTGTACTCGGCTTTGGCGGCGGCGGCAGTGGGGCTAGCGCGCGGGCGCAACTTGGTCGAGATCAGCCAGGCCTTGCTGGAGTTTGTCCCACCGCTTGGTCGGATGAACCTCATTCCGGGTCTCAAAGATTCCCTCATTATTGACGATACCTACAACGCTTCTCCCGCCTCGACCAGTGCAGCGTTGGACGTCTTAGCTGAGCTCAAACCGCAGGGTCGTCGCATCGCGATCTTAGGTGACATGGCCGAACTAGGCGCCGCGACCGAGTCTGGACACCAAGCGGTCGGTAAACGCGCCGCCACTGCCTGTGACTTTGCGATTTTTGTCGGCCCAAAAATGAAGTTTGCGGCCCTCGCCGCCGAGCAAGTGGGCTTGATCGACCAACGGCAGACGCACGTCAACGATGCCAGCCAAGTCGAGGCCGTCTTGCAGACGGTCATGCGCGCGGGGGATGTGTTGCTGGTCAAAGGTAGCCAAGTGATGCGCATGGAGCGTGTGGTCAAATCACTCATGGCCGAGCCCGAGCGCGCCGATCAATTGCTCGTGCGCCAAACCGGACTCTGGGAGAACCGCTAGCTTGAGCAAAGTTAAAATCCCTGGCAGGATAGCGGCTACCTAGCGCGGCCCTATCGTCTAGTGGCCTAGGACACAAGGTTCTCATCCTTGAAACCCGGGTTCGATTCCCGGTGGGGTCACCAGACAAATACGACAATGCACCATGGTTCCTGCCGCGGTTTTTTGGCTGTTGAAAACCCCGTTGACGGGTGGCTCTGGCCGGCTCAGGCTTAGAGCAGACCTTTCTTCCCTGGGGGTGCGTCATGACAACGCTGGAGCTGACCCGAGAACAACGCAACCTCATCACCCGCGCCCGTTCGGCCAAGTCTATCTGCAACGACTTGCAGCCGGCCGAGGATGCCTACCGCGCTTTTGGTGAACTCAATGAGTTCGCTAAGGAGCGACGTAAGTACGCTGGCCTCTACGATCAGCTACGCGAAAAGATCGTAGCGACAGGGGTGTCGTCTTCGTCGGTTGATCAGCTGATCATGAATCCCGACCTCTAATCCCCGCCGCGCCTCACCAGTCCAGCCGCACTCACACTCGAGTGCGGCTTTTCTTATTGGCTGATCCTGTCTCTTTGATACGTCAGTATCATGTGCTTTACCGAAGCACATACTCTTTTTGCCAGAGTTGTTCGCCGGTTTCTCCGTACACGCGTAACACCGCTTGTTGCTTTGACACGTCGAGTCGGCAAAACGTGTATCCTTCCAGAACCTGTTCGCTCAGCGCACTTGCCGTGATTGGTCGGGGGCGTGCTGCACCACCGCATACAATGTAGTTAACCCCCGACCCGTCCGATTTGATTGCCTCAAAGTCATGGTCATGGCCCGCTAAAAAGAAATCTGCGTTGCCCGCCTGTAACACCGGCTGCACGAGTGTGTGCATCCAGGGTTGATCGTTGGCACGTCCATGTAGCCCCGATGAGTAGATCGGATGGTGGGCCAACACAATATGTAACTGAGCGTGGTCGTTGGTAAGTTCCTCTCGCAAAAAGTCTAATTGAACTTGGTCGACCGCGGCCTGATTGGAGTCGAGTCCGATTACCTCGATCGGCCCGTAGGTGTCCGCATAATACTGGCTCGGTAAATGCCAGTAAGCATGCATCGCCGCGTAGTCGAGTTCGCCCTGGCCATTGTCGGTGATGACGTCATGATTGCCCAAAACCACATCGATTTTGCTAGAAGCACTAATTGGCGCAAAGGGTTTTTCGTAGAGTTCGGCAAATCGTGGATCTGTGGCGCTCGTGGCCCCGCTGTCGTAGATGTTGTCACCCAGCATAAACAGCCCATCGATAGGGTCGGTCTGCACCTGTTTGACGATGCTCGTCGCAATCGCGTTCCAGTGTTGGTTAGGCTCACCGGCGTCTCCAAAAAAGATAAAGGAGTAGGGATAGGGGCTACTGATCGCGCGCCAAATGGCGATGCCCGAGCCGAGAATAAAGACGAGGGCTGCACCTGCAAAAAAGAGTAGACGACGGAGCATGCAAAAAGTATACCGTATGCAGCCTTGACTAGAGCCTCAAAGGTGGTCTAGTGTGGCCTGTTCTGCCAGAGTGGTACAGAGACTGGAAGAACGCCAGTTTTTTAAAAAACAGCGGCAAAAACAGGAGAAGGAAGAAGAAGGAGAACGGACATGACCAAGGTTCGTCAGGTGTTGCTATGCAAGGTGTGCGTGGTGCTCATCGTGGCGCTGCCGCTCGTGGCAGGGCCTTTTCCGCCGCCCGGCTTTTACAAGTACGGGGGTGGGGGTGGCGTGGAGTGGATCTCGCTCGGGTCGGCCTATGTCGACAACGAGACGAGCAACGACGCGGTCGCACTGCTCTCGCCGGTCTGGATCGGCAACAAGGTCAAGCAGCGACCGATTCAGGCCTGGGCCTCGCGAGATAACGACTCCAACGCCTCGGCGGTGATGGTGAGCTACTTCGACGGGACCAAGTTGCGGGGCGTCTACAACGCGACCCTGCCCGACACGATCTTCTCGTCACTCATCAATGATGCCAAGGACGTGCGGATCAGGGCGCGCAACGACCACGTGGTTGTCTCGTGGCTGCAGCAAGAGGGGAGCTTTTGGGTGGTGTACGCCATGCAGGCCACCCTCTACGGCTGGCGTGACCTGGCCGGAACCGGTACCTATCCGACCCGCGTTACCGTTGGTTGGACCCAGACCGTCAGCTCCTTTGACATGGAGCTCAACCCCGAGACCGGTGATCCAGGGTTTGTGTGGGTCTTCCAGTACATTGGGGGGCCGCGTGAGGTGCACTTTGCCTACTGGGCCAATGGACAGATCAACACACTCGCAACCGGTGCAACCAGCAAGCTCTACGACGCGAGCGGTGAGTACTACCAGTTGCTCGGCGTGGCACTGGCATACGATCCCATGCCCGATGCTGGCATGCACGATCCGCACATCCTGATCGCTGGTGAGACTGCACCGGGTTCGCCCCGACTGGTCCGGCACCCGTACTACAAAAACGGAACGGGCTGGTTGTGGGGCTCGGACATACCAGCAAGCTGCACCGGCTGGATCAACGCCGATTTTTCGAGTGGCTTTTTGATGGCCACCGGGCAATCGGTTGATGCGCAGGCCGGACAGTACGTCTGGTTTGGATCGATGGCCGCAGGCGGGACCTGGAGCGCGGCTGCTCTGGATTCGCTGGATGCGGTGTTTCCATCCCTCGCCACTACGCAAAACGGCAAGGTCGAGTTGGTCTACTTTGACACGACGGATCCGGACCCCGACAAGGCCAACGAGATCCGCTGTGCCGAAAAGCAACCCGGCAAAGCCTGGGGTCGCGTGGGCTATCCAGGGACGGCCTTCTCGGTCGTGACCAACAACAACTTGACCGAGACCTACCCGGCCGTGACCCTCAACAAGGTTAACAAGCCCGTGGTGGTCTGGACCAAGTACCTCAACGGGGGTGGCTCCATCGTCGAGGGCGCCATGCACCAGTACTAAGTCGACCGTGTGTCGACTCACAACTCTCCATCGGGATGATCGCTAGATCACCGGTGGAGAGTTTTTCTTTTTATGCGATAGCTTGTGATGCTATTGTTTTGCCTATGGTTGAACTTAAGCTCAAGCGTCTCCGCCCTGAGGCGGTTCTGCCGACACGTCACACCGATCAGGATGCCGGGATCGATCTCTATACCTGCGAATCAGTGGTACTCGAGCCTGGCCAGAGCCACGCCTTTAGTACCGGTTTTGCAGCAGAGTTTGCGGCTGGCTATGTTGCACTGGTACGTGACCGCTCCAGTATGGGTACCTGCGGCATCCACGTGCTGGGCGGTGTGATCGATGCTGGCTACCGCGGCGAGTGGAAAATTTTGCTGCATAATCTCGCCCGCACCCCCTATGTGATTAAGGCGGGTGATCGGATCGCGCAGGTCTTGCTCTTGCCGGTGGCTTTGGCCCAGATCAGTGAGGCCCGGGAACTCGTTGGTTCTGCCCGAGGAAGTCGCGGCTTTGGCAGCTCCGGCCGCTAACACTCACGAGTACTACGGGCTGCTATACTAGAAGCGTGACAAAGACGCTGGTAAAAAACGCGTCCTTTACCTGGAAGATGGGAGGGGAGGCGGGCACGGGCATCAAAAATTCCGCGCTCATTTTAGCTAAAGCTTTTGTTAAAGGCGGGTATTTTGTGCATGCCAACGTGGAGTACCCCTCGATCGTACGCGGGGGAAACAACACGCTCGAGGTCCGCATCTCGCCCCGGCCGGTGCACTCACTCGCCGGCCAAGTCAATCTCTTGGCCGCACTTGATACCCGCACCGTCCGGATGTGGGGGAGCGAGGTGGTACGGGGTGGTTTGGTTTTGTATGACGCCGCGCATGCCGCCGCGATCGATCCCCTCAGTCCGCGTGAGTTGGCTGCGTTTAAAAAGCGGGGGGTGCAGCTCTTTGATGTGCCACTCTACACGTTACTGGCCAAACACAAGCTCCCACGCCTCATGCTCAACACCGTTATGCTTGGTGCCATCTGCGGCATGGTCTGCTACGACTTGACCTTGCTTGATGAGGGACTCGAAGAAGTTTTTGGCCGCAAAGGCCTTGCGGTGGTTAAAGCCAACCTGGCCGCTGCCATGGCGGGGTATACCTACGTGACCAAGTACTACAAAGAGCAATTTGTGTGCCAGCCGCGGCTCACTGGCGAGCCCCGCTTACTGCTTGAGGGTAACGAGGGTATTTTGCTCGGGGCCCTCCGCGGCGGCATGACCTGCTATGCGGGCTACCCTATGACCCCGACCAGCTCGCTGCTACACGCCACCGCCGCTCTCAAAACGCGGTACAATCTGTTTGCCTACCAGCCGGAGGATGAGATCTCGGCGATTCAGTTTGCGTTGGGAGCCTGGTATGCCGGGGCGCGGGCCATGACCGGGAGCAGTGGTGGTGGGTTCTCCTTGATGGTCGAGTCGCTCGGTATTGCGGCCATGACCGAGACGCCGCTGGTGGTTCTGCTCGGCCAACGCCCGGGTCCCGCCACGGGGTTGCCCACTCGGACCGGTCAGGGCGATCTGCGCTTTGCACTCCATGCTGGCCAGGATGAACCGCCCCGTGTGGTGCTTGCCCCGGGCGATCCTCAAGAAGCGTTTGAACTCACTTTTGCCGCTTTTAATATCGCCGAAAAATACCAATTGATCGTGATCGTACTGGGTGACAAGTATTTGCAAGAGGGGTTTTGGACGCACACGCCACTTGCGCCCGAGCGATTGCGTGTTGATCGCGGCAAGTTGGTCACCCCAGCGCAAGCCGCACGGCTCAAAGAGTATGCCCGCTTTGCCGTCACGGCTGATGGCGTCTCGCCGCGGGTTTTGCCAGGTACGCCAGGGGTAGGATCGATTTGGCGGGTCTCCGGGGACGAACACGACGAGTATGGCTTTATTACCGAGGACCGCCGCAATCGGATCGCCATGATGGAGAAGCGTCGTCGCAAAGTGCAAACGGCCTACACGGGTACCATCGCCAAGCTTAGCCCGGTGCGGATCTACGGACATACAAAAGCGACCACGACTGTAGTTAGTTTTGGTTCTAACAAGGGTGTTCTACTGGATGCAATAGAGGCCGGCCCCAAAACGGCCGCGGTCAAGTTGGTCATGCTGCGCTGCCTCATGCCGTTCCCCGTACAAGAAATGCACAGTGCGCTGCGTGGTGTCAAAAAAGTGCTGGTGGTAGAAGGCAACGACACGGGATTGCTCGAGGGTCTCCTGCGTCAACACCTAGGTGTGCGAACCAACAAACGTTTACGCTTTTATGATGGTCGGCCACTGACGCAGCCGGTCGTTGAGCGGTTCATCCGGAGTAGTGTAAGCAAATAAAACTATGCGACCCACGCTCTCAAAAACCGATCGCGCTAAACTGGCTGCCACCTTTGACCACCTCACGCCCAAGTACGGTTTTCAGTGGTGTCCCGGCTGCGGCAACTTTGGGGTGCTCAACACGCTCAAGTTTATGCTGGTCGATCAACAAATGGATCCGAGTCAAGTGGTGGTCGTGTCGGATATCGGCCAGGCCGGCAAACTGCCCATGTGGCTCAACGTCTATGGCTTTCATGGGTTGCACGGGCGAGCCTTGCCGTTTGCGCAAGGGGTCAAAGTGGCAAACCCGGCCCTCGAGGTGTTGGCCGTCGCGGGTGATGGGGGAGCGTATGGCGAGGGCATGGCCCACTTTGTGCACGCCTGTCGGCGCAACGTCAACCTCACGTACCTCGTCCACGACAATGCCACCTACGCGCTCACGACCGGTCAAGCTTCGCCCACCAGCGAGCGCGGTACTAAAACCAAAAGCACCCCCGAGGGTAGTCTCGAGCCCGCCCTCAACCCGCTCCAGATCGCCATCGCCTCGGGCGCAACCTTTGTCGCGCGCGCCTTTGTCGGCGACCAGGAGCAGTTCCAAACGATTTTGACCGCCGCGGTCAAGCACCAGGGCTTTGCGGTCATCGACATCTTGCAGCCCTGCGTAATTTGGAATAGTGTGCAGACCTGGCAGTCCTGGGATACGCAGGTCTACCGGATCGGCCCCGAGCATAACTCACGCAACAAAGCCGCCGCCCTAGCCCTGGCCGAGCAAGCCTCAAAACTTCCAATCGGGATTCTGTACCAACACGCAGCACCCACCTTTGACGCTCAGGTACAAGCCGGGCTCAAACATACCCTCGTGCAGCATGACATCCGCTCGGTCGATGTGACACCGCTCCTCGAGCAACTACAAGGCCGAACCCATCCCGACGAAGCCGAATAATCTAACTAACCACTACTACAAAACACTATGCAGTCTGGTGTGCAACCGGTCGGAGAACCACGCGAAGTCTACAAAGGCCTGGTCTATCGTATCCTGCAGCAACCCGTCCGCCACGCTGATGGCCGCGAGTCGGTCTACGAGTACGTCCAAAAACCGACAGGTGTTTTGGTGATCGCCATCGACAAGGATGAGTTTGTGACACTGGTGCGCGAGCGGCGCATCGTGCGTCGGGGTGAACCCGAACTCTGGGCTCTGCCCGGCGGTCGCGTCGACACCAAAGAGTCTCCCGAGAAAGCCGCGGCGCGCGAGCTACTTGAGGAGACCGGTCTAGTGGGTGATCTGACTTTTTTTGCTAAACGCACCCCGCAGTCCCGTACCATTTGGGATCTGCGCTGCTTTATCGCCAAAAAAGCCAAAAAAAAGGTCGAACCGCAGGACCAGCTTGAGACTAAATCGGTTAAAGTATTTGAGGCGGTCCAGATGGCACTCGAGGGCTCGATCGAAAACGACTTTGCCGCACTCTGTTTGATTCGTTACGCCTACCAAACCAACCGCGCCGAGATTCTCGAAAAAGAACTCGATCCGCGCTTACGGTACGACTAGTCGGGTTCAAAACTCATTTTGATCTCCCGCCCGGGCTGTTTGTTCACCCCCGCCTTGTCTGTGGGCGGCCAAATTTGTTTGCTGCCCCGATACAGGTAAATCGCTTGGGTTGGGCAGTTGCGTGCGGCATTTAGGATTACCTCGCCACGATTTTTGGTGAGATCGCTGACAAGCGCTTTGTTTTTGTCGTTGAGGACAAAGGAGCCTGCCGCTTCTTTGACACATATAGCGGCTCCGATACAACGAGAGTGCAAAACTACCACCCGCAGGTCACCCGTAGTGCCCTGTTGTGTGGGTTGTGCAGTGGGAGTTTTTTGTTTACTCACGGGCGCAGTTTACCACGTGATGCTCGAGAGTACTTGCTCGGCCGGAGCGTCCGGTAAGCGCACCTCAACCAACACAAGCTCAGACCCATCCACGGAATAGCGCATCTCGGCCGGAATAAAAGTCGGTAGCTCATTGAGCGCCATCGTCTCACCCTGTTTGGTTTGATGCGTCTTAAGATACGACTCCGGCAGGTTGAACCAAGCCGCCAAGCGGGCCGTCGGTGAGAGACCGTCTAACGGAATGCGACTAACGGTTACCGCCGGGGGATCTTCGTCGCTCAGCTCTCGGGCTGCCAGCGAAGAAACGACTGCACCGTTACTCACGTGTTCAAACGTAGACAACCCCTTGATCGAAGGTACCGAGACACCCGCCAAGACGACCGGGTTGCTCGAGTTGAGCGTGACCGACTTGAGCGTCGCTGGTTGGGCCGAGGACATAAGGCTAGCGGTGGTAAGGGGAGCATTCAGCTGGGCGGCGAGCTCGCCATCAAAAGAGCCTCCGATCGCGGCCGTCCCACCGATCACCAGTGCGGCATCCAGTGCCGCTCGGGTCGTATTGATAAAAGTTTGTGTGGATTGACCGGTACCGGCCGGGTTAGCCAAAAGCAGGGCGCCTTTCTCGCTGCCGATCAGAGCACTGCCGGTTAAAGCATCCGGATAGTTGGCACCTGTAGCAAAGACGAGCGTCTCTGGTTTGGCCGTAAAGGCCGAGACGACCGAGAGGTTGGATTCGTAGCGGTTGGCCCCACCAAAACGAAGCACGGTCTTGAGACTTTTAATCTGTTTAAGCTCGGTCGCCACGTGGCTCGAAATAATTTTGGTTCCGCCAATGATGTAGGCATTTTGGATACTAGGATGGTCCTGCAGGTAGCGCTGCGTGGTGTCGTTGAGGCTGGTCGTCCCCGTAAACAAGAGGGGAATTCCCAATGCGTTTGCCGGACCGCCGGCTGAGACCGCATCTGGAAAAGCGTCGCGGTGCACGATAAAGACCGCGGGAGAGTTGGCAAATTTGGCGGCAATCGTGGCGGCCGTGCCCTCGCGGCTGGTGCCGGCAATACGTGAGGTTTTGTAGCCTAAGTTTTTGACGGATTGTTCAACCGTTGTGCTGATGCTCTTGTCGCCACCAAGCAAATAGACCGTCAATCCTTTGGGCAGTACACGATTGATCTCAGCGGCCGTCTCCGTTGGCAGCTTGTCCGCGGCAGTAAGGAGCAGTGGCGCGCTGCTCTTGCTGGTCAGCGGTGCCGCGGCCAGGGCGTCGGCAAAAGCCTGGCCACTCGCGAGATAGACGCGCGGGGCTGTATCTTGCTGCGGAAAGCGGCGCTGCGAGACACCTACCGCGGTGCTGTAGCGGTTGGGGCTATTGTCTGGGACACGCTCGACCTCGATAACATGTTCGTGCGCTTTGATGTAATCGGTCGGCGCAAACCAATCCGCCAAATCGTCGGAGTCACCGTAGCCGTAATAGACCCAAGGTTCACCGTTCCAGGCGTCAACGTATTGGCCATTACGTATGCCAAAGTGGAGATGGGGGAACCACCCACCGTTGTGGGCGCTATCGCCCAAGTAGCCGAGCAGTTGGCCGCGGGTAACCGTTTGGCCCTCCTGCACCTGAAAACTCGCCGCGTCGAGGTGGCCGTGTAAGGAGACGACCGTATCGCCAGCTTGGTTGGTGTTTTGTATCAAAATGATGCCACCCCAGCCGCCGCTGTTCATATCTTTGGCGAGCTTGACCGTGCCGTTGGCCGCCGCGTACACCGGTGTACCGGCGTCACCGTGCGCGTCCTCACCTAGGTGGTATCCGGAGCCGGTCGACTCTCCAAAACCATAGCCATCTACTAACCAAAAAGTCAGGGGTGTTTGCCAGACCCCGGCAAAGGCGGCCCGGGTCGAACTCGGTAAGAGCACGACACCGATGGCGGCGATCAGACTAAGCGCAAGTTGTACCCCTTTGGCGCGTATCACGTGTGTAGGAAGTAATACTAAAGACTACGCTAAATTATCGTGAAGTGATAACGCTATATAATAGCACGCTAAACCCTCTTTGTCAATATTTTTTTGAGACCGTGCTACCATTACGAGCGATGAAACTTCGTGCGTGGCTGCTGTCTCTTGGACTGATCGCTTTTGTGAGCGGCCCACTTTTTTCTGTTCAGCCGGCGCAGGCCCAAGAAAAGTCCTGGAAGTTTTTGCGCTGGGAGAGCAACATGGCCGTGCAAGAAAACGGGGACATCAAGGTGCGGGAGACCCAGACCGTACAGTTTAACGGGTCGTTTAGTTTTTTTGGCAGAACCATCCCGCTCGGACGAGTCGATGACATTACGGACATTCGCGTGGTGGACGAGACCGCCAAGCAGGATCTCACCCCGGCTGACTACGATTTGACCAGTACATACTTTGAAGGACAGCCGGCGGTTGACGTCGAGATCAACTTTGCTCTCACCAATGCGATCCAAACCTGGAGTATCTACTACACGGTCGAGGGCGGGGTCGGTTTTTTTGAGGATCATGACGAGGTCTACTGGAATGTAATCTCCTCGGACCGCGACGTGCCGATCGACGCCATCGATACGGTCGTGCAGTTGCCCAAAGCGGTCGACCCCGCCCAAATCAAGACCACGTTTTACGAGGACGGGGTCGATACTGTCACGCAGGATGTGATCGATGGCCGAACCGTACGCTTTACCACTGGTCGGGCGGCCCCCGGTACCAACTTTACGATCGTGGTGGGCTGGCCAACCGGCATCGTTAAGAACCCGGGGATCGTGCGGGTGGAGTCCAAGGCTGACAACGCCAATATTCTGGTCGATGGGCAGGACAGTTTTTTGGAAGTGCCGGCCGGTTTGCGTCGCGGCAAGGAGCTGCTCGGACCCGGGCCCTACGCCATCCAGATCCAAAAGTACGGCATTACCAGTGAGCCGACCCTAGTAGACGTGCAACCGGGTGAGACCAAGGCCGTGCAACTCTCGGTCTTTGATACGTTTGCCAAAAAGTTTTTGGTAGCGGCGGTGGTGGGAGCGGTGAGCTCCTATGCGCTCATGCCGGTCTGGGTTGCGATCATTTTGTACTTCCGTTGGCGCAAAACCGGCCGGGATCCCAAAGGCCGCGGCACGATTATCGCTGAGTACGACCCACCCGAGGACCTGACCCCCGGTGTGGTAGGCACACTCTTTGACGAGGAGGCTGACCTCAAAGATTTGAGCGCGACCATTATCGATCTCGCGGTGCGTGGCTATTTGGTAATCCAAGAGCTCGGGCAATCCAAATACCTTAAGAACTATAAGTTCATCCTTAAAAAGTCGAACTACTCGAGTGACAGTACGCTCTTACCGTACGAAAAACAGCTCCTCGATAAATTGTTTGATGGCAAAGAAGAGAACACCCTTGATACGCTGCGCTACAAGTTTTATCAGTACGTTAAACCGATTCAGGACAAGATGTACGAGGAGGTCATGCGACGAGAATACTTTGATGAGAGCCCCGATAAGCGCCGCGCTAAGTACTCGGGCTGGGCGGGGATTTTGTCCGTGATCGGTTTCTTTGGCTTTTTTTGGTATGGTCTCGGCGTCCCGATCTTTATCACCGGTATCGTCGTGGGCATTTTTGGTCGTGCCGCGCCCCGTCGAACCCAAAAGGGAGTCTTAGCTAACGAGCATGCCAAAGGTTTTAAACTCTACCTCTACACGGCCGAGCGCTACGTGGTTAAAAAAATGACGCCCGAGACGTTTGAGCGCTTTTTGCCCTACGCCATGGTGTTTGGCGTCGAACGCCAGTGGGCCCAAAAGTTTGTCCGGATTTACGATCAGCAACCGGATTGGTACCGCGGGGTCACCCCCGGCCAAACCTTTACCGCCTTTGCCCTGACCGACGCTCTGCGTGGACTCTCAACCGCCACGACCTCAACCCTCGTCAGCCGCCCCGGTTCGAGTGGCCACGGCGGTGGCTTCTCCTCGGGGAGCTCGGGTTTTTCTGGTGGGTTCTCGGGTGGGGGCGGCGGTGGTGGTGGATCGCGCGCGGGTTAAGTTTGGTACACTGAGCGCCATATGTTAGACCAAAAATATCGTGTCCGGGTGAACCGCGAGCCGTTAGTGAGCGGCGACAAGCGCACCCTCCGTAAAAAACGACTGCTCCTGTGGGGCTCCATCGCCGGGGCAGCGCTCCTGGTTGTGATCATGTTGCTCTTTGTTTTGGGTGGACGCAACAGCGCTACGCCGCAAGCTAGTGGTTCTCCCCAACTCAAACTCTCCATCGAGGAGGGCAACATCCAGGTTAAAAAGAGTGGTGAGCAGGATTTTAGCGACGCCACAAATGGCATGACGATCGAGCAAGGTACAGCTCTCCGAACCGACTCCGAGACTCTGGCCAGTTTGGAACTCAGCTCTGGCAGCGTGGTACGGCTTAACGAAGACTCACGTCTCGAGGTAAGCGAGCTCAGCCCTGACAAATTTATGACCACGCTCAATGGCGGAGAGGCGTGGGCTACGGTAGTGGGATCCAGTGCTCCTGCAACCGGGATTATCACGACCGCTGCACGAGTCGAGGCCCAGAGTACTAGTTTTGATGTCAGTGCCGACGAGCGCGAGTCAACCGTCGCAGCCATCAAGGACACCAGTGTGGTGACGGCTCTGAGCGGGGCGAGCGATGGTTCTGAGTCGAGCGACGCCGGTAAACTATTTCTTAAAGAAGATCAACAAACGACCGTTCACGCCAGTACCCCGCCCGAGACCGAGGACGACTTTGAGACCAAAGAAATTCCAGATTCGTTTAGAGAGAGTCTCTGGTACCGCTGGAACAGCGAGCAGGACGAACTCTTTACCGCCTCGGTGGAGGGGAGTGAAGATGCGCAAGGACCAACTCTGCGCATCACCGATCCCAGTGATAAAGACGAGACCGAGAACGAACAAATCGAAGTCAAGGGTGTCACCGATCTCTCCGCTACGGTCACAATTAATGATGATGAGGTTGAGACGGACAAAGGTGAGTTCTCCAAAAAAGTTGATCTCACCGAGGGCGAAAATAAAATTACGGTCGTGGCTACCGATCCCTCCGGCAACGAGACCACTAAGACTCTCACGATCATCCGTAAATCCGGTAAGCCCGACGCGGTAGGTGTCTCACTCAGTACTGAGGAGACCGGTGTGGTCAAAGTCAGTTGGGATGAGAGTGACGCTGAGGATTTTGCCGAGTATGTTCTCAAGCGCGATGAGCAAGTTCTCAAGCGCTTTAGTGACAAAAGTTCGACCGAGTACCGTGACCAAAACGTCTCGGCTGGCGACTCCTACACCTATAACGTCTGCGTAGTCGACCAAGATGGTCAGGAGGCCTGTTCGCAAGATCAGAGTGCGACGGTCAAAGGTGACCCCAATCAAGCGCCGACCGTCAGTATCTCAAGCCCTGCAGATGGGTTTAGTGTCAAAGGCGGAACAGCCGTCAACTTTGCGGCACAAGGTGAGGACCCTGATGATGACGTTCTGACCTACACCTGGGAGTTTGGGGATGGTATCTCGACCACCGGTAAGAGTGTCAGCCACACCTACTCGGTCACCTCCAGCAATAAAACCTATACCGTCAAAGTGACGGTGACCGATCGCGGGGGAGCGAGTGCTTCGTCCAGCATCAGCCTGACCGTCACGCCCTAATGGCGCACGCCACGATCAGCCCCAAAGAGGCTAGTCGACGGTTCATTCTGGCGTTCTCGATTAGTGCCGCAGCCATGATCGTAGCTGCCCTGGTCTATGTCTTGTTTGGTAAGCGCTTTATGTTTGACTGGCAGACCCAAGCCCTGCTGACGACGCTCGTGCTCTTTGCCAGTGTGATCGGTGTTTGGCTGGTCCAAAAAGGTGAAAAGCACACCGGCTATGGTGTGCTTTTCGGTTCACTCTTTGGGATCGTCTTAGGGGCGATTGCGGTCGTGCTGCTGGCACTCATCTTAACCGCTTTTCCCCAGGTCAACCTCCGGAGCTAACGCTCACGGCTTGCGCCGTGGGTTCAACCCTACTTGTACTCGCCCGCGATCGTGACGCTGATTTGGCTTGCGTTGGTACTATCCGCACCGATAAAAACGGTGGCGGTGTTTTGGCCTTTCTCAGCGCTAAAGCCGGCGTTGGCCGCGCCATTATAGTTGGCGTTGTACTCACCCGAGACGGTCCAGCCGGCGGCTTGGAATTTTGACTTCATGTCGTTAACCGCGTCCGAGGCTGAGCCGCTGATGGTGTAAACCGCGCTAAAGCTGGTAGAACCGTCCTCGCCCTTGGTCGAACCCGAAAAACCGAGCGTGCCATTGGGGGTTGGCAAATCTGACGGCCAATTGTCGGGCAGTTTTTGGCTACCAAAGTTGACGGTTGAGTTACCGTTCTCACCGGTAATGTTGAGTCCGTTCTCGCTAAAATTAATCGACCCCGTGCCGTTCTCGGTGTTGTAGTTGATGGTGCCATTGGGGGTGGTATCGCGCATGCCGTACAGGCCGCGATTGCCAAAGGTGCATCCGGCCAACGTACCAGTCGCTAAAACGACCGCTACGAGGCTGCCGATGCGTTTAGTGTTCTGCATACAATTGAAAAGTGAAATAATTAAGTAAGACCTACGGTAGCATCTTGACGAGGGGAGAGCTAGGCCGCTAGACTATTGGCACTCACCATAGTAGAGTGCTAGCAGATGCAACTATCCGACCGCCAAACCACTATTCTCAAGGCCGTCATTACCGAGCATATCCGCTCGGCCGAACCGGTAGGCTCTAAAGAGCTCGCCGAGCAGTATGACTTTGGTGTCTCACCAGCGACCGTGCGTTCCGAGATGAATTTGCTCGAGCAAGCCGGCTTGCTCCAACAGCCCCACACCTCAGCCGGCCGCGTGCCGACCGATTTGGGCTATCGCACCTATGTGCAGAGCTTGGCGAGCGTGCCCACGGCTGGTTTGCTCCCGCCTAAGCGGCATCGGGCCGAGGTGCAGCGGCGGTTGGTCCGGATGCGGCATCACTATGAGGCGATGGCCCGCGAGACAGCGCGACTCTTGGCTGAGATGACCGAGCAAGCCGCGATTAGTTCGATGAGTGAGGACGCTGCGGGCGATGCCGAAAACCCCGCCCCCTCGGGTTTGTCCCACTTGATCAAACTGCCCGAGCTTAAAGACGAACAACTAGCTCAAGCGGTCGCCCGCATCTTTGATAATCCGGAATCGGTGTTGCAGTCGATCTCTAAAAATGACAAAGCTAAATTTACCGAGGTGACCGTGCAAGGTGGTGCGCCCGTGCGGGTCTTTATCGGACACGACACGGCCCAAGGACGTGTGCCCCTCTCGGTTTTGGTCTCGAGTTTTGAAGTCGACGGCAAGCGCGGACACCTCGTGGTGCTCGGGCCCCAGCGCATGGCCTACGACCGCAACGTGGCCCTACTCTCCTATATGAGTCGACTGCTCTCCAAAAATCACTGGGCGGTTGCGGTAGCGTTGGTTCTACCAAGTATGCTGCTCGTTAAAGGATTACACGGACTGGCATGAACAAACGTAACCTAAAAACTCAAACGGCGACTTCCCAGCCCGCCAGTGCTCCTCGTATGGCTGAGCCGACGCCCGCTATCGCAAAAATGCAAGCCCAGGCAGAGGAATATCTGGCCGGGTGGAAGCGCGCCCAAGCCGACTACGACAATTTGCGTAAGCGCACGCAAGAACAACGTGGTCAGATTTTGCTGGCCGCGGTGCAAGAGGTGGTGCGGGGCATCTTGCCGGTACTCGATACTCTGGAGCAAGTGCTCAAGCACGCCGGTTCTGCCAAAAAAAACGCAGAGAGTAAGGAACTCTATGTTGGTGTCGAGCTGGTTGCTAAGCAGTTGTTGGAGGTCCTAGCTAGCCACGGCGTGAGTGAGATCGAGTCGGTTGGTACAGCCTTTGATCCGGCCTTACATGAGGCAATCGCCAGTGTGCCTGGTCCCAAAAATATAATCATCGCCGAACACGCGCGAGGTTTTAAGCTCGGGGAAGTGACGCTTAGAGCCTCACGCGTGAGCGTCGGTAACGGAGCTCCAACTCGTTAATTAGTTCAACCACTTAAGTCAACAACCATGTCAAAAATTTTAGGAATAGATCTCGGTACGACTAACTCAGCGATGGCCATCATCGAAGGCGGCCAGCCGCGCGTGCTCGAGAACAAAGAAGGTAATCGCACCACGCCTTCGGTCGTGGCGACTAAATCCGATAGCGAGCGGCTGGTAGGCCTTTTGGCCAAACGCCAAGCCGTCACTAACGCGGTCAACACGATCTACTCGGTCAAACGTTTTATCGGACGCCGTTTTAGCGATCCGTTAGTGCAAAAAGATGCCAAATTGCTGCCGTACAAAATTAAAGAGGCGGCCAACGGCGGAGTTGCGGTCGTGATGAGTGGCAAAGAGTACTCGCCACAGGAGATTAGCGCGATGGTTTTGCAAAAACTCAAGCATGACGCGGAGGAACAACTGGGCGGTCAGGTTACCGAGGCGGTTATTACAGTTCCGGCATATTTTGACGACTCGCAGCGCCAGGCGACAAAAGATGCCGGTAAGATCGCGGGTTTGGATGTAAAGCGCATCATCAACGAGCCAACCGCGGCCGCGCTTGCCTATGGGTTGAACAAAAAGAAGAACGAAAAAATCGTGGTCTACGACTTGGGTGGTGGGACGTTCGACGTCTCGGTGCTCGAGGTAGGGGATGACACGGTCGAGGTTAAAGCCACCAACGGTGACACGCACTTAGGTGGTGATGATTTTGACCAAGCCATCATCGATTGGATCGTGGCTGAGTTTAAAAAGGTAGAAGGTATCGATTTGTCGCAGGACCAATTGGCGATTCAGCGTCTCAAGGAGAGTGCCGAAAAAGCCAAGCACGAGTTGTCGAGCTCACTGGAGACCGAGATCAACCAGCCGTACATCACGACTGGCTCGAGCGGTCCTAAGCACTTAGCGCTCAAGATGAGCCGGGCGACGCTTGAGAAGTTAGTTGCCGATTTGATCGACCGCACTAAGGGTCCGCTTGAGCAAGCCCTTGCCGACGCCAAACTCTCGCCCAAAGAAATTGACGAGGTCGTGTTAGTCGGAGGCCAAACCCGTATGCCGGCCGTGCAAAAGCTTGTTGAGGATTACTTTGGCAAAAAGCCACACAAAGGCATCAACCCCGATGAGGTCGTTGCCGTGGGTGCCGCTGTCCAAGGGGGAATCCTGCAAGGTGACGTTAAGGATGTGTTACTGCTTGATGTCACGCCGCTCTCGCTCGGTATCGAGACGCTTGGCGGGATCGCAACCAAGCTGATCACCAAAAACACGACCATTCCGACTAGCAAGACGCAAGTGTTTTCGACCGCGGCTGATAACCAGCCCCAAGTTGAGATCCATGTCCTGCAGGGTGAACGTGAATTTGCCGCCGACTGTAAAACGCTCGGGAAGTTCATCCTGGATGGACTGCCGCCAGCGCCACGCGGTGTGCCGCAGATCGAGGTTAAGTTTGACATCGACGCCAACGGTATTCTCAACGTGAGCGCCAAAGACAAGGCGACCGGCAAGGAGCAAAAAATTACGATCACGGCCAGCTCGGGTCTCTCTAAAGAAGAGGTTGCGCGTATGCAGCAAGATGCCGAAAAACACGCCTCTGAGGACAAGACGCGCAAAGAGATGGTCGAGACCAAGATTAAGGCTGATTCTCTCATCAACATGACCGAGAAAACCCTCAAAGATGCGGGTGACAAAATCGACGCTGCGACCAAAAAGGATGTCGAGGCAAAAGTGGCTGAACTCAAAAAGGTCAAAGACACCGACGACAAGGCCAAGCTTGATGCAGCCATGAAAGATCTCGAGACCACTATCCAAAAGGTCGGAGCGGCCATGTACCAAAAGGCGCAAGCGGCACAGCCTAAGGCAGATGCAAAAGCCAACGCAGGCGCTGGTCAATCCGCTGGTTCTGCCAAAGGTAACACGGTAGAAGGAAACTTTAAGAAAAAGTAGGTTGGTGGGTGGACCAGTAGGTTCACCCAGCCAATGGACCGATGGCCGCCGATTACTACCAGACATTAGGGGTTGAAAAAAGCGCGACTGACGAGGAGATCAAGCGCGCTTTTCGGCGTGCGGCGCACAAGTATCACCCGGACAAGCAGGGCGGGGACGAACAAAAATTTAAAGAGGCCAATGAGGCCTACCAGGTTTTGTCTAATAAGGATAAGCGCGCGCAGTACGATCAGTTTGGTCAGACCTTTGAGGGTGCGGGAGGTGGGGGAGCCGGTGCTGGGTTTGGCGGCTTTCCGTTTGGGGCGGGCTTTGGCCAAGGCGGCGCCAATTTTAATGCCGAAGATCTCGGTGATATTTTTGGTGACCTCTTTGGCTTTGGCCGTCGCTCCCGTGCGCGCACGCGCCAACGGGGTGAGGATATCGAGCTGCGGTTAACGCTTGACTTTAACGAAGCCGCTTTTGGCGGAACCAAAGAACTCGAGCTTACCCGCCTTACTGCTTGTGCAGCCTGTGCAGGTACGGGTGACAAAAATAAAACCCTCAAAAAATGTTTGACCTGTAATGGTTTGGGCCGTGTGCGCGAAGTGCGACAAACGATTTTGGGCACGATCGCCCAAGAAAAATTGTGTGCCACCTGTCAGGGCGATGGTAAAGTTCCAAGTACACCCTGTATGGAGTGTAGTGGACAGGGCCGACGCCGTGCCACGGAGCGGCTGACCGTCGAGGTTCCGGCCGGTATCAATGACCAACAAATTATCCGCTTGAGTGGGCAAGGAGAGGTTGGTCGACGTGGCACACCCGCGGGTGATCTGCTCCTCACTATCCGGATCAAGCCCTCTAAAACGTTTGTGCGAGACGGTGTGGATGTGCGTACACGCGTGGAGCTTGAGTATCCGCAATTGGTGCTCGGTGACGAGGTTGAAATCGCTGGACTCCAGGGCGAACTGCAACTAAGCGTCCCAGCCGGAACCGAACCGGGTAGTGTGCTGCGTTTGCGCGGTGAGGGCATTCCTGTCCTTAACGGCAATGGTCGGGGTGATCTGTTTGTCGAAATCGGTCAGGTTACACCCCGTCGAGTGAGCCGTGAGGAGCGCACGCTCCTCGAGCAGCTGGCAAACGTGCGCGGCAAAAAAGTCAGCCGCAAACGTCGCCGATTGTTCAGTAAATAAAAAAGAAGGGCAGTAGCTTGTACTGCCCTGCGGTTGTCACTCGAGGCCAAGCAGTACGACCGGCCCCTCTTGGACGGTGAAACGAAAGTCCCAGCTTCTGAGCAGGTCCTGCGCCCTGTACGAGTGTTCGGCCACCACCTCTGGGTGGTTTGTGTGTATCTGCCCAAAGACTTCCAGAACTCTACCCGTAACCCGTATCCAAAACGGGAGAGTGTCTCGCTGCTCGAGCCACTCGGTGAACTCGGCATCCGACAGTTTCCGCCGTTCATCCTTGTGCGCCCTCTCGATTACGAACTTGGCATACCCGGTATTGATGGTAAGGGAGCGGAAAACCGGTACTTCAAGAGTTGTCTGGAACAGCCGAGACGTCCCGTCTCCTGGCCGCACGTTGCGGACCTGCATCGCTATATCCCTGCAAAGGAGCATTTGTCGCCTCCCGATTCGATTTTGCCTACCCTAGCCTCCTACTTGCCAGGTGGTCAAGTTACTTGCATACTAAAGGCTACAAGAATTTACTTCCCATGGACCTAAGTTTTATTAAAGACTTCGATCTCTCGAACCCGAGCTGGGACTTGTTCATCATCCTCTTTTTTGTGGCGGCGGCCTTTATCTATGGTATGTCGCTGGGCCGTGACCGCATCGTAGTGATCCTGGTCTCGATTTACATGGCCTTGGCGGTGGTCAATTATGCGCCCTTTTTGGACAAATTCTCGGGTACGATTGGGCTGGATCAGATTTTTGTGGTCAAGATTTCGACCTTTGTCATTACGTTTTTGGGGCTGTTCTTTTTGCTCGGTCGCTCGGCCCTCATGCGTACCATCGCTAAGGGTAACGAGGACGGGGGACTGATCCAGGTCCTGGTCTTTAGTTTTTTGCACATCGGTTTGCTGATCTCGGTGACCCTCTCGTTTTTGCCGATCGAGCTCTCGGCCGAACTCGCCCAGCTTACCCGCAAGTTTTTTGTGGGTGATGTAGCCCGCTTTTTTTGGGTGGTCGCGCCCATCATCGCCATGATCATTTTTGGACGCAGCCCCAAACGGCAGCGCACCCCGCGAGAACTCGACGAGTAGCCGATTAGCCGCTAGGATTGCATCGAGAGCTCAAATAGGATAGGCTCTCGCAGTTTGGGGCGTTAGCTCAGTCGGTAGAGCACCTGCCTTTTAAGCAGAGGGTCGACAGTTCGATTCTGTCACGCCCCACCAAAAAAGTATGCATCCTGTGTAAATCCTACTTGTAGGATTTGTATGAACCATGCTAGTCTGCGCGTACTATGCATGGACGTTTTAGCCATCACAATAAAAAGTTTTACGGCACGACCACGATTGGCGAAAAAGGCCAGTTGGTGATTCCGCAAGAGGCGCGCGAGGCGCTCAAGGTACAAAAAGGCGAAAAACTGCTCGTGTTTGGCATCGGAGAAGAAATGGTGGTATTGTCCAAACTCTCACATATGGAAAAGTTCGTCGCACACCTGACCAAAAAGGCCGACGAGATTAAGAAAATTATTGACCAAGCCCATGCCTAACCCAGAACTACATGACAAAGTCAAAAACTTGCGCTCGCAGGGTAAGTCCAACGAGCAGATTATTGAAGCACTCACCGGGCAAAACTGGAGCGTTAAGGATCTCGAAGACGTAGTCTTTGAGCGCGAGACGCCGGTTAGTGACGAGACGATCATTACGGCACGCAACGTCTCAAAACACTATAAAAAACTCAAAGCACTCGACAATGCCAGTCTCGAGGTCAAGCGTGGAAGCGTCACGGCTCTCCTCGGTCCCAACGGTGCCGGTAAAACGACGCTCGTACGCGTCATGACCACCTTACTTGAGCCGACCTCCGGTAGCGTGACGGTTGATGGCATCGATGTTGCTAAAGAGCCGCAAAAACTACGCTCGATTATCGGGTTAGCCGGACAGTACGCCTCGGTCGACGAGATCTTAACCGGTCGTGAGAACCTCGAGATGTTCGGCCGGCTGTATCATCTCAAACCAGCCGAGGCTAAAGCTCGCGCCGGTGAGCTGCTCAAGCAGTTCAACCTGGAGGAGGCAGGGGACCGTGCCATTAAGACCTACTCAGGCGGAATGCGGCGTCGTCTCGACTTGGCCGCCAGTCTCGTCATCCATCCCAAGGTCCTTTTTTTGGATGAACCCACCACCGGTCTCGATCCACGTGGCCGCTTTGGTCTCTGGAACGTGATCCGTGATTTGGTTGAGGACGGCACGACCGTGCTGCTTACGACCCAGTACCTCGAGGAGGCTGATCAGCTGGCGGACAAAGTCTTTGTCATCGACCACGGCAAGATTATCGCGCAGGGCACTCCGGACGAACTTAAGCGTCAAACCGGCGGCGACATTTTAGAGTTGCACCTGACCAACCATGCTGACGCAACCAAGGCGGCCGAGATCATCAAACAGTTTGGTGACCAAAAGCCTCACGCGGACACCGAGACTGGCATTGTAACCGTACCCGTGACGGGAGGCGCCTCGATCTTAATCGACGCAGTGCGCCAGCTCGACCAGGCCAAGTTGACTCTCTCCGATGTCATGCTGCGCCGTCCCTCCCTTGACGATGTCTTTATGAAACTAACCGGCCACGGCGCCGAATAGTCGTATCTCTATCATCCCTATGCACAAACTCTCTCCAAAACACACTTCGCTCATGACCGTCACATCAGATGTGCTCGTTATGACCAAGCGCAACCTACTGGCCTACCTGCGCGTGCCCCAACTGGTAGTCTTTTCGTTTATTCAGCCGGTCATGTTTGTCCTGCTCTTTGCGTATGTCTTTGGCGGTGCCATCCAAACGGGCGTCAACTACGTCAACTATCTTTTGCCGGGTATCCTCGTCCAAACCGTCTTGTTTGGCTCGATGCAAACCGGGATCGGTCTCGCCATGGATCTCTCCAAAGGTATGATCGATCGTTTTCGCTCCTTGCCCATGGCTCGTCTCGCCGTTTTAGCAGGCCGAACCATCGCCGACGCCATCCGCAATATTTTTGTCTTGGCCCTGATGACCGGGGTAGGTATGCTGATCGGCTTTAGAATTGAGCACGGGATCGGACAATTTTTGCTCGCCATGCTGCTAACGCTGGTCTTTGGTTTTGCTTTTAGCTGGATCTCGGCCACGATTGGTTTGGCCGTTAAAAACGTGGAGACCGCACAGAGTGCGGGGTTCATCTGGATCTTTCCGCTCGTCTTTGCAAGCTCCATCTTTGTGCCGCTTGAGACCATGAAGCCGGTCATCCGCGCCTTTGCTGAGCACAACCCAATTAGCTACGTCGTCAACACGGTCCGTGCCATGTCGCTGGGGCTGCCCATCACGCACGAATGGTGGTACGGCCTCATTTGGATGGCGGGTATCTTACTCGTCTTTGTGCCGCTCGCGGTCAATCGTTATCGCAAAATTACCTAAGGTCGCACTCCTAGGTGCGAGTGTGTATACTGAGTGCGTTACTTACCCCTTAACGCACTTCCATGGCCCCCAGCCCATCTCCAGTTCTGCCGCAAACTAAAAAGCGTAAGACGTGGCTCTGGGTTTTGATCAGTGTCTTGGTCGTTATTGCTATTGTGGCGGGCCTTTTTATTTGGTGGTTAATGGGTGGTAGCTCCGGCAATCCCAAAGGTGTGGCCGAAGATTGGCTGCGCGATCTCTCCAGTAGCAAGGTGACCGAGGCCTACGATATGACCGCTAGCGGTTTTAAAGAGGGGACCAGCGCTGAGCAGTTCAATACTTTTTTGCAGGCCTACCCGATCATGACCAGTGTCAAAGAGGTCAAATTTAGTGGGGTAGAACGCACGAGCGGTAACGGACAAACCATCTCGACCCTGACGGGGACGCTGACCGGTACGGATGGCAAGACCTCTCCGATTAAAATTATGCTAATCGCCGAGGACGGTGATTGGAAAATCTACAATGTCGACTTACGAGGTCTCCAAGAGTAGTTCTCCACTAGGAGAACTCGAGATTGCCGCGAGCCTACGTGGCTTGGCGCGAGTCCGCTATGTGACCTGGCCGGTGCGTGTCTCCAAGCGGCCGGTCTTTAAGCAGGCTTCGATTTATGCCGAGGAGGCCCGGGTGCAACTGCAAGAATACTTTGCCGGTAAGCGTCGCATCTTTAACGTCCCGCTCGATTTGAGCCTGACGGATCGCAAAAAACCATCCACGCTCTTTCAGCAAAAAGTCTGGGTGGCCTTACTGCGAATCCCGTTTGGTCACTACCGTACCTATGGCGAGGTCGCCCGTATGGTTGGTCGTCCGGGCGGCGCCCAGGCAGTCGGGCAGGCCGTCAAGCAAAACCCCATCCCGGTGATCGTGCCGTGCCATCGTGTCATCCCAACCCAAGCGGTTGCAGCGGGCGCCAATCCGCAGGATGGTTCACTCCTGATTGGTGGCTACAACGGTGGCATCAAACGTAAGAACTGGTTACTCAGTCATGAGTACCGCCTCCTGACCGGTGCTCCGCGCCGGATTCCGGTTGTCGTTAGTTAGTGAAATCTCCACACAAACGTCTTGACGCTTGCGCGCGAGGCGCTACTCTGTAGTGCGTGCGACCGACGGGTCACACATTGGCCAATTCGCAAAGCTAGCCTTTGCACTTACCGGCAAAAAGGCTCACTCGGATTCCGCCCTGTACACCTGGGCGACCAGGTTTGCCTTTTTGCCCATGGCTAACAACCTGTGTGCATAGCGGCTACAGGGCGAACTGCTACACTAACCGGGATGAGACTCGACTCCCGCTCTCGTGCGCTGCTTTGGACCGGCATTTTTTGTATTTTGAGCATGGCCCAGGCCACCGGGGTGACCCGCGCGCTCTTGGTCCAATGGGCGGGAACGGCAGCGCACGCCCAAGGGCACGGCGCGGGAATCTCGCTCCGACCTGAGGCGACCTCGGCCTATACCGGTTTGCCAATCACCAAAGAGCAAGCGGGGCAACGTCCCATCGCGGTGATGATCTCGAGCGACACAATTACGCGGCCGCAAAGTGGGATCGGACAAGCCGACATTGTGGTTGAGATGGAGGCCGCCACCGGGATCACCCGCTTACTGGCGCTCTTCCAAAGTGTTTTACCCAAGGAGATCGGCTCGATCCGCAGCGCGCGTAACGACTACATCGACATTGCGGCGGGATTTGATGCGGTACTCGTCCATTGGGGTGGCGAAAAACGTGCCCTAGATCGCTTGGCCGGCTCGGACACTGCCGAGATCGATCAGTTTGCCAACGGCGATTTGTTCTACCGCAAACTGAGTGTCCCTGCACCGCATAATGGCTTTACAACCGGCAAGGATATGCAACAAGGCCTTAAGCGCTACGACTACGCTCGCGCGCCAAAATTTGCGGACTGGCAGTTTGACGAGGATGCGCCGCTCGCCAAGCGACCGGATGGTGGCAGTCTCACGGTAGAGTACGGCAGTCCCGATTTTAATATCGAGTACACCTACGATCGGGAGACCAACCGCTATCTGCGGGCGCAGGGGGGTGTGCCGCACAAAGACGCCAACACTAACGAGGTGGTGGCACCCAAAAATGTGCTGGTCGTGCGCGATAGTTACTTTGTGTACTCACCGCATGGCGGCTACTTACAGTACGACATCGCCTCGGGCGGCAAGTGTACGCTCTACCACGACGGACTCGAGCAGGCTTGTAAGTGGCTCAAGGGTAAAGACGAAAACGCGCCGCTGCGTATCACGGATCCCGCCGGTAAACCCCTCAATTTTACGGCCGGCCAAACCTGGGTCCAGGTGGTTCTGCCAGAGGCAACGGTTAAGTGGACGCCTAAGGCTGCATCTGACACAATGGGGTTACCCCAGTAAATGCCGCTGTTAACGGCAGAACTGGTCATCTAACGAGTGATACTACTTTGATGCCTAAAAAATCTGCGGCTGAACCCGTACTCAATAGCGCATACCGCTCCCACACCTGTGGCGAGCTGCGCGAATCCCACGTTGGAAAATCCGTAAAGTTGGCCGGCTGGGTCCACGCACGCCGTGACCACGGCGGGCTGATTTTTATTGATTTGCGTGATCGGTACGGGGTGACGCAAGTTCGGTTTGACCCTAAGACGGCTGGCAAAGATTTTAAGGTCGCGGATACATTGCGCTCCGAGTTTGTGTTGAGCCTAGAGGGGACGGTGGTTAAGCGACCGGCGGGTATGCGTAATGACAAACTGGCCACGGGTGCGATCGAGGTCGATGCTAAGACCTGTGTGATTATCAACCCGAGCAAGACCCCACCCTTTGAGATCGATCATGAGCCGGAACATTTGGATGAGGATGTTCGACTGCGCTACCGCTACTTGGATTTGCGGCACGAGCGATTGGCTCGACATATTAAGTCACGCGCCGAGATTGCATTTTTTGTACGGTCATGGCTGCGGGATCAAAACTTTTTAGAGATTGAGACGCCGGTAATGGGTCGTGAGACACCCGAGGGCTCTCGCGACTATGTGGTGCCGGCGCGTATTTATCCGGGTGAGTTTTACGCCTTGGCGCAATCACCGCAGCAGTATAAACAGTTACTGATGGTGGCAGGTTTTGATCGGTACTATCAGCTTGCAAAAATATTTAGAGACGAGGATCCACGTTCGGACCGTGTTCCGGAGCATACACAAATAGATCTCGAGATGTCGTTTGTCGAACGCGAGGACGTCTTGCAGCTGGTCGAAGGACTAATCACGGCCGTCGCAAAAAAATTCTCGCCAGCCAAGTTACAGAGCTCTCCTTTTGTGCGGATTCCGTATCAAGAGTCAATGCGTCGCTTTGGTACCGATAAACCAGATTTACGTTTTGGATTAGAGCTCTCGGATGTGACAGCAATGACTCGTAAAGCCAAGTTTGCGGTTTTTGCCAAGGCCGAGGCGGTAATTGCACTGGCCGCTCCAATCGCGACCTACTCGCGCAAAAAAATGGATGATCTCACCACGCTTGCCAAACAACTCGGCGCACCGGGCCTGGCTTGGATCGCGCTGCGTAACGGTAGTTTTGAGTCGCCGATTGCAAAATTCTTTAGCGAGGATGAACTCAAGGCACTAGCTAAAGCCAGCGGCGCTAAACCGGGCGATGCAATCTTGTTCGCGGCCGATTCGTTGACTCGTGCTCGCGACGTCCTGGGCAGACTACGTAACCATCTGGGTGACCAACTCAAATTGCGTGACCCAAAGGTATTGGCCTTTGCTTGGGTGTATGACTTTCCGATGTTTGAGTGGAACGCCGAAGAAAAGCGCATCCAGCCGGTGCACCATATGTTCACCCAGCCGTATAAAGAGCATGTGCCGCTGATCGCTAAGGCGCTCAAGGCTAAGCAAGGCCCTGAGGCAGAGGTACTCAAGACTAAGGCCAACTTATATGACTTAGTGCTCAATGGGTTTGAACTCTGCTCGGGCTCGATCCGAATTTGGCAGCCCGAGCTGCAACGCGATGTGATGAAGTTGATTGGGATCCCCGAAAAAGAGATCGAGGAAAAGTTTGGGCACATGCTGCGCGCGTTTGAGTTTGGTGCTCCGCCGCACGGGGGAGTGGGTCTGGGCTTTGATCGAATCGTGGCACTGTTGAATGGAGAGACTTCGATTCGTGAAGTCATTGCCTTCCCGATGAACTCCCGGGCGCGCGACCCCATGACGGGGGCTCCTTCGGCGATTGGGGAGAAGCAGCTGCGCGAGTTGCACATCCAGATCAAGAAAACTAAACGCTAAGGCCATGGCTCTCAAGAAAAAGTCCAAGAAAAATGCAAAAAAAGCCGCAGCAGTGGCCCCGATAAAATTGCCGGCTCGTCTGCAAACGTTTTTGGACCAACGCAAAGCCAAGTTTAGCGTCTTGCAACACCGGACCGTTTTTACCGCTTTTGATGCTTCGCAAACGCTCAAGGTCGATCCAGGCATGATCGCTAAGACGTTGATCGTACAGTTGGATCGAGAGCTAGCGATCGCAGTGATCCCGGGTGATCGTAATCTAGATGTGGGCAAACTTAAGAAGCTGATTAACGCTGTGCATAAAAAAGAGAGTCAGCCCGCGGTCAAAAAAGTGCAGCTCGTTACCGAGCGCACCATTACCAACAAACTGACCGACAAAGCCGGCGCGGTGATCCCTATCGGGAGCCTCTACAAATTGCCCACCTATGTTGATAGCGCGCTGCTCAACGAGAAAAAAGTAATCATCAACGCTGGGAGCTTTACGGTTTCGCTGGAGCTGTCGGGTTCAACCTACAGAAAATTAGCCGAGGCGCAGATCGGATCATTTAGCAAAAAGCGCACCAACTAGTTACTAGCTGAGTTTTGCTGTGCCCGCGCATATCGTAAAAACAAAAGAGTTTGAGGGGCCGCTCGATTTGTTGCTCGATTTGATCGAGCAAAACAAGCTTGATATCACCACGGTCTCGCTGGCCAAGATCACCGACGATTACGTCGAGCAGGTACGCGGTCTGCAAGAGGTTAACGTTGAGTCGCTCGTCGATTTTTTGGTGATCGCGAGCCAGTTGCTTGTGATCAAATCACGGGCCCTTTTGCCGGTAGCTGAGGCTACACGCGAGGAGCCGGCTACCGCGGAGGAACTGGCCGCACGTCTGGCCGAACTCAAAAAATTCCGCACGGCGGCCGAGACTCTAGCGCGTGTTTTGGCCAGTAAACGTTTTGCGGCAGCCCGCGAGCCCCTGGTGACCCCGGTGTTCTACCCGCCGCCTGGTCTCAAGGCCACTGACTTAGCGACCGCCTTTACTAGTGTGGTTGAGAGTTTGCCCTCAGCCGAGCTCCTCGATGAGGAGGTGGTGGGCGAGGTCGTGACGCTGGAGGATAAGCTCGCTCGTATCCAGCGGAACCTCAAAACCGTCTCTAAGATGTCCTTTGGCGAGTTGATCGACAAAGCCACCAAAACCGAGATCATCGTGACTTTTTTGGCCATGCTCGAGCTCATGAAGCAGCGTCTCGTCTCGGTTGACCAGGATGAACTCTTTGGTGAGATTAAGATCTCGGCGCAGTTGCCAGAATAAGGTATTCTTACCGCCATGCCCGACGCAGCCCAACCACAGACTACTCTATTAGTTGCCCAGGTCGAAGCCATTTTGTTTGCGGCTGGACGGCCGATGGGTCTAACGCAACTTGCAAAACTCGTCGGCGCTACACCGACCGAGACCAAGACGGCCCTCGAGACGCTCGCCCACACCTATACCGACCAACCCCGCGGTCTGGCTCTTTTGCAGGCCGACAACAAAGTGCAACTCGTCACCAACCCTGTCCACGGCAAGCTGGTCGAGCACTTTATTAAAGAGGAGTTCACCGGTCCACTCTCACGTGCCGCCCTCGAGACGCTCGCCATCATTGCCTATCGCGGTCCCATCCCTAAGCCCGAGATCGATACGGTCCGCGGTGTCAACTCGGCCATTATGCTGCGCACGTTGCTGGTGCGCGGCCTAGTCGAGCGCAAAAAGAGTCGCACGGACGCGCGCAGCTACGAGTACTCGCTCTCCTTTGATTTTATGCGTCATCTGGGTCTCACACAGCTGGCAGAACTGCCCCAGTACCAGGCTCTCCACACCAATCAAGTCATGGAGCGTTTTGCCAAGAGTGCTGCCAGTGCTAGCATGGAGCAATCATGAGCGAACAGTGGCAAGCGCCACCACCGTATCTAGCTGCTCCCCCAAAAAAACGAGGCACCTTTTGGAAGGTAACCACCGTCATTGTTTTAGTTGCGGCGCTGGCTCTGGCCGGCTGGACTTGGGTGCGCGGCGGATTCTCCGGATCAACCACGCCAACCGCCTCGACCATTGATGCCGCTAATGAGACCGGTTCTGCCACTACCGCTAACACCACCGCCACGCAAGATCCGCAAAGTGACGCCGACAACGACGGCCTAAAGCTACTTGATGAGGAACGCTACGGCACCAACCCCACTGATCCCGATAGCGACAAAGACGGTTACTCAGATGGACAAGAGGTGCTTAATGGCTACAACCCCAATGGTGCGGGTCGGCTCACGGTTGAGGCTAAACCCACTCAACCAACCAATGAGGACCCCAATCGCAAAACCCTCAGTGCCGCTCCGACCATGACCGGCACCCCGCTTACGGAGGTCTACTCTGGACAGGGCTCTTACCAGTGCCGCATCGAAGGTGGCCAACAGGAGAAAAACGTGGTGACGGTTAAGGTCAAAAACAACAAGGTTCGGCAGGAGACTCCGGTTAACGGTTCGACTATGGTCTTTATTATCGTTGACCAAAAAACCCTCTACTTGAGCAGTTTTGAGGGCAGCAAATTTTTGGAGTTGAACTTTACGTCGGCCACCGCGACCGCATCGGGTAACGGCGCCACTATCCGGGGCGGCATTTTTGCTAACGAAAATCTAGTGCTGGCCGCCAACCCCACCTCGATCGATTGCCAACCCGCCACCTTGGCGGATAAAGACTTTGACGTCCCGGCCGAACAAATCCTCAAGCTGCAATAACGATGGCTCATTTTTTGTTGATCTTGCACATGCTGGCGCAAGATATTCGGTTGCCAGCGGACTTTAACGAGCGTCTAACGCGTATCACCGAGCAGTACGTGCCTGAGGTGCACTTGACGCCGCAATCCGGAACCACGCTCGTAACCGTCCCACCAGTGGCGCCCTTGCCGGTTAAACGGAGTTCTACCAGTGCCGCGACACTGACTGCCCAGGCTGACCGTGCCATCGTGGTGGATGTCTCCTCGGGCGCCGTCCTGTTTGGTAAAAATCAAGATCAGCCCGCCCCGATTGCGAGCATCACCAAATTGATGGTCGCTCTCGTGACCCTCGACAAGATGGACTCGCTCGACCAAGTGCTGAGCGTCCCGCGCGAGATCAACGACCTCGAGGAACTCAGCACCGTGGTGGGGCTTGCTCCAGGCGAAAAAATCAGCGTGCGCGAGTTGCTCAAGGGGTTGCTGGTCGCCTCGGGTAACGACGCAGCGCTCACCTTGGCACATGGCTTAGCGGGTAGCGAGGACGAGTTTGTTGACTGGATGAACCAAAAAGCCGAGCGTCTCGGCATGACCAAGACGCACTTTGTAAATAGTACGGGGCTCGATGCTCGCGGGGGTGAGTCGACCGCTCGCGAGGTGGCGTACTTATTGATCGAGGCTAGTAAAGTGCAGCGACTCCGGGACCTGAGCGAGCTCTCAACCGCAACGGTGGAGACCGAGAACGGTAGTTCTTACTTTGTAAAATCGACCGATAAGTTAATTGGCCAAACCGACCTCGATATCGAGCTTGCTAAAACTGGCAACGAGGACGAGGCCGGTCCCTGCTTTGCCCTGATCGCGAGCGACGGGCAGCAACGAATCGCAGTAGTGGTGCTCAATAGTCCGGATCGCTTTGGTGAGGCCGAACGTTTGGTTGAGACAGCACTGGACACCTACCGTTGGGCTGATGCCGTCGTCGGAGCTAACGGTGGCGGTGACCTCAAATCAGAAGGGAGTGCATTTGGTGGCTGACCAACTGGTAACGCGCATGATCGATACGATGAGCGTGGGGGCGATCGCCTTTGTGGTGGCTTTTGCTTTGACCCCCTTGCTTACCTACTTTTTGTACAAGTGGAAGATGGCCAAGAATATTCGTAGCGGCAAGACCCCGATCTTTACACGGCTTCACAAAAACAAAGCCGGGACACCGACAGGTGGGGGAGTCTTGATTTGGGGAACCGTCTTGGTATTGGCCTTGGTCTTTTTTATCCTCGGACCGGTTGCACACGTGCAATTTTTTGAGGAACACCTCAACTTTTTAACGAGAGAACAAACCTGGTTGCCTCTTGCGCTTTTGATCGGTACGGCCTTGGTGGGTCTGATCGACGACATTCTCAATACCAAAAAAATTGGACCGGGGGGCGGGGGCTTACGCATGCGCTACCGTCTGCTCATTTTTACAGCCATCGCTGCGGTCGGCGCCTGGTGGTTTTACTACAAGCTCGGGTTTGATGT
>JAXLZM010000003.1:0-116802 GCA_046350855.1 Candidatus Anderseniibacteriota bacterium | reverse complement strand
TAGGCGCGAGTGCGTTGTTGTGGCGCTCGATGATCTTCTGTAGATCCTTCGAGGTTCCTCCTGCTTCCGCGAACTTGCGCATGAATTCGCTGGCCTGATACACGCTGATGGGGCTCACGTCTTTTGACATCGCACACCTCATCTGTGACTAGGATTGCCGCACGCGGTTACCCGCTCACGGCGTAGTTCGTAACGAACTGTCGCGATCCTAGCACGCAAAACAAAAACCGCCAGCACAAGGCCGGCGGCTTTTGAAAAAGTCTAAGACTTTTAGACGGACTAGATCTTAAGATCGTCCATCGGGTTTGGCTCGGGTTTTGCCTCTGGCATACCCTTGTCGCCTTTGTCCATGGAACCCATATCTTGGTCCATCGGGCCTTGCATTGCGTCACCCATTGGAGCGCCGCCGCGATCATCGCGACGTGGTCCGCGCATTTCGCGCGAGCGCTTGCCGCCCTCGGGCTCAAGCACTTTGAGGTTAACGCGTGCGTCGTTTTTTGCACCAATCACGCGGAGGAGCGTGCGGATCGACTTAGCGGTTTGGCCTTGGCGACCAATGATCTGCCCCATGTCTTCGGGGTGAACACTGAGTGTAATTAAAACACCCATCTCATCGATGGTGCGCTCGGCCTTTACGTCGTCTGGGTGGTCAACGATTGATTTGACCACGTACTCGACGAATTCCTGATCGGCAAATCGTTCTGCCATATCGGTACGGTTAATAGATTAGTGCTTTTGTCGGGTGAACCAGTTGGCGCACTCGTCTAAAGCTTTGATCAGATTATCATAAAAACGCGTTGTTGTCAACGCCCAGGCCCGGCCGAACCGTTTTACGATTATTTCTTATTTCTTCTTACGCGCTATGACGTTAAACAGATGCCAGTGCTTTGGCTTGCCGTCAGCGGTCTTGCCATCAAACTCTTTTTCTTGGAAAAAAATAACCTCCATGTCGGCAAATAAAGCCTGTACTTGTTGCCTGGCATGAAAAGTCATCGTTGATTTTGTATGCCAGTCATCACGCGTGCCAAAAAAGTTTCCTACAAAAATACCGCTCACAACTAATGACTTTTTAATATTGGTGAATACGGTGTTAAATTCCTTAGGTAAGTTAAACGGCAGCGAATACATCGATGAAGCTATATCGAACGTTTCGGCAGGAAAATCAAAATCTATAAACTTTGTTACGTAAAAATGCAGCATGTCGCTTTGTAGACTCTTCGCCATTTCACTCATTTGGGGCGATTGGTCAATAGCCGTTGTTTCAAAACCTTGCGACAAAAGATATTGCGTATCTTTTAATGCACCACCACCAATGTCTATGGCTTTATTTTTTTTGATCACATACGCAAGAGCCTTCACCAACAGTGGGGAAGGAGGGAGGTTGCGTGTAGCTTTGTAATAGTCGCCCCAATCCTTTTTCGGTTCGCTTACCATATAGCAGGCTGAACCGTTAAGGAGTATTTATTTTTTCTCTTCTGGCTTCGCAGCGGGCTTAGCCTCTGTTTTAGGAGCTTCTGCTTTTGGAGCGGCTTGCGTTTTTTGTTTAGCCTCGTTGCGCGCTTTAATCTCTTTGGCAACTTTTTCTTTCCAGGTGCGCTTATCGGCCACACGCTTTTTGCCGGCCTCACGGCGAGCACGCTCGTGTTGCAACTCTGGGACCTGCTCGAGCTTGATCAAATCTTGTTTGACCAACAGTTCTGCCAACGACAACGTTGGACGAGCACCGGCTTTGAGCCAGTGATCCAGTCGCTCTTTTTTGGTGATGAGCTTGGCGGGTTCAACCTTGGGGTCGTACGAACCAATAATCTCAACCACTTTTGAGTGGGGTGAACGGGTTTTTTCTTGCACGACGATGCGGTAGGACGGCAAGTTGACGCGGCCAACACGGGCCAGGCGAATCGAAAGCATGGGGTGCAAACTACAAGGTTAGGCCTGGTACGTCAAGGGCTTGGGGGTGGAGCTACGCGGTAGTTTTGGCCAGGCTACCATCGGCTTTGACCGTGTCGAGTTTGACCGAGAGCAGTTTAGAGACGCCATCTTTTTGCATGGTCACGCCGTAGAGGATGCCAGCTTGGCGCATAGTCTCGCGGTTATGGGTGATCGTGATGAACTGCGTTTTGCCCGCCAGCGACTTAACAATTTTTGCAAATCTCCGGCTGTTGGCTTCATCGAGGGCGGCGTCGACTTCATCGAGGATTACAAACGGTGAGGGCTTGGTAGCCAGGATGCCTGAGAGCAGCGCGATCGAGGTGAGCGCTTTTTCTCCGCCTGACAACATGCCGATGCCCTGCAACTTTTTGCCCGGTGGATTGGCCTTGATGTCGACACCCACGATACCGTCCGAGGCGCGGAGTTTTTCGACCTCTTGGGTAATCTCGTCTTCTTGGGTTTCGGGTGAGGTCTCTTCTAGTTCTGCCTCAGGCGTAGCTTTTTTACGGGGAGCACGTACCGGAGTGAGCTTGGCGGTTCCGCCGTTAAAGAGCACTTTAAACGCCTTGTCAAACTCCCGGTTAATTTGCTCGAGCGATTTGGCAAAGCGTTGGTGGATTTGTGTGTCGAGTTGCTCGATAACCTCGCGCAGTTTGTTAGAGGCGCTGGCCAGGTCTTGCGACTGGGTCGTCAAAAAATCAAAACGCTCTTGAGTCTCCTTGAATTCCGTTAAAACGGTCTCGTCGATGCCGCCGGCTTGGTCAACTTTTTTGCGGAGTTGCTCGAGAGTGGCCTTGAGTGTATCGCGCTTGGCTTGTTCGAGGGTTTGGCCACCGCCCCGCCCGAGGGTCGTGGCGGCCTCACTGCCGAGCAAATCACGCGCCTCAGAGAGTAAATCCTCACGTCGCACGTCGTACTTGCCCTTTGCGATATTGAGCAGTGATTGTTTTTCGATACTGGCGGAGAGCTTGGTGCGCAACTCTTTGACCGCCTCCAGACCTTGGCGATTTTTGGTGCGTAAGGTTTGGGATTGAGTGTCAAAATCGACCAGTTCTTTTTCTAGGGAGCGAACTTGTTCATCCTGGACGGCGATTTTTTGAGCCAGGGTTTTGAGTTCGTCCTTGAGACCTTGCAGGGCGGCCTGCTTGGCGCCTTTAGCGCCACCTTTTTTAGAGCCGGTTACTTGGCGCTTGTGGTCATTGATAGTGCGGGTCAGTTGCGCGATCTGTTTTTGGAGCAAACTGTGCTCGGTCTCCCGGCGAGCGAGCTGTTCACGTGAGCCGGCCAGTTGCGCCAGAATCTCGTCGCGGGACTCGAGAACGTGGTCGAGCTGTTGGTTGAGAGTTGTGCTGTCGAGTGGCTGGGAGCGCTCCACGCGGGTGAGGAGCTGATCAAGATGCACCTTGGGCTTAGCAGCGAGCTGCAAAATCTCGGGTAGGTCATCCAGGGTTTGAATCGTTTTTAGTGAGGCGATCAGGTGATCGTAGGCGCGATTCAACTCCTTGAGGAGCTGGGCGATCTCGCGCTGGTCGAGCGTCTTTTTAGGGTGGCCCTTGGACAGTTTTTCGCGCAGTTGCTTGACCTTGTTGGCCGTGGTGGTGCTTTCTTCCTCGGCCTGGGTGACTTCGCGGCGGAACTTCTCCACCTCGGGCACGAGACTGGCAGCGCGGCGGGTGAGTTGTGCGAGACGGGCTTCGTTTTCGACGATCTGGGTGGGCAGCATCGAGAGATCGGCTGGGAGCTCGCGCTCTTGTAGCGAAGCTTGGCGTCGATTGAGCTCGGCTTGTTCGGCCGCGAGTTCACTCAAGGTTTGGCGAGCCTCAGAGAGACGGTTTTGGGTGAGGGTGCGCTCCTCAGCCAGGGCTTGCTCCTCAGCAGCGGTGTGCGATTTTTCGAGGCTCACAATTTTTTGCTCAAAAGCCGCGCGCTCGCGCGTAACCTGTGCTAGTTGCTTGAGATCACTCTCAGCGCCAGCGTCGATCGCAGCGAGTTCTGCCCCAAACCAAACCAGACTTTTAGTATGCAGCTCTTTTTGCAGTTGCTCACGCAAAGAGGCACGATCCGCTTGGCGCTTGAGACTGGCCAAGCGTGGGCGAATCTCCTTAACTAAGTCATCTACGCGGACCAGGTTGCGGCGGGTGGTCTCGAGTTTGCGCAAGGTTTGCTCTTTTTTGCTCTGGAACTCCTTGACCCCGGCGGCTTCTTCAAAAAACTCTTTGCGCTCGGCGGCGCTGGCTCGCAAAATCGCGTCCACTTGGCCCTGGCCGATTACGGCGTAGCTGCGTTCGCCCAAACCGGCCTTAGTGAGGAGCTCGTGCAGATCACGTAATCTAACTTGGGTGCCGTTGATCTCATACTCACTGTCGCCTGAGCGAAAAAGTCGGCGCGTCATGGCCACCTCGGCGGCATCCACGGGCAAGCGCCCATCGGCGTTGTCAAAAAGTAGCGTGACCTCGGCCATGCTATGCCCAGCCCGCAGCCGCGAGCCGGCAAAAATGACATCCTCGCTCTTTTTGCCGCGTAAAGTCTTGAGGCTCATCTCGCCCAATACCCAGCGGGCCGCATCGGCCACATTGCTCTTACCGGATCCATTAGGACCAACGATGGCCGTCACCCCACGCGTAAACTCGAGCGTGGTGGGCAACGCAAAACTTTTAAAGCCGTTTAGCGACAGCGACTTTAGATGCATGGGCGGATTATAGCAGCGCCACGATAATCGTCACGACCATTACCAACCCAAACACAAACTGCATCACGATCCCGCCTAAGACCCCAATCAGACTGCCCAAAGCGGTGCGGAGTGATTTACGCACACTTTTGCCGGCGGCGAGGAGTTCAAACAAAAAGGCAAATAAAAACGGAAAGATCGCGAGGCCGATGGGCCCACCCACAAAAATACCCACGATCGAGCCGAGCGTGGCACCCGCGATGCCCCACTTGGAACTACCAAACTTTTTGGAACCAACGGCAGAGGCCAAATAACCTAACACCGTCGAGATCACCGCGATCACCCCCAGCGCGATTAAGACGGACAGGTTGATCTCCCTAAAATCCGTAACCCAGCCGTAAATCAGCGCTCCCACAAAAATAAGTGGCGTACCGGGCAGAACTGGGATGAGTGAGCCAACCAGACCCACAAGGACGAGCAAAATCGCTACGATCGCGCCGACCCAAAATAGCCAATCCGCTTGCATGCGCCAATTGGACCCAATTTGAGCGGCCCTGTCAACGTTGCAACGTCTCGCAAACTCGTTACACTGGTCGATCGGGCGAGTGCCGCCCGCGTACGTTTCCAATTTGTTTCGACACACTACAATCGAGGTGCGAGATGCAATTCAAGCTCGTCAAGATAAACGAGGAGCGCGCGTTGCAGGTTTTTCGCACGCTCGACTCAGCTTGGAAAAACCGTGACAGCGTTTTTAAGAACATCAAGTTGCCGCAGGACCGCATCAAACCGACGGAAACTGATCCACGACTCCTCGGACTGTGGTTTTTATTTACCGTCCAAACCCAACGGGGCGGAGTGGGATCCGAGGTACCCATGCGCCTCCTCCTCTCCCTCTTTGAGGATCCAGCGGCCCGCGAGATGTTCATCCCGGAACGGATCATCACCGATTGGCCGGCAGAACGGATCGAAAAAACCCTGCGAGATGGCGTGATCGCGCGACTACTGCAGGCGGCCGAGACGACCGACGCTCAACCGGGACTGTTTGGTGAGAGCGAGGTCTGTCCGACGCAGGCCAAAGGCAACGGCCACATCCAGCGCAACAAGCAACTGACTCGGGTGCAGCTCTTGGCCAAGCTTGAGGAGGAGGTCAAGGGCTATAGGTTTGATGAGCTTAGTCAGAGTTGGTACAGCAACGCCCACTCCCTGGTGAACCATTGGGGCGGCGACGTCCGTAACGTCTTTTGGGGCGTGACTGAGTTTGAGGAGGCCTTTAGACGGGTGGACTACTATCGTGCGCCTAAGGCTGGGTTTTACGGGATGCGCCGTAAGATCTTTTCGCTACTGGTAATTTGGCTGCAGGAGCGGGGACTAGCACCTTTCTTTCCGGCACCTGTTCCGGTGGACTTCCATGCCTTGCGTGTGCTAACCGCGACCGGTTGTGTTGAGTTCTCCAAGGCGCTGCCAATCCCTAACAAGCCTAAGTATCCCGGTTGGATGCACGGCAAAGTTGCGGTCCGTATCAACGAAGGCATCATGGACGAGATCGCCTGCTGGTCACAGACGTTCTTGGTCAAGCACGATCTCTCGCATTTAGCGGTCAATCCGGCCCTCTGGGTCTTGAGTCGGGAACTCTGCATGCTCAACCCAGGCAATAAGACGAGCAGCAAGGGGGCCACATATGTTCTGCCAGAACAACTTGCCCAAGATGCAAGACTCTGGCCACGCAACTACCACGATGTCTGCAGTAAGTGTCCGGTAGGAGCGAGTTGCACCAAAGTCTCTCCGAGCGGGACTTACTACAAGTGGGGCTTGCTCATGACCCAGTTGCCCCGAGTGCCGTTTCCGTTACTGGGCGCGACGCAGGTGCTACCTGAGATGGCAGAGCAGCACAGTCTCAGTCTCTCGGGTTGGAGGCAACGTCGCTAACCTGGCCAAGTGGGTTCTCACCACTTGGCCTTTTTCTTTTTGCCGTGTTTACTCCCAGCCGCGTTTGCGCAGCGCGTCGGTGGCAGCATCGAGTTGGGCATTTTGTTTGGATGTCCCCTCCCCGACCCCGGCTAACTCGCTGTCGATGTAGACCCCCACCTTAAAGCGCTTGTCGTGATCGGGCCCAAAGGATTCGATCACTTTGTACTGCGGCGTCACATGCTCGAGTTCTTGAGCTTTTTCTTGCAGTTTGGATTTGGGGTCCATGTAGGTTTTGTTTTTGAGGATGGCGGGCAGCTCCTTGAGCAGCTCCCGCTGGATGAACTCCTCGGCCGCCGCAAACCCCTGATCCAAAAAGATCGCTCCGGTCACAGCCTCAAAGGAGTTGCCCAAGATGTAGTCGCGGGCACGTCCGGTGTCCTTAGCCTCCCCACGCGACAAAAACAAAAAGTCCTCAAAGCCCAGGCGGCGGGCGATCTGGGCGATCATGCGCGAATTAACCAAAGCGCTGCGCCAGTTGGTTAGGTCCCCTTCTGGATTGGGGTAGGTGCGGTAGAGGTGCTCGGTCACGACTAGTTCCATTACGGCGTCACCTAAAAATTCCAGACGCTCGTTGTGTTCGAGCTCAAAGTCGGGATTTTCGTTGAGGTAAGAGCGGTGCACCAAGGCCTGTCGTAGCAGGGCTTGGTTTTTAAAAGTGATCTGGAGTTTTTTCTCGAGATCTCTAAAATCTTTAGTTGGTTCTGGCATGCTGCTCGTGATTACTTTTTAGAACGAGCAGACTTAGTACGCTTTTTTGGCTGAACTTTTGACTTGGGTTTACTCGCGGCCTCCGACTGAGTGGGTTCAACTTGTTTTTTAGGCAAGGGAACGGCTGGCTTGGCGAGTCCTTTAGCCCGGGCCTCCTCGAGTGCTTTTTTATGCTCGGCCATTTTCTCGGCGGTCATGGGGTCTTTTTCTTCACCACCCAGCTGTCGGTACAGCGTGCCGAGCACGCCGTTTACAAACCGACCGGACGACTCCCCGCCAAACGTTTTGGCGAGTTCAATCGCCTCGTTGATCGCAACTTTGGGAGGGATGCTCGGGTCGAACTGCAACTCAAAAATTCCGATGCGCAAAATGTTGCGGTCGACGGTCGTGATCTGGTCGAGCGGCCACTCCGGCGCGGTCTTGACGATCTTGGCGTCAATCTCGGCTTGGTGTCCGATCACTCCACGCACGAGTTCGTGCGCAAACGAATCATCTTTAAGCCCTGGGGCAAACTCGGCAACATTGTGCGCGACAATCTTGTCGAGTGCGTCCGCTGGCTTTTTATTGAAGTCCCACTCGTAGAGGGACTGCAAGGCGATGGTTCGAGCGAGGTGACGGTTAGCCATAAAAGGGTACAAATCTGCTGGCCCAACTATGCCAAAACCAGCCAAAAAATCAAGGCCGGTAGAACCGCCTAAAAAGCCCTGCTGGGCAGCTAGTCTGGTGGCAACTTGACCGGCATGCGGCGCATCAAATCTTTGACGGCGCTGATACCGCTGGCCTGTGTGATGCCCACCACCTGAGTGGCGTTGTCGACGACCCACAAGTTTACGCGCGTGGAGTTGGAGTTGTCCCCTGCGATCGGTACAAACGTTTGAGCAATGGTCGTCTTTGCAGCCACCAGGTCTAGGCTATTTGCAATCGCATCTAGACTGCTGAGATAGGCGGCATTTTGGGCAGAGCTCGTTGGTTGCGTAATCGCATTGAGTTGCGTGGCCGTTGCAGTTGCGCCACTTAAGACTTCGATGTTGCTGATGTACAGTCCGGCCACGACCGTGTTGGCTCCTCCGGCGTACGTTACTTCTTGGGCGGTTATTTTAAGAACCTGCTGACTCGGTGCCCTCAAAGTCCTAACGATAAACGTCGCCAACTGACCTCGGCGCCCCAAGATGACTTGTTGCTGTTGCGTAAAGGTTTCTTGGCCACCGGTGCCGCCACCTTTGCCCCCTCCACCACCGGTTGTGTTGTTGCTCGAGATTGGTACACCAACCGCGGTGCCCGCACTACCAAAGCCCCCCGTCCAGACGTAAATCGAGATGATCAAAGCGACGAGGCTGATGATGAGCGCGGCGATGGAAAGTTTTTTCATGGAAGTACAGCTATCCTACCGCAAAAAAGCCACTTTGTCAAGCCTGTGGCCCCCTCGCTCGTGCGTTTTTAATCAGCTAATCCGAGCTAAACTATTTTTTCTCGGACTTTTTTTGATCGGATTTTTTGTCCGTCGTATGGTCGTGCTCACGCGCGGCAGCAGCTTTAGCAGCGGCCCGGCGCTCGCTCCGAGTGACTTTGTGTTTGACGTCGAGGACTTGTTCACCCTTGTAGGTGCCACAGACATGGCAGGCCACGTGCGGCAACTTGGGGGTCGCGCACTTGGAGCACTTAACCAGTTGGGCTGGTTTGAGGCGGCTCATCCATGCGCTGCGGCGCATATGGGTGAGGGCTCGAGGATGTCGTTTACCGGGTAGGGCCATGGATCTGTAGTTTAGTCTGCAGAGACTACTAGACTATCGCGATTGATGCAACCGAGTCACCCGCTCGCAGGCTCATCAGGCGTACCCCTTGGGTCGAACGGCCTAGCTCGGACACGCTGGTGAGTGGGGCGCGGATCACAATGCCTTTTTTGGAGATGAGGACATAGTCGTGCTTGAGGAGTTCGCCGCTCAAGAGGCGCATCGCGACGAGCGGACCAGTTTTTTTGGTGATCTTAGCGGTGAGGATTCCGGAGCCGCCGCGGCCTTGCACTTTGTACTCGCTAATCAGGGTGCGTTTACCGTAGCCATTGCTCATGACCGCCAAGACCGAGGCCGTTGTATCTTTGGCCGCGGCGGCGGAGACCGCATCGGCACCTACCACTTGATCGGTACCCTTGAGCCGGATGGCGCGGACACCCGAGGCTGCCCGACCCATCGGTCGGGCGTCGGCTTCGGCAAAACGGATGGCTTGGCCCTGCTCGGTCACGACCAAGATCTCGTCTTTGCCACTGGTGCGACGGACCCAACCGAGTTCATCCCCGGGGCGCAGCTTGATGGCGATGAGGCCTGAGCGACGCACGTTGGCAAAGTCCGCCAGCGAAGACTTTTTGACCGTGCCCTTGCGCGTGATCATGGTGAGATAGTCGGTCGGGGCGGCGTTGGCCAAATCGATCACGGCCGAGACCGTCTCGGCAGAACCGAGCTGCAAAAAGTTAGCGATGTTTTGGCCCTTAGCGACCCGGCTGGTCTCAGGAATCTCGTAGGCCTGAATCTGGAAGACACGACCGCTCGAGGTAAAGAAGAGCAGCTTGGCCAGCGTGGTGGTTTTAAAGAAATGCTTAACGATGTCTTCTTCTTTGACCTCGGCACCTTTGATACCGACCCCGCCACGGCGCTGGGCGCGGTAGACCTCGGGCTTGAGACGCTTGATGTAGCCACTGCGCGTGATGGTAATAATGGCGTCCTCGTCGGGGATCAGGTCAACGTCCTCAAAGTCACCCACGGCGGTCTTTACGATCTTGGTGCGACGCTCGTCTGCGTAGCGCTCGCGCACGGCCAGTAACTCTTTTTTGATCATGGCATTTTGCTTGGCGCGCGATTTGAGCAGTGCCTCGAGCTCGGCGATGAGTTTGCGTTTCTCGGTGAGTTCATCCTCAATCTTTTTGCGCTCAAGGCCAGAGAGCGTCGAGAGCTTCATGTCTAAGATCGCGTTGGACTGCTTGTCCGACAGGCGGAACTTCTTGATCAACTGCACGTGCGCATCCTCGCGCGACTTGCTGGCTTTAATGGTCTTAATCACCGCGTCGATGTGGTCAAGGGCCTTTTTGAGCCCCTCTAAAATGTGGGCGCGGTCCTTAGCTTTTTGCAGTTCAAACTTAGTGCGACGGATAACGACCTCAAGTCTAAATTTGAGAAATTCTTCAAAGACGTTTTTGATGGTGAGGACGCGCGGCTGGAGTCCATCCACCAAGGCGAGCATGTTGTAGTTAAAGCTGGACTGCAGAGCCGTCAGGTTGAACAGTTGGTTGAGTACTTTTTTGGGGTAGCTGTCTTTTTTGAGTTCGATCACGACCCGCACGCCCTCTTTGTCGGACTCGTCACGCACGTCGCGGATACCTTCGATCTTTTTCTCACGCACCAAATCGGCGATGTGTTCGACCAGGGTCGCCTTGTTGATTTGGAAGGGCACCTCGGTGATCAGAATCTTAAACTGGCCTTCTTTTTCCTCGACGATCTCGGTCTTGCCGCGCACAACCACACCACCTTTACCGGTGCCGTACGCCTGAGCAATATCTTTGGCGCCGTAGGCGATGCCCCCGGTTGGAAAGTCCGGCCCCTTAACAAACTCGAGCAAATCCTCGACCGCGGCACCCGGGTGATCGATCATGTGAGTCAGGCCGTCGATGAGTTCGCCCAAGTTGTGCGGAGGAATCGAGGTGGCCATACCGACCGCGATACCGGTTGATCCATTGAGGAGGAGTTGCGGTACGGCCGCCGGGAGAACCGCCGGCTCCTGGTGGGTGCCATCGTAGTTAGGGACAAAGTTGACCGTGTCGCGATCGATGTCATTGAGCATCTCGTCGCTGATGCGCGCCATTTTGGCCTCGGTATAGCGCATGGCGGCGGCGGCATCGCCGTCGAGTGAACCAAAGTTACCTTGGCCTTGGACGAGCGGGTAGCGCACGGAGAAATCTTGTGCGAGACGGACCATGGCGTCATAGACCGCCACGTCACCGTGCGGGTGAAATTTACCAAGCACTTCTCCAACCACCGTAGCTGACTTGCGGAACTTAGCGCGCGAGTTGAGCCCGAGCTGCGACATGGCGTAGAGGATGCGGCGGTGGACGGGCTTGAGTCCATCGCGCACATCGGGCAGCGCGCGTGCCACGATCACGCTCATAGCGTAGTCCAAGTACGACTCCTGCATCTCGTTGGTGATGCTGCGTGGGAGCACGGTGCCAATCGCGGAAGATACCGGCGTTTTACCGGTCGGGCCGCTGGGTCCTTTAGGTGGTTTTTGAATGGTTTTAGCCATGGTCTAAAGTGGCGTAAAACGCGCTCTAGGGCGCGTCTACACTGTGTTTAGACTATCAGTTTTTGGTAGTACTGTCTAGGGTTTTTGCTCGACGATCTTGCTGGGATCAACCGAGAAATGCGCCGCCCAGGTTTGGTCGGCAGTGCCTTGATCGGTGTCGGCGAGCGCGTAGTCACCGATCACAACCTCAAAGGGCAAGCGACCGTTGACTGGGCCAAATAAAATCTGAGCCTGAACCGACTCGCCAGCCTTGAGAGTTACCGGTGTCCCACTCTGAAAAATCGGTTGCAGCGCGAGGCGCGCGACCTCGGCCTGTTGCTCGAGCACGCTCCCGTGTCCGGTGTCGATATGTTGCTCGGTTTCGCTCTCATTAGTAATCGTCGCGCGCACCAAGGTGTACGAAGGATAAAATGTTACGTCCTCCAGCACGGTTTTGGTGCCGTTTTGGCGGTGTTCATACTGTAAAAACAGCACACCATCTGGCTCCTCCCGTACGTTGGAGAGCGACTCAGGTAAAACGAGGGCGGAGGATTTGAGTGTCTGGTCGAGGTTGTCCTGTAACTGCTTTTTGGTCTCGGCATATTTGTCGGTCTGTTTTTGCACCAGCTGCGCTACCGAGTCCGCCCCCTGTCCGATGGCGTGCAGCCCACTGGGTGACCCTGAGCTACTCAAATCAAAACTAAGCCACACTCCAAAGGCAACTGCCGCTAGTCCAATCGCGATCACGCCGGTCAGAGTGCGGCGCGTACTGAGGGGCAGGGAACGTATACGGTCAAGTACAGGCACGGCCGTCCAGTTAGTCGAGAGTCACGGTCACTTGTCGTGGGTTGAACTCCACCTCGATGGCCGAGTCGAGGTTGAGCATGCTGCGTAGCAAGGTCGTGCCGTAGTCACCTTGGTCTTTGCCACTCATGTCGATCGTGACGGTCAGGGCGTTGGCGGCCGCGGCTCGCACCTTGTCGGCTGGGCCGGTTAGGATTAATTCGATTTTGTTGGGGGAGACACTCGCACTGAGGCCACTCTCGACGTTACTGGTCGTGACCGAGGCGCTGACCCGCCGGGTCAAGCTGCCCGCTCGGATCTCGATGGTCACTTTGATGCTGGCGGGTTCGGCCCGCACGTTATCGGGCGTATCTAACTTAACGGTGCGCTCGATTTTTTCGGTGGCGCCGGAGAGATCGATCGGCTCGGTCGAGAGCGTGGTGATGTCGCGCAAGGCTTTGCTACTGCCTTGGGCGGTGGCGGTGCTCGGGTCGGTCGTGATTGTGCCGACAAAAAAGCCTTCGGCCGGCTCTCCCGTGGTCTCGACTTTGATGCCGACCGACTTGGCGTCCTCAGCCTGAATCACCGGCACTTTTACGTCGACGGTGGCCGGTTCAAAGCTCAGGTTGGTGATCTCCTGACGATCTTTATCAAAAGCGACCGGGGTGAGGGTGCGCTCGACCGTGCTGGTCTCGCCGTTGAGGGGCAGACGCACCACAACCTGGTCGATCTGGGCGATGACGCTGCTGGCACCCGTGACCTCGACCTTGTCGGGGGAGAGTTCGGCCTTGTCGGCCACGTAGCCTTGACCCAAACTACCGTCCGTCTCGAGTTTGAGATCAAACGTGTCAGTAGTTTTTTTCTCGAGGGTCAACTCCAAGACCGCCGGGGTGACGGAGAGAATCCGGACGTTTGGATCATCCGCAAAGACTTTGATCTCGACGGTATGGGTTCCGGCAGTCAACCCCGCGCCGTTAACAAATGCCTGCAAATCGGCCGCTTTGAGCCTTTGAAAAGACGCCGTCGGCGCAAAAACCTCTACCTGGACGTTGGGCAACTCCGAAGCTACTGCCAAGGTTTGTGGGACATCCCGGACGGTCACCGGGATACTCTCTGGCAGAACCGCGCTGCGATACCCGGTGTTGACCACAAAAGCCCACAAGCCAAAGGCCAGGAGAATCGCGATGATTTTAGCCAGCCAGTTATCAAAAATGATGTGAGCCAGGCGGGCTGGTTGTGAGAGACGTTGCGGCATCAGGGCGTCTCCTTTTGTCCGAGTGCTTTTTTGATCTCGCGCGAGGTATCGCTGGTGAGCGCGGCCTGTAACACTTCTAACAAGCGCTCAAGCCCACTGTCCTGGCTGAGTTTGCCGTTAAAGGCGATCGAGATGGTGCCGCGCTCCTCGCTCACTACGATGGCGAGGGCGTCACTCGTCTCGGTAATGCCGAGGGCAGCTTTGTGCCTCGTGCCCAGTTGATACGTCTCGACCGCATCCGAGAGGGGTAAGGTCACACCGGCCGCCACAATTTTGCCCGCGCGTAAGACGACCGCGCCGTCGTGCAGCGGACTGTTAGGGAAAAAAATGTTGAGCAGGAGCGCGGTCGAGAGCGTGGCGTCTAGGCGTTGACCGGAGTCGATGTGTTCGTCCAGACCGGTACGGCGGGCCACGACCAACAGAGCTCCGGTTTTAGTTTTGGCGAGGGTCACGATGGCTTGGTAGATCTCGTTGGCAAGGGCGGTTCCTTGACGACGGGTGTTGAGAACGCGCCCGCGCCAGGGTTGTCCGCGCCCGAGACGCTCGAGGGCGCGGCGGAGTTCTGGCTGAAACACTACCGGAATCGCCACCAACAAAGCTGGGATCGAGACGCGCAGTAACCAGTTGAGCGCGTCCAACTGCAAGAGGCGACCCAAGACAAAGACGATCCCTACCAAAATGATGCCCCACATGATGGTGGCGGCGCGGGTTCCTCTAAAAAAACGGTAGGCCCAGTATAAAATAATCGCCACCACTAAAATGTCGATCACCGCAAAGGGGTGGTCGCGCAAGTTGAGACTCTCCAGGTACAGCTGTCCCCGCTCCCGTAGTGCCTCAAGTTGTACGCCCAGACCGGCCACGTGCTCCATGTCCTTATACTACACGATAGGTTTTGCCCTGGCGCTCCAGTCGTCCCGTCAGTTTGAACCCGCTGGCTAAACGGTGTCCCCCGCCGCCCAAGACCCGCGCGATGCGAGAGACATCCATGCCTTTGCCCTCATCCGAACGCAGGCTGCCCTTAACGATGTTGGGTCCGTCCTCTGAGAGGAGTAGGGCAAACTTTGATTCTGGTACGTAGCTCAGCACGCTCACGATGCCTTTGGCTTCTTCTGGTTCAACTCCCAACTCTTGTAAATCCTCGTGCGTAATAAACGAGACCGACATGTTGCTCTCGGGATGGAGCTCGAGACGCTCGAGGGCACGGCCCCACAAGTTAAGCACCTTGCGCGGTTTGTCGCGGTAGAGTTTGTGGGCGACGTGACTGGCATCCGCGCCGGCTCGTACACAGGCCGCCGCCATGCGCAGCGCCTCGGCCGTGGTGTTGCTATGTTGAAAACTACCGGTGTCATTGTAGAGCGTCGTGAGGAGGGCCTCCGCGGTAGGCAGATCCAGTAACTCCAGACTACCGCTGGGGTGGGCGGGTAGGCCGAGATTTTGCCAGGTGGTCAGCATGCGATAGACCAGGACGCCGGTGGCCGAGACGCTATGGTCGATTAAACAGTAATGGCCATAGGCGGGTTGCTGGAGGTGGTGGTCGACGTTGACGACGCGGGCCAGGTCGCGGCTTTGGATGACGCGCACCAGTTGCTCCAAAAAACCGGTCTGCTTGAGTTCGCCACAATCTAAAATAATGATCAGGTCGTAGCGCAAAAAATCTGGCTGCAGGAGAACCGTTTGGCTACCATCTAAAAATTCCAGCCCGCGCGGGACGCGGGCACCGCAGGCCACGTCGGCCTCGATGCCGAGGTGTTGGATAATGCGTCGTAGAGCCAAGGCCGAGGCTAGGCTGTCGCCATCGATGGGTTGTCCCGCTAAGAGCAGAACGCGTTTGCTCTCACGCACCAAGCGGTACAGCCGTTCGACCGAGATCGGCTGGGCGGGTGGCAGAGCACTCTCGGCTTTACGTGGGATAGTCACGGGTGCGGGGCGGGTCTCGTTAGTCATGTCGGCGCGGACCAAAACGTTTTTCTTTGGCTAAGATTTGTTCGATTTGGCTGGCGTGCTGTTCACCCTTGTCGAGCGCCACCCGTAGCTTAGGTCGATGGCGCAAAACCAACTCTCGATTAAGGAGATGCTGCAGGTGCGGCAAGTGACGCTGCGCTTTTGCCAACGTGCTCGGGGCTTTAAAGGCAGGCAGAACACTCAGGTAAATCGTGGCGTAGCGCAAGTCTATGGAGGTCTCGGCCCGGGTGACCGTCACCAGGACGTCGCGCGTAAACTCGACTTCGCTACGCAAGAGCTCAGCAAAGCGTTTGGCCAAAAGCGTATTAATTTTGTTGACCCGTGTGCTCATAAAACGTTGCAGCCTAGCCTGTCTTGGGCGACGTTACAAGGTCCGGGTCCGCTGTTCTTCTTTGTAAAAGGCCAGTACGTCGTTGACCCGCAGTTTGACCTGGCCGGTGTAGGACAAGCCGCACTCTTGACCGGTGGCAACCGTCTCGGCGCGTTTTTTGTTGCTTTGGAGGTCGGAGAGTTTGCCTTTTCCAATTAGCTCGTCGTTGCGAAAGACCTCGATCGAGGCGCCACGCACCGCTTCGCCACTAATTACTTTGCCACCCGCGATCATGCTGCCTTTACCCGTGCGGAAGATTGCCAGTAGGCGCAGCTTACCCAGGTCCGTGCGGATCGTCTCTTTGGGAAGTAAGAGTGCCATGCGTCGTTTGGTCTCCTCGATCAAATCGTAAATGACGCGATACGTTTTGACTTCAACTTTTTCTTTTTCGGCAATGCGTTTGGCGACGGGAGCCACCTTGACGTTAAAGGCCAAGATGAGCGCCTTGGTCGATTGAGCTGTCATAACATCCGACTCCGTTACATCACCGACTCCAGTCCGAACCAAGGCCACCACAACCTCCTTAGTGCCAAGAGTTTTGAGAGTCTCGGTGATAGCCTCGAGCGATCCCTGTACATCCGCCTTAATAATGACGGGGAGCTTGTGCACATTCTCGTCTTTTTCGATAGCGCGCTCTTCGGCTTGACGCGAGAGGCGTCGAACTTTTTCTAGCTGCTGAAGTTCTTTTACTTTTTCTTTGGCCACACGTTTGCTGGACTCGACCATCAAGACCTCACCCGCCTCGGGGGCTTGGTTGAGACCAAAGACTAAGACTGGATCGGCTGGTAGGGCCCGTTGGAGTTTTTCGCCCCGATAATTTTGTAGTTGCCGAACCGCCCCGTGGGTCGAACCCACCGTAATGTGGTCACCCGTGTTGAGGGTACCGGTCAAAATTAAAACGGTTGCGACGGGACCAGCCTGTTTATCGACGTGCGACTCCACTACCGTCCCGATGGCCGGGCGATGCGGGTTAGCTTTGAGCTCTTGCACTTCGCTCACGAGTAAGACCATGTCGAGGAGTTTGTCGATGTTCTGCCGTTTTTTAGCGGAGACCTCGACGGCGACCGTGTCACCACCCCACTCTTCGGTCAGGATCCCGATTTCCGAAAGCTCTTTTTTGACTTTATCTGGATTGGCATCAGGTAGATCGATCTTGTTGATGGCCACAATGATGGGGATCTTGGCAGCTTTGGCAAAGTTGACCGCCTCGACCGTCTGCGGTTTGACGCCATCGTTAGCGGCTACCACTAAGATCGCTACATCCGTGATGGCGGTACCGCGTTGACGCATGGCACTAAAAGCCTCGTGTCCTGGTGTATCTAAAAAGGTGATTTTTTTACCCTTTTTGACTACTTGGTAAGAGCTGATGTGCTGGGTAATGCCTCCGGCCTCACCAGCCGCGACGTTGCTCTCCCGGATCGCATCGAGTAGCGTAGTTTTACCGTGGTCGACGTGACCGATCACCACCACAATGGGGGGCCGGGCTTTAAGCTCTTTAGGATTTTTTTCTTTGAGGAGTTCAGCCAGTTGTTGAGGTGTAAGTTTGGTCTGGGTATCCGCTGCCGTGCTCGAACCCCGCTCAACTTTTACGCCGAGGTCTTCCGAGATGATCGCGGCGGTCTCAAAATCGATCGACTCGTTGAGGTTGGCCACGATGCCGTTGCGCAAAAGCTCGGTAATGACGGCCGTGACGGGTTTGTCGAGTAGTTCGGCAAAGCGTTTGACGGTCACGCGCGCAGGGATCGTGATGGTCTTAGTCACTTGCTTGGGGGCACTCGTAGCACTGCGGCGCTGGCTTCGTTCGCTAAGAAACTGCTCGATACGCTCGGCCCATTTGTTCTCGATTTTTTTGGCGCGCTCTGGGACAGGCAAACGCAACTTGACGATAATCCGTCGGATTTCGTCTTTACTAAGGTTGGTGCGCTTGGAGAGGTCCGCGATGTTCATGTGATCAACCAGAAACTCTGCGCTTTTTGGAGCGCGTTGTCAATTAGCCTAGGCCCGCTCAGGCGGTCAGCGCTCTCGTCCAGCGACTTAGGCACTGGGCAAGTTGGGCGGTGGAGCGGCCTTACGGACCGAGGGGGTTGTCGGCTGAACCGACGGTTGCCGCTGCATGGCCTCCTGAAACTCCGCGATATCAGCTTGATCGTCAGAGGTAAGCGGGGCGACTGCGGCAGTCTTAGCCTGTGTGCGGGCTCGTCTAATCCGCACCACGATGTTGGCGATCACAAAGAATAAAACTGCGATCCAAAAGAGCAGGCCCGCAAAATAAAAGCTAGCGTTGAGTCCAAAAAAGAAAAACACGATCAAGAGGAGCAGTGCAAACAGCACAATTTTTACCGGCCGTTTAACCGTGTCTGCGATAAACCCAACCGTGTCCCAAAAGAGATGCCACATACCGCGACTCTACTGTAGGTTGAGCCAATTGTCTACCGTCGGAGCTACACAAAGGCGCGGGTGCGGCCCACGATAATGGGCACCTGCACGTCACTCACCGCGATCGTAATGGGGGTGCGCGTGACCGGTCGACCATCGATCAAACAGGCCAACTGCGGGGTGCCGGCGAGTCTAATTTTTTTTGCCCACACCACACTTAGATCCGGTTGCGCTTTGCGCCCGCGTGTAATTCCCCCCTGAATTTCTACCCGTAATTTTTTGCGCTCGGGATTAAAGTGCACCGTCAGACCCTGCGCTTGCACACGCGCTTTGAGCGAGTCATCCAGGGTAAGTTCTGCCAAAAAAGAATCCTCGCGCTTACTAAAGATCCGCTCTAAAAACGTTTTTTTAGCGGGCGCCTCTGGCAGAACAAAGCGTACAAAAGACAAAAAGTAGGCCTTACCGGCCTGCGCCAAGGGTACCCAACGAATAATGCGACGTGAGAGCGAGACCACGGCGCTCTCAGGATCCACACCGAGGAGCTGCGCCATCGGTTGCTGCTCACCGAGCGGAATGTACCCGAGTGGCACGCTACTTTTGGTGCGAGCGATGGCATTGAGGGCGGCGTTAAAACTGGCATCCTCCCCCACCGTAATAATCGGGCTGTACTTTTTGCGGGCCGCATCGCGTACTAAATCTTCGATGCTTCGGAGTGCTGAGACCTGTCCCCGCTCGCCGCTTAACCCCAGATTATTAATCTGTGTTTCTACCTTGGTCGTAATACGTTGTGCCTCGCGCGCGAGTGCTTGCGAGTCGTAAACGTAGTAGTACACCTAGACCGAGACCAGTGCTGCAGGGCGACTCACCTTTTTTATGGTCGCTTCCCTACTCGCCTCTTGGCCTGCCATGGTGCTAGCACCATTAAACTGCGCACCTTGCGCAATAGAGAGCTCCTGCGAGGTAAGATTGCCTTTAACACGGGCCGTCGACTCTAGGGCAATGCGTTTTTGTGCCACGATGTCCCCCGCCACTCGTCCCGCGACAAATGCGTTAGCCGCCATGACCGTCGCTGTTACCGCAGCCTGTGGTCCGATATGGACATCGCCTTTGGTAGTCACGCTACCAACGACTTCGCCATCGATCCTAATATCACCGTCGCTTTTGAGATCACCCTCTATCTTGAGAGATGTCCCCACGATGGTCTCGGCTGCTCGTGTTGTTTCTAGCGGGATGTCATTAGTATCTTCTTGTCGGTTTCTCATTGCGGTAAGTAAAAGGTAGAATCTAGTTATTGTAGTGAGATTCGTTTGGTTTGGGAAACGGAGTAAACACGCCTAGTTGACAAAAGTGTTAAAGTATTATATAGTATGAGAAATAGAGCTAAAAAAAGACACAAGAAAGCTAATCCACAGGGTCACAATGACCTGGGGATTGCTGGTTCTCCTGTGGACGACAAGTTAATAACTGGTGGAATAAATGAGACGGAGTACTCGGTGGTAAAAATATCGTCCGATGAGGCTCGCATGCTTTCTTTTATCCGACGCGACGTGCTCTGGGCAGTCAGTGTCCTAACCCTTATCGTCGTTGGATTTGTTGTACTTAATGCCCGATTTGGAGACTCGGCCGAGTGGAACTCTCTGGCGGAGCGCTTTGCTAAGCTCAGTGGCCTGGTCAAGTAGCCCGTCCACGTAGAAGACGAGGCAGTAAGAGATACGTCCCCAAGATCCCGAGTCCCTGGGGTAGTGTCATTAGGTAATGATCAGAAAAGGCCAAAATCACAACCACAAGGGCAATCAGCCACCCTATTCGCGAAGCATTTTTTAGACATACCCTAAAAAAGGCCAATGCTAGGGGTATGACTCCTACGATTCCAAATTCAGTTAGCCCCAGTAAGAGCGCGTTATGCGGGGGTTGGTAACTGTAAACGAGTGAACGCACGGGTCCAGATAGATAGACGGGTATAAACTGTCGCAGTCCAATACCGAGGGGATGAGCCTTATATACTTCCCAGGCATAACTCAGGCCCTGTGTGCGAATGGTAAGTTGTTCGGCTTGTTCAGAAAAAACGAATCGATTTAGTAGACTCGGTGCAAAGAGGGCGGCAGTAGCAATGATACTAACGGCCAGGGGAGCCAAGAGTTTTACACCTTCTGTAAGTAAAAAGTAAAAAGTAATGAGGATAGCTACAATCCAGGTCGAGCGTGAGTAGGTAACAAAGAGCGCGATGCCAAGTAAGCCTGTGAGTATCTGGAAAAATAGGGGATAAGCTCTGAATAACCTGTTTTTTTGGCTTAATAAGGCCAAAAAAACAGCAGCTAGGTATCCACCCAGTACATTGCTATGCGGAAACGTTCCAAAGGGACGCAAGAGTTTTTCTCCGTTAGAAATGACTTTTGCTACCCCGGGTGTCGCGGCGGTAGCTACCGGTTCTCCCAGCCAAGAGAGACCGAGGCTATGTTGCAAAGTAAATTGTAGTAGTGCCAAAACAGCTTCTAGGCTGCCGACCGCAATCAGTGCGGCTAAAAAAACACTCCGCGCCGTTTTATCAGCTTTAAAAACCAGACTCAGAGTTGCTAGTGACCAGGCCCAGAGCAGCAACACTACAAACCACCAGGTACTCAAAAAAATGTCGGGACTACTCGCGATCCCGCAAACGGCCACCAGCAACACCACGGCCACCAGTCGTGCCCGGATCAGTTTTACGGCCTGTTCTGCAAAAATAAAGATACTGCCGGCTTGGATAAGCGTCGCCAGCGTTAGGTAGGGGGTAATGTACTCTAAATATTGCCGGTCGCCAAAGACCTTAAGATCCCCAAAAATATAGCGGGTACCGATTGCAACCGACGCAACCCAGGCGACGATAGCGACGGAGCGGACGATCGTGCCCATTGTGTTTGAGCGGCTGCGCAACATGGTCGGCTATTGTAGCCGATTTGTTCTGCCAATGGGGGAGTCTATTGATTTGCCATGGTGGGCACGAGGGGGATCGAACCTCTGACCTCACGAATGTGAATCGTGCGCTCTAACCAGCTGAGCTACGTGCCCGCAACCTGGGAGCGGTAAACTGCTTGAGTGAGTGTACCGCCTGGTGGACCTGAGGGGACTTGAACCCCTGACCCCGTCAATGCGAATGACGTGCTCTACCACTGAGCTACAGGCCCACGCTGGGCCTCCTCTGGGTGACCCATCAAAAGGAGCGTAGTGGTTTTTTGCGCTTTGCTCAAGCTGACTTCTCAAAACGACCACGCTCGCGTATGTTGAATAACTTCCCCAATCAGGGATCGATCTTTACAGCACAATACGCACCAAGGAGCGTGCTCAATGGGTAAACGGTATCTTGTCACCGGGGGAGCTGGTTTTATTGGCTCGCATCTCGTTGATCTGCTTTTGGCAGATCCGGAGGTCGAACACGTTACGGTCTTCGATAAATTCACCTATGCTGGTGATCGGCGGAATCTCTTGCCGCACTGGAACAACAACTACGCCTTTGACTCTCAGACCGCGCGCTTTCGCTCTTGTTTTGGCGATGTCGCGGATGCGACGCAGCTGCTCGAAGCAATCGAGCACTGTAAACCGGATGGGATCTTTCATCTGGCGGCGGAATCGCACGTCGATCGCAGTATTCTCAACCCGGCTTCGTTCATCCTGCCCAACATCCTAGGAGCGGTAAACCTACTCGAGGCGGCGCGGTTTTTTAAGATCCGCACCGTCTACGTCTCGACCGACGAGGTCATGGGCGACAGTGTCGAGCAGGGGATTTTTACCGAGGAGTCTGAGTATCACACGAGCAGTCCCTACTCCTGGTCCAAGGCTGCAGCGGATCAGTATGCCACGCAAGTTTTACCAAGGACCTACGCGGATGAACACGTGCCCGTGATGGTTACACGTGGCTGTAATCACTTTGGCCCACGACAGCAGTGGGAGAAGTTTTTACCACGCGTCATCATGAGTGTTCTCGAGGACGAGTCGATCAAGCTCTACGGCAACGGCTTACAGGAGCGCACCTGGCTGCATGTTTTGGATGGGGCTCGTGCGCTACAGCATGTCATGCGTCATGGGTCTATCGGGGAGGTCTATCTGGTCGGCCCGAGCATGATCCCGCAAACGCACACCAATGAGTGGTTGGCCGAGACGGTCTGCAACGTACTGGGTAAGTCCGTGCCGATCGAGCACATCAGAGATCGTCCTGGCCATGATCGCCGCTACGCCATGTCAGCCGAGAAGCTCATGCAGCTCGGTCCGGGCTGGAAGCCTCGGGTGAGTCTGGTCGAGGGTCTGCGAGAAACGGTTCGCTGGTACCAACAGTCCGAGAACCTAGAGTGGGTCCGTGCCTGCCGTAGGCGCGACAAGGAGTTCGCGCAAAAGAACTACGCGGAGCGCGATGCGGTGCCGCGCTAACGTGTTGAGTCGGTCTTGCCGTCTTGTGTCTGTGTCTTACGCAGAGCAAGACGGCTTTTTCTTTAGACAAACATACTACCGTACGGTACAAGGGTGAGATGCAATCGTTTATCGCTACTGATCATACCGGGGCACGTCTGCAGGTTCCGTATCCATCCGGTAAAACTCTCCTCTGTTTTTTTACTAAGGATCGGACGCCTTGCTGTGGTCGAGAGCGGCAAGCGCTGTGCGATAAGCTCCGTGTCTTAGCACAAGGCGGGGTACAGGTCGTTGGAGTGACGATCGATCAAATACAGGATCATACAGCGTTTAGTGCGGCCTGCTCGGTCTCGTATCCGATGCTACAAGATCGCGATTGTAGGCTTGGTTCTGCCTTTGGGGTGGTGCGCTCGCGCAGTTACAAAGGCAAGTCATACCAGAGCGTGGCCCCCAATGCATTTTTATTGGATCCGAGCGGACGGGTTGAGCGGGTTTTTACCAATTTTGATCTGGAACACCAAGCCTTGAGTGTCCTCGAGCTGGTGCGTTAGGTTCAACCGTCAGCGTGGGACACTAAAACCACTTTGCTTAAGGGTGAACTCAAGGGCCTCAAACCAAGGTTGGTAGCCTGGGCCATTGGGATGAAAGCCATCGGCGGCATAAAAGTCCCAGTCGCGACCGGAAACAGGATGCGACTCTTCGTAGGAAAAAATATCGACATACGTTGCGCCGTGGGCAGGCACGGTTTTTAAAAAGAGGTCACGGACGCGATGATAACGCCACGAAAATAGATAGTTGATCGGCCACGGAAAAAGCGGGGCTGTGACAAAGTCACCGGAGGTTAACACGTAGACGTGGTCGGAGACCATTTTGGCCCGATCGAGTAAGGTACCGAGATCTTTTTCTAGCTGCTGGAGGTTGGTAAAGTGGGTCACATCGTTGCCTCCAATTTGAATCAGCAAGAGGTCGTAGCGTTGGGTCGTTTTACCCGGGGCCGCCGACGCAGGTTGAAACGTCTCAAGCAAATCCGCGACCCGATCGCCGTTATGTCCGCGGTTTTCTAGGGAGATGGTGGGGTGGGCCGTGCCAAATTTACCGATGATCGACTCGCCCGGGGTCGCAGCCCCCACGCCAAAGGCACCGCTATCACCGATGACGAGCATCGAAAAATCAGCCTGTGGATCAATGCGTTCAAAAGCTTGGGCCGACTGGGAGAGCTTGTGCCCCTTGTCGATCAGCCGCTTTATGCGGATGTACTGGTAGGTAATCACGGCGATCAGAGCAACCAGTGCTAGCGCCGCCGCGATTTTGAGGTACGATCTCATGCGTGTTCAACTTTAGCATTGTTAAACGATCGCGAAAGAGCCGCGCGCGGCTGGGGCAACTCAAGACCAGCCACGGCCTGGTTGAGACCCCGACCCTGGTTCCGGTGGCGACGCAGGCGACCCTCAAGACCCTCTGGAGCGAGCAGGTCGAGGTGACCGGCACACAGCTTTTGATTAGCAATACGTTTCATCTGCACCTCAAGCCGGGTGAACAAATCGTCCGCGCGGCCGGGGGGTTGCACACATTTATGCACTGGAAGCGACCGATCATGACCGACTCGGCGGGGTATCAAGTCTTTAGCCTGGGGTTTGGCAAGGATCACCAGGTGGGTAAGATTATTGGTAAAGAGGTACGGCAGAGCACTAAGCATCTGGTCACGGTGGGCGAGTTGGACCGGCCGCGCGAGATCAAGATTAGTGAGGAGGGCGTGCTGTTTAGGTCGCCGGTTGATGGGCGCACGGTGTTTATCGGCCCACGCGAGTCTATGAGGATCCAAGCTAAGCTCGGCGCCGATATTATTTTTGCTTTTGATGAGTGTACGCCGCCCAATGCTGATCATGCCTACACCGAGCGGTCGCTGGAGCGCACGCACCGCTGGGCACAGATCAGTTTGGACCAACATGACCCGCGCCAAGCACTTTTTGGGGTGGTGCAGGGTGGACGCTATAAAGATTTGCGCCAAAAGAGTGCGCGAGTGTTGGGTGCGCTGCCATTTGATGGTTTTGGAATCGGGGGAGAGTTTGGTGCGGACAAAAAAACCATGAGCGCCATGATCAAATGGGTTTTAGCGGAGTTGCCGGATGCAAAACCACGGCACCTGCTTGGCATCGGACACTTGGATGACATCAAGCCGATCATTAAGGCCGGGATCGACACGTTTGACTGTATCGTCCCGACGCATTACGCCCGACACGGAGTGGCTTTTACACGCCGAGCACGGATTAATTTTAAACAGTCGGCCTATTTACGCGATCGACGTCCGATCGACCGCACTTGTCGTTGTTTTGTCTGCAAAAATTACACGCGCTCGTACATTGCCCATCTCTTTAAAGCGCGCGAGATTACGGCACTCTCACTGACGAGCTTCCACAACGTGTTTTTGTTCAACACCTATGTGGCAGAACTACGTGATCAAATCCGGGCCGGAACACTATGAGTAAATCCGAGCAACTCTCGTTTGAACAGGCTCTGCGGGCCTACGATTATGCGTATCCACGCTCCGCCGTGGCGCTCACTCCGGCCGAACCCCGCGACTCCGCCAAACTTCTCGTCTACGATCGATCAACCGGCAAAACCGAGGTCGACACCTTTGCGCACTTGGGCCGACAGTTGCCAAAAGGTGCCGTGCTCGTGATCAACGAGACCAAAGTGGTGTCCGCACGGGTTGAGTTTACAAAAACGACCGGCGGTAAAGTGCGTTTGCTTTTTGTGCGAATCATACGTACCAACGAGTGGGTAGCCTTGGCCGATCGTGCCCTCAAAAAGGGTGAACGTCTAATCTGTGGTTCATCCGAGGCGGTCGTGCTCTCCCGTAGCACAGAAGGCTATCGAGTTTTGGTGCGCGGATTAACCGGCCTCGAGAAAAAACACGGACAGATCCCCTTGCCACCGTACTTGCGCCACTCACCATTAACCGAGGCGCAACGTCGCCGCGCCTATCAAACGGTTTTTGCGCATACGACTGGATCGATCGCCGCACCCACGGCATCATTGCACTTTACCAAGCGACTTCTGACAGGCTTACAAAAAAGTGGCATCGAGATTGCAAAGATAACGCTACACGTCAGTTTGGGTACCTTTGCGGCGCTGACACAAGAACAGTGGGAGTCCGGAAAATTACACGCGGAAGAATTTACTATCAGTGCTGTGGCTGCAAAAAGCATCAACCAAGCACTCAAAGAAAAGCGCCCGGTTATTGCGGTGGGCACAACGGTCGCCCGCACCCTCGAATCTGCCTACGCCAACAAAAAAGTCCGAGCCATGCATGGCACGACCCGGTTGTTTATCCGGCCGGGCTACAAATGTACAGTCGTTGACGGTTTGATTACCAACTTTCATGTGCCGCGCTCGAGTTTGTTGATGCTCGTTGCGTCTCTTGTCGGTCGCGAGCGGCTGCTCAATCTCTATCAATTTGCGATCAAGCGGGGATTTAGACTGTTCTCCTTTGGAGACGCTATGCTGATACGCGGATGACAAATAGCCGGCTGAACAAACTAACCAGTGCGCAAGTAAACACGTTTAGGCGCTTGATTTGGTCGTACTATGCGCGCAACCGTCGCAGCTTTCCCTGGCGAGAAAAACCGACACCCTACCGTGTAGTGATCTCGGAGATTATGTTGCAACAGACTCAAGCGCCGCGCGTCGTGGTCAAGTTTGAGTCATTTGTAAAACAATTTTCCAGTTGGCGGGCCCTCGATACGGCGCCACAGGCCGCCGTTGTACGTGCCTGGCAAGGACTCGGGTACAATCGTCGCGCTCTCGCACTCAAAAAAATCGCGCGCATCGTTATTACCCAGTACAAGGGTCACTTACCCGATCTCTCCATTGAGCAACTGGATGCACTGCCCGGCATCGGTTATGCCACGGCCTGTGCGGTGAGTGCCTTTGCGTTCAACCGGGCTACCGCCTTTATCGAGACCAATATCCGGGCTGTGTACTTGCATATCTTTTTTCCAGGCAAAAAAGATGTGTCAGATGAACAGCTCATGCCCTACATCCAACAAACCCTCGAGAAAAAGCGCGCTCGCGATTGGTACTACGCCCTGATGGACTACGGGGTCATGCTTAAGCAAACGCAGGACAACCCCAGTCGGCGCAGTCGCCACCACACTAAACAAAGCAAGTTTATCGGCTCGCGTCGCCAGGTACGAGGCCAAATTCTCAAGCAGCTCGCCCAAAAACCAAGTTCACATGCGGAGTTGCTCGTTGCTCTCGACTTTTCTCCAGGCCTGACCCAAGAAATTCTGGATGAACTCACTCGCGAAGGGTTTTTGACCCAACGCGCTAGCAAAAAAGGTGTGCACTATGCGCTCGCACGGTGATCGAGTTCAGCCGCGGTTCATGCTATGTTAAAAACACTTAACATTGAGGAGGTGATTTAAATGTCAAAGTATACCTTTACCTGTAGCATGGGCCACGAGCCAATGACCTTCGACGTCATGGCAGACAACGACGATGCGGCCATGAAAATGATGATGGAAAAAGTGAAGCCACACTTAGCTGAAGCGCACGCCGATAAACCGATGGATGACGCAGCTATTATGGACACCATCAAAAACGGCTGGAAAAAAGAAGCCGCCGCGTAGTTTTTTAGATAGTCTAAAAATAAAAATGCGCCTTAACCGGCGTATTTTTATTTCCTGGTCGGGGTGACTGGACTTGAACCAGCGACCTCTTGCACCCCATGCAAGCGCTCTGGCCAACTGAGCTACACCCCGAGGCAATTGACCGCAGCTGATTGCGGCCAAATGATGGTGGACCTGAGGGGGTTCGAACCCCTTACCTCGCCCATGCCATGGGCGCGCTCTACCAATTGAGCTACAGGCCCGCGCAGGCGAGCGTACGTGATTTTTTGTTCAATTACAAGCGCAGGGCCGATGAGCGATACCAACCCTAGGGACGAACCGCCGCTGCGTTGCTGGGCCGCGTGCGACTTCGGCCTGCCAAGCGGGCGAGTCGACGCAAACTTCGTCCCATGGCGATAAAACCACAGGCCAACACGAGATAGCCAAAGATCCAAACCAAGTCCAAGCGCAAAAAGCGTACATCGCGCGCGTCGTATCCTTGGTTGAACACCGAATACAGCAAGTCAGCCGCCAAAATCGCGATCAGGCCCAAAAAGAGTAAGCGCCAGGGGATGGAGATGGTTCCTCCGGTGTGTTTGCTGACAAAAATCAAAATCGGGAGCAGGGTCGCAATCAAAAAGAGGTCGCCCATGCCGTAGCCGATCAAAATGCTGTTTGAGACAAGATCGACGCTTGGGTCGTACGCGCCAAAAACGCTCACTGCCCCGGTCACTACGCAGAGCGCGAGCAGCAAGGCAAAGAATAAAAAGAGATCTCGGATCCGTACACCGTTAAAATCAGAGCGGGACTCTCGGATGAACCCAATCGCGAGCGGTACATAGCCGATGATGTAAAAAACATCAGCGATAGATGGAAACGGATCAATATCGCGTAATGAAAAACTAAAAAAGAGAATCTCGCCGATAAACCAGAGACCCAGCCCGACTACGATAAAGGTTAAAGAGGTTGCATGTGAATTAGGAATGCCGTAGGACCAGACCGCGTATGATCCAGCCGCGATAGCGATAGCCGGAGCACCCAGGTAAAACACATTTCGCAACACAAAGCCGGCATCATTTGCGCCCGCAAAGAAGTACACGCCCAGCGCCAAAAAAATATAGAGAAAAAAGGCGCCAATAATAAAGCTCGAGCCTTTCATGGGCGTGATCCTTTAGATTGTATAAAGGCGTCCAGATGATCTAATTCTTTGCGCGCTTCGGTTGAACCCAAGTACTCACTCAGCACTTTGATAAACGAGGCCCGAATTTTTTGATCGGGGAGGTGCTCGTAGTATTCATGAAACGCTTCAGCCGTCCGAGGCCCGAGTAGGTCTCGAAATACGTCGATTACATAGTCGGAAACGTTAGGTGGGCCCATAGCTCCTTATTGGCTCAGTATACACCCTTTATGGTCGGGGTGCGCGGACTTGAACCGCGGACCTCACGGTCCCGAACCGTGCGCTCTGGCCAACTGAGCTACACCCCGATGCAGCCCGGAGCTTAGCGCGGGCGTGAGAGCAGGTCCAGTTTTAATAAAAAAATCCCGCCACCGAGTGGTGTTCTCGGGGCGGGTCTGTTTACTACTTGTTGAGGTACTCTTTTTTCCATTGCTCGAAGTACTCCGAGAAGTGTGACATTACCGGATGATGACTTTCTGCGGCAATGACCGCGTCAAGGAACTCTGAATATGAGCTCGTCATGTAGGTGTCACACAGTTCGAACTCTCCTTTCCAGCCAAGACGTTTGGCCATTTCGCACTCTGTTGTGTAGGCCTCGAACTCATCGAACAGGACGAGCTTCTGATCCTCTGGTTTTAAGCTCGGAATGTCGGACACCTTTACGACGCGGAATTGCTGCAAAGACCGTTCGCCTCTTAGCGCCGCAAACAGGCCTTTTCCGTGGACGTATTCGTGCAGCAGTACCAGCTGCTTAAAACGGGTCGAACGAGTGTCACTGATAAGTCCTGAGTACGCTACCATCAGTACTGGTCTGTCCTGATCGGTAATGAGATCGCGTACATACGAGATTGAGGCAAATGCCCCTTCCTCTCCCGGTCGTTCCTGAAAATTGATCGAAAGTTTTTTACTGTCGATCCAGTCGAAGAGTTCTCGGCTTACACGTTCATCCGGGGTGCTTTCCACGAGTTGCTTGAGGTAAAGAGAGCCGCTCCGAACTTGGTCTCGGTTGGGATCGGCAGGTCGAATGTGGTTTTCTGTGGAGATTGATTCCTTAGCGGTAGTCTGTGTTGGACGCGTGCTCAGCCAGATTCCCAGGATCACGATCATCGATGCCACGATGACGGAGCTGGTAAGGATACGGCGTGTCTTGATCGCCTTGCAGTCACAACGCTTGTACTTCTTTTTGCAATGAGGACAGGTATCATTAGGGTGCCTTTCCATAGCTGTGTTCTCCTTTTTTTCAAACAGCAAAAGTACGAACAAGTGATAATCGCATATTTTTAAGTAAAAGTCAATAATCCCGCAGGTACGGCGTTTTGTGCTTTTTTGTGCCGTTTGGTGCCCTCGGAAGGAATCGAACCTCCATCTAACTCTTAGGACGAGCTCGTTCTAATCCATTGAACTACGAGGGCAAATTGTCTGTTCGCATTCAAGCAGGATGTGGCTGGTCGGTCAAAGTGTGTTTTTGCAGAATGAAAAAAATCGGGCAGACACATTAGTTTGTATCTGCCCATTGCCTGTCTGGTTCGACCGTGATTTACCACTGGGTCGGTACTAAGAATCCCCAGCCATCGCTTTTGGAGACGCGCCAGTCGTCACCCGACGCGTACCAAAACCCAAAGTCGGCTTTACCATCGCCGGTAAAGTCCCCAAAGAGCTGCTTTTGGGAGTTGGTGCCATGCCCGATCGCACGGGGGTCGTCCGTTCCATCAAAGGAGCTGCCCGTCGAGTCGTGCACCACGACCGTGCCAGTGTTTTTCCAAAAGCAGATCGCATCAGCTTTTTTGTCGCCACCGATATCGGCCACAAACCAGTCAGAGGCACCTACACCGTGCCCGGTTTCCCAGACCGTAAAGCTGGAGAAAGTTCCGTTGGACTGTCCAAGCGCCACCCACCAGGTCCCCCACGAAAAGAAAATGATCAAGTCGACCCTGCCGTCCCCATTGACATCTCCCACCATGCGTTTGGTCGAACCCGGATTGTCGCTACGTACCAGTGCTTGCGGTCCAAAGGTAAACCCGTTGCCGAGGGAGACGTACCATTTGCCGTTGGCCCAGCCGATCAGGTCCTCGCGACCGTTACCATCCACGTCGCCCACAAAACGGTTGGTCATGTTTTTCATCAGACCGTTGCCCGCGTTGTAGTAGTCGTTGAACTTGCCGCCAGTCGAAGTCGCCACGTAGATATCACCGTAAGCGTTGTTCTGTAGCACGACGAGATCAGTGCGCTTGTCTCCGTTGATGTCACCCACCATCTGCGCCTCTGAGTCGATCCCCAGTCCACAAAACCACTGACTCAACGGTAAAAACTTGGTACCGTTACTCAGCATCGCGTCCCATTTACCGGGCCCTTTGTAAAAACGGATCGGCTCTTTTTTGCCGTTTCCGTCAAAGTCACCCGCCTTGGCGATATCGACAAATGGTCCGGGGTTGCCGCAGGTAAACTGTGCTTCTGGAACCTTTGGTGGGCAATCCTTCCAATAGTAGTAGTTACTACCACTGTCGCCACAGCCCGGATAGGATGGAGCCATAGCGTAGAGGCCGTACGGATCTCTCCTGTTTGTCGTATTGGGGAGACCATCAGTGCCGATCTCAAAGTGTAAGTGGCACTCGCTAGTCCCGGTTGCCCCGGCCCAGCCAATGATCTCACCAGCTTTGATCCACACCCAACTTCCGCCAGGGTGATACTGAGTTTGGAAGTTATACGGGATAGAGGCAAGTTGTTGAGAAAGATGAGTCGAGATCGTATAGCAGTTACAGCTCGGGTGGTACATCAACACATATTCGCCCCAACTGTAACCGCCTCCATTTGGGTCATAGGGCTGGTACCAGGCGCTTGCCCAACCATCTGCTACGGCAACGATTTCAGTGCCGCAGCTGCAACCAAAGTCGATTGCACCGTGGTAATTGCCATCGGTATACGTCCAGCCCTGCCAGAGGGGCGTGTTCTGGTTTTTGAACGGAAGCGTAAATGGCCCGGCCAGTGCCATAGAATTGAACCAAAGAATCAGCGAAACCCGCACCGTTGTCCTGTACATACGTGTCACCTCGTTTCTCATTGGTAAGGTGCGTTTTACACCTGCGGTTAGTATTAAATTTCCTTCCTTAAGAAATGATTAGAAGTCGCTTAAGAAAAGATAAAAAAATCAAAATATAAAAAAGAACCCGCTTCGTGCGGGTTCTTTTTTAGCGTGCTAGTGGCTAGTCGATATAGTCTTCTGCTGTTTCTTTAACGGATTCGCTGACCGCGGCGTATCCGCCGTATACAACTCCAGAATTCAGGCGATCTTTAAACGTTTCAAGAAAATTAGTCACTGCACTAGGGATTTGGTCTTTTTTAACGAGTAACAAGACTTGCCCTTGGTTTGACTGAGACGCCTCTCCCGTATCCCTACCACCCACTAATGCATCCGCAAATGACTCGCCCGAGGCGATTCCAAACGATTTAGTTACTCCATTTCTAAAGAACGCTTCGGCTACCTCGGCGGACGTATCATAGCGAGTTAAACCACCAAAACGATTAATCGTTGCGGCAACCCCGTGACTGGTCGCGAGATCACGGATTTCCTGCTCCAGTAGTGGGTTCAACACCTGTGCACCTCCAAAGATATCTATGGTTGTAAGCCCATTTTTAAATCCATCCTCTAAAGCTGATTTAATAATCGGATCCAGTGATTGCGCGCTTATGTTAAGTAGAATTGGTATTAGATTTGGATCAACCGCCTTATCACTCGCGGGCGCCGACGCTATTACTGCATCAGCAAATTTTGTTCCATTTACGATCGCAACTCGTTGCACCGCTGGCCAACCCATTTGATTGGCAACGTTTGTTGAAGTCTCCGAACGATTTTTGCCCTGGATGCGAGTTACATTAATATTGGCATTTTGTGCCTTGATTGCGTCAATCACCGATTGGCTGATGACGTTCTCTCCGCCGATCACGAACACATCAGGCTCCGTGTCTTTTTTGCCATTGAAAACCCACTTGAGATTTCGTCGTGTAATCTCAGGCAAAGCATCACGGCGCGTCAATAAGAGAGGAGCATGTAGCTTTGCAGCTAAAGGTGCTGCCACCAACGCATCAGGAAAGTTTTCGCCCGAAGCAATCACAATTTTATCTGCGAATCCTTGTCCTCCAAACTCAAATTCACTGACTCTTACGGCCGTTTCATAACGATCAGCACCCATCAAGCGAATAACTCCACCGTTCAGCCAATACTGTGCCGGCTGAACCATGGCTTGAGAGGCCGTCGGCAGTGCTACGGCAGCAACGAGGCCCAGTGCCAAGAGTGACTTTGTGATCGCTCTAAAAGTGGAATTGCGCACGGTGTTAAATCTGCTTAAGCTTGTGCGACGTTTACGCCGAGGAAGCCAACGGGCAAGCTCTTTAGGCGCCACGACGCGCTGTAGGGAAAAGAAAAACATAGATTAAGAGTTAATAACTAAGTGAGCCGGTTATACCGTACCAACCTTAAGAAAAGATTAAAAAACACGGGCGACCGTGCTATGGTCAAACTGAGCTAAAAATGGTCAATACAGCGCAAAACGCCGGTAAGGAGGGAGCAGGTAGCCTTGACGCCCTCCGTTTTGCCTGTGCACAACATCTTGATAAACACCGTCGTACCCTCGTTTTAGAGTGGGTCAAGCAACTGCGCGCGCGCCTCAACCTCCCCACTGCGAGCAACCTCCCCGACCCGGCCTTTACCGCTCTGACCTACCGCGCCCTCGATCTGACTTTTCGTAAACTTGTCGCAGCCCTTCGTGATAACCGTCTCCACGACGTGGTCACGGATTTTGCCGCCAACCACCACGAGGTGCTCGACCACGAGCGCAGTCTCTTGCCACTTCTCACCAAGCTCGACACGCTCGGCATGCTGATCCGTCGCTCCCTGATTGCCGATCCAACCATCCCCGCCATCCCAGCGCTCTACTACTTTGACCGCGTCTTTAGCACGCTCCAAGTGGAGTGCGCTCTCCTCTTTGGCGAGCGCCGCCGCAACGCCTTTAGACAACTCACCAGTCAGTACACACAAGAGATCCAAGCGGTGCGCTCGGTCGTCGGCAGCTGCCCAGTGGGAATCCTCGTAACCGATCGCCAGGGGTACATCACACACTTTAACGGCATCCAGCAAAAAATCTCCGGTAAATCCGCCGAGCAGGTCATTGGTAAACGCCTCTACTACGACTACGCCTACCGCCAAGCTGATGAGTTCCGCCAGGCCTTTATGCGAGCCATCCAGGTGGGGGAGACGGCCCACTTTGCTCGCCGCCGCTACGAGAGTAGCAACGGACTACAGTACCTCGACGTTACCCTCGCTCCGGTAAAGGATGAACACGGCCGCATCACCGGTGTGGTCCAGATGCTCGAGGACGTTACCGCTCGCGTAGATCTAGAAGAACAGCTCCGCGCCCAAAATCGTGACTTGACCACACGTCTTAAAGAACTCGAGGAGGCCTACGAGTACATCGGCCGAGTCAATCGCCAGTTTGCCTCGTTGGTCGATATCAACACGACCCTCTCCTCACGCCTCTCGCTCGACAAAATGCTGGATTTTATCGTGCGCTCAGCCGCCATGCTCACCCGCGCTCGTCTCACCACCTTGCGCTTACTCGATGGCGAGCAACTTAAACTTGCCGCGCAATTTGGGTTGGATGGTTCGGCCACCAAAAAATACGTCAACGTCCCGGTCGACGGCAGCATCATCGGTAAAGTCCTCCGGGAGAACCGCCGACTCCTCATCGTCAACTTGGTGCACGACACGGATTTTTACTGGCCGGAGCTGCGTAAGGGGCTCAATCTCCAGCAACTCTGCGCCGTGGCACTGCGTTCCCGTGGTAAAACCATCGGCGTGCTCTCGATCCACTTGCGGGAGCAGCGCGAGTTCTCGATGCACGAACAAAACTTTTTGCTAGCTCTGGCAAATCACGCCGCGCTCGCCATCGATCTGGAAAAAACTCTCTCAACCGTGCGGCGCGAGCGCGGCCGGGGTACCCGACCGGTAGTAAAGCAAGTCCCAAAGCCGACCAGCCCCATCCCGCTCGGTCCCTCTCCCGTTGTCGTGCCACCTGCGCTACCGTCTACAGCGTATGACCCGATTCGGTATTCGCGTTAAAAAGCGCAAAGTCGCACGCGCGAGCCTGCGGCCGGAGAACCAACTCTACCGCCAAGGCCACCGGGTTATAGCCGGACTCGACGAAGTCGGCCGCGGCGCCTGGGCCGGGCCCGTGGTCGCCGCGGCCGTCATTTTGCCGCGCAACCCACGTGAGGTCAGTCTTGGCACGATGTTTGACTCAAAAAACTTGAGCGAGACCCAGCGTGAGCAGCTCCGTAACGAGATCAGACTCTGCGCGGTCAGTATCGGCATTGGTGAGGGCTCGATCGAAGAGATCAACCGACTTGGATTGACCAAGGCGCTGCACTTAGCGTACCTACGGGCGCTTCGGCAACTCAATCCGCAGCCCGAGATCGTGTTGCTCGACGGCTTACCCATCAAACAATTTGCCTACAAGCACAAGGCCATCGTAGATGGTGACCAAAAATCAAAATGTATCGCAGCGGCCTCGATCGTGGCTAAGCAGTACCGCGACAAACTCATGACCAAATTTGCCCCGGTCTATCCGCAGTACGGATTTCAGCAGCACAAGGGGTACGGCACCGAACAGCATCAGCAGGCCATTCTGGCCCACGGTATTTTACCGATCCATCGTATGCGCTACGGCTGGTTGCGCGATTGGCAGGCCGGTAAACGTCCCCAGACTCAAGCTGCTAAGCGCTACTTTGCTCAGCTCAAGCATACGCAGGCAGAACCAGCTCGCCCGTAGTACTATATGACGCATGGCTACTTCCCGGCCGAACACCTCAACCAGCAAAACCGCAAGCGCTAAGGTCGACCCCAAAAAAGACAGCAAACTTGCTGAGCGTCTCACGCAAGACAACGGTCGCCCCTTTGAAGTCGACGGCTTACCCAAACTGATTTTTCTTAAGCCGGAGGTCGCTCTCAAAGAGGCGCATCTCAAACCTGGCAACGTCGTGGCTGACCTCGGCTGCGGGGGAGGCTACTTAACCATCCCAGCAGCGCTTCAAGTGGGGTCGCAAGGCATGGTCTACGCGGTCGACATTCTCAAAGACAACCTTGCCAGTATCCGGAGTCAAGCCAAGCTCTACAACTTGCCCAACATCCAAACGATCTGGGCCGACCTGGAAGTCGCGGGTTCAACCGGTATACGGGATAAAGCTACGGACGTAACCTTGCTCTTTAAAGTGCTCTGCCAGCAAAAAAATCATGAGGCGATCTTTAAGGAGGCGGTGCGCGTGACCAAGCCCAGCGGATTGGTGATGGTAGCGGAATGGTGCGAGGCCAACACGCCCAGCACGATGGTCGGACCCACCAAAGAGAACCTGGTTACCCGTCAGCAGTTGCTGGACTTGGGAAAATCTGTAGGATTGCAGCTAGAACGTGAGCATAAGCTCGATGATTTTCACTACGTGCTGGAGTATCGGAGGCCAACGTAGGGGACATCGCTTTAAGTAATCGCAACCCTTCGCTTTATTTACCCGTATGGAGAACCTGATCAATATCGTCAACAACCCCTGGTTTTTTAGCTCAGTTGCGGGGATTTTTGGCTTGTATCTGGTGACCTTGTCGGTCATTTTGGCGGTTTGGACCGGGCGGGACATCAAACAGCGCACTAATAATGCGTTGGCCCGCTTTTTTGCCCCAGTTTTTGTGTTGGTCTTTGGGTTTGCGGGCTTTTTACCGTATTTGGTGCTGCGTCCGCGTCAGACCTTTGCCGAGCGGGCGGATGAACGTCGCGACGTCTTGTTGCTAATCGAGGCTGCCAAAAAGTTTGAGTGTCCGCAGTGTTTTGCGGTGGTCGATCGTGATTTTGCCCATTGCCCGAGCTGCAACGTGGAGTTCAAGCCGGTCTGTGAGTGTGGCGAGATTTTGAATATCGCGTGGAAGCGTTGCCCGTACTGTGCCACGCCTGTTTCGGTGCTGCTCCAGGCTAAAAAGTACGTTGATCCAATTCCGGCCGTCGATTTGCCTACTCTGGTTGAACCCGCGATCAAAGCGGCCAAGGCGGCAAAGAAATCTGCCCGTACGCTAGCGAGCGTCACGGTGGCCGCGAGTAAACTCTCGGACAAGCAGGCCGTTACGGAGCAAAAGCCTAAAAAGGCACGTGCTTTTAGCTTTAAGCTCCGTTTTAACAGGCAGTTCAAAGCAGCCAAACCAGACGCCAAGCTCGGGGTCAAACCCGCCCAAAAAATTACCGAGAGCGTTCCAGCACTCGCCTCTATAAAAGTTGCCGTCGCTCGACCCGCACCTGCCGCTCCAAAAGCAAAACGCGGTGGATTTGGCGGACTGACGGCCGGTTTCCGTCGCGCCCTAGCGATCAAGCGCTAAGGACTGCGCTTTTAAGCGAGAGCAGTAAACGTTTTCGCAGAGTTGTTCACCCCGAATGAACAATCTCTTATCTTGTCTTAAGGAGTGGTGTGTAAGGCTGCTTGGATGGCACAAACGGCCCCCAACCAGCACCTAACTAACCAACAGCTCGGCCAAATCGGGGAGAGTCTGGTTACATACGCGCTGGGTGAACGCGGATTTACCGTCGTTGCCCGCAACGTGCGCACGCGTTACGGCGAGATCGACCTCATCGCACAAAAAGAGGGAATAACCATCTTTGTGGAGGTCAAAACCCGGACGTCGCGCCGCTTTGGCTACCCGGAGGAGGCCGTCGATCGCAAAAAGCGGCTGCACCTATCTCGCGCGTGCCTGTCCTTGGCCCCCAAGTATGCGCGCACCAACGATTACGCGATCTTAGTTGTGGCGGTAGAACTCGATCTCGCGGCGCGGGCGGCTAAGCTTGTTCAGATACAGCTTGATGAATAACCAACCAAGTGTACACTTAAGGTACACCACTAATACCTTAAGTAAACCAACCATGAAACCGCGCCCAAAACCTATGACCTCTCGTTTTATCGGCCTTAAAGAGCTGCGACAGAATATGGCAAAGATCACCGCAGACGCACTCAAAAAGAATCAGCGACTAGTGGTATTTAAGAAGAATGTTCCGATTTTTGAATTGAGACCTCTTAGCAAAGCAGAGATATTTGACGCTGAAATGGCTCTCTCGCTTGCTCGTGCAGAAGAAGACATTAAAGCCGGTCGTACCTATTCTCAGGAGGAAGTTGAAAAACGACTCGGTATCCGATGAAATATATCCCGGACTATTCGTCTGAGTCGTTAGAATTCCTCGAACAGCTCGATCAAGAGACCAGTGTTCGTATCGCCAAAAAGATTGCCTATTTCTGTGCTGCCAGCCAACCCCTCTCCTTTGCGAAGGGCCTGACAGGTAAATACAAAGGATTGTTTAGATTTAGAATCGGCGACTACAGAGCAATCTTTAGGCTCGAGCCAAAAGGAGTAGTGACGATACTTTTTATTATTCATATCGCTCATCGAAGTCGCGTCTACGACAAGTAATCACCATATCTACACAATCGGCCTGGTATTACTCTTGCATGGATAAAGGCTACATCGTCGCAATCGAGCAAGAAACCAAAGACAACACGGACTTTAGGCGCGTACTCTATACCGCCAAGCACAGCCAGCTTGTATTGATGAGTCTCAAACCCGGCGAGGAGATCGGAGAGGAGACGCACCAGGTGGATCAGTTCATCCGGATGGAGATTGGCCATGGCAAAGCGGTGCTTAATGGGGTAGAACACAAACTCGCGCAGGATAGTGCCGGGGTAATCCCGGCTGGCACCAAGCACAACATCATCAACTCCGACCAAGGCGAGATGAAGCTCTACACGGTCTATGCGCCACCCGAGCACAAAGATGGGACGGTGCACAAGACCAAAGCCGAGGCCGAAAAAGCAGAGGAGTAAAAGCGCTGCGCGAGTGAAAAAGCTCCCGCGACTTGCTACAATCACTCCCATGGCCGACTGGAATAAACTATTGCAGGCGTTAGGGTTCACAGAGAGCGAATCCGCGGTTTATTTGGCGTCATTAGAGTTGGGACCTTCGCCGGTGCAGGCAATTGCAAAAAAAGCTAAGGTATCCCGCGTAACCACCTATGCGGTCATCCAAAAGTTGTCACGTGGTGGGTTAATGAGCTCCGTTACTAAAGGGAAAAAACAGTATTTCGCGGCGGAATCTCCTGAACGTCTGACCACCTACGTGCATGGCAATATCGACAGCATGCAGGCTACATTACGAGACTTACAGGGGTCATTGGATGAACTCAAGCTTTTGCAAGCCGGGGATCGACCAACGGTTAAGTACTTTGAGGGCGTGCAAGGGATTAGAGCGCTGATGGAAGACCTCCTTACTACTCCTACCGAACAGATTTACGAAATAGCCAACCGCAACGAGATCTTAAAGGCACTCCCAGCTAATGCCCTCAACAAGTTCCGTAGTGAACTTGATAAACGCAAGATTAAATTCATGGCTGTGTACGTATCTGACTCTTTTGTGCCGCGTAAATATGCAGAGGTAAAAATTATACCTCCTGCAAAAGATTCATTTACTGGGGGGATTATTGTTTTTGGCACAAAAATCGCCCTAACTACCTATACTAAAAAGATCGAAGGGATCGTAATCGATAGTCCTGAACTTGCAGCTACGTTTGTTGCCGTCTTTTTGCGCGTCTGGCGTTCGATCCCTGTGCCTGCTCGCAAAGGTAAGTAAAATGTAGAACCCCCGAGTGCATATGCATCCTCGGGGGTTGTGGAAGTACTAGGTACCCATTTCCTGCACCTCCTTGGGAATCCGGTTATTTTTGTAATCCCTGAGAGGTGTAGGAGTGTCCTCACCTCATTTGCTGCGCTTCAGGCCATTGCATCTACATGCGGAGTTTGGCTTGCATCGCTTCATCGTCCTACTAAGGACGCTGCTCTTTGAGGTGAAAACTTCTGTCTCGTGCAGGCACTCGAAGGAGCGCCGTTGGCGGACTAGTAGTGCTAGTGGGTCAGGTTGTGCGAACCACCCATGGTTGATCTCCTTGTACGAGCGAATCAATCCTTTTCTGGATCGGACACGACTTTGTGTCGGCTCGGAAGTTAGCATAACCGCTCGTACTTGTCAACCATTGGTTTACATCGAGAGGCTCCACTTTACTTAAAAGGTAACACTTTTTAATTAAACTTACTTTACTAACTTTATGGCTTAAAAAAGGCAAAGTTTAGCATTTTTTAACACAACTTGTAAAGTAACTATTGACAGTTTTATCAGGATTTGCTAGGTATAGTGTTCGATACAGATAGACGGTTTATCCAACTTGAAGTATCGATCGTTTTTTGACAGCGCACATTAAACATTCTGTTTTTCGGCGCACGTCAACTTGAGGACCGTGCCTGTCTCTAAGGCCCTGAACCCTAGGCAGGCACACTCCCTCAATCACTGGCGCGGCTCTCTGTTTACACCTGCCCCTTTTTGAGTAACTGCACACCAAACGGTTACTCAAAAAGGGGTGGGCTGGCAGACGGGCCTTGGCATTGCGTCAAGTGAGTTCCGCAGAAAGCGAAAAGATGCCTGGCAATTACGCAGAGCGGATCTCCTTTCCGCTGGGAGTTAGCTGCAGCCAGAGTGGAGCACGTTCGCAGCTCGTCTGCCGGCCCGATCCTGATCTTTCAAAAAAATAGCCAGGTTGGATACCGCGCATGTATCCGAAAATGGCTAGGTTCGACGGCGACAACTAACAACACGTTGCCGGGCGGACGTCCAGGTGCCCAGAGTGAGCGATACTCGTCCGAGTTAGCAGGCTTAGACGAAAAAAAGACTCACGGCAAGCACCTAAAACGGGGCAAACCGAGCTGCTTACTCGGTGAACTTTAGGACCACGGTCCGAATGTTCTGCCTCGATGAATGAAGTCCAGTCGGGACTTGCACTCATCAATGCGCAACTCTTGGAGAACGATCAACGTGTCGTTCTCCCTCTTCTCGAGCGGTTCTCTCAGGCCCTAACAGAGAACCTCTCAAGAAGGGCAATCGCATAACGCGATCAGATCCTTTTCAAAAAACAATCACCAAAAGTACCAAGGAGGTACGTGATGTCCCAGCCCATGACCCGTCTCGCTCTGATCTACAAGGAGTTGCTCAGCTGCACCGGTCAGGACGAGGTGGCCCACTTCATCGGCACCACCGAGGCGACCGCCATCCTGCACAAACTCACCGGTGCGTGCGGGATACCGACGGGCGAGTTCATCCTGGCCTTTAACGAGGCCTGGAACCGCAACCGCATTGGTCGGGAGGCCAACTACCTGCTCCTCAACAAGGAGACGGGAGACTTCTGCAAGGACCGGACCACGCCGATGTGGTTCACCCTGCGCTGGCTGGGCGAAGTGCTCGGCCAGCTCCCCGAAGCGTTCTAGGTATCTGGCGACCGTGCGCAGGCGGTTGTCGTTAGGGAAATCTGGGTCTTCGGTCGACGTTGGACATACGAACAACGGAGGAACGATATCGCTCGTTCCTCCCTCTTCTCGAGCGATTCTCTCGCGCCCTAACAGAGAATCTCTCAAGAAGGGCAACAAGCTCTTGTTCATTACAAAGTGTCGGGCGGATGGCGCGCATCCATCCATGCCTCGGCTGTTTGACCTGCCGCTTAAGACCGTTAGTGATGGTCAGGCGGACAAGCAAAACAGGCAAACAAAGAGCGTCTGGAGACCGATTCCATCACCCAAGTGGATAGGACAAATCCAGCCGTGTGTCGGAAGTAGCGGGAAGAGCAATGGGTAGCTCGACCTGACGGTAAGGGCTGGCCTTGTCGAGTAGACAGGACACTCAGTGCCGGACCAATGCGCACTTCTACGATTCATGAGACTTGTCGCCGTTAGGCGCCCTCATGGGTATTGGAGGAACGAAGCATACTTCGTTCCTCCCTCTCTCCTAGTTGATCATTCGCGTGGTCGTTTTGGAGAGAGTCAATCTCACGTTCTTCAAAATTCAAAAAAGAAAGGGGGCGCCCATGGGTAATGACTACTACGACCGTGTTGTAACTTTCCGTCGCCAGGAGCTCGTGCTCTGGTTCGAGGATAGCCATGTCTACCGCATCACCAGTCGCCACAAAGTCGCACGACCTACGGGTTGCTCATACTGCGGCTGCGACGGGATGAACGGTAAACACTGCGTCATGTGCCTCGGCCTGGTACCAGCGCTTCTGCAGCCGGCCAAGATTGCCGATCGCCAAGTCGGCAAGCTGCGTCATGTGCTCGAGCAGCAGGGCATCCGTAGATTTGGCTCGTACTATACCGGGACGGTCGACAAAAACCCTCACGAGGTTGATGCCAAGATCCGCACCATGTTGCGGAACTATCGCCGAAGTTGGGCCGAGATGGAAGCGAAGCTTGCCCAACACAAGTACGGCAGTGACCGATCCGCGTCGTCGAACCCGTCCGAAACGTCGAAAGCTATCTCACGGCCAAGGCGTTCGACGCTGCTTGATCGGTTTCGTGAGCGGGGGCATCGGGGCAACACATAGCCCTTGGTGAAACCGTGTGATCAAGTTGTGTCGTCGACTTGATCCTCTTTTCTACCGGATGAATCTGCACAAACGCACTTCGTCCTGTAAAAAAGAGTCTTTGACTCAATGTACCTTTATAAACTACTGGAGCGCTACATATCGTGGCGGCATCCAACCAAAACAGTGCCAACCAAAGGAAAAACGAAATGTTGGACCTGACCTTGCCGCCATTGGCGGCGATCCACTCTCCTATCAGAGAGTGGCTGAAGGACTGCACCGACACGTGGTTAGTGAATTACGTATCGGAGCTGAGCGAAATCGGTAGTGCATACACGGAGGCCGTGGCGGTTGCGCTGTATGCAAGGCTCCAGGAGCTCCCCTCGGGGAGAAAACTCCGGAGCCTGGATGAGATCATGACGCTCGCAAGCGAGCAGGCTGGAATCCCAGCACTGTGGGCTCGCTCGTTGACCGGTGAACAGGCCGATGCGCTCGTCCAGCTCGCGCTAGCTCGGTGCGACATCCTGCACGAGCACTTGCAGGACCTCCAGTCTCAGACGCTTTTCGACACTGCATGGATGCAGGATGTCGCTTGGCTACTCGAGGATCGGGACGATAACGAGTGCATCCGCTGGGTGCTGGCGCAGTCAGGTCGAGATGCACCTCTCCAGAGAGCGCTTGCGGCGACGGACAGGCGGACTCGCTCGTACATTGCGAGCGTTCCCTACTGTATCGTCATCCGGGATGAGCGCCTCCGGCGAGCGGCCGTGACGGATTCGCTGCTCGCACCAATCGTGCATGCAGGCGGGATTCGGTTCGAAGTCTGATCACGCCTCGGATCCGTTGCCGACGTTCAACGGACGCGCAGTGCGACGCGTAATTCCCGCATAGCTCGCAAGTCGGTATCTACTGACTCGCAGCTCTCTCGTAGAAGATGAGTTCATCCAGAGCTAGCTGGTAGAACTCGTAACCTGCGAAAGAGCCTTTGGCTCTCGTACATTACAAATGCGGTTGGCCCCGCAGTAAAAAGGAGGTGAACGATGGACGATCGTCAACGACTGACCGAAAAGGCCTGCAAGTGGTCTAACCGCCTTGGGAGCGTCCCAGACAGCCAGGAGATCAACATCTCCTCGATGTGCCATAGTTCGGGTCAGAGTACCCAATGGCGCAGCACGGCTGGCGAACTTCGTGAGCTGCTGCGGCAGGCACTCACGGAGACGCTCAGTGGCGAAAGCCACGGCCTGATATGCCACTTTGCGGCCGGCCATACGATCAACTTTGACTACCACGACTACTATGACGTCGAAATAGTCACGCCAGAAGTGCAGGCGCGAGACGACCACAAGGCATTGCTGACCAGGCAGATCGCTGACCTCGAGGCGCTCGGAGTGGATCGCAAGCTCTTTGTCCGTTGGGAGCAGGATGGTGAAGAAACGGTCGAGTTCTCGCCCCAAAGGGTGATTGAGCTGGCCGACATCATTCGTAGCTACTTGTCGAACGACAAGGAGTAGGCCTCTTGCAGAACGGTTGGGTGTGCGGGGATCCACCACGAAAGCCGATCTTGGCTAGCCATCAAGATCACCAATAAGGGTGGGCGGGACCGCTGGACTAGTCCCGTACAGTATTACTGTGCGGGACTTTTTGTTTTCTCGCGAATCTCTTTTTCAAGCTCAGCCCGTTCTTTAGGGTCATCGCTCTCAAAATAGGTCACGAGTACTCGTTTATTTTTTTCGACGGTTTCAGGAGTTAGCTCCGCATACATACGCAGCGCGCCTTTGCCAAATGTACGTTCGATATCCCGTAAATGCATAACTCGTCCACTCAAGTAACCCATTTTGAATCTTCTCCAAACGACATCGCCCAACTCCTGTTTTTGTGCGGCGATCTTTTCGACAATTATGTCAAGAATGTACCTATCATCATCGTACGATTCGGTTCTCGCTTTGGTGTCTCTCTTCCATTCGATCGGGCCCTCGGGCACCATTTCTAGCTTTTTGTCGACCAGCTCCCAGGCAATTTTTTCTGTAATGGCTTCATTGAGACTTGCAAATGACCCCTTACCATCCAAATACGCATAGTATCCGCTCCGCGAGCCACGGTACTCGTCGTTACTGTTTTTATAGTATTTTTCAAAGGAGGCAAGGTGTAAGGCCTCATGCATGGTGCGCGCAAGCAGTGCGAGCTTTTTTACCTGCGCGTGCCAATTGCTTTCAAGTTCGTCGGCACGAATATCAATTTTCTTCTCACGTTCTGGATCGTCATGCGGGAACTCTTCTAATGCAATGTCCCCCGCGGCATAACGTACGCCTCCGCGTGACTCCACAAGGAAATCCTGGACATTCGGATTTTCTACGGAAATGTATGTCGCACCAAGGTGTATATCTGCGTATCCGCCAACTTCGTAATTCGGTTTACCGGTTGGCTTCGCGTAATGTTTTTGGAATTCGTTTTCAGAAAAGTAATGAACTCGTTCCGGCGCTAAAAACATCGGCTGCAACAGGCCTAATTCTTGAAACTCTTTTTGAATCAATGCGTCGCTCATCTCGATGATCTCGAGGTGATCTGGTGTTTTGGAAAGTTCTCCCTCGACGGGTAGCTTGCCTTCTTCTCTAGGGATTTTGAGTTCGTTGTATAATTCTTCCCGACCAGTATTGAGTCCACCTGAAATTTCATACGCTTTTTCCATGTGTACATCATGGGTGATGGCTTGTTCGCAGGCAAGTTGGTCGAAGAATGTATGAGAAAAAAGAAGGGCACTAACGTAACGACGTTGGTGCCCTTGGATGATTCAGCCAGCGACCTTCTTTCTAAAGAGACTTCCTGAGCCGAAGCCAACGAGTTGCCCCTCTTGGTTAACCTCAAAGTCGATCTCCCAGAAAGACTCTTTTTCGCCGCGACAGTAGAAGCGCATATCGACGCGCAGCATCTTGTCCATCATGTAGCGCCTGATGGTCGACTCGATACGATAGGCCTTCTCTAGCGCCCCAGTGAGATCGTTGGACTCAGCGTGCAAACCATCGGCGTACTTCCAGCCCAGGCCTAAGAGCTTTTTGAAGTGAGCCTCGTGCACTTCCCACGGACCCTGGTACTCACGGCGTAGGTGCTCACTAACGAGCAAAGTGGTGAAGCTCAGTGCTGCGTGCAGTGCCAGCCGCATCTCGTAAGCGTAGCCTCGATCCTCCAGCATCTTGCGCAGCGACGGATGAATGAAAACCGTATGCTTCTTGAACATCGCGATTTACCTCCTTGGGTGCGGCTCGCTATGGCCGATTGGAAACAACGTTCGCAGCCATCAGGACCACAGATCATTGCATATTTTTTGCCGTTTGTCAATCTTGAGCTTGATTGCTGCTCGGTAGGTCGAAATAAAAAAAGAGGAGCAACGAAATTCGTTGCTCCCTACGTTTAGCTGCTAGCTGACCCATTTGAGAGCCTCCTCAAAGTGCGGCGAGAAAACGCCTCTGTTGGGCAGCGAGCCACCGTTCTCGAGATCCTTGAGTTCATCCGCGAAGGCCAGCATGCCGACGAGTTCACCGCGTTTGATGACCATCTCCGCGTGGACCGCTGAGAGTTGCCTGTAGCCCTGCTCCCAAACCGTCGAGAGACGAGGGATACTCAAGCACCGGCGTAGTTCACCCGTGGCAATCTTGGTGAGCTCTTTAGTAAGCAGCTCTCCAATCTTGCCATTGATGATGCCGATCGGCGTCGATGCCCCTGAGACGACTACGCTGCAACTCTCGAACATACGTGTCACGTGGCCTGCCATCGTGTCGTTGGCCTCCGCGTACAGCTCGAGTTTGCGCAGGAGCGACATCGGCCACTCGAACTCCTCCATCATGCTGCGTACTGCTTGGGCCTCTGCACTCGCTTGAAACACCTCTAGACAGGCATCCAGCTCCGCAGCCTCCTCGCCTTGTGGGAGCTCCACGTGCACTTGGTAGGTAAACACATCGGCAAACTTAACTGGGCAGGTCGCCTCGGTCCACTCCATGTACCAGCGCAGCTTTTGCTCCTTGGCCGCGATAGCGAACTCGAGCTTGGAGGCCAGGTTGTGATCGCCTAGGGTGACTTGTTCTCCTCGCTCGTGTACCGCCGCGTAGTCAATGCAGGCTTGAGGCAGCGGCTCTCCGTACATGTCTTCGATCACAAAGAGCAACCACGATCCGCGCGACAGGGCGAACTTGATGCCTCCAAAGAATGCCTCCCAGGGATTGAACAAGCAGTGCGAGAACGCGTGTCCTGAGTGCTTGTAAATCTCGGGCGGCGTGTCTTTGACGGACACGCAAGCAAACTCGAACTCCATGCCGTAGCGCTTGTACCGATACACCTTGCCCAGACGCAGCGCTTTGGCGTAGAGCTTCTTGATCTCGTCCTCGCGCTTGAGGTACAGCTTGAGCGCGAGCTTAAGAGACTGTTTGACCGAGAGACGTTGTTCGAGGGATTGCTCGAGATTCATACGCTGTGTCAGTGCCTGCGATAGGTGCAGGCTCATGTGCATTCCGATTCCACATATCGCGGTTTGCATCATTGGTGTTCTCCATTTTGCTGAATCGCTAATTTACGTTGTTGGAGCCAGACTTTTTGCCTCCAGACAAAAAGCCTTCCTTGATATTTGCGGAAAGCCAGTGCCCCATTCGCTCAAATGGATTCTTGATCCAGGAAAGCAAGAAGAGCGTGCAACCCATCAACGCAAGTAACGCCTCGATATAGAGGTACCAGGTGCGGTAGGTCATGAAGGGATACTTCTCTGCAATGGCCGGTGGGACCGTGCTGATTGCCCAACCATTCCTGAGGCCGAAGTACAGATCGATCGTGAAGGTACTTATCCCTACTAATGCGACTACGATCCCTATCATCCGCCACGGAAAATCAAAACCAAACTTTTTCATTGTCCTGCCTCCCTGGCAATGCTCTCGTCATAAGAGCACTAGCGGGGAGGCACGGTATGACAAAGGACGACGGTCCTTGCTAACACAAAAATAGCACTTTGTCAATCAAGGGTTGACAGTGGGTTTATTCTCATATATGGTTGCCCCATAAGGCTAGCTGAGTAGGCTAGCCCTTTTTTGTACTACCTAAATACTTAGTTAAACCAACCACCATGGCACAAAAGAAAGAATTTGAGCTCGCAATCGAACAAATCGCCGCTGAGAAAAACATTCCGGTCGAAAAAATCGTCGAGACGATCGAGGCTGCACTCGCCGCCGCGTATCGCAAGGATTTTGGCGAGCCGACCCAAAACATCAAGGTCAAATTTAGTGTGCAAGACGGCAGCTCGCAGGTTTTTGATGTAAAGACGGTCGTTGAGTCGATCCCCGAGGATCCGGATGAACAAAAAGAAAAAGAGCTCAACCCGCGCGAGCATGTCGCTCTAGCCGACGCCAAAAAGAAGAAGAAATCCGCCAAGGTTGGCGATGTGATCGAGACTAAGCTCGATCCGCCCGCTGCCTATGGCCGCATCGCAGCACAAACCGCTAAACAGGTCATCATCCAGCGCTTGCGCGAGGCCGAGCGCGAGATCGTATCGCGTGAGTTTAAGGGTAAAGAAGGCGAGATTATCAACGGCTCGGTGCAGCGCATCGAAGGCCGCAACGTTTACGTCGATTTGGCCCAGGCCACCGGTGTTTTGTATCCGCATGAGCAGATTCCGGGTGAGACCTACACGGTTGGTATGCGTCTCAAGGTCTATGTGGCGGAGGTTCGGGATACGAGCCGTGGTCCGGAGATTATTTTGTCGCGTTCGCACCCACAATTTGTTGCTAAATTGTTTGAACTCGAAGTCCCTGAGATCTACTCGGGTGTTGTGTTGATCAAAGGCATCGCTCGCGAAGCCGGCAGCCGCACCAAGATCGCCGTTGCAACCGAGCAAGAGGGTGTTGATCCAGTCGGTTCAGCGGTTGGTCAGCGCGGAACGCGCGTCCAGACTGTGATTGCCGAGCTTGGTGGTGAAAAAATTGACATTATTCAGTTTGATGAGGATCAGGATCAATACCTGCGCCACGCCATGTCGCCTGCAAAAGTTCTCAAGGTTGAACTCAACGAAAAAGAGAAGCGCGCCAAGGTCGTGGTTGATGAGGATCAATTGTCATTGGCAATCGGTAAGGGCGGACAAAACGTTCGTCTGGCTGCCAAGTTGACCGGTTGGAAGATCGACGTTGTCTCACCAGAGTCCGAGGGCACCAAAAAAGATGGTGAACCGATTAAGGATGGAGCCAAACCAGAAGAGAAGAAGGATGAAGCTAAAACCGACGACAAGAAAGCCGAAGGTGAATCCAAGGCTGACGAGAAAAAGCCAGAAGCTGAAAAACCAGACGAAGTAAAACCGGAGGAGAAGAAAGCTGAGGAGAAGGCTGTTCAGCCAGAGAAAAAGGAAGAGCCTAAAGCAGAAGAGAAAAAGGAAGAAACTAAATAGTCCTTACCTAACACCTCATGATCTACAACATTGCCGTTGAGTACATTGCAGCAGGAGTGGCCGGATTGGCGCTCTTGTTTGCTTTGTTTTTAGCCTTGCGCGTGCGTGCGACCCCGAATGGCCAGCGCCACATGGTCGAAATCGCGACCGCTATTAAAGAGGGGGCGCTTGCCTACCTCAAACGTCAGTACCGCGTGATCGGGCTGCTCACGGTCGTGGTTACCGCACTCTTTTACGCCTTTGTGAACTGGCAAACCGCCGTCGGCTTTGCGGCCGGAGCGGTGACTTCCGCTTTGGCGGGCTATATCGGTATGCGAATCGCCGTCAGCGCTAACGTCAAAACCGCTGAGGCCGCTAAGGACACTTTGTCTAAGGCGCTCCGTGTTGCCTTTACCGCAGGCACGGTGACCGGAATGGTCGTAGTAGGCTTTGGTCTGCTCGGCGTGGCAGGATTTTATACTTGGTTTAAGGACCCAGCGCTTTTGATCGGCTTTGGATTTGGCGCCAGCCTCGTCTCGCTCTTTGCGCGCGTGGGTGGCGGAATCTACACCAAAGCAGCAGATGTGGGCGCCGACTTGGTCGGTAAAGTCGAGAAAGGCATCCCAGAAGACGATCCTCGCAACCCCGCAGTCATCGCCGACAACGTGGGCGACAACGTCGGCGACACAGCCGGCATGAGCGCGGATCTTTTTGAGACCTACGTCGTTACGCTTCTCGCCGCTATGATTCTCGGCACCACCGCGACCGTTGCTGGTCTCGGAGGTGTGCTACTGCCGCTCCTGCTTGGTGCGGTCGCCATCGTCGCTTCTATCATCGGTAGCTTTTTTGTTCGCCTCCGCGGGATGAACATCACCGGCGCCCTCTATAAAGGAGCAGGCGTCACGATTGTGTTAGCTGGCATCGGGTTCTACTTGATTAACCGCTGGTACGCCGGCAACGACATGCGCTTGTACGGAACCATGCTGATCGGTCTCGTCGTAACCGTCCTCATCATCGCAATTACTAATGTCTTTACGGCACGCAACCGCAAACCGGTTAACGAAATCGCTAAAGCCTCCGAGACCGGACCGGGTACCAATGTTATCGCCGGACTCGCGGTCGGACTGCGCTCGACCTGGCCAATGGTGGTTGTGATCGTGGCCGCAATCTTGGGCGCGTACTACTTGAGCGGCCTCTACGGAATCGCAATCGCTGCGGTCTCGATGCTCTCGACCATGGGTATCATCGTCGCCATCGACGCGTACGGACCAATCACCGACAACGCTGGCGGAATCGCCGAAATGTCCAACCTGCCTGCTAAAGTACGCACCAAAACGGATGCGCTTGATGCGGTTGGCAACACAACTAAAGCGATCACCAAGGGATACGCGATTGGTTCTGCCGCGCTGGCAACCTTGGCACTCTTTGCTGCCTACACAGACGAGATCCGCGAGGCAATCTCCAACGAGACGCTCAGCAAGAGCCTCAGCCTTGAGAACCCGCTCGTCATCGCCGGCCTCTTTATCGGAGCGGCCCTGCCATTCTTTTTTGCAAGCCAGCTCATGACCGCCGTAGGCAAAGCCGCCAATAAAGTAGTGGAAGCCGTGCGCGAACAATTCCGCACCAAAAAGATTATGGAAGGCCACGACAAGCCGGACTACGCGCAGGTGGTTGATATCGTTACTAAAGAAGCTCAAAAGTATCTGATCATGCCCGCGGTCGTTGCCATCGGTGTGACGGTCCTCGTAGGCTTTGGTCTGGGCCCCGTGGCGCTAGGTGCCATGTTGATCGGTGTGATTTTGTCGGGGTTCTTCCTGGCTATCCAGATGACCAACGGGGGAGCCGCTTGGGACAACGCCAAAAAGCTTATCGAGACAGGTAAGTTTGGTGGTAAGGGCAGCGACGCCCACAAGGCCGCCGTGGTTGGCGACACCGTCGGCGATCCCTACAAGGACACGGCCGGTCCCGCCCTCAACTCGCTCATCAAAGTCATCAACACGCTCGCCGTTATCTTTGCGTTTCTCTTTTTGCAGTACGGCCACTGGCTCGAGCGGTTCTTCCATTAATTTTTTTGGTTGAATTAAACCAAGTAACCTCAACAAAACCGGCCCTAGCGGCCGGTTTTTGCTAGGATATAACCATGAACAAACTTACGATGTTACTTTTTATTGTTGTAGCGGTTACGGCCGTTGCTGTGGCAGACGTACTCACCAAGAAAGTTTCTGTTGGAACTGATAGTTACGCGCAGGCCATCCGTAATCCACTGATGCTTATCGTTGTGGCACTCTACATTTTACAGATCCTCATTTTTCTCTATGTTTTTGTCAAAAAGGCAGAACTAGGCACCGTTGGTATCGTCCAAACAGCGCTGTTCGCTCTCATCGTCCTAGGTAGTGGGATCCTCTTCTTTAATGAGCGCTTTACTCTCCTCAAGGCAATTGGGGTTGGCTTAGCAATCGTCGGAGTTGCGCTACTCAGTCTATAACTCATGTTGTTAGTGACTACGGTTTTCATAGCAAAATAGCTTTTTGGTTGCGCTAAAACCGATAAAACGTTAGCCTCTTTGCGCAATGAAGCTAGATATAAAGCAACTACCGCAGTCTACGGTCGAGCTCACTATCGAGGTCTCTGAGGCAGAACTGCAAAACTACAAAACTCGCGCCCTTGCACGTTTGGCAGCTAAATTGTCGCTGCCGGGATTCCGCCCGGGCAAAGTACCGACCAGTTTGGCCCAAAAGCACATCGATCCACTGCACCTCCTAGAAGAGAGCGCCAATCTCGCAATCCCTGAGGTCTATGGCAAAGCGGTCCTCGAGAAAAAGCTGGAGGTCATCGGTCAACCCAAGATCGATATTGTTAAGTTTGCCCCTGGGAATCCTCTCATTTTTAAGGCCACCGCGGCGGTTCTGCCAGAGTTTAGTCTGCCGGAGTATAAAAAACTTACGCCCAAAAAAAAGTCCGAGTCAGTAGCTGATGAGCAAATCGAGCGCATGCTGCGCATGTTTGCCCGCGACCGAGCTAAGGAGGCCGAAGTCAAACGCCCCGCCAAAAAAGGCGACGCGGTCGAGATTGACTTTAACATCAGTCAAAAAAAGGTCCCGCTCGAGCACGGGCAGGGGACCAAGCATCCACTTGTGATTGGCGATGGCATGTTTATCCCAGGGTTTGAGGAGGCACTCATCGGTATGAGCGCTGGTCAAGAAAAAGACTTCCCGATTACGTTCCCCAAGAATTACGGCAAAAAAGACTTGGCGGGTAAGGCGGCCGAAGCGCACATCAAGTTACACGTCGTTAAGGAACGAGTTCTGCCAAAGTTGGATGACGCGTTTGCAAAATCGGTTGGTAATTTTAAAAATCTGGCCGATCTCAAGTCGCAACTCCGCAAAAACCTCGAACTCGAGGCCAAGGCTAAAGAAAATGAACGCTTTGAGTCCGAGCTTCTCACCAAACTAGCTGAACAAACTACGCTCGAGATTCCGGACGTGCTCTTGCAGGGAGAACTCGACAAGATGGCACGCGAACTTGAGTCGAGTCTAGTCCAGCAGGGCGCAAATTTTAACGACTACCTCACCAGCATCAACAAATCGCTAACCGACCTCAAAAAAGGTTGGGTCGAACAAGCCAAAAAACGTATTACCATTGGCCTTTTGATCCGTAAGATCGCTAACCAAGAGGACATCAAAGCCAGCGACGCGGAGGTCGAGTCAGAAATCAACGCTACGCTTAAACAGCACCCCGGTAATAAAGAGGTGATCAGGACCGTGCAGTCGCCCGCCTACCGCGACTACGTTGCAGAAATTATTCGCAACCGAAAAACCATAAAGCTGCTATCATCTATTGCGTCTGGTTCTACCGACGGCAGCAAGCCTGCAAGCGGTTCTACCGGCAAAAACTAATCTCTATGCAAAACGCAAATGAACGAGAAATACGTGCGAGACATCATGACAACGCAGGTTGTGACTGTGGGGCCGCTGGCGTCGGTTGCGCGTGTAGCGCAGCTGATGGTGCAACACAATCTCACGGGTGTGCCTGTGGTCAAGAAGGACAGTGTTGTCGGAATCGTAACGGATAGCGATCTCGTTTCTCAAAAATCTAACATTCATCCGCCGCAATTTTTGTCGGCGCTGCATAGTTTTATTATGTTGCGTTCGAGCGCCAGTGTTGAGGCCGAGATCCAAAAGCTGCTGGGGAGCAAGGCCGAACACATCATGACCAGTCCCGTGATCTCACTTAAATCCAGCGATCCGATTAGCCGCCTGGCCACCAAGATGGTAGAAACAAAGGCCAACCCGATCCCGATCATCGACAACGGCAAATTGGTTGGTATTGTGAGTAGGCACGATTTACTTAAATTGATCGCACGTGAGCAAGCGACTCTCAGCAAAAACGGTAAAAGCGCCAGCGGCAAAACCCAAAAAGGCCCAGGGGGAACGGGGCAGCCGAGCGTGGTTGCCAAACCGATTGGCTACAAGCCGGTCAAAAACGGTAAGCCAAAAGTCTTTGGCAAAGTCAGCCGCAAACCAATCCCACGCGAGCCGCAAGACGGCCAACCTGAGCAACCCGCTCAGCCGGCAGAGTAGTGTACGAGCGCGTAAAGCCGCTCACAAAGTTGGGATTGGTGCACACGTCTCGATCGCAGGTGGCTACTGCGAGGCCCTCAAGCGTGGTAACGAGTTTGAACTAGATGCCATCCAGATTTTTACTTCCAGCCCACGCTCACGGGTGCGGCGGGTCGTGACGCCGACCGAAGAGAAGGAGTTCATCCAGGCGTGCACCGTGTCGCCGATCCGTAACGTCTATGTGCACACGCCCTATTATGTAAACGCAGCCTCGCCCGACGATCGCACGTGGCATTTTTCGCAAACCTACATTATCCGCGAAGTCGGACTGATGGATCGCATCCAGGCAAAGTATTTTGTCATGCACGTGGGGAGCCACTTGGGCTCGGGCGTCAAAAAGGGCAAGGCCCGTGTGACCCGGATGCTCGACGAGGTGCTGCAAAAGACCAAAAACTCAAACGTAGTGATTTGCCTGGAGAACACGGCCGGTCAGCGCAACGATGTGGGCGGCAAGTTCGAGGACATGGGCGAGATACTAGGCCGCTTTAAAGGAGAAAAACGCATCGGCGCTATCATGGACACCTGTCATATGTTCTCGGCGGGGTACGACATCCGTACTCCCGACAAAGTTGCCGAGGTTTTTGGTCAGATCGACAAATTTATTGGCTGGAAGCGCATCCCCATGCTGCATTTTAATGACAGTAAGACCAAGCTCGGTGGCGGACACGATCGGCACCACACACTCGGCAAGGGATACATTGGGTACGAGGGGCTCGCGGCGGTAATTGGTTCACCCTGTGTACGGGGTAAGGACTTAGTGCTCGAGACGGAAGAGTCGGGACGAGTTGCCGACGTGGCCTGGCTCAAAAAAACGGTTGAACAACTAGACTGACCGTATGCCCGAGACCGCGCCACCATCACCCCAAGAAATACAGGATTTGGAGGCGATTGCTGCTGCCGTAAAAATCTGTACGCGCTGTCGCTTGGCGCAAGGACGCACCAATGCCGTGCCAGGGGACGGCAATCCGCACGCCGAGGTGATGTTTATTGGTGAGGGTCCCGGTAAAAACGAAGATCTCCAAGGTAAACCCTTTGTCGGGGCGGCCGGGAAGTTTTTGCAGGAGATGCTCGAGTCGATCGGGATGGACCGTAAGGACGTCTTTATTACCAATGTCGTTAAATCCCGGCCGCCTAATAACCGTGACCCGCTGCCCGACGAAGTCGCGGCGTGTACCTCTGCTTGGCTCGGTCCGCAGGTTAAACTTATCGATCCCGTCGTAATCGTCTTGCTCGGTCGTCACAGTCTGGGCCACTTTATCCCAAACAAGCGCATCTCGGTCTGTCACGGCAAGCCTATGCGGGCGCTGGCACCGGATGGGGTCCGACGAGTGTTCTTTCCGCTCTACCACCCCGCCGCGGCGCTCTATAACGGCAGTCTACGCGGCACCCTCATGGAAGACTTTAAAAAGATTCCGGCCGTGCTCAAAGCCGCCAAAGAGCAACACCAAAAAGAAAAGCTCTTGCGGGAGATGCAAGGGTAAGCGGTTATCCAGGTTGATCTCTGGATTTAATCTTTTTTTAAGATGAATTTGCTATGGTCAATTAATGAGACCACTAGGTCGGATAAACTGTAAATGGAGCTCGAATATGGCCTATGTCGTTGGCCTTATGGCGAGCGATGGTTGTCTTTCTCCAGACGGTCGCCATCTATTTTTTACATCTAATAATCTTGATCTTATCCAAACCTTAAAAAAGTGTTTGGCGATTAAGAATCGGGTAAGCAAAAAGAAAAGTGGTTTTACAGGACGTAGCAATGGCTATCAGCTCCAGTTTGGAGATGTTACTTTTTATCGTTTTCTACTTTCGATTGGATTAACTCCTAGAAAATCTAGAACGCTAGGTAAGTTGAGTATTCCACCGAACTTTTTTGCTGACTTTTTAAGGGGCCTATTCGACGGTGATGGAACTGTCTATGCATATTGGGACCCGCGTTGGCGGAGCAGTTTTATGTTCTATGTAGCTTTCGCAACGGCTAGTGCTCAATTTGCAAAGTGGCTGGTTAAAGCAACACAACAAACTATTGGTGCCAAGGGCCATGTTACAAGTGGTTCGGGGGCCTATCAGGCCAAGTTTTCTAAACACGAGGCACGCAAAATCCTGACAGCTTTCTATCAAGATAGCGCCTCTCCTCATCTGGCAAGAAAAAAACAGAAGGCGCTTGCAATACTCTGGGAAGATCCGTACCCTGCTGGTTACTGCGCGAGTGGTGCAACTGGCTAGACACGCATGCTTGAGGTGCATGTGCCGCAAGGCTTGGGGGTTCGAATCCCCCCTCGCGCACCAAGAACATATTCAGATACAAGCCGACGGACCAATCCAAAAAGGCCCAGGCTTGACGCGACCTCACAACTACTATAAGCTCATTGTTTGTCCCCTCAGGGGATTTGTTCAGTATGAACCACATACAGTAGTTAGGGAGGGCTTCGGATACGCCCCATAAGGAGAAGGATGGCATTTGAGAATCTGACCGAGGATCAGCTCCGCAAACTCCCCATTGCGTACTCGTTCGGTTGGCAGTTCAGCGATCGTTCACCTTTCTGCCCCAACGGCTCGACCGACAATCCCAAGACCAACCACCAAACGCAGCGTCTCCTCATCCACCCGGCCGGTGCACACGGTTGCCCGATCTGCAAGCACTTCGAGATGCTCGACCAGGGTAGTCTGGCGGGCTTGGCTGTGCTGGCCGAGACCACCTTCGCGAGCGACGTCGCTTCCTAGCTCCCTAGTTCTCCCGGAGGATGAACCGTGGTTCATCCTCCCTCTCCCTAACTACTGTATAGAGCGCGGTACTCCCGCGCTTTTAATTTAAAAAATCGAACCCTGGGATAGTGTATTATGATAAAATAGTCCCATGAAGCTTATCGAGCGACGTAGGGCAAGAATTTTACGCTCAAAGGGATACTCCTTGAAACAAATTACGCGAGCCCTTGCTATTTCAAAAAGTACAGCAAGTCTTTGGGTCCGCGACGTATCTCTAACTCCAAAACAAGTTAATAGGCTTAAAGCACGTCATACAAGCATTGAGGTTATTGAATCGAGGCGTCAAACGAGGCTCAGACATGAAATGGTAAAACGTGCGGTTACTACTAGTATAGCGGCAGCATCGATCAAGCGGATTTCGCGGCGTGATCTGTGGATTCTGGGCATTGGTTTGTATTGGGGAGAGGGCAGAAAGACAAATCACGGTTTAGTTGGGTTCTCCAATGGAGATCCAAAAAGTGTTCAAATAATGATGCGGTTTTTTAAAGAGATTTGTGCTGTTCCAGAAAAAAAGTTCAGAGGACATATTCATATCCATGGTCACCTTGACCATCGGTTCGCAGAACACTACTGGTCAAAAGTTTCTGGTATTCCGCTAAAACAGTTTTACAAAACATATCGAAAACGCAACCGCAACAGCAAGGGTAAGCGAGATTCGTTACCATATGGTACCTTCGATATCGTTATCTGTGACACTCGGCTATTATTGTCTATTCTTGGTTGGATAGAGGGTGTAACTAAAGCATCTTTGGGCACTTAGCTCAGCTGGTTAGAGCGCGTCATTTACACTGACGAGGTCGTAGGTTCGATCCCTACAGTGCCCACCACATGAGTTGATTGAGGCAGGATGAGCTGTTAGTATGCCAGCCGTGCCGAGGTAGCTCAGTGGTAGAGCGCAGCCCTAGACTCTTTGGGGCATGGTTCAGTAATGAATCTTTAAAAACTGGGTGAACTCGGGGAAAAGCAAGCGTAAGTTTGCCAATCCCGAACCAAGCCGGTACGGGTTAAATTCCACCGGAAGGCGTAGAGACTAGTAGGTGAGTCCCAACAATACTCCTACACAAGCGCCCAGCTCCTTGTCTGAACAAATAGGCAAGGATGATGAGATAGTCCAAGTATGGAAGAGGCTGGCGTCGCCAGTTCGATCCTGGCCCTCGGCACCATAGGGAGAAACTGGCGGGAGTAGTTCAGGGGTAGAATGTCTCCTTCCCAAGGAGAAGGTCGCGGGTTCGAATCCCGTCTCCCGCTCCACGGGGCTGTCCGACGGCCCCGGTTCAACCGGCAGCTGATGTGGAAAAGGCCACTCCATTTGTGGAAGCGATGTGCTATAAATGCCCTAACGGCCGCCTTGGCCCCTAATCCATTAAGCTTTCTACCTATATGAACGCTAAACAGTTCCTCCTGATCGGCGGCATCGTATTGCTGTTGGTCGGAGTCATCGGGTTCTTTGGGATCATTGGTCCCACCCCAGATCAATCCATCTTTGGCGATGCCTGGTGGTTTGATAACGGTGAGAACTGGGCCCACACCATTTTGGGTGTTGTCGCCTTGATCCTCGCTTTTGCAGTACCAGCAATGGTCCAAAAGTGGGTCGTGGTCTTGCTCGGAATTATCGGCGTATTGGTCGGTATCTACTCGATCTTTACCCCGGCGTTCTTGGGTGCAAACCTTGAGAACCCAGCCGACTCGATCCTGCACTTGGCGATCGGTATCTGGGCACTTCTTGCCGCTTTCTTGGGTAAGAATGGTTCGTCCTCGGCGGTAAGCGCGTAAGCGTCTAGTCTGCCACTCTGTCCCACCTAAGGCAGGGTGAACTAAAGGCCCCGGTGTAAACCGGGGCCTTTTTGTATCTGGCGTAACAACAATGTGAGCCGCACCGGTTGAATAGTTGCTCAAAATGCTGTACAACTAATCGGTTATGCCAAAACCTGCCAACTATCGAGAACGCGTTGCCGAGGCTATGGCGCTCTCTGCGCGCATGGCCCGCTTGGACGCGGTCCGAGCCAACGGTGGATTTGAGTCTCGGGTCATCGACGACTTTGCCGAGTTTTTAGATAACGCCTCAGACGAAGAGCTCTTTAGGATGAGCCCACTGCGCTATGCCGCGGCCCACAAGATCCCCGAGTCGGTCGGGATCGATCTTTTTTTGCACGCCGCGCACGCCGGACTTCTCGACTTTAACTGGGGCGTACTCTGTCCGCTCTGTGGCGGCTTTATCACCACGGCCGGTGGTCTCAAAGCCCTCAACCAAAACATGAACTGTGGCCTCTGCCGCTTGCCGGTGCAGAGCAACATCGACGATAACGTGGAGGTGGCCTTTACCGTCTCGCCCTCCGTGCGTCACATTCGTTTTCATACTCCGACCGAGCTGACCACCATCCGCGACGTCATGACGGTCTTTTTTTCGACCAGCGTCACCGATCTCGAGCGCAAAAAAGAGATTATCGAACAAGGCGCCATCCTGACCGGTAAGCTCAAACCCGGTGCCACTGCCATCGACACCAAGCTCACCCCCGGCCACTACTCGCTCGGTTCTCCCTTGGAGCACGCTAATCTGGAGATCGATGTGACGCCTAAGAGTGAGCAGCATGCGGTAGTGGTGGAGCATGTCGATGGCGCCTTTATCCCCGATGAGGTCAAGTTGGCTCCGGGCCAACAACACTTCACCATCCGTAACCGCGTCGGTCGCGATCGCGCCTACGGCCTGATCCGCGATCCACAAAAGTTAATGGAAGACAGCTTTGGTAAGCCCGGTAAAAAACCCAAGCCCGATTTTTTGCCCTATCTCAATGGTAAGCGCCTGGTCACGACCCAGACTTTTCGGGACCTGTTTCGCTCGGAGAGTATCCCGTCCGGTAATGGGTTGGAGTTCAAAAACCTGACCCTCTTATTTACTGACCTTAAGGGGTCGACCGAGATGTACCGTCGTATTGGCGACTTTAAAGCCTACGGGATCGTCCGTGAGCACTTTGCCCTCCTACGCAAGATCGTCAAAATGTCCGGTGGAGCCGTGGTCAAAACTATCGGCGATGCCATTATGGCCAGCTTCTCGGATCCCGCTGCCGCTCTGGAGGCCGCTGCTCGGATGAACCGCGAAATCCAAAGTGTGGGGATGGACGAGGACCTCGTCCTCAAAATCGGTATTCATACTGGTCCCTGTATCGCGGTCGAACTCAATGAGCGCCTGGATTACTTTGGTCAGACCGTCAACATCGCGGCTCGCGTCCAAAACGCGGCTAACGCGGGCGAGATCGTCGTCTCACCGCAAGTCTATGTTGCTCCGCGTGTACGGGATGTTATGTCCGACGCCAAACTCAAGGCCAAAAAAGACACCGTCTCGCTTAAGGGCGTGGGGGATGCGTTCGAGATTTACCGGCTAGCATAAATAGGGGCTAACAAAGTGCCCCAAAAGAAAAAGGCCCCGACTCTTCTTTCGAAGAGTGGGGCCGTTGTAGTTCATGCAGCCTCGATGCATTCGAGAATCCACATGTGTCGCTCATTGGCGAGATCGTACTTGCCGTCCAGTAAGTGCTCGAGTCGCTCCGGATGCGACTCCATCGTCTCCCAAAAAGCACGGTTGCTTCTCCGGTAGATGATGTCCCTGGTAAAGACGCGACCAGGAATGGAGGGGTCACCGCTCCGGAAGGTCCGCATCGTGTTGTCGAAGGCAAGGACTTTGCCATCATGAGTGGCCTTCTCAAGCGGGAGCTTTTGAGGCCCTAGTCGACGACAGATCGCGTACAACGACATGATCTCGAACAAGTCCCGAAAGTCGCGCGGCGTACCATCCAGTCCGAGAGCGAGAGAGACAGCGACTGGTCCGGTCGCAAAACCATAGCCCAGCACTTCTCCGGTGTAGGCATCTTCGATTGCAATTGCCGAACCTTCCTCTCCAGCCTCGTAACGATCGAGGCCAAACTCCATAAGTCGCAGCTTGCTGAGATGTCCGCGCAACCGTCTAAGCGGGTGTACGCAGACCTCATGGAGCGTCCAGCGCACCAGTTCGTTGCACTTGATTTTGCCGCAGTCAGGATCGGCCGGAATGAACACTGCCAGCTCCTTTTGGGAGACGGAATAGCCGCGCTTGGCCCAGGTCACGATAAGGTTGAACCCGAACTTGAACAGAGCGAAGACCTGCATGGCGAACTGGAACCCGACGATTGCTTCCTCCTTAGTCACAAACGGTAGGTCGCCGAGGTTCTCGAGACCGCGCTGCGTCTTGTCCGCACCGTAGCGGTTCTCATAGAATTCGATGACCGACTTGAACTGCTCACGCACGTACTGCGTGAGTTTGGCGATCAGGTTGGGCTTGGGCAACTCGTACTGTTCCTCCGGCCCGATATCGGGCAGGAGAGTCAGCAACTCGTTGCCAACGCGCTTGAGATCCTCGTTCTCCGGCTGCGCCTCTTGCCAGCGACGCACCTCAGCACGAACCTCGGCCACGCTTGCGCGATACATCTTGTAGTCCGGTTTGCCGAACATGAAGATCGAGTAGCGTTGAGCGCGCTTGGTTTTGCCAGAGGCGCAGGCCTTGATCAGTCGCACCTTGGCGAGCGCCTCATTGATACGCCAGAGGTAGGCAAAACGACGACCAGTCTCCAGAGATCGCGTGATGGAGTTCCAGCCGCCCTGCATGATGCGGGCGTAGGAACGATCCGTTCCACGCAGTTCCTTGCGAGCTTCCAAAAGCAACATCTCGAACTGGTTCATCTTGGCCAAGACTTCCTTGGTCAAGCCGCTGTACGTAAAGACGGGGTTGCGCAGGTTGCCGTCGTAAAAGTCCTGGCGTTGTGCCAGGAACAACTTTGCGTCGACCTGGATATAGGTAAGAGCGTCCATCTCGAAGGGCTCCTTGAGCCGATCGTACAGTTCTGAGTCCACGTGCGTTGGTTCACTCATATCTTGCTTGTCCTCATGGGTTGCGTACCAGATTGAATACGATTTTTACGGATTGTCGAAGGGCAAAAGAGCCCCGCAAAATAGCATAAAAATGTCATTTGGTCAACCTGGCTGGTACGGTATACTTTGCCCATGTTTTCCGTTGAACGCGGTCCTTCACCGTACGAGCTGGGTCTTCCAGCGGAGTCTCCAAAGCAGGAAAAAACTCAGCTAGATAAGGAGCTCTATGATCGTGTTCAGCCCTATCTTGGGGTTGAAGTAATTAGCTCAATCGAGAATACGCCGCAAAAAATCGCTTCCCAGCGGGAGGCTTTCTTAAAGGGTGAAATCGAGAGTCCAGAACTCGACTATCCCAAATTGACTCCAGAGAAGCTGACTCAATTACAACAACAAGAAGACACGTTGCTCAGCCTTAAGAAGGAGCTACAACTCAACGAAAAAGATATTGGTAGAAAGATGGCGGATCTTTGGAAAAAAGAGACTAGGCAGGATCCAGAGTTAGTTATGCGTATGGCGTATCTTTGGCGCATTAATGAATCGATCGCCAGCATCCGCATGCTTCGTGCAACGGCTGAAGGTAAAAGCCGACGGTTTATGCGCTATTCCGAATATGTTTTTGGTAAACCAGATAAGGATATGTTTTTTGCAACCGTTAACGGTGTGAGACAAGAAGCCGAAAAAGCACGTGAATTGCATCCTGACAATCCAGAAGTTCAAAAAATGGCTGATGAGTTTTTTGCACTTCTCCCAAGTGAAAGCCAGAGTGAGACGCAATTTTTGTACCCACCTAAAGAGACCATTGACTACTACGAAAAAGTAAATCGTACGCAGTTTAAGGAAACAATCGAGACTATTGAGCAAAAATACGGGGTAGAGAAGACTAAATTGCCGCGAAATAAGCAACATCCAGAACAACTTGACTTAACCTCAGAGCAAGTCGCCCAGGAGTTCGAGAGCGCGCTTAAAACCATTAGTCTAGATAAAGTTGGTTGGAAAGTCGTTATCGATCCAAACAGAAAAGGCTATGCAGTCAGCCAGGATAAAAAAGAGGTCTATGTTCCTGAGCAGGCCTCCGACCCCGTAAAAATAAATGATTTAGTGCCCTACGTATTGCATGAAGTTATTACCCATCCCTTACGCAGAGAGCGTGGTGAGCGCAGCAGATTGCGCCTGCTCGGAGTAGCGGGTCTTGATCGGTATATTCGCGGAGAAGAGGGCGGCGCAATTGCAGCAGAACAAGCCTATGAAGGCCGGGTCGACTTTGGAATTCCGTCAGGCCATCTTGGGGTTGGTATGGCGCTTGGCATAGACGGAAAGCCCAGAAACTTTAGAGAGCTCTTCGAAATCAACAAGCGCTATGCAACTTTGCGCCGGATCAGCCAAGGAATGGAAATACGCAAAGCCACAGAAATGGGCACCAATGTTGGCTGGGATAACACCGTCCGTACCTTTAGAGGAACCGACGGCAAAACCCCCGGTGCGGTCTTTACCCGCGATTACATTTATCGAGAAGGCAACATGGCTATTTGGCAGTTAATCGGCAAAAAGCCAGAAGAGGCACATCGGTTCAACCTGGGTAAATTTGACCCAACTAACGAGCGCCATGTATGGGTTTTGGACCAACTTGAGATCACCGACACCGATCTAAAAGATCTTGAGAAAGACTAGTAGACAAGCCTCTTTTTGCAGTTTAGACTGGGCGAACTGGACAGAATCCAGCTCGACAGCGAGCTTTTTGCGGGAGTAGTTCAGGAGCAGAACGCTTCCTTGCCAAGGAAGAGGTCGCGGGTGCGAATCCCGTCTCCCGCTCCAGGGATTTAGCCATATAACGTAACGCAAGTACCGGCTAAAAGGCCGGTTTTTAGGTTTTTTTAAGCTTGGACTTGACGTGTTTTTGACCACTTTTTGAGGTCGAAAATGTCTATTTTTGATGATTTTTTAGATTTGGCAAATAGCTTAAAGTGGCTTTATAGAGCCACAAAAAAGGCGGTTCAACCGGGTGGATTGACTCGGAGCCTAAAATCTGCTAGGGTATCCGTCTTGTCGAGAAAACAGCGACAAGAAGTGCCCTGCTAGAGGGCATTTTTTATTTGCCTCGTACGTAACGAGGCATGGGGTCTAAACAACCTCAATGCCTTGATCGTGCTAGCCCGCATCCACGGGTGACCCGGGGCCCTAACAAAACCAATGAAACTCACCTCAAAAACACTCAAAATCACTCAGGGTACTCAGACTCGTCTGCTTGCATTGCTCATTGCCATCTCTGCCGCTTGGACCGGACTCTTTGCGATCAACGGTAAGGCTGAACTCTCAGCCTCTCTCGTTAAGTCGCTCCCTCCGGCTCAGGCCCAACTCTTTCCGCTGCAGAAGTCGATCGCTACGATCCAGGCTTCGCAAGCGGGTAAGGTGCGCAAAGCCCTGCCTAAGCAGGCTCCCAAGTTCCGTGTGAAGTTCACCTTGAACGTCCAGGTTACTGGCTACAACAGTGAAGTTGGCCAAACCGACGGTTCACCCTGGTACACGGCTGACGGTACGTGGTGTACAGAAGGTGTTGCAGCTGGCCCATACGCCCTGCCCTTTGGTACTAAGTTCCGCATCCCGTCGCTGTTTGGAGATCGCATCTTTACGGTCCACGACCGTAGCGCGACTCCCTCGGGTCACGTCGACATCTGGTTTCGTCACTACCATGACGCCATCCAGTTTGGTCGCCGCACGGCAACCATCGAGGTCCTCGGCTAAGGCCTAACTGCCTGCCGCTTAAGGCCCAAACGGTTGCGTCGCCCCTGAGGCGACAACCGATCATAACCGGTAAGCTCCACATAGGACTTACCGGTTATGTGTTTGTGGGCGCGTTTACCGATCACGGAGCAGCTGCCCTCCCAGTATTTAAAGAAGGACGAATACATCTCCTGATCGCGCACGTCCGCACGGAGGGTCAGCTCGAGATCAAGGGCTGGCACACTGATCTGGTGGTCGATGGGGTAGGTGATTTTTGATTTGGGACTGGTCCAATGGCTGCCGGGCTTCCAGATCCCCTTGGTGACTTTGCGCTCGCCCTTAGGGCCAAACCAGGTCACTTTACAACCAGCACTTGTGCCGTCTGGCAAAAATGGCTCGTAGACCATCAGCTCGCTGCCGTCATCGAGTTGGATACCCGTCCAGTTCCAAAACGAAAAAGGCTGGTCGGCCGCAAAGTCACCCCACTGGTGATCGATCCAGCCCGAGCCGCGCACAAACTCAGCTTCTTTTTTGCCCTCCGGTCCTGCTGCTTCAAAAGCGCCATGCACCGTTAGGCGGGGATGGGAGTAGTAGACGGTCGAACCTGATTTAGGAAAGCTTAAGACGCCTCGGGTCCCATGCAGCACCGGTCCTTTACGATCATAAAAATGCAGTCGTAGGTGGCGGTGGTGATGCTGCATGCTCAAACTAAAACGGTTGGGTGCCACACGCCGGAGGTGATTGTGTCCAAAGAAAACGTTGAGCTTGCCAAAACGCCTGGCCCCGACATGTCCCGGCCAGGGCACAAAGGTATGTTCGTCAAAATGGTGGGTTTGCCCCGTCACGTCGGTGAGCCCGAGCGTCATTTGGTAGAGCATCTTTGCCGGATACGGTTTGAACTGCGGAAAAAACCGCTTGATCGTGGCCGCATCAAATTTAAAAAAGCACAGCATAAAGCCGTAGCGCCGACCAGCCTCGTTTTCTAGGTAGCCATGCGCGTACCACCACTCATACTGGACACGGTGGGCGTGTTCATCCCGAGGTAACCTGACTGAGCGCTGCATGGAGTCCGGAGCAGCTAAGCCTTAGACGGGACAGCCAAAGTTGAGTGATCCGTCGATCATTTGCTCCATCAGGCTCTCGCTCGTTCCGGTCACGACCGCGTCACCACCGTAGAGATAGCCACCCTGGATACGACTGGCGTAGTCCTGTAAAAAGTCGACCGTGCGACCACACGTTGCCGACGTAACATCTTTAGGCACCAGGAGCATTGGGTAGAGCTGCGCCGCGGCGTGTACTCCGGCGGGTAAAGCATCCGCGAGAGCGGTGCCACTCGCGATCGCCACACCGGGGGGTGCCAGGGGAACATCATCCACGTATTTGTCAGCAATAAGACGCGAGGTGTCATACCGGTTGACTCCGCCGATGCGATCGACCGTATAGCCGGCACTGCTAAAGAGGGTAGAGATCGAACTAGGGAGTACCGCGGTACCGCCAATCAGCGTCACGCTCGTGAGGCTGCTCAGGTGCGTATTGGCGTAGTCACGCACCACCTGAGTTAGATCACCTGACTCGGTCAGGGCGATACCATCTTGGAGGTAGGCTGCTAGCGGCGCGATCGAGAGGGCATCCGCTGGGGCAAAGCCGTTGACTAGATAGATATGATCCGGGTTGGTCCCACGCAGGAGATCGAGTTCATCCATGATTTGGACCGAGGTGATCATGCGGTTGGCTCCCGCCAGCCGTTTGACGTTGTAGCCGGCGTTGACCAAAAAATCCTCCTGGGCCTGATTGATCACGGCCGTACCGCCCAAAATGTAGACTCGACCGGCCGCGGGCAAAACGCGTTGTAACTCCGCGTAGACCGCACTTGGAATCTCGCCTGCCTTGATCAATAAGATTGGGCCGTTGGCGGTAAAGCCGAGTGGGACCCCAGCCAGGGCGTCAGCCGTCGAGGTACCGTTGGCAAGCAACACCGCATCGGCCGTCTGATTTACCGGAAAGATTTTTTTACTGGTCGCGACGGCGGTTTCGTAGCGGTCATTTCCTGCCACGCGGATAATCTTGTCGGTCGTGCCCTCGGGTCGCAGGGTCACGCTCACATTGGTGGTGTAGTCCAGGTTGGCGGCTCCATCCTCGAGCCAGAGGTAGAGGGTGCGGGTGGTTCGGCCACCGGTGGTGAGAGCGGGGATCAAACCGATAGTTGGGGTCGAGGGATCGGTCACATCCGCCACGCGCGTACCGTCGCTATTGGAGGTGGGGGCGCTGTCGAGCTTGTACCAGGCCGCCTCAATGTCCGAGGGGTCGGTCGGGTTCTCCCAAAAAATGGTGAACTGGTCACTCGCGGTTTTAGTTGTCGGAAAGGCCCCAATGTCCACGGGTGAACCAGGCGCAGTGGTATCTGCCGCAACTTTGACGGTCTTGGTTTGTGCTGCAGCTGCCGGTTGGGCGACAACAACGAGTGCAAGCGCCAAAAGCGCACTAACTAAAAAACGTGTGGGAAGTTTCATATGCCCACAGTGTAGCGTACCTCGCGCGGTTGGTGCTACTGCTTGATGTAGATGTCCGTACCGACCCGCGCAAACTCGTAGAACCACTTGGCGGTGGCATAGCGCATGTTGACGCAGCCGTGACTCATAGGGTGTCCAAAGTTATTGTGCCACCAGGCCTCATGCAAGCTACGACCTGCGCCATCGTAGTACATAATGTAATGGATGTTGCAGAGGCTATACCCTGGGCCGGACATACAGCCGACTGGGATCTTGGTCATAACCTTGTAATGTCCAATGAGTGTTGGACCGGTTAAACCGGTAGAAACTAAGTCGGTAAAGACTGTGACCCCATCAATTTTTGCATAGACACGTTGTTCGGAGAGGTCAACCACGATGTATTTATAGGCATTGCGGTGGGGCAACAGCTGGCGCGGAGCGGGGTTGCCTGGTTTGTCGACGTCGATGCCTTCTTTGAGTTCTTCTGGGACACCCAATTCTGACTGAACCGTGACCGCACGTGCTTTGAGGGTGGCGGTAGCAACGGCACCTTGAGCAAGTTCTGTTTTTTTGGCAGAACTAGCGACGCTCTGCACGGTTGGTCGCTCGAGCTGGTCGTGTCCGGCTTGTTTTGCAGAGACTGCGGGGAGTAAGGCTGCTTTGGCAGAGTGGTTCGTCCAGGTGAGGAGCGTGCCGATACCAAAGAGCGCCACTGCGATGACGGCGAGGCGGTATCCAAACGCAAAACCGCGTGACGTTTGGGAGTGGAGCTGGTCTGAGGTCACGCGCATAGAAGTATTTTTGCGAACATCACCATAATAGCGCGAATTTAGGCCTTTGTCAAGTTTTTTGGCGTTTTTTGCGCTATACTACTGGCTGTGAGAACTAAACTTCCTTTGTTGCTGCTCGCTTTTTTGTTTTTTGCGCTGACGGCGAGTGCCTCGTTGGCTGGGGTTTGGCAGTTTCCACTGGATCAAAGCTGGATCATTGATCCGGAGTTTCAGTTTGGGAGTCCGTATGGGGGCGAGGTGCACTTGGGCGAAGACGTTGAGGCTCCTGCCGGTACCCCCGTGCATGCGGCTGCTAACGGCACCGTCGTTTTAACGGCAAACTTTCCGGGCTACCACGATTGGGGTGGTTTGATTTTGATTGCACACAAAAATGTAACGGGCTCTGCCGTAGTGAGTTTGTACGGACACATTGATGCACGCTCGTTTGCGGTTCGGCCAGGACAAATGGTTAATCGCGGACAGACCATCGGTAGGGTTGGCGACTCAAATCATAATGGCCACTGGAAGACCCATCTGCATTTTGCCGTGCGTAAGGGCGGGTTCGTAAGTTCACCCTGGGTCTATTGGGGTTTTGCCAGTCGCGCCACCTTGGGCAAGTGGGAAGCCGCGCACTTGTACGTACCAGCGCATGCCGGACTCAAAGATGTGGCGCGTGTTCCGATCAATGGGCGCAACCGCTATGAGACCGCGGCCGCGGGCAAGAACCCTGCAGCGGTCGTCGATGACAAGCTCCAAGCCAGCGAAGATGCAGGCGACCCGGGTCAGCGGTACGTCATCGACCCCGTTCAAGCCGACTATCTGTACATCGTTCGAATCAACGAGTACTGGTGGCACTGGGATAACGAGCACACTCTCCGCATGTGGATACAACACAGCGAGTACCCAACTGTTCTGTCGGAGGGACTTGCCGAGCTGAGTAAGACGCACGTCATCGAGGCGATCGAGCCGACGTCCATCCTGGTCGACAACACGACCTATGGGTACGTCGTCCGGGTTCATCCGATCGAGCAACACTAGCCGCTCTAAACTGAGAGCGCAGGGCCATCACCGTTGGTGGCCCTTTTTCCGTATCTAAAAAATCAGCGGCCCGGTGTCGATGGCCTCAAAATTGTTGCCTGAGATACCCTTGAGTTGATCGAGATCGGTATCGTTCCAACGGCTGTCGGTCTCGCCGCTAATAAACCAGTCGCTGCCATTGTCGGCCACAAACATGCCGTGCTTCTTGAGGGCCTCAAGGATCACGCGGGCTTGGCCATAGTAGGGTGAGGTATCAAAGCTGGCCTTGAGCCGGAGGCGTAACCCCATCGGCGGTACGTTTGAACTGGTATCGCTACTGGCATAGTGCGTAGCCGGGTGAATAAACGCGCGCTGGCTCTCGCTAACCGTAAAGCGCAGAGCGTGATTGATCGAGCCACTCGCAACCTCGTCATAACGCACCAGGCCCGGCATAATCGGCAGACCCGCCGCGTCGGCCGAAGTCCAGTAGTCCGGTCGCTGCGTTCCCGTGGTCAAATCAAATTTAGCACCAGCGAAGGCATGCCAACCTGGGTTGGTAAAGGTTGAGTCAAAGGTTTCGTACAAATCACAGGCGCCTTGTTGTACCACCAAGACATGATGGTCGCTCCCCACTTCTACCTTAGCATTGGCCGGGAACGGGTACGGACCTGGATCGCTCTCGCTCGGTACATCAAAACTCATCGGGACGAGGGGCTGGCTGCTCGGCACGACCGTGATCGGAATCCCATAGTCAGGATTGGATCCAAAGTCCGCATGTAAAAACTGCCGACCGGACATGATGCTGTTGATGTAATTAGCCGAGTTCGGATGAACAGGATACGCGCTTATGTTGCTGTTCCAAACGCTGTCACTGGGAAAGATTTGGCAGCCCGCAATAGTCGTCTCGCAGTTAAACGGAACCGTGCCTTGGATCGCGCCATCCAGCATGTCCTCGTCCTCGGTCGTAAAGACCGCCGTTCCGCCGTACAAAAAGCCGTCGGCGATGGTGGCCTCATGATCCTGGATGTAATCACTGGTCTCGATGCAGCCCGTAAAGAACAAATCTTTTTTCTCGAGCAGGAGTGGCGCGTTTTGCTCCGCTAGATGAACCGCCGCCGCTAACGCATCGGGAAAATTCTCACCGCTGGCGACACCGATTGTGCTGGGTTCTCCCGCGTTGACGTCCACAAACGTGTCAGCCACCGCGCGGGAGGTGGCGTAGCGCGTCGGGCCATAGATCCGATTTACCGTAAAGCCCTGGGCGCGCAACTGCGTGGCAAAGGTCTCTGGCACCACGGCATCACCGCCGATGATCGTGACCACGCCGGAGAGAGGACGGTTGTTGAGGAGGTACGAGAGGGTACGACTATCCAGGCTACTCGAGCCGGTTAGCAAGACTTGATCACCATCGATAGCGGCACGCGGTGCAATCGAGAGGGCATCCGGAAAACGATAGCCATTGACCAAGTAGTACGTCTCGGGCGCCGAGCCGCGTTGTGCTTTTTCAACATCAGCGAGCGCAAGAGCCGTGCTAATCCGATCCGAGCCCTCAATGCGTACCACGTCGTAGCCGTGGTCTTGGATGACCGCCTCTTGGTTGGCATCGATTGCGTTTGTACCGCCCAGCAAATACACCACGCGCTCGGTGTCTTCTGGCAGAACCCGTTGCAGTTCATCCCAGACGGTAGCGGGGATTTGGTGCGGCTCAATCAGCATCAGTGGCGCATCGATCCGGTGGGCGAGTGTGACGCCGGCAAGTGCGTCCGCGAAGTTGAGGCCAGTACTGAGTACCACTCCATCGGTCGAGTCCGCCGCCGGAAAAAGCTGCTGAGAGACCGCGACCGAAGTCTCGTAGCGGTTGGCGCCCGCCACGCGTACCAGATCCTCGACCGTTTGGGCACTGGCGCGCGGGGTCGGCGCGATACTCGCGACCAGCATGATCGCTGCCATAACGGCCATCACGATGTCTTCAATAAAGGTCACCCAGGTCATTGGTAACTTAAATACTACACCAAGGCAGGCGCAGTTAATCTGACGCTTTTTGCGTAGCTCCCGAGCCACTCCAATCGCCCCGATCAGCATGAGCAGCAGTGTGATAGCTGCCACCACCGGCACAAATTGGTTAAATAAATATGCTGCACCAAGGAGCAGTTCGATAAAAGGGTAGGCATAGGCGTACGCGCGGCTACGCTTGGCGAGCAAGTCATACGTTTGATAGGCCTCCACAAAGCCTTTGAGATTAAGCAGTTTAAACGCGCTAAAGGTAATAAAGAAAAAGGCTTCAAAAAAGCGCATGGCGTAGAGCCAGTCAAAACCGGCCGCCGAGTTGCCTTCATGCAGCCCAGAAAACAGTGCCGTCAACCCAAATATCACCGCAAAAATCACGATGAGCGGCAAAAAATCCTTGATCGTGCGTTTGGTCTGCGCAGCCCCCTCACGTACCAGCGCCATGCCGCAAATTGGACAAGTGCCCGGATGGTTCTGCCGGATTTGGGGATGCATGGGACAGGTGTACATGACTCTATAGATAGCACAGTCGAGGTGGCCATGTTATAACCAGCGTTCTTCAACGGGGCTTCTTTTTTACGTGGAGCGGGTAGCGGGAGTTGAACCCGCGCTGCAGGTTTGGAAAACCCGCGTACTAGCCGTTATACGATACCCGCTAGTAACCGCTAGCCTAGCCGCTAGAGCTGGGTCGGGTCAATCTTGATGATTTTGTCGTCGCCTTCTTTGGGTGTGCCGCGACCATCGGTGTTATTGGTCAGCAGATAAAAGAACCCATCCGGCCCGATGACCACCGTGCGTAGTCGGCCAAACTGTCCTTTAAAGTGTTCGACCAGCTTAACCGATCGGTCACCGGTCAGCTTGGCCTCGTAGAGAGTCTCACCTCGCAGCCCCGCAAAAAAGAAGCTACCCTGCTTAGCTCCTGGCTTTTTGTAAAAGACCATACCGGAGGGCGCCCAGGTGTCCTTGTCCGCTCCCGAATGCAAGATTGGCGATACGAGGCCATCCTGTTTTTGGTCACCCACGATGGTCGGCCAGCCATAATTTTTACCTTTTTCGATCAGGTTGAGTTCGTCCTGGCCACAAAGCGGACAGTCGGCGGACGGGCCGTGCTCGGTCGCCCAGAGTCGACCCTGGTCGTCCCAAGCCAGTCCCTGTACGTTGCGATGGCCGATGCTCCAGACTGCGTTACCAAAGGGGTTGTCGCTCGGGATGGAGCCATCTTCGTTGACGCGCAGAATTTTGCCGTGCAGTACCTTGGTGTTTTGCGCCTGAAACTGATCCTGTCCGTCGCCAGTTGCGATGTAGAGCTTGCCATCCGGACCAAATTTGATTCGTCCACCGTCATGGTTGGCCTCGCCTGGGATGTTTTCGATAATCGTCTTTTTGTTACTCAGACTCACCCCATCAAATTCGTAGCGGTCGACCCGGTTGGTAATTTTGTCACCCGTGCGCGTCGTCAGGTACAGATAGAGCTGATGATTGGTGGCAAAATCAGGATGGAGTTCGAGCCCTAAGAGGCCACTCTCACCGAGGTGCTCGACACCTGCGATGGGGAGCGCCGTTTTTTTGTCACTGATATGGAGGAGGGTACCGGCTCGCTCGGTGACGAGCATGTGATTGTCTAGAACAAAGACAAGTTCCCAGGGAATTTCTAGGTTGCTGACCACCGTCTCGGTCGCTTTGCTAGTAGCTGGCGGAACCACCGGGGTGGCCGTGGGTGTCTGCGTTTGAGTAACGACGGCAGTGTTTGTCGTAGCGGTTGTATCCGACCGAGCACGCAGTACAAAAAAGAGAATCACACCGAGGGCGGCCAGCACGACCACAACGATTGCAGTGGTCAGCCAGATTTTTTTGGTGTGTGGTTCCACCGGTGCGACCAAAACGTAACTTAACGCCAGGCGCCCAAAATGGCACCCATGGCGATGAGAGTCACGAACTGATTACCGGCCCCGATAAAGAAGAGCTTCCAGCTGGTGCGCGCAAAGAGGGGACCGGCGATCAAAACCGGGACGACAAACCCGAGCCATCCCCAAAAGGCGGTGTAGATGCCCTGCATCAAATCGGTCGTAGTAGTAAAGAAGGGCGAACCGATCGCGATGGTAATAAAGTGGGCCAAGATGTAGGCCTGCACAAAAGCAAACACCAACATGCCGAGGAGTCCAAGGGCTGCGCCTTTTTTGGCTTTTTCTGGGGTGAGGTTGACGAGCGACATCCAGGTTCGGCCAAAAACGGGACGAGCATACCAAATCGTGCCGATCACCATGGCGGCGGCGGTTGCGACTAAGATGGCCCAGTAGTTAAGTTCAATCGTTGGCATGTGCGTAGGTTTAAAAGTAAGTGTGTCTAGTATATCGTGCCGGGATGAACCAGCAACCTCGTCAGATTCTGCGGGAACTCACAATCGAAAAACTGGTCTTTGGAGGCCAGGGGTTGGCGCATTGTGCACCCGCGTCGGGGGCGGATTCAGGCCGAACCATTTTTGTGTGGGGCGCTCTGGCCGGAGAGACGGTTGACGCAGAGAGTGTGCGTCGCCGCGGAGGGGTGACCGAGGCGCGAGCGGTGCGAGTGGTACATGCGTCTGCTGAGCGGGTCGAACCACGCGAGCCGCATTATCTGTCATGCGCGCCCTGGCAATGTTTGTCTGCAACGGCCGAACACGACTGGAAAATCAAAACGGCCCAAGAAGCCTTTGCCCGTATTGGCCATCTCGAGGTATCGGATTTGGAGCTGACCGACGCCCCCGCGGCGTATGGCTACCGCAATAAAATGGAGTTCAGCTTTGCCGACAGGATTGGGGTGGAGGGTACCAAGCAGTTGAGCTTAGCTTTTTTTGAACGTGGTACGCATCGGCGCCTCGCCATCGAGGGCTGTGCCTTAGCGCGCCCAGAAATTGCGCATGCCACAACGGCGATTTTGGCCTGGTTACGTGAGTCGGCGGCCTCCGCTGAACAACTCAAGAGCCTCGTAGTGCGATCAGACGGGGAGCGGGTGGTGGCAGGGTTATTTGTCATGGACCGCGATCTACCGTTGTCGCTGCCGGAGCTTAAAAAAGTAGGTCTCGCTGGTTTTGCGGTACTGTACTCCGATCCGCGTAGTCCGATCTCACGTGTAGACGACGTGCTGGCCAAGGTTGGGTCACTTGAGTTGGCCCAAAAAATCGCTGGTCACACGCTCCACTACGGACTCGAGAGTTTTTTTCAAGTTACCGTGCCTGTTTTTGAACAAGCTCTCGAGCTGATGCGTACGTTTATTGATCCGCGCGCTCCCTTGGTTGATTTGTACAGCGGGGTTGGGTCGATCGGGATTAGTTTGGTTCATCCGGGGCAACGGTTGACCTTGGTCGAGAATCATCCTGAGGCGATAGCGTTTGCTAAGCAGAATATCCAAGCAGCCGGGTTGCTCGGTACGACGGTGCTGGCGGCTGCTAGCGAACAAGCGCTCCACGCGGTTACCCCCGAGGCCACGGTCGTGGTAGATCCGCCTCGAGTCGGTCTGCATGCCAAAGTGGCACAGCGTCTGGCGGCCGTTAGGCCCAAGACGATCGTGTATCTGTCCTGCAATGTAAGCACGCAAGCCCGTGATCTGGCCGTGCTCATGCCACACTATCGCATTGCTACTGCACGGTTGTTCAATTTTTTCCCCCGCACTCCGCACGTAGAGTCGCTCGTGGTACTCGAGCGGATTTGATAGCATATCCGCATGAACCTCCCACTCATCTTTCATCTTGCCGGTGCCCTTGCGAGCGCTCTTTTGGTACTCGCGACCATCGTCGCACTACTCGCTCGACGCAGCCGCCTCTTTAAGCCGCTCGCCAAAACGCTGGCCATTGCTGGTGTCTATCAAATCGTGAGCGGTGCCGTGCTCTCCTATGTTTCGCAGGCATCCGTCCTCTCGTTTTGTGCCCGAATTGGTAGCTATCTCGCAATTATACTCCTGACCGAACTCATTCTCATTGCAGCAATCAAGCGCAGCAGCGTGGCAGGTATGCGAGTTGCGCCGGTGACGGTTGAGGCCACAACTAAACGGTAAGATGGCGCGCTCACTCTGGAGCGGATCGATTAGCTTTGGCTTGGTGTATATCCCAGTCAAATTGTTTAGCGCGATACGACATCGCGAGGTGCACTTCCATAACGTGCACGACAAAGATGGCGGTCGCATCCGAGAAAAACGCGTCTGCGAGCAAGATGATCGCGAGGTGTCCTACGCACACGTCGCCAAAGGCTACCAACTTTCCAAATCTAAAATCGTCATGATTACCCAGGCAGAACTAGACGCTGCCGATCCCAAGGCCAGCCGGACTTTGAGTATTCATGACTTTGTGGATCTTGAGAGCATCGATCCGATGTACTACCAGACTACGTATTATGTCGAACCGGATGCAGACGCCCGCAAATCCTTTGCGCTTTTTAGGGATGCCATGCGCGAGACCGGTAAAGTTGCCATCGTTAGCTTTGTAATGCGGCAAAATCAATATATCGCCGCTTTACGCCCTCTTGGCAATTCAATCTTACTGACCACCATGCTCTACGCCGATGAGATTTTGCCGGGCGGTAAAGGTTCTGCCGGTAGCAAGCCCACCGCAAAAGAAAAACAACTCGCCGAGCGTTTGATTAAGCAATTGTCGGGCTCATTTAAGCCGACCAAGTACAAAGATACCCACCGTGCGCGCGTGCTGGCGCTCGTTAAGCGCAAGGCAAAAGGCGAACGCATCAAGCCGGTCAAAGTTACGCGTGAGCGTACGCACGTTGAACACCTCCTGCGTCAGTTGGAGGAGAGCGTTAGCGCCAAGCGATAATAAATTTTCTGGTCGGGGTGCGCGGACTTGAACCGCGGACCTTCCGGTCCCAAACCGGACGCTCTGGCCAACTGAGCTACACCCCGTTAGTGGCTAGGCTAACAGGTTCGCTGCGTTGCGCCTAGCAGTTGCTCTAGCGAACCGCCTCTTTGAGGGTCTTGCCTGGGCGGAACTTAGGCACCTTAACCTCTGGGATCTGAATCTTTTGCTGTGGGTTGCGTGGGTTCACCCCGGCGCGGGCCTTGCGGACCGCCACATGAAAAATCCCAAACCCCGTCAGGCTCACCTCATTACCCGCGCGCAGCTGATCCATCACGACGCTCTCCATGGTGTCGAGGGTGTCGCTGATCGTTTTGCGGTTGCCGTTGAGTTTTTCGGCGATGGCATCGATAAGTTCTTTTTTGTTCATGTGAGTGAGGTGGTTTTTATCTATTGAGAATCAAACGTGGCTTAGCCTAGCACAATTTTGTGGCTTGCCAAGAGTTATTTGAGCGTGATGATCTGGGTGTGGCGCTCGATTTTTTTGCAGAGCTGCACACCGACGTCGTTACGTTTATCGTCGAGTTCTACCAGTGCATAGTTGAGCACGATCTCACCCGTCTCCGGAATCTCCCATTTAAAAGGCTGGTCGTGTAAAAAGTGGTTGATGATTTGCTGCGGCGCGATGCCGAGGACCGAGAGACGTGGACCGACCATGCCGACATCGGCGACATGACCCGTGCCTTTGGGCAAGAGCATGGCGTCATCGGTGGGGACGTGCGTGTGGGTGCCAAGGGCGGCACTGATGCGGCCATCTGCATAAAAACTAAAGGCCATGGCCTCTGACGTTGCATCGGCATGAAAATCCACGATAATCGCGTCCGGTTTTTGCGCCGCGGTCTCTTGCAAAAGTGCATCTAGCTTTTTAAACGGGTTGTCGAGACCCTGGTGCATAAAAACTTGGCCCATCAAATTGATCACCAAGACTTTTTTAGTTCGAACCGTTACCAGGCGGTAGCCACTCCCGATCGTACCGGCCGGATAGTTGGCCGGTCGTATAAAGGGGATCGTGGTATCCGCCACGATTGCTTTAGCCTCTGGTTGGTCAAACCAATGGTTACCGCTGGTCACAAGGTCAACACCAGCTGCAAAGAGTTCGTTGAGTGTTGATTTGGTGACACCTCGACCGTGGGCACTGTTTTCCCCGTTAGCGATGACCAGATCGATGTCATTTTTTTTGCGTAACTCTGGCAAAGCCTGGGCGACGGCGCGTCGCCCAGGCTTACCAACGATGTCTCCGATGAACAAGATTTTCATGAGGTCAGGATGGGCCGCATGTAGGCGACCCGGTGGTTCATCCGGAAATTAACGGGCGTAATCAACCGCGCGCGTCTCGCGGATCACGCTGACCTTAATCTCGCCTGGGTAGGTGAGCTCTTGCTCGATGCGATCGCTAATGGCCTGGGCCAACTTTTTGGCCTTGAGGTCATCGATCAACTCGGGCTTAACCATTACGCGTACCTCGCGTCCAGCTTCGATGGCAAAGACGTTGTCGACACCTTCAAACGCTGCTGCCAACTTCTCGAGCTCGCTCACGCGCTTGATGTACTCGGTCACGGTGTTGCGGCGTGCGCCTGGACGCGCGGCCGAGATGGCATCTGCGGCGGCTACAATCCACTCCTCGGGAGTCTTCATCTCATGATCTTTGTCGTGGGTACCGGCGGCAGCAATCGTCGCATCCGAGAAACCAAATTTCTTCATGAGCTGTTTACCGATCTCGATGTGCGTACCTTGGACCTCATGGTCAATGGCCTTACCGATATCGTGCAAAAAGCCGGCCTGCGTACAAACCGTCACATCCGCACCGAGCTCGGTCGCCATCAGACGTGCCAAGTGGGCTACCTCCACGGCGTGCTTGAGCTGGTTCTGCCCGTAGCTGGTGCGGAACAGTAATCGTCCAGCAACCTCAGCCAACTTAGGATGCACGTGCTGCATACCAACCTCGGTGAGCGCGGCCTGTCCTGCATCGTTGATCCGCTTTTGTACATCGCGCTTAGCCTGTTTGACCGCGTCTTCAATATGTCCTGGATGAATACGACCGTCAGCCATCAAACGCTCGATAGCCAGTTTGGCTACGTAACGACGAATCGCCGAGAACCCGGAGATTACGATTGCATTGGGTGTCTCGTCGACAAGCAACTCGACCCCGGTTAGATTTTCGAGGTGCTTGATGTTGCGGCCTTCGCGACCGATGATGCGGCCTTTCATGTCCTCACTCGGTAGCTGAATCGTACTAGTCGAGTGCTCGGTCGTGACCTCGCTGGCCATGCGCCAGATCGCCATGGCGATGATGCGCTTAGCCAGACGTTCTTTTTCTTGCTCGTAGTAGTTCTCGGAGCGCTTGATTGCAGATAAAACGCGGTCTTTCATACGCTGCTCGGTCAACTCCATTACCAGCTGCTCAGCGCGATCTTTAGGCAACGAGGCGATCTTCTCGAGACGCTCGAGTTGCTGTGCCTTAACCTCATCCACTTTGGCCAAAGCCTGCTTTTGTTCGGCCAGTACTGTATCTTGCACCTCTTGTAACTGCTTTTTGGTCTCTTGCAACTGCTGACGCTCTTTTTCGGTCAGCTCGATTTTTTGCTCCAAGGCCCCCTCGCGTTTTTCGAGACGCGCTTCGAGCTGCGTAATCTTGTCGCGACGCGCAGCTTCTTCGTGCTTAGCGCCCTCGCTCACTTTGAGTGCCTGCTCCTTGGCCTTGAGCAGCAGCTCGTGCTCCTGCTGCTTAGCTTGCTCGAGCATCTTGTTGGCGCGCTGCTCCGCGCCACTCGCTTTTTTACTGGCCAGCTGCTGGCGCACGACAAAACCTGCGCCCACACCGACCGCTACTCCGATAATCCCAATGAGTATTTCCATTTGTGTATCGAGCAACTTTTAGCCCGACGCTCTTTTGCCAGTTACAGCGCCGCAGTAGCCGGTAGAACCGCTACTGCCCGCTGCTCACTCGCCCCTAAACAAAATCTTTCCCAGTTCTGCCAAACGAATGTGTAACCCACTTAGAAAGGTGGTGGCGGGGAGAAAGCGCGTCAGATTTTTGAGTCGTCTCGTAGTCATTTAGTAGTTAGATAGTTTGCGGAACAACCAAAACACTCCCTGGGTCATACCACGGCTCGCTTTGTAAATCAAGACCTCTTTTTTACGATCCTGCTACCTTTTATTTAACGCCGCCGGAGCACGAGCCGTAACAGTAGACCACATCCCAATGGTCACCCTCGTAGGCGTACACGTTACCGAGCGAGTCCCGATAGAGCGGTGCATTATCGCCTTTTCTGACCCCAATACCGGTGTAGTTGGTTCGGATATAGGACGTCAGAGATTGGTCGAGCCGCAGGTCTAGCTTGTAGCCGTTACCGTGGCTGTAAGTCCCAGTGTCATGGGTACCGTCGGTGCCGCTCGTAATGGTGATTTTGCAGGTCGGACACTCAGCCTTTAGGCGTTTAATGCCATCGATCGTGCTCTGCCGGATCCCCTCCAGCGAGGCGCCGCTCTTTATATCAATGCCACTGCCGGCCAGCTGCTTACGCGCCTCGGCATCGGTCAAGGTGCCCGAAAAACCACCACCGGGTGGAGGAGGATTGTTCCCGGTCCCGGGACTACCTCCACCACCGCCCGTGTTCCCGCCAGAACCCGGGGCGTCACTGGCCTCTGTGATTTGGCAGGTAAACGTGCCAAGGCCGGGGCTCTCTCCGGGAAACACGTTGACTACGACCGTTTTGACGATGATTCCCGCCAGCATGGCAAAAATAAATCCAACGATCGCAAACTTGAGGCTGGTTTTGGCTTGCGTAATACGGTGCTCGTCACCCGCAGCTGTTACGTACAAAAATCCGGATACCAAGGCTATTACCGTGGCGATCGCCAACAAAAATGAGACCGCGTAAAAAGTGCCGTTGTTAATTAGTTTAAAGAGATCACATAGATCACACGGTTTGAGTTGCCCTGCCTCTTGCGAGAGAGTGGACGAACATTGCACTAACCCGTTACTCGTCGTGCGACCTTCGGTTTGGGCCAGGGCTGGTGCGGCCGCCGCGAACAACACTAACCCCCCTAAGACCACCCCTAAGGCGAGGGTCAGCAGGCGGCGGGATGTAGGGGAGTGGTTCATCCGGGGAGGTTAGCGTGAGGAGTTAGGTGTGTTGCGTAATGATCTTGTCGATCAGTCCGTACTTTTTGGCATCCGTAGCGGTCATAAAGTTATCGCGCTCGGTGTCCTGTGTGACTTTGTCCAGTTTTTGACCGGAGTGTTTGGCGATAATCCGATTGGTTAGCTCTTTGATGCGCAAAATCTCTTTAGCGTGAATCTGAATATCCGTGGCTTGTCCCTGCGCACCCCCCATGACTTGGTGGATCATGACCTCCGAGTTGGGCAACGCGTAGCGCTTACCGGCTTGACCCGAGCAGAGCAAGACCGCCGCCATCGAGGCAGCCATTCCAACGCAAATCGTGTGCACCTCGGGTTTGATGTACTGCATCGTGTCGTAGATCGCGAGGCCCGCCGTGACGCTGCCGCCCGGGCTATTGATATAGAGGCTGATCGGTTTTTCTTTATCCTCCGACTCCAAAAAGAGCATTTGAGCGATGATCAAGTTGGCCACCGTGTCATCCACTTGGGTTCCCAAAAAAATGATGCGCTCCTTGAGCAAGCGGGAGTAAATATCGTAGGCACGCTCGCCAAACTGTGATTTTTCGATCACGGTTGGGATTAAAATTTGTGCGCGGGGTGCGACCGGGTTGATCGCAGATAGTGTGGGCATGGTCCTTATTAGTTATTCTTTAGCGAGGAGTACGACGTGCGTCTCCTCTTTGGGTAAGTCACTCTTCTTTAGTTTGAACCGCGGTTCGGCCGCCACTTTTGAAGCTCCCATTTCTTTAAGAAACGGTTCTGCCGGACTAAGTTTGTACTTAAGCTTGGGCAGCGCAAAGTGGGTGGGCACCACGACACGCGGCTCGATTTCGTTGATCACCTCGACGGCCGTCTTGGTGTCCATGGTGCGGTCGCCTCCAATCGGAACAAACAATACATCACAGTCACCGATGTCCGAGACCTGACGCTCGGTCAGAGCGTGGCCGAGGCAGCCCAAGTGGCAGAGAGTAATGCCCTCCAATTGCACCACGTAGATCGTGTTCTCCCCATACTTTTTACCTTGAACCCCGTCATGAAACGAAGGTATCCCCCGGATGGTAATGCCTTTGACGTCGTACTCGCCGGCCGAGTTGATCACGACGGGTTGACCTTGGATGGTCTCGACGTTGCCAGATTCGGGACGGTTGCTACTGACTAAAACGAGATCGGCCTCCGGGCGGGGAGGGCGGAGTCCGGTTTCTTTTTCGGAGAATGGGTCGATCACGATCGTAACCGGCTGATCGGTTTTGCCGACCACCTTAATCATGCCTTCGCCGTGCCAGGTGATGTTCATGGGGCGTAGTTTAGCATGCTATACTCGCCCCATGGAACCCACTTCCCCGCAGGTACCGAGCCCCTTTACGATGCCAGGCAACCCGGCCCCACTGTCGACTCCCACGTTTGCCCCTCCAAGCTCCACTAAACCGTCGCAGTTTTCGGAGCCACCTAAAACGCGCACCAACTGGCTCTTGTGCATTGTTTTTTTGTTGATCGGACTGTTGCTGGGGGGTCTAGCCGGCTATTTTGTGGGCGACCTATTGGTTTTTACACCGCGCCTCAACGAGTCTGAGACGGCCCGCGGTCAGCTTGAGTCACGCGTAGCGGTTCTCGAAAATCAATTGGCGCAGTTGCAACAGAGTGGCACGAGCGGCGGGTCAAGCAGTAAGACCACCCCGGGGACCGGTACGGCACCCAGCATCTCCGGCATTACGCCTGATCCTAAAACGGCCGATTGGCAGGTCTATACCGACACCGAGCACCATCTGTCCTTTAGGTACCCGATCGATTACGAGGTAAAAGTTTTTGAGAACAGCGGAGACTTGGCGCAGCTCAATGACGACAAGACCTATCTGGGGGTCGGTATCTTTAAAAAAGGCGAAGCGCAGCCGGCAGGCATGGTGTACCTCTATACGCCGGAGGGTTCGGTCGGGTCGCGCGGCGCGGGGCCGACCCACAGCGATTTACAGCGCAACCGCTTTGTCTCGCACCTACCTACTCAAGTGTTGCAGGAGAGTGCCGGTGCTGGCCTCATTAATACAGTGGCCGAACAATCTATCATCCTCAACGGTACGGACGGAATCCAACTCAGTGCGCAAGAAGGCTCCAAAACGACCCAGACCCCGGGTGGCTCGACCTACACCGGGTATCTTTTGGAGAACAAATTTAGCAATACCTATTTGACCAGTGCCTGCGACTCGGATCAGAGCACGCAGCCCAACATCGTCGGCTGTTTGTTTTTGACCACGGTTAGCATTATATAGAGAACCTGATCCGCCCTTGACGTAGGCTACACACTTGGGTAGGGTGCGCCTACAACTTATTGCCTACGGACTGCGTAGGCCACGGCTCGAGTACGGACGGCCAAACGACTCAAGACGGCGCTTTACCACTAACCTGGCCTGTTTATTATTATGGCTCGTCCAAATCCATCAGAACAAAAACTCCAAACCTCCATCGATAAGGGCACGATCCCGGGTGGCGCCGACTCCGCCGGTGCGGGAGCACTCGGCGCGGTCGTAAAACCTTCGCGCGCGCGGCCGTTTATGCGTGGTAATCGCCGGGGTGGTGGTCGTGGACGCGGCTTTAGCGCCTCGCTCGAAGAAGATCCTGCTATGCGCGCGCGGGTTCTGCCAGAGTTGCCTTTGGTAAAGGTAGAACTGCCCAAAGAAAAAGATTCGATGCGTGATCTGTTCCAAAAAGAGCAGACCGCTTTTGCTGTCCCGCAACCGGGTGACACCGTCAAAGCCAAAGTGATCGACCGCGGGGCCAATGAGGTCCGTCTCTCGATCGAGGGCTACGGTACCGGTGTGGTGCGCGGCCGTGAGTTGTTTGATGAACTCGACGAGTACTCTAAGTTGCAACCGGGTGACACGATCGAAGCCTCGGTGGTCGAACTCGAAAACGAAAACGGCGACATGGAACTGTCCTTCCGCCGTGCTGGTCGCGAGCGGGTCTGGAAAACGATCCTCGAGAAGCTAGCCGCAAGCGAAGTTCTGCCGGTTAAAATTTTGGATGCAAACAAAGGTGGCTTGATCGTGGTCTACTCCGGTGTCCAGGGCTTTATCCCGGTCTCGCAATTGACTATCGAGCATTATCCGCGTGTTGAGGACGGTGATAAGCAGCGTATTTTGGAGCGACTCCAGAGCTACATTGGTCAAACCTTTATGCTTAAGATTTTGGATGCTGATCCGGCCGAGGAAAAACTAATTTTCTCGGAGAAAGCTGCGCAACTTGAGCAAAAGAAAGAACTCTTTGACAAGCTACACGTCGGCGACATCGTCGAGGGACAAGTCACGGGCATCGTCGACTTTGGTGCCTTTGTGCAGTTTGATGATTTGGAGGGCTTGGTGCACATCTCGGAGATGGCTTGGCAGCGCATCGACGATCCACGCGATCTGCTCAAGGTCGGTCAAAAAGTGCAGGCCATGATTATCGGTCTGGACGGCTCGCGCATCAGCTTGTCCATGAAAAAGCTCCAGCGCGATCCGTGGCTGGATGCCATCAAGCGCTACTCGGTCGGTCAAAATGTCACCGGTAGTATCACTAAGGTCACGCCCTTTGGTGCCTTTGTGCAACTTGACGACGATATTCACGGGTTGGTGCACATCAGCGAGCTCTCTCTCAAGCAAATCAAAGATCCGGCTGAGGTGGTAGCTGTGGGTGACAAAAAAGAGTTCAAGATTTTGTCCATCGAGCCGGGTGAACACCGCCTGGGTTTGTCCCTCAAGGCCATCGAAGCCGAGCGCGCAGGCATTAAGGTAGAACTGCCCAAGGAGCACAAAAAAGTCTCGATTGAGGAGATGGAGCAGATGGCCGCCAAGAAAGCCGAAAAAGAAGCTAAGGAAGAAAAAACCGAGGACGTGGTTATACCGGAGGTCATGGGAGAAAAATCCGAGAAAGCCTTGCTTGATGAGAAAAAGCACAAGCAGCGCACCAAGTTGCCCCGTGCCGGTAAGGCTGCTAAAGCGCCCAAGACAGGTACGTCGGACAAGGCCGCGGCCTAACCCAATGGCTCAGGCCCCGCACACTACCCCGCTCGAACTCGTCTTTGCGGACGAGTCCCTGCGGCATGGCGAGACGTTGGTGGTGGCGGTCTCCGGTGGGGCCGACTCAATGGTGCTGCTCGAGCTCTTGGCTTGCTTACGGACTAGCCGCGAGCTCACGCTCCACGTGGCGCACGTCAACTACGGGTTACGAGGTCTCGCCAGTCAGCGGGACGAGCGGCTGGTACGGCGTCGGGCTAAGGAACTCGGCTTGTTTGTGCATATTGAACAGACCAACGCACTGCAGCCGACCAGTCCCAATTTAGAAGAACGTGCGCGCGAGATCCGCTACCGTTTTTTGCGCGAGACCGCGGCGGAGATCAAAGCCAACGCGATCGTGCTGGGGCATACCCAAGACGATCAGGTTGAGACAGTACTCCTGCGTTTGCTACGGGGCAGTGGACTAACGGGACTAAGCGCTATGCAGGTCCGCGAGGGTATGTTTGTTCGCCCGCTCCTCGGGGCGAGCCGGCAGACGGTGCGAGCCTATGCGCACGCTCGGGGAATTCCCCACCGAGAGGACGCCAGCAACCGTGACCTCCGCTTTGCGCGTAACCGGGTGCGTCACGTGTTACTGCCGATGCTGCATCAGTACTTTAATCCTAACCTCGGCCAAACACTGGTCGAGTCCGCTCAGTTAATCACCGAGGATGAACATTTTTTACAAGAACTGACCGACACGCTCTATCGTAAGCTCGTCAAAGAGCAGCGGGCTACCGAGACGTCTGGCCCCGCCGGTCAAGCCGTACTCCAAGCCTCGATCGCCTCGCAAGAGCTCATGCAGCTACCTCGCGCTCTGCAACGACGTCTGGTCCGGGCTATGACGCATCGACTGGCCCCTCGGCAGCGCCTCGGTCACTCACGCGCGCTCGAACAAGCCCTGCGCGGACTCGCGCAAGACGAGCGCGGTGTGAAATTTCCGCTGGGTGGCCGCTTGACTTTGCACCGCTCGCAGGGTACCGTGCGCCTCACGTTTTAGCACGATGGCACAAATACAGTTGCGACCGCCGACACGTTCCCTTGTCAAAAACCTCCTCATTAGTGTGGTGCTTTTTTTGATCGTGGCAGCGGCCTTTGCCATGACCCAAACCTCAGGTAGTTCTGCTGAGGAGATTACGCTCTCAAAGTTGGTCAGTGAGATCCAAGACGAGAAGGTCAAAAAAATTGAGGTGCGCGTGGACGAACTCCGCATCGAACGCACCGACGGCGTCAAACAAAAGGCCGAAAAAGAGCAGAGTTCAGCCTTGTCCGAGCAGTTGACCAGCTTGGGCGTAAACAAAGACAAGCTCGCCAAGGTAGAACTCGACGTCAACAACAATGAGGGTTGGACCTTTTTTATCAACACGATCCTCCCGTTTTTGATTCCGTTTTTGCTGATTGCTGGATTTATCTGGTTTACCTTGCGCTCGGTCCAGAGTGGCAACCGACGAGCCTTGTCATTTGGCCAGACGCGCGCGCGGGAGACTACACCCGAGACAACCCGCAAAAAAATTAAGTTTAAGGATGTGGCGGGGATGCGTGAGGCCAAGGAAGAACTTAAAGAGATCGTGAGCTTTTTAAAACACCCGGCTAAATTTACGGATCTCGGCGCGCGGATTCCTAAAGGAGCGCTCTTGGTTGGGGCCCCAGGTACCGGCAAGACGCTTTTGGCACGGGCGGTAGCGGGGGAGGCCAATGTGCCGTTCTTCCATTTGTCGGGCTCAGAGTTTGTGGAGATGTTTGTGGGGGTGGGTGCCTCACGCGTGCGGGATTTGTTTCGCAAAGCTAAAAAGACGGCACCGTCGCTGGTGTTTATTGATGAAATCGATGCGGTTGGTCGGCAGCGCGGAGCTGGTTTGGGCGGCAGTCACGATGAGCGCGAACAAACCCTCAACCAGATTTTGGTCGAGATGGATGGATTTGATACCGATACCAATGTGATCGTGGTGGCCGCGACTAACCGACCGGACGTCTTAGATCCGGCTTTGCTGCGCCCGGGTCGTTTTGATCGCCGCGTGGTGATCGATCGCCCTGACATCAAAGATCGTGAGGCGATCCTTGCGGTGCATGGTCGCAACAAGGTCTTTGCGGGCGATGTTGATTTACACGAGACCGCGCAGCGTACGCCAGGCTTTACTGGGGCAGATCTGGAGAACTTACTCAATGAGGCAGCCATTTTGGCCGCTCGCCGCAATCTCAAAAAGATCCGACAGGTTGAGATCTTGAGCTCGATCGAAAAAGTCATGCTCGGCCCCGAGCGCAAGAGCCACATCTTGTCGCCCAAAGAAAAAGAAATCACGGCTTACCACGAGGCTGGTCACGCCCTAGTCGCGACCATGCTGCCACATACCGATCCGGTGCATAAGGTCTCTTTGATCTCACGCGGGATGGCAGGCGGCTACACGCTTAAGGTTCCGACCGAGGATCGTCACATGCATGGCCGCGCTGAGTTTTTGGAAGACATCTCCGTTATGTTGGCCGGCTATATTACCGAAAAAGAAGTTTTTGGTGAGGTCACGACCGGTGCCTCTAATGATTTACGTAATGCGACCGAGCTGGCACGCCGCCTAGTGATCGATTTTGGTATGTCGGAGGCGCTCGGGCCTATTACCTACGGTGACAAAGACGAGATGGTCTTTTTGGGTCGTGAGATTGGCGAACAACGCAACTACTCCGAGGCGATTGCCGCTAAAATCGATGGCGAGATCAAGCGCTTTATTGACCAGCAGTACCAGGTCGCACTCGGCTTGGTCAAAAAGTATCGTGCCAAGCTCGACCAGATCGCCAAAAAGTTGATCGAGGTTGAGACCATCGAGCGCGCTGCCTTTATTAAGCTCTTTGACGATATTCCCGAGACGCCCAAAAAGCACGACCCCGAGGCTCCCACGGGTGAACCCCAAAACGAGATCGGCCACAGTGAGTCGGTATCCGACGCAGACGAGTCAACTGAGGCTGAACCAACGCCCGCACCGCTCGACCGTCCCCGTGAGTCGCAAACTCCCGCCTAGGTCTGTAGATCGACCCACGTCGCAGGCGTAATTTAATCTTTTCTTAAGCTAAGTGTGCTAGTCCGGCAGTATGCCGAGACTCGACTCAGTGCAACAAGCTGCCGTTACGAGTGCGGCCGCGCGTCTCTCGATCGTGGCGCCGGCCGGCTCCGGCAAAACCAGTGTATTGATCCAGCGGATTGCTTGGCTCGTACAAGCTCGACGCGCGGCCGCACACCAGATCCTGGTCGTGACCTTTGCCCGTAAAGCGGCCCACGAACTACGGCGTCGCTTGGTAGACGCCGGCTATCCAGCGGTAGCCGTGCGGACGTTTCATGCCTGGGCGCTCCGCTTACTGCAGGGCTCTCATGTCGTCTCGGGTCGGCTCATACTAGAGGCAGAGCGCAGACGATTACTTTGGAAAATTGCTTGTCGCATACTGACGGCACCTCGGACCACGCGTCACGCGCGTGAGTTGTGCGTTCAACAAAACTGGTCGCACCCTTTTTTGGTTCGGCAACTGTTGGAGAGTCACCAACGGCTCACCCAGGTAGGGCTCACGGCTGCTTGTAACAAACTCAAGACTATCGCGCAGCAAGATTCGTTCGCCTGGTTGGTCGTGCACCTCATGCAGGTCTACCAAACGGTTCTCGAGCACCACGGGGTGACCGATTTTACCCACCTGATCCAGGCCGCGCAGCAACACGGGCCGTTCAAGACATGCCAGCCTCAGCACGTTTTGATCGATGAAGCGCAAGATGCTGCCGCCGCAGAATTACAGCTGATCGACACATATTGCAAGATGGCCGACACCCAAACGTGGGTCGGTGACCCCAACCAATCGCTGTATGGTTGGCGCGGTTCTGCCGGAACGGTCCCTAACGGATACGGAGAGGGGACCACACGGCTCTGGCAGCAACTGGTCTTGCGCACTAACTACCGCTCGAGTGCAACGATCATCGCACTGGTCAATCGTTTTTTGCAACGAGTCGAGGGCCTGCCGATTTTGCCGACGCGGGGCGAGGGTGTGGTGCCGGAGTGCATTACCTATCCGCGTTACGGGGAGGACCTGCTCTGCCTACGCGTATTGGCAGAACTGCTGGCCAAAGGCTTTGCCCAAAACGAGATCGTACTTCTGGCGCGCGCACATCTGCCGCTTGCGCAACTCAAGCGCGCGCGGATCCGTTACCCAAAAGTCCGCGCACTAACGGTCCACGCCTTTAAAGGATTAGAGGCGCGGGTAGTGATACTTCTCAACGTCGCCCAAAATCGGTTTGGTTTTCCGGCACGGGCCTCGGGAGAGGCATACTCCGCAGGTCCGTGCGGACCTCTCTCTGCGATAGACCAACTGGCCGGGTACGATCGAGTGCGCGAAGAGCGCAACATTTTTTACGTCGCGTTGACCCGGGCCCGGGATCGCTTGGTCATTTGTGTTCCGCAGGGAGAACCCACTCCCTTTACGACCGGGTTTACGAGGCGGGTAGTGAGGCGTGTTACACTGGCGAGTACTTATCCGTAACTTGTTCAACCATGAAACTCACACACGTCGTCGTTGGACTTGCCAGCCTCGCTCTTTTGGGCGGGTGTGCAAAATCGGCAACCACCAACACTAGCACTACGACTAACCAAGCTACGAGCACGAGCTCCGGCTCAACTGCTGTTGGAGAAAACGGCGTAACGGTCTCGCTCTCAGAGTATGCCATCTCACCGAGCGCGCTCACGCTCAAGGCCGGTGTGACTAATACGATTACGGTAAAAAATGAGGGGAGCTTGAGCCATACGTACACGGCTAACGACCTCGGCATCAACGTAACGGTGCCAGCGGGTGGAGCTGAGACGGTGACGGTCGCAGCGCCCAAAGCGGGTTCCTACACGGTCAGGTGCACCATGCCGGGCCACGAGGCGCTCGGAATGAAAGGCACGATTACGGTTCAGTAATAAGAGGGCCAGACCAAGGCGCTTCAGAAGGCGCAACGCAAAAACGCCCCATGGGGCGTTTTTGCTTGGTGGGCGCGAGAGGACTTGAACCTCCACGGCCTTGCGGCCACTGGCTCCTGAAGCCAGCGCGTCTGCCATTCCGCCACGCGCCCAAGCATTGACTAACCTATACCAAAATGGGCTGCTATGTCTATGCTATTATTAGCCTTTGGCCCTTTTATGCATAAAGGAGAAAAAGAAAAATCAACGCAAGTGGATCGCGGCCGGGCCTTTGGCTTTGTATTAGCGATCTTTTTTATTTTGATGCTCGGTACGATCGCCGTCTGGCAGATCGTGCATGCCCTCGTGATCCGAGCCGAACAGCAAGTTTTTTTGCGGGATGCGGCCCGTGTTGAGCGGCTCGTCGCGGACTCGGTCTCCGAGGCGACAAGCTACATCGATTCTTTCCAAATTTTATTTGAAGCTAGTCAAAAAGTCACCTTTGGTGAGTACGACCGGGCCCATCAGATCCTCAGTGCGAGCAAAAAGATCAGCGGCATCACCAGTAGCGCGTTTGCGGTCTACGTGCCGGATGCCAACAAGCAAGCTTTTGAAGAAGAAGTCAGGACAGATAAGAGTTTGCGGCCAGAGGGGTTCCCGAGTTTCTCCATCGACCCGCCCGGCCAGCGCAGTGCTTATTTGCCCGTAACCTATTACGAACCCTACGACGGCAACATTGCCCCCGGCCAGGGCTTTGATTATTTTTCTGAGCCTAATCGCAAAGCGGCCGCCGAAAAAGCGCGCGACAGCGGCTCAATTACGGTCACTAAAGAGATCGACTCGGTCATCACCAACCAACCCGCCTTTTTATTTATGGCCCCGCTTTACAAAAAGGGGGCAGCGCTGACGACGGTGGATCAGCGTCGGGCAGCTTTTGCTGGAATACTCTCGGTGAGTTTTATTGCCGAGACCTTTTTTGATAAGGCGCTCAACGAGCTAGAGCTCTCACCTAACATCAACGTGCAGCTCTATGAGGGTTCACCCGATACCGCTGATCCGTTTTATGAACGAACTAAACTTGCCGAAAACTCTCCCGACCCCGCCTTTACACGTGATGCAGAAGTAACCGTTGCGGACCAACCCTGGACCGTACGCATCAGTCAGCTCAAAAAAAATAATCCCCTGGGTGGGTGGACCTCAAGTATCGTTTTGTTGATCGGTCTGTTTTTGAGTTCGCTCATTGCACTCTCGGTACGAGACCTGCTCAACGCGCGCAGCCGAGCACTCGGTACCGCTCAGGACATGATTAGGCGTCTGCGCTCGATACAGCAGGACCACGATGAGATCGTAGAGGGCTCACTCGATCCTATTTTGGTGCTTGATCCAGAGGGGCGTGTTCGGACGGTTAACCATGCTTTTGAAGACACCCTGGGCTACTCGCGCGATGAGCTCGCCGGCACGTTTTTTGCCGATAGTGGGATCGTGCCGCCCTCATCGCTGCCGATTTTGCTCAAGAATTTTTCTGACTCACTCTCTGGTAAAACACATCCGGCCTACACGGTCCTGTTACGGCAAAAAGATGGTTCGACCCAGATGTTTGAACTACGCGCCCACCCCATGCTACACGATGGAAAAGTCGTAGCCGTCCAAAAGATATTTCGACCGATCTCCGAGCGTACTAAATTGTTGGCAAAACTCAACACTCTCAAATCCCAGCTCAAAGAGACCAACGAGTTTATCGTTGACCAAGAGCGCAAAGTGGTTGCCTTGGAGCAAGAGAACGCCGAACTCAAGGAGCACAAAGCGCGCCAGTCTTAGTTTACCCTTTTTTAGGTTTTATGGTGCGCGCACCAAGATTTGAACTTGGGGCCTTACCCATGTCAAGGGTACGCTCTAACCAGGCTGAGCTATGCGCGCGTGTTTGCTAATCCGGCAAACTGTTTTCCAATACTAACCAGTCTACGTTGGATTGCAATATCGCGTACTCGAATTGCACATACACCATGATAGCCTTTGTACGTTTTTGAATTTTTGGTTCTCTTATCAAAAGCAGTAAATTTAAATTTGACTAACGGAATTCCCAATGCTTTTGACCAATATTTCTTTTCTCGTAACTCGTTTTGGTCATAGCGAAGATGCAATTGACAATTCAGTTCTGCGGGAAGAATTCCATAACAGCTTTTAAGAAGCTGAACAAATATTCTTAGTACACTGACATCAGTGTTGCCAAGACCCGTCTGGGGAACCTTTTTGAAGCCCTCGCCCAAATAGAGTAGTGCCAGGGCCAACTCCAGTGTTGGTACATGCGTTAAATCAATTTGATTCAGTGTTGCCTTAGCTTGTTCATCCGCAACCATTAGACGTAGCTCTTTTTGTCTCCTATGCCACGCAGCTGCTTTTACTCTTGCAAAATGAAGAGCCTTTCTTTTTCTTGAAGAAATCTTTTTTTCGAATCTAGAGGCCATCGGTACATCTCTAAGCCACAGGCTTAAGGTACCTTTAGAAACGAGTACTTGTTTTTTAATCTCAGTAAAAGTTTTGCCCTTAGAACGTAAAAAAATAGCTCGTTTATACTCTTCTTTTAGATAGACCATATAGTAGTACAATACTACCATCTTTGGTTCGATTTCTATACTAATTCGCAATGCGTAACTCGTGTGTTAGGATCGGCCGGTATGCGAGCATTCTTTAGGTGGCTACGTCGGGCACGCTTTACGTATCAACCGTTGATCTCGGTGCGAATTAGCCGAGCACGTCTCGAGCACAATTTTGCTCAGTTTGTACGTCTACTCGGCGATCGCGCCGTGGCACCTGTTCTCAAAAGTAACGCCTACGGACACGGTTTAATCCCGGTGGCTAAACTGTTTGATCGACTCAACCCACCTTTTATGGTGGTCGATTCGTTTTACGAAGCGTTGGTCTTACAAAATGAGCACATCCGTACTCCCGTACTGGTCTTGGGCTACACCAGCGCCCACAACATTGCACGCCAAAAGTTTAGCGGGGTTAGTTTTGCTCTAATCGGGATCGAGCACGTGCGCGAAGTCGTCGCGAGACTCACCGTTCCGCAAGCCTTTCATCTCAAGATCGACACGGGCATGCATCGACAGGGAATTTTAGTGAGCCAACTTGATGAGACCATCAAGCTGCTCAAGCGCAACCCCAACGTCCGTATCACGGGGGTCTGTACGCACCTCGCTGATGCCGATGGACCAGTACCGGATTTTACGAGAATGCAAATCAAAGTCTGGAACCGTGTCGTTGAGCGGCTACATGCAGTGTTTCCGCAGCTCAGCCAAGTACACGTGGCCAACTCAGCAGGCACCCAATTTGCCACAGAGATCCGGGCAAACAGTGCCAGGGTTGGACTCGGACTCTATGGCATTGACCCCGCCGCCGCTCGGTCGCTCGATCTCAAGCCTGCTCTCCAAGTTGTGACGCAGATTACCGCTGTACGCACCATTCAACCGGGGGAGCACGTCGGCTACAACACCACCTTTACCGCCACGCGTCCGACCCGCGTCGCCACCCTCCCAATCGGCTATTTTGAGGGCCTCGACCGTCGCCTCTCCGGCAACGGCAGCGTCAGCGTGCACGGCAAACCAGCGCTGATCATCGGTCGCATCAGTATGAACATCGCCTCGATCGACATCACCGATCTACCCGAGGCCAAAGCGGGCGATCCGGTCATCGTCTTTAGTCAAAATCCCAGTGCTCCCAACTCGATCGCGCAAGCGGCCGTGCGTTGCAAGACCATCCCGTATGATTTGCTCGTGCACATCGCACAGCATCTCCGCCGAACGGTAGTTTGATCCGCCGCGGACGTATTTTTTGGTGGGCCCGGTTGGGATCGAACCAACGACCAAGCGGTTATGAGCCGCCTGCTCTGACCACTGAGCTACAGGCCCCAGCTTATAGTACCTAGCTGCATGCTACACTGGCCGGCAATGAGTGCCAAAAAACAAAATAAACCTGCCCCGCGCCTCATTTTTACGGATGAACAGCTCATCGTGCTCGACAAGCCCGCAGGTTTGGCCGTGCACCGCGCTCCAACCGAGAAAAAACACGAGGCGAACTTGGTGGACTGGCTCCTCGAGCGCTACCCAGAGCTACGGGGTGTGGGCGAGGACCCCGATCGACCCGGGATTGTGCATCGACTCGACCGGGATACCTCAGGTGTGCTGGTCGTGGCCCGTACGCCGACGGCATTTACAAAACTTAAGGCGGCCTTTAAAGATCGACACGTACAAAAAAAGTACCTCACACTCGTGTATGGTCGGGTCCCGTGGGAGCATACAACGGCAGAACTTTCTATCCGCCGTACCGGTTCGGGGACCTTTGGCGCCCGTCATCCTAACGATGTAGCTACGCTGGCCGACCAGACGCTATACCGTCCGGCCCGGACCGATTTTGTCGTGCAAAAACGCTTTGCGGACACCACCTTGCTCGAGGCCCACCCTAAAACCGGCCGCACCCATCAGATTCGGGTGCACCTCAAGGCACTTGGGTACCCGGTTGTGGGTGACCAGCTCTACGCGCCAAAAAAGTTGGTCGCGGCAAGTGCCCAACAAGGACTCACGCGCCACTTTTTACACGCGGCGCAACTCAATTTTGTTCATCCGGTGAGCGGTAGGGGAGTAACCTTTATCGCACCACTGCCCCTGGAGCTAAAAAACTTTTTGGCACAGATCAAGTAGACTGGATGTATGGGGACGGAGCAGCGACAAAGACTACTAGTGGTGATTTCTGGACCGAGTGGGGCCGGCAAGAGCGTCGTCTTAGAACGCCTGCTTAAAAAATCGCGACGCTACGCTACGGTACTGAGCACAACGACGCGACCGGCAGGGCATCGTAAACGACAAGATCTGGAGTATCGCCGCGTCACGCCCAAACGTTTTGGAGCGTGGCGTAAGGCCGGTAAATTTGTCGAGACCGCACGCGTACATGGCTACTCCTTTGGCACTCTATGGGCCGATCTGGAACGTGTCATACGTTTGGGCAAAATCCCGGTCAAGATTATCGATGTAAAAGGATTCGCTAAGATCCGGCGCTTGCACCACTATCGCATTTGTTCTTTTTTTATTACCACCAAAAAGCTGGTGACCCTCAAAAAACGCATCATTCGTCGTGAGCCAGATATCTCTGTGGCCAAAGTGCGAGAGCGTTTACAGACTGCTCGACGGGAGCTCAAACATATCCGTGAGTACGACAGCGTCATCTATAACGAGGAGGGCCACCTTGGCCAAACCGTTGCGACTATCCAAAAAAGCATTGACAAGTGTTTGGCCACGGGGTAGGGTGTGCCCGCTATGGAAGGCTCAACAAACACAAAATCACTCGAATCTCTGGTGGCCAGCGTAGAAGCGGGTCAGCTTAGGGCAGATCTGCCCGAGGTTCGTCCCGGGGCAACGGTTGCCGTGCACCAGCGCATTTTGGAAAAAGGCAAAGTTCGCATCCAGATTTTTGAGGGCTTGGTGCTCAAGTCGGTGCGCCGCGGTAAGTTGGGTGCCAGTATTTTGGTGCGCAAGGTAGCTAACGGGATCGGAGTCGAGCGCACTTTTTTTATGCACTCGCCCTTGATCGAAAAAGTTGAGATCAAAAAGCAGGCTAAGGTGCGTCGCGCTAAGTTGTACTACATGCGTGGCTTAGCCGGTCGTGCAGCAGTGCATCGCGATCAAGAAATCAAAAAAGCGACAGCGGCAACTCCTACGTCGGCCAAACCGGCTGCGGCAAAACTCTAGTAGCATTTAATCTTTTCTTAAGGTGAGGACGGTACCCTTTGGAGTATGCCAATTTTGCATACGCCAGGAAAAACGCGAAAACGAAGTTGGACCGAGCAACAGCTCAGGCTAGCCGTCAAAACTTCAAGAAGTTACCGGCAAGTGCTCAATAAGCTCAACTTGATTGCAGCTGGAGGAAATTATGATCAAATTAAGAAATACGTTCTTGAATTTGGACTATCAACCAAGCATTTTTCTGGGAGGCTCTGGAGTAAAGGATGCAAACTTGGCACTAAACCATTGATTCCTTTGAGCAAGATTCTGAGACAAAATGTCCACTATCAAAGCTATAAATTAAAAAAACGACTTATAGCTGCGGGACTCAAGAGTCCTTGGTGTGAGGAGTGTGGTTGGGCCCGCAGATCAAGTACCGGATATTTACCCTTGGAACTTGATCATATCAACGGAGATAGGCATGATAACCGGCTAGAGAACCTTAGAATTCTTTGTCCAAACTGCCACAGCCTTAAACCGACGCATCGTGGTAGAAATAAAAAATCGGGCCCGGGTGGTGCAACTGGCTAGACACAACAGACTTAAGATCTGTCGAGCGAAAGCTCATGTGGGTTCAAATCCCACCCCGGGTACCAGCTTACTTTTTAATAGTCTATAGGTATGACAGTTAACGATTTTGTTTCATTTATCGGCCGTAGCCTGGCGATTATTGTTCCGCTGCTGATCTGGTCCCTCATCTGGAAAGGCTTTGCGCTTTGGCGCGCCGCCACACGTCGCGACAAGGTCTGGTTTATCGTGCTCTTGCTTGTAAATACCTTTGGGTTACTTGAGATTCTCTATCTCTTTGTCTTTAGTAAACGTGAACTTGCTGCTCAAACTCCAGCACTAATGGACGAACCGGTTCAAGGTACAAAAGAGTAACCAGGTCAGCGTGGTATCATCTTCTCGTGCCAGATCAAAGCATTACTCCTACACATACAAAAGGTCTCTGGGTCACGCTCATCGTGGTCTTTGGGTTTTTGACGCTCCTCATGGCTGGTCTTTTTGTCTGGGCATTGTTGCGCGAGACACCTATCGAGGTGCCGCCGATTTCTGATGAAGTTTCTAGCTGGGAGACTAAAGCCCGCGAGTTAACCGATCAAAACGCGCAACTCAAAAAAGACCTAGCGGCGGCTAAGACTGACTCCGCCAAAACGAGTGATACCGAGAGTGTCCCGATCAAAAACCTCCCGGTCGTGACGTATGAGCGAGCCGGACTGGGGAATGATGCGCTGTTTGCTGAGTTCGACCAAAAACTTGTTGGGCCCTTGCGGGACTGGGCACTGGATAACGGTCATACCCTGCTCACGCTCAACATCGAAATCCCAGAAAACGATGGCGAGGAGTTTATCTACACGGCCATTTACGACGATGGTGGCTCTGAGGGTTCGATTTTTGGTAGCAAGGGAGAACCGCTCGACTGGTGGGTTCCGAGCTGTCTGGATCAGTGTACGTTTTCGGCGGAGTTCAAGACCAAGTATCCCCAAGTCATCCAGCAGTACAACACCGGGCAGTAATCCAGCTGCTTGCAATTGTAGTGGAGGCGACGGGCGGAGTTGAACCGCCGTACGGGGTTTTGCAGACCCCTACCTGGCCGCTCGGTCACGTCGCCCAGCTCAACCAACCTTAGAGTTGCAGCATGCTTTAGTCAACGTCTTGCACTCATCCAGCAAACCAGGTACATCTAGTCTCGAGTTCCTTGAGCTCATTACCAGGCCGCGAAAGGAGTACAACAAATGCCAACCCGTGTTGGAGCTTTTCCGGACAGTGAAATCAGCCGTCTCATCGCGGCCAAGTGCATCACCGGTGTTCCCTACGATGACAAGCGTAAGTGCTACCCGACGGTGCGACCAAGCTCCCTCGATCTGACCATCGAGCCGGACGAGCTCTACTTCGTCCGCGGCGACTTTCAGCCACAGTGCGGAGAGACCGTTCGCGAGGTGCTTGCGCAGATGGGTGCGACAAGACATCGCTATGACACGCCTCTTTCTCGGGGGAGTGCTTACGTTGCTCGTATCGCGCAGCGGGTCTCCATGCCGCACTCGCTCTACGGGTATACCAACCCCAAGTCCACGACCGGACGCAACGACATCCTCACCCGGCTCATCGCCGACGGGGTGCCGCGTTTCGACACCGTGCCCCGTGGTTTCTCAGGCGAGCTGTGGGTTTTGATCCAGCCAGGTTCGTATCCCGTGTTGCTTGGACCCGAGCAGTCGCTTATCCAGATGCGGGTGTTCAACGCTGACACGCGTATGACCGAGAGCGAGCAGGAGGTGGAATATCTCAAACACTGCTTACTCTATGGTCGAGACCATCAACCCATCGCGTATCGTGACATCAAGATCACGGACAACGATGGTTCGCTACACCTGACCGTCGATCTCAAGGGGCCCGTGGTCGGCTACGAGTGTCGTGGAGCGGATGACATCATTGATCTCGCCAAGGTCAAACACTACGAACCAGGCTTTTGGTTCAACGAGATGCGACCAGTGCAAGGCCAGATCATCCTGCATCCGGGTGGCTTCTACGTTCTTGCTTCTCGAGAGCTCGTCGTGGTTCCGCCAGATCTGGCCTGTGAGATGGTGCAGCTCGATTCGCGCACGGGCCACTTTATTTCGCACCAGGCTGGCTACATCGATCCTGGTTGGGGACTGGACGAACAGGGCCAAGGCACAGGTCAGCCGCTGGTCATGGAGGTCACTCCAATCAAGAAGGTAATCCTGCGTCACGGGCAGCCGATCGCCAAGCTCAAGTACGAGCGTATGACGGTTCCACCGGACTTGCACTATGGTCAGTTGGCCGACTGCAACTATCGCACGGTCAACGCACTGCGACTTGCAAAGCAGTTCAGGGAAAACAGCGCGGTTGCTTCCGAGATGGTTCTCGCATAAAAACTATGGCTCCAGTAAAAAAATGCTGGAGCCTCTTTTTTTATAGCTTTTTTTGCTGGCTACTATCGATAAAAGCGATTCCGCTCTTTTTTATCTCGGCGCCTTTTTTGTCGTAGGCGATGGCTTGGATGTAACGGGTCTCGCCCGGTTGCAAGGCGGGTAGCGTGATCAAGCTAGTAGTTTGTTTTTCCAGTTTTTTGTTGAGCGCATCGGGTGCTGCGCCGTAGAGCACCGTCACGTGATCAATCTCCGGAAACTTAGAAACCGAGACCGCCAGCTCAGACCCTTTAAGCTTGAGTCCAATGTTAAGCGGTTTTTGCAAGCTGACCGTCGTTTTACTGGTTGCAGCGCGTAAGGCCTCAAACGTCTGCGGATCCTCGCCACCCAAGAGCCAAAACGTTACGGCCGAGATACCTGCCGCCCGCACCGTCGCGACTTTTTGTTGGACACTCGCGGCATTTTGGTAAAAAACCGTGCGTGGACCGTGCTCGTCCGAGTAGGAGAGTTTGACCTCACCACTGGCGGGATCCAGGGCCTCACTCACTTTGTACTTACTTTTAATGTGCTGCACATCCACATACTGAATCCCAATGTCATCCTCGCTACTGAGGGACCAATCGTAGCCATAGAGGGGGAGGGCGGCCTGAATTTTTTCGGCCGGGACTTTGCTCTTCCAGTACCCCAACACCTCGCGGATCCAAGCGAGTGGTGCCAGCGCGCCTGGTTCGGTATCCGGCCGCGCAAAGTCATACAGCATAGGCTTAAAACGATCGATCTCCTCGCGCAACCGCTCGAGGTCGAGTGCGCCCGGTCCATCCCAAGTATCCGTATCACTTTTTTTGGCCTGGGCGGTCAGCTCGATCACTTTGCCCTGCTTGTGGACCGCCGCCGCCAGACGCAAGACAAAATCGGTAAAGGCTTCTTTATCGCTCGTGTGTACGTTTTCAAAATCAAGATCGATCCCATCGTAGTTATAAATCCCGAGCTCGGTTGCGACGTCTTGGATGAACCGCTCCTGCAACTCAGAATTTTTTAAAAACGCACTGACCCGCTCTGGATCGTAGTTATTGGTCACCGTCACGATCACGCGCATGCCGGCTTGGTGCGCCCGGGCTACCACCTCCGGATTTTTGGCAGAACCCTTGGCCTCGAGCTGCCCGCTACTCGAAAAGTTGTACCAAAAAGGATTGACCACACTGAGCGTACCACTTGCTCGCTCAAAGGAGGCTTGCACGTCGCTGTTCTCCCAGCCGGGGGGGAGCCACGCTCCCACGGTGAGGTCGGCGCGCTCGATACGTGTGGTCGAGGTCAACGAGGTCGGGGTCACCGCCATCCGGGCACTAAACGGACTCTCAATGCCCTTCTCGTCTACACTTGCCACCGCAAATTCGTAGCTGGTGTTGGGTTTGGCATTGCGGACGGTAAAAAAGGGCGCGGCGACCTCGGCCGTCAGGTCACTGGCCTGGCTGGCCGGTCGATAGTGCACGTGATAGCCGCTTGCTCCCGCTTGGCGTGTCCAGTTGAGTGAGACCGTGTTGGTCCCAGCCACGGTCCAGAGTTGTTCGGGTGGAACCAAGGGTTGTTCGTCCGACGTAGTAGTGCTCGAGCTGGTATCCGTTGCATCCGGTGCAGTATCAAGGTTAATAAGATTCCCCCGGCCGAACCACGACTCACTTTGACTAAAGTACGGACGGGGTAGCTGCGCCACCTCTGGCGATGTTACGTGCGGACGTACCAAGGCGGCACTCCCCAGAGTGACCAAGAGTGCTCCAATCGCGAGTAACGTGCCGAGTTTTGCGACTCCGATTTTTGTGGTTCGGCCAACGCCAAAAGACATGCGCAAAGTGTAGCGCATCCATCTGGTGGGTCGGGAGAGGATCGAACTCTCAACCTTGGGCTTAAGAGGCCCCTGCTCTACCGATTGAGCTACCGACCCGAGCGGCGGGATAGTACCCTAGTTAGCGGCCTATCGCAATGGTATACTAGGCCGGTCTTATGGCAGAGATTACTTCCCGAGAAAAGGTCGTGTATTGGATTTTGATCCTGGTCGTTGCCGTCGGTGGCGGGGCTGCCTTGGCCTACTTTTTTGTCAGCGGCCAACAAAATGGTACTTCGCTCGCCGACGTAGCTACTCAAACGACCCCGGGTGCGGTTCAGACACAATCCTTGGTCGATATCGTTAGTAACTCCTCGGGTGGGAGCGGTAGTAACGCGGTCTCAACCACTCCGGTAGCGACCACACCCACTACGCAGACCCCCAGCGCCAACGTGACGCCGGTCAGTACCCCTGTGAGCTCGCAACCCCAGACAAACAGCGTCAACACTCCGGTCAGTGTCAATCCGGCCCCGGTCAATCAGCTCTTGCAAGCGGGTAACACACCTAACGATTTTCTCAATCGGCCCAGTGTGACCTCGGCAAGTTCGACCTCGCTCTCCTCAGGCAGCGCACTACCAGGTAGCTCACCTACAACGGGCGCCGAGGTCTTGGTCTTGTCGGGGATCGCAAGTTTGGGTGTCTCCGGCCTTGCTGCCAGTATGGTCTTGCGTAAGCCCGGGAGGCGGAGTAGAAAAAGCGCATAACCAATGCGCGTTGCATTTATTCATAGCGGATACTCTCGCCACCTGGTGAGCGGCATTATTAGGGTTGAGACCGAACTGGTCCGGGCCCTGCGGGCCCGTGGCCATGTAGCGGAGATCATGCCCTGGCGTGAGGATCAGGATAAGGCGTTGGTGCAGCAGCAGTACTGGCGCATCGTTCGGCCGGCCTCAAGTATTTACCGCGAGGTACGTGATTTTATTACCGTCGGTCAGTACGACTTGGTTGTGTTTCAAGGTGTCGGCTACCCCGAGACCCGCGCCTTACCTTGGCTCAAGCGTGAGACTAAAGCCAAGTTTGTGGTGGTGCAGCACGGCTGGTCACTCTATAGTCCCACCACTCGTTTTTTGGTGAACAGCTACATGCAAGCGGTCGGCCACATTTTACTGGCCCAAGCCGATGCGATCGTGGCGGTCAGTAATTACGTCAAATCGCATCTCGCCACGTATAGCGAACCCGAGCGGATCCAGGTGATTTACCCGGGTGTTGATACAGAGCGTTTTACTCAGCGCACTCCCCATGACAAAGCTTTGGTCCGTCAGCGTCTTGGGGTTCGCCAGCCGCAGGTTTTGTTTGCCAATGGCAAGCTCGCCGCCCACAAAAACATCGCGACCCTTTTGCGCGCCCTCCAAGAGTTACCGGAGGCCGAACTACTGTTAGTCGGCAGCGGCAGCACCACCAAAGAAAAAGTCTACAAAGACTTAGCACAGACCCTCGGAGTCGCAGCGCGAGTACAGTTTTTGGGCACGGTTGCGAACGAACGTTTGCCAGAACTCTATAATGCCGCCGATCTTTTTGTGCACGCGGCCCGCAGTGAGGCGCTCGGAATCGTGTTGCTCGAAGCTTTGGCCTGTCAGTTGCCGGCCGTTGCGCCCGACGTCGGCGGTATCTCTGAGGCGGTCATCTCGGGTTTTTCGGGCCAGCTCTACCAAGATCCGCGTGACCATCTCCAGCTTGCCCAACAGGTCCGTGAGCTCCTAGCAAACCCCGAGCGTCGCGCGCAGTTTGGGCGCAACGGCCGGGCCTACGTCAAAGCGCGCTTTGATTGGAGTACGGTCATCCCGCAGTATTTGCAACTCTTTGAACGCGTCATTAAGGCCCCGCGCCAAACCGAACTTCAACCCCAGGACGACGGTGTCTTTGGTGCTTTTGCCTAAAGATACGCTACGCCGGACAGAGCTTGTAGCCCAGGCCGTGCACGGTATGGAGTAACTTACGCGCCGGCCCAAACGGCACATCGATTTTTTTACGTAGGTACAAAATGTGCACCTCAATCGAGTTGGTGAACTGATCGGTTGCGCTGTCCCAGACGTGCTCGAGTAGTTCACTACGGGTTACTACCCGGCCTTGGTTACGCATTAAGTATTCCAGCAACATAAACTCTTTGCGCGAGAGCGAAATCGTTTTGCCATCCCGCACCGCCTCGTGGGCTTTGACGTTGAGTGCCAGGTCCCCCGCGCGCACTATGTCGCCCTGCCAGGATTGCTGTCGTCGCAGCAAAGCGCGCATGCGGGCCAACAGTTCATCAAAAGCAAAGGGTTTACATAAAAAATCATCCACGCCCGCATCCAACGCTCGGATTTTAGTCTGTAAATCGTCCACCACGGTCAGCATGAGCAGGGGGGTCCCGACCGAGCGCTCCCGTAACTCGCGTGTCAAACTGATCCCATCCCGGTGGGGGAGCATGTAATCGCACAAAATAATGTCGTAGCGGTTGACCGCGGCGTTAAACAACCCCAACCGTCCATCGTCGACCACATCCACCGAGTAATTGCGACGGTTGAGCCCGCGTTCGAGGTAGCGGGAGATCTCCGGCTCATCTTCGACAACGAGGATTTTCATGGCAGTACCGTACACTGCAATCCTTAAATAGCTGTGAAACTATTGCAAGTTCTGCCGGCGAACTGTGTGTAGCATGGGGAAAACCGGTTCGCCGCGCCAAAATAACCCCTTTGAATGGTACAATTTGACCATGCTTGTCAAAATCTACCGGGTACTCAAGGCCCGTCTCGATCGACTGCGCGAGCGGCATGCGGCACATACTATCTCCAACCCTCGCTATTACCTTAGCTACAGTGGCTATCGCGTTTTGATCCAGTTGATCATCTCACCGCACTTTTTGCTGCTCGGTCCCTTTAAAACCTTTACCGCTTTTGCCCGTAAGGATGAACACGGCAGTTGGATCGACTCCTACAATGATTTTGTGGTCTCTAACCGCGTTACCGTGACCGGCATTATCGCTCTGGCGTTGATCGGTATCGTCACTATTTTGGTGTTTGTGTATCTGCCGATCATCTACATTTGATATGCAGGTTTTGCGCGCACCTTCTCGTTTTATCGCCTGGCTAACCGCGAGTCTTATCCTCGGTGTTGTTGCGCTTTTTGTGCACGGTGGTCTGCAAGTGGTGTTTATCCTGCTTACCCTCTTGCCCCTCTTGGCTTTGGCAACCCGCGCGGCGCTGCGGCGTACCCCCAGCATCGGCCAGACTATTGTAATTGCGACCGCCCTTTTACTTGGAGCAGGGGCGCAGCAGAGTGCTGCCTTGGTTGCCCTGATCGGAGCGGCCTTTATCTTGCTCCTCGATGTTGCGTTACGCACACGTACCGCGCGTTTTTTGGCGACCTTTCCGCCACCGGCCAGCTTGGTACGGGTAGAACGCTTGAGCCGCGAAGAACGTATTCCTGCCAGTGCGATCCAACTACACGATCGTGTCTTAGTGTTGCCGGGTGAACATATCCCAGTGGATGGTCGTCTAATCAGTACTTCGGCTCGCGTGCTGCTCCCCGGAGCTCCGCAGCACGAGCGCAAAGTAGCCGGCGAAATGCTCATAGCCGGCACGCTCGCCGTCTCACGCCTGCTGGTCGATGCGGTCTACGTGGGCCAAGAGACCAGCATGGCTATTCTCAATCAGATTGCCAATCGGGTAATTCGACAGTTGCCACCCTATGTACAACGCATGGAACTCCTCTTGTTTGGCACCCAGCTCGTCTGGAGTGCGACCGTCATAGCCTGGTGGTTTTTTGCCGCAGATCGGACGCAAGTGGCCTGGCTGGCTCTCGGGGGAGTCTGGTGGCTCGGCTCACTTCTCAGTCGCGTGGCTTGGGTGCGGCTCCTAGTTGAGAGTGGCAAACGTTTTTTGCTGCTCACTACTTGGCAGGCCGTCCGACGTGCTCGACAGATTAAAACGGCGGTACTCGACAAAACGGGGACTCTCACGAGCGGTGCTCCGGGGGTCTTGCAGGTCATGACGGCAAATAACTTAGCCCGCGAGGATGTTTTACGGGTGGCGGCGGCTTTGGAGTTCACCATTGATCACCCGATTGCCCGTACTATCAAGCAAACCGTTGCGGCCGAACATCTCACCATCCCTGCGGCCGAGCACGTCGTGCTCAAGTCCGGTAACGGGGTCGAGGGTGAGATTGAGGGCGAGCGCTTTGCGGTCGGTAACCTGCAGCTCCTGACCCATTGGCATCTTTCGTTGGACGAGGCCATGCAGCGGCGCGCTAAACTCCAAGAGTCGCAAGGTGCTACCGTCATTTATGTTTTGAGCGATCGCCAGGTCTTGGGTGCACTGATTCTTAAAGACGTACCGCGCCCCTCGGCCCAAGCGTTGGTGGCGGGATTGCGAGCTGCCGGGGTTCAGCAGGTGCATCTCGTCTCGGGTGACTCACCCCTAGTTGTGCGCGCTATGGCGGCCAGTCTTGGGATCGCCTCTAGTCACGCTTTTGCACACACTTCGGCCGAGCGTAAAAAAGCGCACGTCGCACAACTGCCTAATCTCGAGGTTTTGGCGCTTGGTGACCCGCGTTCGGACCACGCTATGTTGACCCAATCCGGTTTGGGGGTGGGTTTTTTGGGAGCAGGGCCGGCCTTGCGTGAACCCGCGCTGCAGATCTTGATCCGCTCAACGCTGCTCTCCGAGCTACCCTGGCTTTTGCGTCGATTGCGGCGGCTAGAGCGGCTGTGGTGGCTCACTCCGCTGGTCAGTCTTTTGGCCAGTGGCCTGGCCGTTACGGCAGTGGCAGTGCTGTAATTTTTTTGAGAGCCGGCCCGAGATCTTGGCCCCCGGCAAGAGTTGGCGCAAATGGATCGCCCAAGGTGCGGATGCGCGCGGGCATAGTGGTAAGCGTAAAATCTTTAATTTTGAAGCCGCGTTTGACCTCCTGCCAGGTGAGCGGGGCCGAGACCGAGGCAAACGGCCGAGCACGTACACTGTAAGCACTCGCGAGTGTTTTGCCTTTGATGTTTTGTAGGTAGTCAATGTAGACTCCGCGGCGTTTTGCTTTGCGGAACTCCAGGGTCGTTTGTTTGGGAGCCAGGTGGTGCACGACCTCGGTCACGCGCTTAGCAAACCGTTTAGTTTGATCGTAGGTAAAATGCGGTTTGATCGGGACGTAGATATGAATCCCACGCGAGCCAGAAGATTTAGCAAAACTCTCCAAGCCGTAGTGGTCCAGGACATCTTTAATAACCAAGGCGATCGACCGCACGCTCTTGAGGTCGTTTGGCTCGGACGGGTCCAGGTCAAATACTACAAAATCAGGATGGTTGAGTGAGCCACGGCGCGAGTACCAAGGGTGGAGCTCCAGATCGGCCAAGTTGGCCAGCCAGACCAACGTCTCCACGTCGTTGCAGACCACGTAACGGGTCGGTCCTTCGCTATGGAGGACGCGTACCGTCTCCACAAAACGCGGGTGTGCCTCAGGGACGTTCTTTTGATAAAAAAATCCGCCATTTGCTCCGTTGGGGTAGCGCTTGAGGGTCAGCGGTCGATCTTTGAGATAAGGCAGAACCACCGGCGCGATCTGGTAGTAATAGTTGAGGACATCGCGTTTAGTGAGGTGTGGCCGGCTCCAAAAGGGTTTGGAGAGGTTGGTGAGGGCCAGGGTTTTGCCATTAACCGGCATTTCGAGATTTTTTTCTGTACCACTGAGCAGTACTGGGTTGAGCGCAGGGTCCGCTTGTGAGCGCTGTTTTTGAGTCGCAGTGGGTTCAGCCGGCTCGATCGAGACGTGTTGGGGGGTCTCACGCAGCACTTCCCTGGCCTTTTTATCCGCGCGTAAGCCCAAAAAAACGGGTTGACGCAGCTGACCGTCCGAGGTCCACTCCTCAAATTTTACTTGGGCGACGAGGGTAGGCCGCACAAAGTGCACCGCTCTAAACCCGACGGGCGTAGTAAAGGGGGAGCGGGTCACCCGCAGCCTTTTGAGCCGCTTGGTGAGTTGGACCAACTCCTGCTGCGCAAACCCGCTGCCGACTCGACCGACTGGGATCAGCTTTTTGTCCTGGTAGACACCCAAGAGCAGACTACCGACCACCGACTCGCGGGTCCCTTGCCCCGTTTGCCAGCCACCGATGACAAACTCTTGGCCTAATCCCTGTTTGATCTTGAGCCAGGTGCGGGTGCGCTTGCCAGATTCATAGCGGCTTGTTTGTTCTTTGGCGACCATGCCCTCTTGACCCGCCTTGGTAACCTCTCTAAAAAATTGCGCACCCGCACCCTCGATGTGATCGGTGTACTTGAGGTGCGGATGTGGTCGTGTGATGGCGCGCAAGAGTGCCTTACGCTCAAGCAGCGGGACGTTGCGTAAGTCGTAGCCATCGAGATAGAGGAGATCAAACACGTAATACAGCAGGCTGCGCTTGCCACCGGTTTTGAGGCCCTCAAAACGTGAACGACCTTTGGTGTCGAGTGCCACGATCTCGCCATCCACCACCGCTTGTCGGGCTGCTAATCCGCTCCCGACGTCGGCTACTTCCGGAAAGCGTTCGAGCAAATCTAATCCGTTGCGACTAATTAATTTTAAATGACCGGATCCTCCACGGGATCGGGCAGTTGTGCCAGATTGAACATAGGCGATCCCTCTAAAGCCATCCCACTTGATCTCAAAGAGCCATTCTGGATCCGAGAACGGCTCGGCAATCAGGGTGGGTTTCATGACGGGGATGGCCCGCGGGAACCCAGTGTATCGTGCACCTGCCAGTGTTTTAATAAAGCTGTTTTTGGCGGGCTGGCCTTTTTGGATCTCGGCTAAGCTGCGCCCCGTAATGACCGAGTTAGGTTGGTTTGTCACCAGCGAGCCGCGTTGGGCAAAGTGGTCGCGCTTTTTGAGGAGCAACCAGGATTTGCCCCCGGCGCGGGCAAATTTCACCAGGGCGTATTCACCCCGCAATTTTTTGCCATGCAAAATAAAACTGTAATGATCGCGTTTGCGTTCGACCCAGTCAAACGTGCCCGTATCCCAAACCATAACCGTCCCGGCCCCGTACCCCTCGGGGATTACGCCCTCAAAATGACGGTACTCGAGTGGGTGGTCCTCGGTCTGCGCGGCCAAGTGCCGCACGGTGGGATCAGCACTCGGACCTTTAGGGACCGCCCAGCTCAGCAGTACGCCTTTGTGCTCAAGGCGCAGATCGTAGTGCAGGTTGGTTGCGTCGTGCTTTTGAACTACAAAACGCTGGGTGTTGCTGGGATACGCAACACCGCGTGGTTCGGGCGTATGCTCAAACCGACGTTTAGCGTGATAGCGACCGAGGGACATGCCCCTATAGTACGACCAAAGCGGCCGCGGCCGCTACCTGCGCCAGCAAATACCGATCGATCGGCAGATTGGGGAGCATCAGGATGCCGGCCAGTAGCACGGCCGCGCCCACCTCGCCCCGTTCTCCCGGCACACCGGGCAAGAGCAGCAGCAAGAGGAGTAGGACCGTCAAAACCAAAGCACTCAAGCGCGCTTGTCGGATCGCTACGGGTCCGCGGATCCCCAGGGTCGTCCGTAAACGACTCTCGAGCACGCGTAGGAGCGAGGGGAGGAGCAACCCAATCGTGCCAGCGATCAAGGCCGAGTGTGCATCGAGTAGTGCGATCAAGAGGGCTACGCCGATCACTGCGTTAGATATTCCGAGCGGTCGGTTGAACTCCGCCGGGGTCAGGATGGCGCGCAAACGGAGCATCAGGGCGCGGTTCCAGATCGGCCAGGTCAGACGCGCGATCTCAAACAGAACGGTCAACCCCATCAGTACAATCGCCACGGTCAACGCGGCCGGTCGCTGGTGGGCACTAAAGATCAGGAGCGGTACCCCAGCCACAAGCGGTAGTAAGACACCACTATTTTTCCAGGGGTTGCGTAGGAGCACTACGGCAATGAGTACTCCTGCCACGATGACCAAGGCGTGCGGCCCGGCAAAGAGCGTCACTAATCCCAAGACCAGTCCCGCTACGAGCGCACGGCCCTCTTGGCGTTGCTCACGGGGGGTTGCCTGTATAAAAGGCAAGAGCGTGCCAGTGAGGAACACCACACCAGCCGCTGCTACACCGATCGATGTGGCGATATCGAGGTCGGCCTGTGGCGTAACCCCAAACGAGCCGGTCAACACCACGCGCACGATCCAAGCCGCCGCAAGTCCGCGCACAAACGCCACTCCTTGCTGTACCCTCTTTGGTACTTGGGGAAGTCGTGCCGCGCCGAGTGCAAAGCACACCGCAAAGAGCACGCCAAGTTGGAGCCAATCCGGCACCATCTAGCTGAGCATAGCGTAGGCGAGGCAGCACCGCTACAATGGTGGTGTGGACCGAGTAACTTCCCCTGTCGTCTTTAGAGTAATCATCGTGGCCCAAGTGTTGGTGCTGGCGTATATGGCGACCTTTTTAGCGCTCAATGCCCCGGCCTACCTCAAGCAGGCCCGTTTTGCTGCCAGTGGCCATGACCTCTCAGGCCAGCTCGCGGGGCAGTACGTGCCACTTGAGACCATCAATCACATCGCGGCCAGTCTCACTAGCGCGGCGGCAAGTGAGTTCCCGGGCCTTGAGATCCAGCTCGATCCTGGTATCTCTTTAACCGGTCAGGCTGGTACCCAAGCTGCAAGCGCTGCCCAACCACCCAAACCGGCCCCGATCCCGTACGTCGATCCCAACGTCTTTGTACCCTATACGGTGACGATCCCGCGCATTGGCGTGCGGGCGCCACTGATTAGCATCAAGGTCAATACAGAAAAAGCTCAGCAAGCTGGATTGGCGAGTGGTGTGATCCACATTGCCGGAACCCCCGAGCCTGGTCAGGTCGGCACGGCCTTCTATGCTGGGCATAGTTCGGACTACTTTTTTAAGAATGGTTCATACAAAACCGTCTTTGCCCTCCTGCCCCAGCTCAAAAAAGGGGACTACTTTATTTTGACCAACGATACCAAGGCCTACTACTTTACGGTCAATGAGGTTGTCATCACCGGTCCCGATGACACTACGGTCATGCACCACGACCAGGGCAAGCAAAAGTACGCCGCCCTCCAGACCAGTTACCCAGTCGGCACCGCCCAAAAACGCTTTGTTGCGATCGGCTCGCTGACGCGCGTTGTTGACGCCAGCAAACTCGAGCAACAGTAGCGTATACTTGACAGGCGGCGCGATTCACGGTACACTAGTAGTACTAATTTATTACTTCCCCCAATGTCTTTTGATTCGTCGCGCCTTTTCCAAAAGGCAAAACGAACTCGGGTGCTCGTAGCAGCCCCGTTGGTCGTCTTACTCGCTACGCTCGGTGTTGGGCTCCGTGCTCCCGCGGCGCACGCCTCCCTGTCCACGACCACCATTACGGACAGTAGCGGTACGGCCATCACGACCTTTTCGATTGGTAGTTCGCTCTACGTTACGGTCAATGACTCCAACAAAAATACCGACGCTGGCACCAAGCAAAAGATCAACGTCACCCTCACCTCTGCCACGGCAGGGGACTCTGAGTTACTCGACCAAGCTGCCACGCAGTTAGAGGAGACCGGGGTGAACACCGGAATCTTCCGTAACCCTGGCTATCCCACCGCCCTTAAAGATGGATCGGTCAGTGCCAATGACGGCACTCTCGAGATCGAAATGAGTGACACGGTCACGGCAACCTACACCGATAGCACGGACGAGTCGATCACCTTTGATTATGCTGACTCGCCCTTGCCGCACACTGCCGAAGAAGCTGCCCACGTGGATGACGGGGACAGCGGCAACGATCCTTCGACCGGGAGCTGTACGGATAGCGCGGTTTACACCGGGACCGAGTCCGGCTTTGATCCCAACGTAGGCGCCAACGGTGGCTACATCCCGACCGACGAATCAGATTGGGATATTCAACCGGGTTCAACCGCCAGCAACGGGGGACCGACCATCTCTAACATCTCGAGCGACAACAATACGCGCGAGCAAAACGAGTCCATCAAAGACAGCACACTCTGCCACGGCTGGGATCTGCACGTCTTTGATATGGACCTCTCACCCTTTACCGATACCAGCTTGACCCAACTCGCTATCGACTGGACGGGAGCCTCGAGCTACGCCAACGGCGAGAGCCAAGCCATGAACGACGCCTTTTTGATGCTCCTCAATCGCTCGAGCAACAACTGGGATGTACTGGATACGGCGGCCAACATTGCCGTTACCGAAGGTGGTGCGATTACGGATGTACCGCTCTCGGCAACGGTTTCCAGCAACGTCGACGACTACACCGATAGCAACGGTGTCATTAGGATCGTGGTCGCTGGGTATGATCGTGCCGCGGATGGTAACGGTGGTTCACTCTATACTGATTACATCTCGGTAGAGGCGACAGGAGATGATAGTTCAGCCGACTCGATCGATACGGGAGGTGGCTCAATCTTTGGTACGGTCTGGAATGACAAAGATAAAGATGGAGTCTTTGACTCGAGTGAACCCGGACTCTCGGGTGTTAGCGTCACCTTGCGCGACGATGCGGGTACGGCACTGGTGAGTGACACAACCGATTCCAACGGAGACTACGGCTTTATCGGATTCCCGGCGGACACCTACCGCTTGCATGAGACCGATCCAGCTGGCTTTACCTCGACCACGCCCAACGACATTGGACCGATTACCTTAGCGGCTGGTCAGGTGATTACCAACCAAGATTTTGGTGACGCCCAGTCACTCTCGACCACCGGACTCAAATCCAGCTATGTCTGGGTGACCTTTGCTGGTGTGGTCGCATTGGGTGCCCTGGTCTGGTTTGGAGTGGCTCGTCTGGCCACGGTCCGCGTACGCAGTCGTTCTCGCTAATTGTAAAAATTAAAAAACTAACACAAAACCCTCATGCTTTTGGCACAACTCCTTAATCAAAGTACGCTCCCCACTACGCTCAATACAACCCCACTCGTGACGACTACCGCGCCCGCCACGTTTTGGGAGCGTATCGTGGACGCCTTCCAGACCACGATCGATAGCATCATCGAGTTTTTGCCAGAAGTTCTGGCCGCACTCTTCGTTGTTATTATCGGCTGGATCTTGGCCGTTTTGCTGGGCAAACTCGTGCGCAAGTTACTCTCATTCACCCGCGTTGACAAAGCCCTCGATAAAGTCGGCTTTAAACAAATTCGGGAGGAGACCGGCCTAGAACTCTCGGTGGCTCGTTTTGTCGGTGACTTGGTTAAATGGTTCTTGATTATCGTCTCGGTGCTTGCGGCGGCCGACATTCTGCAGCTCGGAGAGATCTCAATCTTTTTGCGCAGCATCTTGCTCTACTTCCCCAACGTGGTGGTAGCGGTAGTGATCGTGATCATTGGTGTTTTGATCGGTAACTTTGTTCAAAAAATCGTTTTGGGCGCAGGCCGAACCGCTAAACTCCCAAGCATCCCGCTGATCGCAGCCTTTGCGCGCTGGTCGGTGATCGTTTTCTCTGTCCTGGCAGCCTTGGTGCAACTCCAGGTAGCAGCCTCATTGATCCAGATCTTGTTCACAGGAATCGTAGCCATGATTGCGATCGCCGGTGGCTTGGCCTTTGGCCTGGGTGGCAAAGACTACGCCAACCATCTGATGGAGAAATTCCGTCGCACCGCTGAGGACAACTCGCACCTGCGCAGCGAAAAAGCTAAGGAGCAAAAAGAACCCATGATGGGGGAGTAAATGCTCAGCCTGCACTCAGTAAGCGAAACAAAAAAGCCCGCGACGAGCGGGCTTTTTTGATGGGGTGTCCGGTGGGGCTTGAACCCACGACATCCAGGTCCACAACCTGGCGCTCTACCGGCTGAGCTACGGACACCGCGTGCTGCTATTGTAGCAGCCCCGTAGACTGCCGGTTTTTTGCCCGAGCGTCAACTCCGCTCTACTTCAAAAGTTTTATAGCCTTTGGGTTGCCCGTTGGCGACCACACAGCGTGTTACCTCAGCACGGCTCGGGCCGCTGTTGCACCAAGTCTTGAGGAGCTCCAGGTCCTGTGGCTGCCCCTCGGCCTCCAGATAGACACTGCCATCCGGCTCGTTACGCACTACCCCGGTCAACTTGTGGCTACGCGCAAACGCGGCGGTCTGCGCTCTAAAAAAGACACCTTGCACTTTGCCGTAAATGCGGATGGTGAGATGTGCTTTAGTACTCTCGGTCATGCAGCTATCCTAGCAAAAAAAGAACCCCAGTGGTCGTAACCACTGGGGCACATGGGGCTTTTCACTCGGTCTCGCTTGAAGGCCGCAGGTTGCGGGGTGTAGGCCCTCGCAAGGCAGCGAGTTCATCCTGTATCAGACAGGGGACCGCCTCGATATCTGGATTGACAAACCGCTCGTAGGTTTGCCAGGCGGTCTCACCCTTGCGCGCCCGGTGCAAAAAGGCCAGCGCAAGCCTAAAGTCCTCAAAGACTGGCTCGCAGCTTGTGGCCTTAAGTACGACCCTAATCGTGCCGACCGACGGATCGATCTCGCACTTTTTGACGCGCAACGCGTCCAAACGGCCGTACTTACTGACCAGCCGTGCTCGTACGAGCCAGCCGCCCAGTGGCCAGACCAGGGCGGTCTCGGCTTCGGTCCGCTCGTACCACTTGAGTACGGCGATCTGGATCAGGTTACCGTCGGTGCAGAGCCAGAGACGTCGAGCGAGAACGTTGCGGTCCACCACCGCGAGCCAGCGATCGAGTAGGTAGCGCAAACGATCCGCACTGCGCGGCCGTCTCCCACGTAGCAAGTCCTGTGTGGCCGGGTCGGGGGTGGTGTACCAGCAGTACAGCCACAGCACCAGACCGGTAGTACCCCAGCAGGACAAGCCATAGCTTGGGGCGTAGCCGGTGAGGAGGGTCAGGAGCAGGATGAACACTATGGGACCTAGTACGATCAGGTCTCCGTGTTTGACCCGGCGGTTGTCATTGATGAGGCGAATCACGGCGTCTTTGTCCAAACGCGTCTCCTTGTCGATGTCGATGAGATTGGGGAGAGAACGATGCCTTCTCACAACGTAGTCCAAGAAAGCCATCTTTTGTAGCAAAAAAATCGACTTGCGTCAAGCACAAAGCCGGTGCTACTTTTTTGACATGGGATTCTTTGGAGATGTCGTCCGCGGGCTAAACGTTTTTAGCTCCTCAAAAAAACCAGGCATCCCGGTGCCAAAGGGCGCCATGCGGCTCGACGAATATCAAAAAGCACTTAGTTTACACATGAGCATCAAGGGCCTGCTCAAGAAAAAAAAGTTGAGCGAACAACGCATCTCGGCGTACTCAAACGTGCAATTGGCCAAAGGTGAACGTCCAGGGAAAATAGACGAGATACTGGCCTATCCCAACATGATGCCGACCTACAAGCGGCTCCGGGCAAAATGGTTTAGAACATCGCATGAGACCCAGCAAAAGCTAATCCAAGCGACCGGTACGCGACCGTACTGGGAGAGCGATCATTCTATTCCGATTTAGCGCTGACAGTAGTGTTATGGTGCGCCCGGTAGGATTCGAACCTACGACCCTCGGTTCCGAAGACCGATGCTCTAATCCACTGAGCTACGGACGCGTATCCGCAGTCTGGCAAAAACGAACAAGAGACACAAGGAGGAGCCCTCATGTCTCTTGAAAAACTAGAACGGCTTGTCGTTCCAGTCGGCCCCGAGCGCCCACTCGACCGCGCGGTACTTGCGTGTCTCAGGATTACGCTCGATCGAGCAAATGATCTCGCTGTGGAGTTGTGGTAAGCAGGGCTCGACCTTACCGCGGCCGATCACTGGTTGTCCGTCATGCAGCTGCACCGGACGCCGATCGTTTTGGTGAAAGAACACAGGCCGTTCATCCGGCAAACGCGCAAATCCGTACCCGCCTCTCTTGTTAACCTTGTACACCCGAGCTGTGAGTGGCATCGCGGCCTCCTTGCACGAGGGATTATTCTATATAGCACACCCGCGCCGCGTGGTATACTCGCGCCATGAGCAAACGTGGACTGCTTATTTGGATCGTACTCCTCTTGCTGCTCTTGACCTTGGAGGGCGCGCTGATTTTTCTCTATCCCGAGCGTGGGACTTACCCGTTTTTCTCGAATGGTTCAGCCACTCAAAGCGGGGACAACAGTCTGCCGCCTCCCGTAACTCCAGCTGACAAAGTACAAAACGAGACGGGTGGCACGACCGACACCGCCACGCTCAAGAGTGCCGTGCGTGTCCTAGACTATGTGCAAAAATCACAGACCCCCGCGGGTGGCCCACAGCAAGAGACCTACCGCGAGACCCATCAACTCCTGGCAGATAAACAGCCGGATGGCACCTGGAAAGTTGCTTTAGTTACACGTAATGACCGCTCGGCCGATGAGGTCAATCGCGGCACCATTATCATAGAAAAAGATGGTTCGTATTATTTGACGGAGCTCGAGGTCGGCTCCAGTCAGGGTTCGTTTACCTGTAACGGAAAGATGCCGGGGTATCTGGCGGTCGGTAAAAATACTGCAAGCGCTACGTTGACCTGTAGTTTTAGTGGTGGCGGTGCATCTTTTGCCGCGCTGACCTATACGGGTTCCGTTACGGCGAGCGCGCCAACACCTAAACAGTTCAACGGTAAGACGTATCAAGCGCGCACCTTGACCATCACCGGTAGTTTTAGCCCGGGTGGGAGTACGGCTGTGCCGCAGGGGATTCAGTTTGTGTCGGCGCCGGGGATTGGCGAACTTTCCTCGAGCGGTACTCTGGGCGATCTCATTTTTGGTCAACTCTCCGCCATCGTCTCAGGCGAGAGCACCGGTACACTGGTCTCCATGGATAACGACCAGTTCTTTTTGCCCTGAGTTACGGGGCTGAACCGTTCTGCCTGCCCACTGGTACGCCCGGTAGGGATCGAACCTACATCGGAGGGTTAGAAACCCTCTGCTCTATCCATTGAGCTACGGGCGCGTGTCACCAGTATAGGGTAAAAGAAAAACGGCACACAGGGGTTAGTTCTGTGTGCCGTTGTAAAAGGAACTTGTTGGAGTTACGAGGCGGTCGCCAGACGGAGCTGATTGCCCCGGATCGTCCGGGGGTCGGCGCAAGGCGTCCAGTTGGAGCCGAGCGTCCGACGCTCCCAGTGACGACGCACGTGCCAGTGGCCGTACCGCTCCTCCGGCTTGAGCTCGTCACCCCCGCCAAAGATGCGGGGGAACTGCTCGTTGAGCGAGCGCTTGTCGGCGTTGACCACGAGGATGCGCTCGTTCGTGTTTCCGTTGGGGAGGTACTGCTTGAGCTCCACGCAGCGGTAGGTGATGCGCGTGCGGATCATCTGCAGAGCCCGATCCCACTGCTCGGCCGAACCCCAGCGCAGAGCACTGAGACCCCTCTCGGTGAGGAGGGCCCAGGTCATGATCTCGTCGCCTTCGCGCGGCGTTCCACAGGATTCGTCGGAGAAGCGCGGCGTGTCGCTGATCGTCACGATGATCGTACGTCCGCTGCCGATCCGGCAGAACACGTCGCCGTGCTCGGCGTTGGCGTCGAGGGGCTTGGCAAATGCGTAGCCCCGCATGTGATCGTCGTGGTTCTCGAACACCCGCTTGATCCGACACCGGATCAGGGCAGGCTTGGGACCGCGGTCGACAGGGCGCTCCTCAACTCGCGCGATATTCGTTGGAGTGGGGTGGTTGGTGGGATCGAGCATGGCTTCCGCCATGGTCATCGGCTCGACCTTGCGGGCTGCCGCTGCGGCCATACGCTGGGCCCGTCTCTGCTTCTTGGCGGCCTTACCGAGGGCCTCGTTCTGACTGAGATCACGGCCCGGACCGGCGCCGCCGTCCTGCTGCTGCACGTGCTTTCCCATAGGTGACTCCTGACATGCACTGACCGGTCGCGACCTGCGATCGGTGTTCTCTTATTGTCAAAAGAACCGAGCTTTTTAGCATAAAAAACGCTGTTTGTCAAGATACCTGAGGACTGGCAGGATGGGCCTATGGCGCCCCTCTTTACCATTATTATTCCGACCCACAATCACGGGGCGTTGCTGCGCTATTCGGTTGCGGCTGTGCAAGCACAGACGGTGCAGGAGTGGGAGTTGTTCATCATTGGAGATGGGGTGACCCCAGAGACACGGCAGGTTGCGCAGGAGTTGGCTGCTGCCGATCCACGGATCACTTTTTTGGACCATCCTAAACACCCGCGGCGGGGAGAGACCTACCGTCACGACGTGCTCACGACGCGGGCTCAGGGAACCTATGTCTGCTACTCCTGCGACGATGATCTTTGGTTACCCGATCATCTTGACTACATGCAGCAGTTGCTCAAAACCGCTGACTTGGCGCATCCGCTGGCCTGCTACATCGATGCTGCGGAGCAGGTGCAGGTTCGGCCCCTGGATTTGCAACTGCCGTACTATCGCAAGCTGATGTTGGAGTACGAGAACCGCATAGGACTTAGCTCAATGGCGCACACCTTGGCCTACTACAAGCGCTTGCCTTACGGCTGGCGTACCACGCCCGTGGGACAACTCACCGATCTGTATATGTACCGTCAGTTTTTGGCGCAACCAGACCTACGGGTCACGAGTGGTCGGCGCGCGACCGTGCTTAACTTTCCGGATGGGTTGCGCAAGCACTACGTCCCGGGTCAAAAATTGGCAGAACTCAAACGTTGGTCCACCAAAATCCAGAACCCTGACTTTGCGCCTAGGCTTGTAGCAGACCTTATGCAAGCGGCCTACCGTAAAACCCTCGAGCTCGAGTCCGAGGCAGGTCTCATGCTCAAGCTACTCGCCGTGATTGATGAACGTGATCGCTCGCACCGTCACGTTGCGATTCTGCAAAAAGACGCCAAACTGCTTGAGGCCGGTTACCAGCACTACAAAAAAGATGCTCAAGTGCTGCGTCACGCAATGGAACACTACAAAAACGAGGCTAGCGTACTACGGCAGGCACTGGAGCAGGAACAAGCTGATCACGCTCAAGCGGTTCCGGCCGCCAAACGGGCACGATTTTTTTCAAGGCGCTAAGCGGGCCAGCCGTGCGGTCGCGCTCGGTCATGATTAGTTGGGCCGGATTGGTAACTGGCCAGGTAAACTTGAGGGCGGGATCGTTAAAGTAACAGTCATACTCATCTGCCCGTTCGTAGTAACTCGTTTGTCCAACCAACATGATGCTCTCCGTCTGTGAGTAGATACTATGTACCACTCCGGTCGGGATATAGAGCATCTGCAACTTTTTTCCTGAGAGGCGTAACAGCAGCGCCTGCCCTTCGGTCGGGGACCCGGGCCGCGCGTCGTGCATCCCAAAGACAGATTCGCCCTGTGCGATGATGACATGCTCGCTGCGTTTGAGGTGTACATGTGCGCCGCGCATAACCCCCGCTTTGTTTAGAGTGTGGTTCCACTGTACCGTTTTTTGTTTGAACCACTCCGTCCGGTAGAGCTCGGCGATCGAGCCGCGTTCATCCGTAAACATCCTGAGGTCAACGACAAAAGTACCCGAGAGCACTTCTCGGTACGGATTACCGTGTTTGGTTCCCTCAGGAAGCAGTCGCTGCATGGGCAAATACTATAGTGAACGGTTTAGCTCGCCAAGCCACTGGTGCATCCGGCAGGGCTCGAACCTGCGACCTTGGGATCCGGAATCCCACGCTCTGTCCAACTGAGCTACGGATGCGTGATCCTTAGCTTTGCAGGAGTGCGGAATGTGGTCAACTAGCGGATGCGTTTGGCGTAGACCGCGGCGTCGTTACGGCCAAACCAGCCGCGTAAGCTGCCGCGCGCTTCCATGCCCATTTTGGTCATAAACTTTTTGGTCGAGGCAAAAGCCTTGGTGTCCGGGGCGGCGTGCCACAGCATTACGCCACTCTCGAGCTCGCGCTCCGCCGCCAAAAAGAGTTGTTCACCCAAACCGCGCCGACCCACATTACGATCGATCACCATAAAGTCGAGCCAGTAGTTGGGATGCTTATCGGCCGTAATGATCGCGCCACCTACCAGCCGCTCGCCCCAGCGAATGGTATAGGCCACTACCGAGCGACGCTCGAGCTCCTCGAGGTACTCGACGGTTAACCAGGCTTCGGTGGGGAAATACACCCGTGCGATCAGGCGTAAAGCAGCGAGATCACGACGTTTTAATGGTTTGATCTCGACCGAGTCTGACATGTCGGGATTGTACCATGCGATAAAAAAGAAGCGTTGCAGGCTTGCAAAGAAAAGACTCACGTGGTATGGTGCGGGGACTCAAAAAGACCTCGCGGCGATAGCCCGAGGCACATTTAAGAAGTTATTCGGAAGCTGTAATGCTCGCCAAATCGAAAAAACAAGCCCTCATCAAAAAGCACAAGACCCACGGTCAGGACACCGGTTCACCCGAGGTCCAAGTTGCGCTGTTAAGCGAAAAAATCAAAGATCTTACCCGCCACTTGGGCGAACACCGCAAAGACGCCTCGAGCCGTCGTGGTTTACTCCAAATGGTCAACAAGCGCCGTAAATTGCTCAACTACCTAGAAAAAGAGGATGAGAAGCGCCACAAAAAGCTGCTCAAATCTCTCGGGCTCAAGCACAAAGAGAGTCAAGAATGAGCCCACGCTTAGGAGAACAGAGGAGATCCGCACGACTTGGACGACGGTCCAGCGGGCGTAGCATCGCGCGGCCGAGCGCACCGATTGCGGGGGAGAGTGGGGCTAAACTCGGCAAACAGCTCATTGAAAAACGTGTGTTGACCAAGTATCCGGACCAGCGCGTCGGTATTTTTGTGGACGTCTCTAATATGTACTGGTCGGTGCGCCGTTTGGGCGGCTCACTCAACTTTAGGGCGTTGCGCGAGGCGGCTGTGGGAGAACGTAAACTAATCCGCGCCTTGGCGTATGCCGTCACGAGCGGTTTGCCTGAAGAAGAAAAGTTTTTCTCGGCGCTGACTAAGTCT
>JAXLZM010000002.1:0-229149 GCA_046350855.1 Candidatus Anderseniibacteriota bacterium | reverse complement strand
AAACGACCGTACTGGTGGTCGCAAACTCGCGTGGCGCTACGACCGTCTTAGGTCGCAAGACCCATAACAAGAGTCCAGCAAAAATAGCACTCACTACGATGACCGCTAGGAGCGTAGCTCTAACCCGCATGGGGGTATCGTACCCCGATTTGCAGGCCCGCGCACTTGCAGCTACAATTCGCCCATAATTCCCTAACAAAAGGAACAAATGCGTCCATCTTCACTTTTGCGAACAGGACTCGGGCTAGCCGCGCTTCTAGTATCGAGCGGTTTTGGTATGGTTCTGCCAGCTGGGCAAGCCCAGGCAGCCACAGCTGAGCCATTTACCTACCACTTTGGCACTCCGCAGGCCATCCGTACCTCCGGTTTATCCGGGGATGAACTCAGCAAGGCCATCACGGATGAGGTGCACCAGATGCGTGAGGCAAAAGCCAACGGCGCGACGATCAATGGCATGACCTCCAGTACGCCTCCAACCTCGGATGAGACCTTAATCGAAAATTTGAGTGACGGCGCTGGCGGTGATACTTGGGCTGGTTTGACGGTCCAAGCTAACGACGAGACAGGTCGGGTGTACGTAGCCTGGTTGGATGACCGTAATGGCGGGGTCTCGATCTACGCTAAGAGCTCAAGCGACATGGGCGCAACTTGGACCGCAGAAAAACGTATCGACAAATCCAGTGGAACGGGTGATTCTGACTTTTCGCTCAATATTGCGACTGGCGGACACGGAGATGTCTACCTCGTGTGGGGTGATGATCGCACGACCAGCGGTACCCAGCGTCTGTATTACGCAACCTCAATGGACGCGGGCGCAACTTGGAGCACTGCGGCCGAGATCTCAAGTACGAGCGACCTAGTTGGTTTACCCAATGCCCTTGTCGCAGACGGGTTCGGCCATGTCTTTGTGGCCTGGGAAGATGTCGGCGCTGGTGGAACCAATATCATGGCGGTTCGTAGTAGCGACTACGGCGGAACCTGGAGTGGCGATGTGCGCATTAACGACGTAACAGGTACTAACTTTGATATCGGCCCGATCGCGGTGCTTGACCGCAGTAATGATATTAGTGTCTTTTGGGAGAGTGACCGTGCAGGTGGCGCCGGCGAAGACTTTTACACCGCCCGCTCGACCGATAACGGTGCGACTTGGTCGGCAGATACACGCCTCAACGCCAACGCGGCTGGAACGCTCGACATGGACAACTGGGACGCCGCCTCGGACGGCAATGGCGGAGTGCATGCCTTTTACACTATGAGCGCCGCCGGTGCCGCGAGTGACTCGGTCTCTGCCTATAGCCGCAGTTCTACTGATTATGGCAAAACCTGGGGCGGACAAAAAAAGCTCAGCACGGGGTTTGAGGTCGAGGAGACCACCTTTCTGTTCTTCTTTTTGTTTGCCGGACCGATCATGGGGAATGCGACTTTTGATGGGTCCAACCACCGCGCGGTCTTAGCGTTTGATGGTGGACCTGCACCCGGCGCAATCTTTGGTGATGCGATGGTCACGGTCACGTCCAACGGCGGTTCCTCCTGGAGTGCGCCCGAAAAAGTCGACACCGACCCAACCGGTACAGGTGAAATCGGAACGATCACGGCCGATCTGGATAATGAAGGGCATGTGGTAGTGGCTTACACGGATACGCGCTTTGGCACTAACGACGTGTTTATCAACTCATCCAACGATAATGGCGCGAGCTGGCAAGGTTCGGATGATAAGATCGATGGCGCAGCCGCCGGAAGTTCAACAAAAACACTTACGGGACAGTTCTTCTTCTTTGCAAACCTGCCCGGTGTTGAGGGTGGCAACAACGACATGCGTAGCAACTTCTATGTCACCTACTTTGATGATCGTGCGGCTGCTCCAGGTCTGTACGCTGCACGAGTGAACTTTACCAACAACGATGAGTCACTCGTACGCTTGTCCGGCGCAAATCGCGTTGCGACGGGGTTGGATATTAGCCAGGACAGTTTTCCGGCAGATGGTTCGGTAAGTGCGATGGTGATCGCTACGAGCCAAAACTTCCCCGATGGCTTAGCGGCCGGCCCTCTTGCTAACATGGTCGGTGGCCCGGTCTTGCTTAACCCACAATCTGGTCTCGACTCGGCTGTTGCGGCTGAGATCGTACGCCTGTGGGATGGTCTGGATGATGGCGCAACCGACATCTACATGGTCGGTGGAACCAGCGCCTTGAGCACTACCGTGGAGGCCTCAATCGCGGCGCTCAACTCAAAGATCGATGTCGAACGTATCTCAGGTGCAACCCGCATCGAGACGGCCATTGGCGTGGCTCAAACGGAAGATGTCTTGCGCGGTCATGGTCCATCTGAGGCTATGGTCGTCACTAGCGAAAATTTCCCGGATGCCTTGGCAGCGAGTGCACCAGCTTCGGATTCGGGCATCAACGGCGACTGTATGCCGATCGTCTTGACCCCGCGTACGGCCCTGCCGAGCATCGTGGGGAGCTACTTAACCGGCGTCTCCGGCACGCTCGCCACCGCCAACATCATTGGTGGAACGGCCGCCGTCTCGGATGCCGTCAAAGCCTCGGTAGACAGCATCATTGCCACCACCACCCGCATCTCGGGTGGAGACCGCTATGCTACGGCCACGGAAGTTGCAGATGCCTTTTACACGGGTGATCTCGCTCCGCTCACAATCGGTGTCGCAACGGGCCTCAACTTTGCAGATGCCCTTACCGGTGGCGCACACTCAGGCAACAAGCACCAGCCGCTCATCTTGGTCCGTTCGACGGATGTACCGACCGCGACGGTTGACTACGTCACTGACAATAGCGGTACGATCTACGGCGGCTTTGTCTACGGCGGTACCTCGGCCATCTCGGATGGCGTCAAAGCCTACCTCGAGTCGCTTTTGTAAGCGCTCGTCTCTGCCACAGTAAGTAGGCAGAACCAAAAAGACCCCGGTTGTCCGGGGTCTTTTAGTTAGCCTGTGTAGATTATTTTTTAAGCTTGGCGACAAGCTGCGCCGTAGAAATCAAATCAGCTTTGTCGCTGGTACGCGCTTTGAGTTCGACCTGTTTTTTGGCGAGTGTTTTTTTGCTGAGGATAACGCGCCAGGGACTGCCGATCAGATCCGCATCGGAGAGTTTTTGACCGGCCGCAGCCGACTCACGATCATCATAGAGCACGGCGACGCCGGCCGTATGCAGATCGGTGTACAGCTTGTCGGCCGCTTTTTTGACGCTGTCATCTTCCAGATTGAGGCCAACCAGGTGCACCACAAAAGGTGCCACGCTCTCCGGCCAAATCAGACCATGGATGTCATGGTTAACCTCCGCAACGGCACCAACCAAGCGGGTTGTACCGAGACCGTAGGAGGCCATCACCGGTGTCTTCTTTTTGCCGGACTCGTCGCTAAAGCTCACTCCAAAAGCCTCGGTAAAGCGGGTACCGAGCTTAAAAATATTGCCGATCTCGATGGCCTTGGCAGTCTTGAGTTTAGATTTACAGTCGGGACAGGGATGTTGGTCGCCCGCTTTAGCGATCTCTTTATTTTGCGCAAAGCTACAAGAGTCACAGTAAACGATGGTATCCTCGCCTGCGTCACTCAAGGCCATAAACTCGTGCGAATGCTGCTTAGTAAAGTCCCCGCCACTGGCCTCAACCACTTTAGCGTCGATGCCACAGCGTTTAAAAACACGCAGATAGACGGGAATCATGGCGTCGTAAAACTTTCCAAGATCCTTTTCGTCGGTATGAAAACTATACAGGTCCTTCATACGGAACTCGCGGCCACGGATGATGCCGGATTTAGCGCGGGGTTCATCCCTAAATTTAGTCTGGATTTGGTACACCGCTACGGGGAGATCACGGTAAGACTTGATGCGCTCTTTAGCGAGAGGTGTTACGACATCCTCGGCGGTGGGGCCGAGCGCGTACTCACGACCGTGCTGGCTTGGGACTTTAAAGAGCACGTCGAGAGTCTTCCAGCGGCCGGTCGTTTCCCAGTGCTCTTTGGACTGGAGATTGGTCATGAGGAGTTCCTGGGCACCGGTCTTATTCATTTCTTCTCGGACGATGGCCTCGATTTTTTGCAGCACACGCTGGCCAAAAGGTAGCATCGTAAAGACCCCGGCCAGCTCTTGCTCAATAAAGCCACCGCGGACGAGTAGTTCGTGACCGATACTGGCCGCGCCCGAGGGCTTTTCTTTACGCGTTCTACTAAACGATTGGCTCAGTCGCATGCCCACTAGCCTACACATAAAAAAGAAACCTCGCCAGCAGACGCGCTAGCGAGGTTGTACAAAGAAGGGGCGTGAGACTAGGGACCGATCCAATGGGTGTAGCCGAGGTCAGGGAACTGATATTCAGCCCCGATCCGGTAGATGACACCGGGGAGTCCTGCCACATTGAGGGTCACCCCCAGGTGGTTGTTTTCGTACGGATCGGTGGTGACTCGTGTTTTGGCAGAACCACCCTCGAGACCAACCCAGACACCCGTTGTTAGTCGGCGCGCCGCGTAGAGATCCTTAAGGTCGCGCTCGTACCAAACGAGGACAAGCCGACCGGCGGGGTCATATCGTATCGCGAATGCGCCGGGCTTGCTCTGGAAGGGCATGGGGATGTTCTGCCAGCTCCCGCCAGCAGGTTTCAAGCGCAGACCGATCGTTGATGTATCTGGATAGTAATACGTCCCAAAAGCCTCCATGACATCTCCAGTTGAACTGACCGCTAGATCACCACTAACGATCGTCGCTCCTGACATCCAGTCGTGTGTCCAAGTCGACCCGCTGCGTGTGGCGTAATCGATACCGGCACCTCTGCCGGTAATCGTCATGCCAGCTAGAGCGACGTGAGGCGTTCCCGCTTGATCGATTTGGACCGCCGGTTGAACCCAGTTGCCGTTGGTATACGCAAACGCGTCGAGGTAGTTGGTCCCATCAAAGTCGATCCAGTGCAAGTCGAGACCATCCATCCAGGCAACCCCAAACCAGTTGTTGGTCGGGTTGCGTGCCGCATCAGCCTTGAGCCCCTGACTGCACTCGTACTGGCCAGCACAGGATTGTTGGGCGATCAGATCAAAGCCGGTTCCGCGCCAGCCCTCCCAGTTTCCAGTGGCTTGGTTGAACCGCGCGACCTTGAGCCGCTCGGGGGTTGGTGGGTCGCTTTGTAAGACGGGCGCTTCGACCGCAAGAATTGTCGCGATGTCGCCAGGACCCATGATCAAGGCGATCGGGCGACTGCGTCCATAATCGAAAACGACGTCGAACCCAAAGGGGTCTTTCTCACCGACCATGCAATGCCGCACCTTGTCGTAGCAGCCGTAGCAGACGTGACTACCATCCTTACCAGCCTTGGCCAGCCAAATGGCGCACATCGTGCCGTCGGACTTGTAGGCCAGGCCGTTACGAACCAACTCATGCTGCGGGTAGCCCGAGTTGAATGTGACGACCGTTCGGCCGAGTTTGTCCTCGGCGTCGTACCAGCCTGATCTGTAGATGGGTCCCGCGGCGAGACACGCGATTGCCGCGATTCCGATGTAAAGGAGCCTCTTTGTGTTCATCCAGGACCTCCTAGGCAGAACTCGTTGCAACCGATGCAACCAACGGTTTTACACCGTTTTAGGCCCTCTGTCAACCCGAGGATTGCTCAAAAATTCTAGGTCTCTAAAAGTCCTTTAGCACGCGAACCTTCTCGTGTTGCTTGATCTTCTCGAGGGCCTTGGCCTCGATCTGACGGATACGCTCACGAGTCACACCAAATTCCTTGCCGACCTCCTCAAGCGTGTGCTGCACACCGTCGATCAAGCCAAAGCGCATCTCAAGGATTTTTTGTTCGCGGGGCAAGAGATACTTCATCACGTCACGCACGTAGCCCTTGAGCAAGTTTTGCGCGGCTGACTCGGACGGCGCGATAGTCTTAGTGTCCTCGATAAACTCACCCAGCTCGGAATCGTCCTCGTCGTCACCGACGGACTTCTCGAGCGAGACCGTATCCTGATTGATCTTAATAATATGTCGAACCTTATCGATTGGCATGTCCATTTCGGCCGCGATTTCTTCTGGCAGTGGTTCACGACCCAAAATCTGCACGAGACGTCGCTCGGTCTGTACAAACTTGTTGATCGTCTCCACCATGTGGACGGGGATGCGGATGGTACGGGATTGATCGGCCAGTGCGCGTGTCACAGCCTGTCGGATCCACCAGGTCGCATAGGTCGAGAACTTATACCCCTTACGGTAATCAAATTTTTGCACCGCACGGAAGAGTCCGAGGTTGCCCTCCTGAATCAAATCGAGCAGCGTCAATCCCCCACGACCACTGTATTTTTTTGCGATCGAGACCACGAGGCGCAAGTTGGCCTCGATTAAGCGCTGCTTAGCAGCTTGGTCACCGCGTTCCATGCGTTTGGCGAGATCGATTTCTTCTTGGCGCGAGAGCAGCGGTACTCGACCGATCTCACGCAGATACATCTGGACCGAGTCGGCCGAGAGCGCCGAGATATCGATGCGTTTTTCGTGGGCTTGCTCGGCCTTGGTTTTGGGCTTGGGCTTATCGAGGTAGCCGCCCTTCATCTCGAGGAGCTCGAGGCCGGCGTGGTCGAGTCGATCATAAAAACGCTCCAATCCCTCCAGCCAGCGCTCCGGTTCTGCCACGGTATGCAAAATCTCCGCCTCGGTGATGAACCCTTTTTGTCGAGCCCGTTCGAGCAGTTGATCGTAACGCATCTGCACCTGGCCCTGCTCTTCGCGGTTGAGTTTGAGGACCTTACGTACGACGATTTTACCCGGCTTACCGGATTTTTTGGCTTTGTTCTGGGATTTTTGCTGCCGCCGTACCTGCGCGCGGTGCAGCTTCTTGGCGTGCTTCTTTTTACCCATGCTGCAGGTGCACAGTATACTACGCCTTTGCGTCAGACTCTAGGTGAGTTGCTATACTAGGCCGCGGATGAACAAAAAAGGTACCTCCCTCAGATTAGCCGCGTCACTCGGACTCTGTCTTGGACTTTGGGTATTTGCACTTGTGTTTGACAGACCACAGGTCCTACCACGCTACTTGACACTTCAAAAACCAGCGCTCGTGCCACCGCAAGCGGTATTGATTATCGGCTGGGGGATCATGTTTGTGTTGTTGGGCGTTGCTCTCTTTATTCTTTGGCAAAACAAAAATAAAGCGGGCGCTGGTCCGGTATTGACGCTCTTTGTCACACAACTCGCGCTGATTTTTGTCCGGAATCTTTCTTTTGTTCTTAATTTTGATTTAAGTAGCGGCCTCGCGATGGGTCTAGTGCTGTTGGCCAATGGCCTTGTCGTGGCCGTACTGGGCTGGCGCATACACCACGCTGTTACCTGGTTACTGCTGCCCTATCTCGGCTGGCTCGTTTTTTTCTTGACCTTTAGCTTACGGATTTTTTTACTGAACCGTTAGTAACTGTTGCATTTCTTTAATGCACGACTCCCAAACGAGTTCGTGCACCAGCTTGAACTCTATCCCTTCCACCCTAATGGAGAGCCAGCCGTGAAAATCATTTTTTTCAAGCTCGCAGTCAAAGCCCGCCGCGCCAATCGTCTCGCACAGTGTTTCTAAACGTATCTGCGCTGGCACAAGTAAATCAAGATGCTCAGGGCCGAGCGGGTCGGTTCTGCCGGGTCGACGTTGCAGGATCTTAATAAAACGAATCTCTCCGAGCAATGGTGTTTGTTTACGAATCGAAGCAATCGAGCGGACACCGTTAACCGGACCAAGATGGACCTGGTCACCTAACGCAAAGTAGCGTCCGACTGCAGCGAGCAAGGCGGTTTGATCAGCAACTTTTATGCCAATGGTAGTTGGGACAGGCTTGCTCTCCGAGAGGTGCGGCACCTTGGCCAAAACACTCTGCCAGACACTCAGGGCTTTGGTACTAAATGGCAACAGTTCGTCGGCGTGGTTCATGCTTGCTCTTCTAGTTTAGCAAGGGCCTGCGTTTTTTTGACAAATTGCTCGGCCGAACCACTCTGCGCCGAGGCTTTGTGGAGTTCGGCCAGTTCCCGACGCAGTCCTTGACGCACGATCTCACGCACCAACCCGGACAGCTCCTTACCGGGTGTCTCCTCGGAGTGCTCGAGCTCCTGGTCGAGAGCAAACGTCTCGTGATCGACCAGACGGGCCAAATCGGGGCTGATCGTGCCGAGCTGCTCAAACAAGGGCTGCTCGGCTTGCTCGGCCAGCAACAACTCGTGCACGCGCGTGACCCAGGCCGCATCCAGCACTCGCAAAGGGGCAATGTCCTCTGGACTAATCACCACCCCTCTCAGTTTAAGTGCAATGAGACGGGCCACTTTGCGTAAGAGCGAGTCTACCGGCCGTGGTTTTTGCGGTTCACTCTCGGATGCGTTGCTCTCAGTTTTTTGCCCACCACTCTGTTTGGGTGTGCGCTCAATGGCCGTGCGCAAAACCGACTCCTCTACCCCAAGCAATCCAGCCACGCGCTGTAAGTAGTGTGTTTGTTCTACCACGTCGGTCAGCCGTGCAATCTCTGGCAGAACCACGCGCGCCACGGCTTTTTTGACCTCGACCACACTCAAATCTTTGCCGGCAGTAGCCTTACGAATATAATGCTCTACGATCGCCTCACTGTGGTTGAGAGCCTCGGCCCAGGCTTTGGGGTTGTCGCGACAGAGATCATCCGGATCCACGCCCTCGGGCATACGCGCAACCTTGACGTTAAACCCTTGCACGATCGCAAGATCGATCCCCCGCTTGGTTGCGTTGGATCCCGCTGCGTCAACGTCAAACGCCAAAATCAAATTGGTGGTGTAGCGCTTGAGAAGGGCAAGCTGATCAGTGGTAAGCGCGGTACCGCTGGTCGCCACCACGTTACGCACTCCCACCCGGTGCGACGACACGGCATCCATTTGTCCCTCGACGAGCACCACAAAGTTGCGCCGCCGGATCTCACTCTTTGCCGCGTTGAGGGCGAACAAAAATTTACCTTTGTGATAGACCTCGCTCTCGGGTGAGTTGATGTATTTGCCCATTTTTTCTTCTGGATCAAGGGCGCGAGCTGAAAATCCAACCGTGCGTCCGACCACATCGATCAATGGAAAAGTCAGTCGATTGCGGAACCGATCGTAGACACCCTGCCTAGGAGCCGGCCGCGCCACTGCCACACCTGCCGCCACCATCTCCGAGTCGGTAAATCCTTTTTTGCGTAAATAGTCCGTCAGCGCGCTCCAACTACCACGTCCGGATTGGTTGCGGCCGGAAGCGTCCGGGCCAGCAGCGTCCGTACCACTCGGCGCAAACCCCACATGAAACGTCTCACGCGTGAGCTGGTCTACTTTACGTCGTGTTAATTCGTCACGGGCGGCCGCCGCAGCACTACTTTGTTTGCCCTGCGGATCAGCGTCGGCTAAAAGGGCCTGTTCAAAAAAAGCCATGGCGACGGTGTTGACCTCGACCAAGCGCGCTGCCCGCCCAGCTTTTTTGCGATCAAACTGGCGCTCAGGCAGTTCGACCCCGGCTTTACGCGCAAGCAACTGCAAGGCCTCTCTAAACTCGAGCCCCTCGATCTCCATGATAAAACTAAAAATGTCACCACCCTTGCTGCAGCCAAAACAGTGCCAACTGCGGCGCTCGGGACTAACCATAAACGAGGGCGTTTTTTCTTGGTGAAACGGACACAGCCCCTTGAGGTTGATCCCGGCCCGTTTGAGTACCAAATACTCGCCGATCAAACTCTCGACCGGCAAACGCTCCTTAATATCCTGGACAGGGTCAGTCGCAAACGCCATAGATCGATACTACGCCAGTGTCTCCAGGTCCGCATCTGGCAGAACCGTTATCCGCGGGGACACCCTGGGGAAATCTTTCACAAACTGTTCTCGTTTGGTGTGGTATGCTACTCTTACTTCACTCAAAAAGCGGCTGCGGGCCGCCTTTTTTAATAGCCACGGCCTTACGCGGGGCTTTTGCGGTTTTAGCTGAGGTATGGGCCGGCTCGCTTTGGGCACGGGTGGCGGTATAGGCACAATAATCGCACTCTCGGCCCGCAGCCGGTAGTTCTGCCGACATTAGCGAATCCTTAATTTTTTGTAAAATTGGCTCGATCCAGTCGGTTTTACCGGTGTATGGAATGAGCTGGACCGTAAACTCGAGCTTTTTATCAAAGGCGGCGCGGTCACGTCTACCGTTGCAGTAGACAAAGTAACCCGTGTCGCTTACCGCAAACCCTTTTTGACGCAGAAGCCATTGGTAGACCTCCATCTGGCGCTTGTAGCCCCCCTGCCAGGGGGCATCGAGTGTGATGGGAGTAGTTTTACTGGTGGCCTTGTAGTCGACCACGATCAATTGACCGTGGGGATTTTTCCAGACGTCGTCGACGGCCCCGGTGACCAGTAAGTTGGTCGGCTGGTGGTGGAACTGCACCCCGACAAAGTTCTCACGCCACTCGTTGAGCTCGGTGTGTGCAAAGGGTACCGCGTCGACGCCGTACTCGCTCATGAGGGGATGTTTGGATTGTTTGGCGCGATGGATGTCAAACTCTTTTTTGAGGAGTGCGTCGACGGCCGAGTTGAGATTAAACGGAAAACCAGGTGGTCGTGCCACGCCCCGACGTACGTCGAGATAAAAACAGCGTGGGCAGTCGATAAAGAGGTCGATCTTAGAGCGGCTCAGCTTGTGTGGCCGGCTGCTCTTTGGATCAAACACGCCGCGGGTACGTTTGGGGCGGTAGTAGTCAGACATGCGAGTATGGTACATGACGGCCGCGCCGAGGGCTATGAGTTCAGCCAAAAAGCTGTAAAAAAAGAGGCTCCTCAAATTAGAGGAGCCAGAGAAATTCATCCAGCTGAGCCAAGCCCGCTAAGAGCGTTAGCTGCTGGAGCGGCGAATCCGTGTTGTGCGGCACAAGCTCATACCCGATCCGCTCGTTTGTAACAAACTGCTCTGCGCTTGTTGCAACGGGCGAGGTCGGACACTCGGGAACAAGACCACAGGCATTGCCCGGACAAGTCAGGTTAAGTAGGCCTTGTTCGAGCTTGACCCTAAAGTCTTCTAAAAACACCAGACGACGATCACGCAGTACCCCGTAGGCCTCGGACATGGCAGCTCGTACGGACTTTACTAGAGCGCCTCTGACGCTCGAGGCATGACAGAGTTGCCAGCGAGCAAGCGCTGCGACATCGGCACCGAGACTGGCATGGTCCTGCCGATCAGCGGTGAGACGAATCACCAGTTGCTGAGAAAACTCGCCCATGGCCGGTGGCTGGTGAGCGTTGAGAGCCTGAAAGAGTGCCTGGAGTGACCCAGAAATCTCGTAGCCGCGCTGCATGTAGCCGTTTTGACCAGGTGTGGAAATGAGCGAGGCGAGAATACGTTCGTAGCGACATTCGATCACGGGCCAATCCTCAGAGTGGCGCGTGTGGGGACGGTGCTGCGGTTCGGCAAAACGTAGACTCTGGCCAAAGCCCCAGGCGGGACGAGTGGGCGGGCTGAACTCAGCCAGTTGGAGTTGCTCTTTGGCCCGACTAGCAAAGCAGCTCTCGGGAGTGAGCTGTGTGAGGAGTTCAACAAAAGGAGCCGGGGCGATACAAATGAGGAGACGATCCTTGCGCCAGGCGAGTCGATAACAAGCCGGCACGTTGGTAGTACGCACATCAAAGAGTGTGGGCATGTGCCCTCCTTGTCTTGGTAAAGAACTCGCCAAAGGCGGTCGCGTACTCTAGAACGATCGCGCCAGTCGTGCAAGCGCGGCTTTCCAAAAGGCCCGCTGCTTTTCCACGGCAGCCTTGTTGGGAAGTTTTTCGTGCTGGACCACGACCTGCGTTTTGAGGCCTTTACGGTAAAAATCGATCGCAAGGGTGGAGCGCCCATCGATCCACTTGCCGCGCACGTTTTTGTTTTTGTTGCTGGTCGTGAGGGTGATGTCTTTGTTTTTGAGACCGAGCCACTTTTTGCGTGCAGGCACACTCGTCCAGGTCGCATAGAGCTTGGGTAGCGCCACCGGCATCACTTTGCTGATACTCACGGCATATCCTGTCGCGGTTTGGTGTACGGCACGCAAGCCCCGGGCTTGTTCGTAGCCGACCGCGACCATCTGACACCACCAGCCTTTTTTAAGTGGGCCGTCGTAAAGCCAGGTCGCGATTTGCGTATGGTTCATCCGTTTGGCACCGGCTCTATCAAGAATTTTGAACCATTCTGACCAGGTTTTACCCGTGGCTTTTTTAAGCGAGGGGTCAGAGATGCGGGCGTAGGTGGCGGGTGTACTCACTGGGATTTTTTTGAGGATTTTTTGGTAGGTTTGAGTTGCTCGTAGCGCTTGAGGTAGCTCTCGACGGAAGTTCGGGCGATGGTCTCCCCGATCAGGTCGAGTGGCAAATCCTCCAGGCGTTTAAAACGTACGCAGGATTTACCCATGTCGAGTTTTTTGCCGCTGGCTTTGTAACGAGCTTTAAACCAGCGCTCAGTGGCTTTGTCGCCGTAGACGTTCATGAGGTACAGGGCCAGGTAGTTTTTTTGCGAGGCAAGCGCGGCCAGAGCGAGCGGTTGGCCGTTGTAGGTGTCGGGTTTGCGGGTGAGCGGGATTTGGTACGTGATCATGCCCCACTGCATTGCCTCTTGGTAGCCCCTGGGCAAGTGTTTGAGAATCACTGCACGGACGGCGCGAACCGCTTTGGCCCGGTCGGGTGGGAGTGCTTTGAGATAGGCCGCGACGGTTTTGGCGTTACTGTGCATGGTTCTTCCAGTATACGTACTTTGCGATTGTATCGCACACAAAACCTGGTACGATGAGCGACTTGTCCTTTGGACAATTTGGATTTCTATAAGGAGGAACCCGATGCAGGGTTTTTACTGTGCGATCGAAGGCATCGACCGATGCGGAAAAGGAACAGCTATACGCGGCGTGGAGGAACGCTACAAGGTTTCTGAGTTCTCGGAGCATGAGCTGTTCCTCATCACGGAGCCCAACAACAAGAACCGGATGGGGCAACACATTAGAGAGTGCTTGGCCGACAAGGAAGGTTTGATCCGACCAAGTCCACTGGTGTTTCAGGAGTACTACATGGCCGATCGGTTTTCGACCATGGTGTGCGATGTTATTCCCGCGCTCAAACGAAATGCGGTTATCCTGAGCGACCGATCATTTGGTTCGACGCTGGCCTACGGCACACTCGGTGTGCCGATGGAGACCTTGCTCAAGCGGTTCGAGGCGATCCTTGGGTCGGTGATTCGCTATCCCCACTTGATGATCTACATCGACATACCAGCCGAGGAAGCTATGCGTCGCAAGCAGCTCGACGCACAGGCAGAACCGCAGTTCTTCGAGAAGCAGTCTACTCTGGAGCGGGTTCGTGAAGCGTATCTCAAGATCATGAACGAGATGGGGACGCAGTACATCCGATACGAGGATGAGCAAACCGGTGAGCTGCTCTACAAAGTGCACAAGATGCGGTGCGTCATCGTCGACGGCATAGCCGACCCAGCAACGGTGCTCGAGCGTGTCTGGAACGTGTTCTCATCCCACCTGCGCTGGTGGACCGCGCAGCAACAAGGAGCCAAGGAGAGCTAACATGCAGTTCAGCCCAGAACAGGTCGGGCGACTCGAGCAGTACGTCTCGAGCGCGACCGATAATGTCTTTGTGGTCCTACTCAAAAAGAAGATCCGGGGCAAAGTTGGCGCGGCGTTTGCTCGTTATAGCCGCGCCGCAGGTGGATTCCGCGAGACCTTTCTCAAGGAGTTCATCGACAACCCGGATCAGGCCGACAAGGTCATCGAGCGGATCCTGATCAAGTTTGGGGACGACTCGGTGCAGGAGTTTGAGAGCGCTTTTCTCTCGATGGAGCAAATCTCCAACGTTGCAACCAAGGCGATCGAGGACAAACGACTGGCGGCCTACATCGAGCAGTCGACACGCTACGTCTTCTACGACGAGAAGAACGAGCGGGGTGAGTACAAGTATTACCGCCCGCGCGTGCTGATCGGAAGTGGACTTGACGTCGACTACATCCAGACGATGGATGCGGCGTTCGATCTGTACTCGCGACTCATCCAACCCATGAAGGAGTATTTCCAGCGCAGCAAGCCGCTCGAGGTGGCCAGCTACAAGATCCGAGAGGAGGAGCCCGATCGCGAACTTACCTTGGCGGACTGTCGAGACGATGTGGAGCGCAAGACTTTGCGGATGACCTACAATCAGGACATCCGGACCAAGACCTGCGACACGCTTCGTCTACTCCTACCGATGAGCACGACCACCAACCTAGGTGTGCATGCCAACGGTCGCTCGCTCTCGGGCATCCTTACGTCTCTCTACTCGAGTGACATCGGAGAGCTCAACGAGTTGGCCGCCAAGTCGCATGAACACCTCAACCGGATCATGCCGCGGTATGTCCAGCGTGCCAAACGCGACGAATACCTCGTGCAGACCCGGCGGGCGTTCGGCAAGCTTGCGCACGTACTAACGGATGAACTGCTCGCGCTGGACTCGATGTGGCCGTCGGAGGCCGTCGAACTCGGCGTCTGTAGCTATAACCGCAATACCCGCGAACAAGAGATGATCGCGACGATGGCACTCTTCGAGCACTGTCACCTGCCCATCTCGCAGCTCTATGAGTGTGTCCACGGGAGTTCGCGCGAGCTGGTCAGCGACATCGTGAGTCGGTACGTCGGTGAGCGACGTACACGACGAGATCGTGTCGGACGAGCGTTCGAGACCGGGTACCCGTGGCACTTCCAGTTCCTGGCAGACATCGGGTCGTTCAGAAATCTGCACCGGCACCGGATGTGCACGTTCCAGCGCCAGGCCTTCACCACCAAGCACGGCTTCATGGATATTCCGCCCGAGATCATCGAGGCAGGATTCCAGGACGACGTGCTGCAGCTGGTCGATCAGGTGAACACCTTGCATACGAGACTCGTCTCGACCGTCGGAGAGGAAGAAGCACAGTACGCGGTGCTTTTCGGTCACAAGATCCGGTACGCCATGGGGTTCAACCTGCGGGAGGCACAGCACTTGCTCGAGCTGCGCACAGGCAAGCAAGGTCACCGTGACTACCGCCGTCTGTGTCAGCAAATGTACCACATTATGATCGATAAGGCGCCCTGGGTCGCCAAGGTCCTCGAGTTCGTGGACCTCAACGAGTACGACTGGCCACGCGCGGATGCGTTGGCCGGCATTGCCCGTAAGGAATCCAAGCTGGACACACAGTAGGTTCAGCCCCGTACACGCCCGATCGGTTATACCGGTCGGGCCTCTTTTTTATTTAAATTTCTGGCGGAGGGGGAGGGATTCGAACCCTCGAGACGGTTTGACCCGTCTATTCGCTTTCCAAGCGAACTCACTAGGCCACTATGAGACCCCTCCGTGTCCAGGCCCTATTTATGGCGTGGGTTACGCGACTTTGCAAGCTACAAAAGAGCGGGCCGGATAGACCCGCTCTTTGCGCTCTGTTTAGATTTACTCGGAGAACTACATCCCCATGCCGTGCATGTCGCCCATGCCACCACCCATGCCGCCGGGTAGGGCGGGCACGTCTTTTTTCTCGGGCAGGTCCGAGACAGCGGCCTCGGTCGTGAGCATCATGGCTGCGACGGAGGCGGCATTTTGTAAGGCCGAACGCGTGACCTTAGTCGGGTCGATAATACCGACCTTAACCAGATCCTCGTACTTGTCCTCGGCCGCGTTGTAGCCATAGTTACCATCGCGTTTGGCAACCTCGGCGAGTACCACCGCGCCGTCTTTGCCGGCATTGGCCGCAATCTGTCGCAGCGGCTCCTCGAGCGCGCGACGCAAGATCCTGACACCAACGGTCTCATCACCTTTGGCTTTAACCTCGTTGAGTGCGGTGATCGCGCGCACGAGCGCTACACCACCCCCGGGAACGATGCCCTCTTCTACGGCTGCTTTGGTCGCAGAAACAGCATCTTCGATACGGTGCTTTTTTTCTTCGAGTTCGGTCTCGGTTGCGGCACCCACTTTGATCACCCCCACGCCGCCGGTCAATTTGGCCAGGCGCTCCTGCAATTTTTCGCGATCAAATTCGCTGTCGGTCGAGTCGAGCTGCTTACGGATTTGTTCGGCCCGCTCGTCGATGAGTTTTTTGTCCCCTACTCCGCCAACCAAGGTGGTGTTGTCTTTATCGGCGACGACTTTGCGCGCTTGACCCAGGTGCGTAATCTCGGTTTTGTCGAGCTTGAGACCGACATCCTCGCTGATCACGGTTCCACCGGTCAAAACGGCAATATCCTGGAGCATCTCTTTGCGGCGATCACCAAAGCCGGGTGCTTTGACGGCCAGCGTATTAAAGACGCCTTTGAGTTTGTTAACGATCAAAGTCGCGAGGGCCTCGCCGTCGACGTCCTCCGCGATAATTACAAAATTCTTTTTACCGGCCTGCGCGAGTTTTTCGAGCAGCGGCAAAATCTCTTGGATTGAACTGATCTTTTTGTCCGTAATCAAGATCATCGGGTTTTCCATGGAGGCTTCCATACGGCCCGTGTTGGTGATCATGTAGGGTGAGATGTAACCGTTATCGAACTGCATCCCCTCTACGACCTCCTTGTCGAGTCCCAGCGTTTGGCCCTCCTCAACCGTCACAACGCCGTTCTCCCCGACTTGCTCCATAATCTCAGCGATCAATTTACCCACGCGGGATAGAAGCAATCAGTTTTTTGCTGTCAGTTAGATTGTTTTTCCAATCATTTATAAAAGGGTTTTTAACATAGCTCGCTTGTTCGAGACTCACGCCAAGAGCATTTTATTACAATCAGACACCGACCATAAGAAACAATGCCCCTACTTAAGATTGTTCTGAAAATCAAAATTGTGAGTCAAGATTATTTGAAAAAAATTATCATCTTCAGAAATATCTTTTAGGTACTCAACAATTGCATATTTATTTTTGTAATCAAAAGAATCAGCAATATCATCAACGATAAGCAGTGTTTTTTGATTTGCTTTTTTCCTAGCCCTAATCTCAAATATAATATTTAGTATATACAAAGCTCCTTTCACCTTGACTTAATACCCTTTAAAAGTTCTTCTCTCGTTAACATTCTTTTTCTCAGAGTCATCAAAAATAAATTCTGAAACAGGAGCGTTGGTTTTTAAAATTGCGATCTTCCTTATTCTTTATTTTTATTTTAAATGGTAATCCAGTAAATCTATTATTAAATTCCTCCGCCGCTGACTCCCATTCAGTCGCAGTATCCTCAGCCAATTTTATAATTTTAGACAATTCTTCTTTCTTTGCTGTATAAAAATCAAGCAGAGCTTTAATATCATTTGTTATCTGGGAAAGATAACCAAGCCAAACATTTTTCTTGAAAAGCTCATAGTCCTTGAGATGAACAAGGAGAGAATTATCACCCTCTATGACTTTCTTAAATGCAATTCTACATTTGCCCGATAGCTTTGTCTATGGTGTCAAATATCTTCTTTAGTTTTTTTCGTCGTTTATAATCTTTTTTATCTCTGACTCCAATAATCCTCTAAATCTTCAGCTGAACTGATCTTTGAATCATCGGATAAGTTAATAATAGAATGGCCAGCCTCAAAAAAGAATTATCTTCTATGGATTTTAATAGCTCATTTGCTTGGTATGTTCCAAAAGTGTTTGCGGATTTTTTAAAAAGCTGATTGAGATACAAGGGAATCATACTGTTGGATGTACTCATCTAAAGTTTTACTGTATTTATCTAAAAACTTTTTTACATTTCCCTTTTATCAAAAATATCGTTGTATTTAAAAGAATACTTTGTATGAGAATCATCGATAGAGGTGGAAAAACTCGCTCTAAAATATCAAATAGTGCGTTCTTTCACTCTCCGAAAAATGTTGATAGCACCTCCTCCTCACAGTCAGTACTTTGAGATACTGATTTTAAATTTTTAACAAAAACTGTTTTTTTCTTTATCCAAATCACCATATATCTTCTCATATTTTTCCTTTAGTTTTTTCCACAACAAGTGGTGGATTCTTTATCAGAAAAATAACTTTCGTTATAGCTCAATAACAAAACTTTGTTAATCAATATCACTTTCGTTGATTCTTCTGACAGTTTTTCTCTGGATAAATTAAATCTTTCGTCTCTTCTCCTTTATTAAATCTTTAAAAGCCTTTGCAAAAGATGTCTTCATTGAGCTTCGTTTGGAGCATAGATAGCATAAGTCCTGTTGCTAAAAACAAACTCTTTTTCAAGTTTTTTAATTCCGTAACAATGCTCAAATTTTAAGTTTAATTTTTCCATGTTTTGTTTTTATGACTCACTTCGTGGTTTCGTCAGGGTTGGGCAGCTCTCCAAATTTAGCCGTCATAGTAGGGTTTCCACGAGTCAGCTTCATGGTCAAATCTTCCGCTTTATTGCTGGCAAGGCGTAGGTTATTTTCAGACGACAAGAGCGCATCTTTAGTCTTCTGAGATGGTCGATAGTCTTATTTCTTCAATGGCAGTCTTGAATTTACGGCTCGCCAAATCGTAATTCTTCGCAAACCCTTCTTTAAATTTATTTATATTTTCTTCAAAGTTGGTTATGTCGACATTCTGATTTCAGAGAGCAAGCTCGGCTTTATATTTGAGTGAGTTCATCGCGGCATTACGCAAAAGTGTGATAATAGGGATGAAGAATTGCGGCCGAACCACATACATTTTGGGGTACTTATGAGATACATCAACAATACCTGTGTTGTATAGCTCATTTTCGGCTTCTAGTAGCGAAACGAGAACGGCATATTCACACCCTTTCTCGGTTCGATCTTTATCGAGTTCGCGCAAGAAGTCCTCGTTTTTGTGTTTGGTAGCAGTCTCGTCACCCTCATTCTTCATCTCGAACATGATAGAGATAATCTCGTTGCCGTCCTGGTCGCCTCGCTGAGATGGCTAATCGCCTCTACTGCCAGTTTTAGAATCGTTGTCCTTTTCAAAATACGCATTTTGAAATCCTGTTGCGCGGAGTTTGTTAAATTCCGTTTCGCAATGCTCGAGGAGTTTCGCCAATCATTGTAGAAATGAAGCCATATCCTTACGCAAGCGATCTCTCATCCTTGTGTCGGATGATGTCGTCCTTGGTCTTAAGCTCTGCTGTAAATTCCTCCTTGCCGAAGCCCTTCAAGCAATTGCTTTTCAGTATCTTTGGTCTTAAGCTCGCCCGACAACCTATCTCGCTCCTTTTCAACTTTAACTACCGCTTCTGTTACAGCGAATTCTTTCTGTTTCTTTATAGATTCAACCTTTGCTTCTGCAGATGCACCTGTGCATCTTCTCTGCTTTAAGTTCGCCAACGAGGGCTTCTTTTGAGCTTTTAGCTCTGCAAGTTCGGCGTCTTTCTTGGCGAATTTCCGCTTGCAAGCGCATTCTTAGTATTTGCTTCAGCGAGCTGGCAGCATTTTCTTTGTCCTTCTCCAGTAATTCAAGTCGATCATGCAATGTCTTTTATCAAATCCTTGTCTCTCACTTGCTTCAAGATGTCGGCAAAACCAGCCTCATCGATCTTGAAAGCTTTTTTACAATGTGGACAAATAATTCCTCATTCATAAATTTTTATTCTTGACTTGTGCGGTTATCTTGTTTGCAACATCTGACAATTTTCCGCAGTGGTTTTGCCGTTCCTCGTGCCAAGGGGTGATGTGATCAATAGCTTCCATTTCTTCAAGCAAGAATTGTTTTTTGCAGAATTTGCATTTGCCCTTTTGCCGCTGTAATGCCCCGCGCTTCATTTTGTCGGTAAAAGCACGAATTGAGAGATGTCTTTCTTGACGAGTGAGCACATACGCAGATAGACATTCACTTTATTACTGACGTCTTCATCTTGCATCAACTTTGAGATTTCTTCTCAAGTTTTTCTGCGTTGAGTTTCTTGTCTTTGAATTTATTGTATAGTTCGCCCCAGTTCACGCTCGCCATTTCTTTGCGGTAATTCGAAAAGTTTTTTGCACCCATTCAATTACACCCGAAAGAGCCCCACAATTCGTTGGTATTCGTCGTGCTTGATGTTTGACATATATTCCGCAGGATTTTCTCTGCCGTAGTCACGGCGCGGAAATCCACTTCAATGGTTTTTCCGCATTTCCTGACGGATTGGTGATCCTTTCACATAATCTTGACCAATGCGATATGCGGGTGCGCCATTTTAGAAAACCAACGCTTGCGCCTGTGAGCCATTCGCCAGTATAGTTTGCGTTGCGTAGTTCTTGCGGTGTTAAAATTTCGCCAGCGGTGTTGATTATTTCAAACCACTCGAGTCGCTCTTTGTCGCTTCCAGTACAGATATATTTGTAATGGGTATTCTAAGATATATTCCTGTTCTTGACTTGTTTAAACTGTGAAAATATTTTTCATCAATACTGAAATCACCATTTATATATTGGCAAATTGAGTATGTGCGCTGCTGACCGTCAATCACTTCAAAAGTATCTTTGTCTGTTTTGAGTCAATACATTGTATTGAGTGGAAAATATGCATCGCCGTCTGGATAGCTACGCAATAGTTTTGATAACCTGATTGCGCTGTTCGCTTATACACGAATTCACGTTGATATTTTGGTCGAATATCAAGTCTGCCGCCGTACGCAACAACGCCCTCCTCGTCACTGTCTTTGTAGCCGTTGAATACCGCGTACTTTAATGTTGTTTAGTTCAATTCCTTCATATTATTTTTTTCTAATTACAATTCTGTCGTAAATTCGTCGCCATGTATCGCCATCGGGAAGTGCAAAGCGCCTGCTTCGCCGCTTGTCGCATATATCCGTTGCGGTCTTTATATCGGGTAGACCAACCATCTTTTGTTTTGATGGGTCCTGATAAATTACTACTTGACCCAACAATTTCAAATTGATCAGGTTATATTTATCTAGAAATGAAATCGGTACACCCATCTCACCGTCATAGTCAACAGGTATATCAGTAACCTTGCTAAGACTATTGCGTCATAATTTGCATATTTCTAGGATATTCGGGAATATTTTTATAGAGCGTTAAGGGTTCATGCCGCTTCGCGACATCAAGATTTGTATACCATCCGACATTACCAAACCCTTTTTATTGATCCGTCTGGCTGTATAAATTCTTTACCTTTTCATATCCCGCTCAGATTTTATTTTTTTGTATCAGCTCAAAAATATCCACATAAGTTCTCGCATTATCATTGCCGATAATCAAAACTGTTTATATTCAACTAGCTGATTTACATATTCCCGAAAGAGTGAAAAATGGGGGTTGGTCACCACAATATCTGCTTGTTTAAGCAATTCTATGCCCTTTTCTTGGGCTTCTAAAATCTCGTTCTTCTTCCTTCACCTCCTTTCAAGTGGTGACCACCGTTGTTTTTGTTCGCCTTTAGCTGTTCAGCGACGTCTTTCAAATTAAACGCACCGTCGTCGTCCAGGTCACCAACATCGTTGATAATAAATTTGTTTGCATTCACTTTTGGACGGCCTTTTGTGGTTCTAGTGTTTTGTCGTCACCAATAACCCAAGTTGTGTATTTGCAATCGGTGACGGCTTATAGCTGGTCGCGATAAGTCTTTTCAATCCGAGCATTTTGAAATTGGCGGCAAAGTACTTAAAAGTTGCTCAAACGGATCGTCACAGTTACAATACACAACCTTGCCAATGGAACTGGTCTTTGTAGTGTTTTATCTCTTTTTCAATATCAACAAGCTGAGTATAAAACTCATCATTTTTTACTACTGAAGCCCCTTCAGATTGTTTACCGAAGCTTTTTGCCATAATTATTTTTGTATCAAATCATCAACGTCAACCTCGAGCGCCTTTGCTATTTTGGAGAGAGTATCAATAGTTGGATTTTGATTAACTCCGCTTTCTATCTTAACGACCGTATTTAAAGACAAATCTGCAAGGCGAGCTACCTTCTCGAGAGAATAACCCTTTTCTGCTCTGATCTTTTTTAAATTATCTGCAATTTTCATAGCTGTTGTTGTATAATTTGGTATATAGATTATAATATAAAGTATGGAATCTCTATATTTAAATCATAACGAATTTGTGGTGAATTGTGCACCATCGGTGAAGCGGCAAGGCAAAACCAAAAATTTCTTCCTTTCAAATTTCCGCTTCGCGGCGGGGGTGTGGGGGAGCCGCAAATAAAAATGATAGGAAATTTTTGGGTTTTGGCCCCGCGCGAGCTTGTCGAGCGCGGCCGAGGCGCAAGTGTCATTCGTCAAAAATCTCGCGGGATTTTGTCCGAAATACATTCGAACTTCGTCCAATACACACTGCCAAAATTGAAAATTGACCAGCCGAAATGTCAGCCGCGCAGGCGCGACACAAACGCATTCCCGCCAAAAATTCCCGAATCCAAAAGGTTTTTCTACGCCTGCGTGGCTCGTCGTTTGCCAATACAATTATGAATAATCAAACCAAAAAGTTTTTCATTTATACTCGCAAGTCTACGGACGACAAAGACAGACAAGTCCGCAGTAAGGCGCTGACCAGCTTTCAGAGTTAAAAAGAACTCGCGTTGAAAGAACAACTGGAAGCGGTGAATGTCTTTGTCGAAAAGCAGACCGCCAAAATACCAGGCCGCCCTGTGTTTGGTGAAATGATAGAGCGAATGGAAAAGGTGAAGCATCGGTATTTTTGGCGTGGCATCCTGATAGACTGTTTCGCAACTGTAGATGGAGGAAAAATCATCTACCTCGTTGATACCGGCGTAATTTCAGAAATTTCCAACTTTTTTATTTGATCCGACACCGCAAGGAAAAATTCATGCTTTCAATCGCTTTTTCTCAATCCAAGTATTATGTGGATAATTTTGAGTGAAAATATTAAGCGCGGACACAGAAACAAAGTGAAGGAAGGAATATGGCCTCAAATGTCGCCATTGGGGTATGTGAACAAAAATAAGCGTATTGTGCCTGACGAAAATATCGCACTTTATCAAGAAAACATTTGAGGCATATTCCACTGGAAACTTCACTTTGCGGGAACTCCGTGACAAGTTTAACGCGCTTGGATTGAAGCGAAAAAGCGGTAGAGAGCTTGCGGTGTCGAATTATCAAAAACTTCTCAAAAATCCTATTTATACCGGTCTCATGCGATAACGGAGAGATTTTTGAGGGCAAGCACGAACCGATTATTTCAAAGAAACTTTTTGATTCTGTTCAGGAAGTGATGATGAGAAAATCTAAACCGGTGTCGCGAGGTTTGAAACCATATTTGTATCATGGATTTTTCCGTTGCGGAGAATGTGGCTGTTTCATTACCACCGAAACCCAAAAAGGACATAACTATTTACGATGTACTAAACGGAAAATCCTTGCGCTCAAAAATATACTCGTGAGGAAATCATCACTTCCGAAATTCAAAAAGAAATCAAAGTTTCTTTGCCAGACGATTGGGCTAAATGGATGTTAGTGGAAAACGAAAAAAGATAAATTGCGGAGGCCCAATCGTCTACGCTTTTTGCAGACAAAACAAAAGCCGATATTTCTCTTGGATTCCAAGATTGAGAAGCTGATGAACGCTTACCTAGAGAACGCACTTTCACTAGAGGAATATCGGACGCTAAAAGTGTGTTGGTTAGTCAAAAACATTTCTCAAAGAGAAATTATCGGCTTTCGAGCAAAAAGCGAATAATCGGTTCGAACTTACCGAAAAGTTTTTGAAATACAATATGAATTGGCAAACGAGGGAACAAATGAAGAGAAACTTCATTTGTTCAAAAAAGTCGGCGGTTCGAACTTTCAAATTGGCGATCGAACCGTACTTTTTGAGGTGCCACGCGGAGCGTGGAAAAACCTTTGGATTCGGGAATTTTGGCGGGAATGTTTGCCGCCTGCGGCGCGACCCCATTTCGGCTTCCAATTCCGATTTTCAATTTTGGCGGAGGGGAGGGATTGAACCCTCGAGACGGTTTGACCCGTTCATTCGCTTTCCAAGCGAACTCACTAGGCCACCATGAGACCCCTCCGTGTCCAGGCCCTATTTATGGCGGGTTACGCGACTTTGCAGCACAAAAAGAGCGGGCGCGGATAGACCCGCTCTTTGCGCTCTGTTTAGATTTACTCGGAGAACTACATCCCCATGCCGTGCATGTCGCCTATGCCACACCCATGCCGCCGGGTAGGGCGGGCATCGCCTTTTTTCTCGGGCAGGTCCGAGACAGCGGCCTCGGTCGTGAGCATCATGGCTGCGACGGAGGCGGCATTTTGTAAGGCCGAACGCGATCTAGTCGGGTCGATAATACCGACTTTAACCAGATCCTCATACTTGTCCTCGGCCGCGTTGTAGCCATAGTTACCATCGCGTTTGGCAACCCGGCGAGTACCACCGCGCCGTCTTTGCCGGCATTGGCCGCAATCTGTCGCAGCGGCTCCTCGAGCGCGCGACGCAAGATCCTGACACCAACGGGTCTCATCACCTTTGGCTTTAATCCTCGTTGAGTGCGGTGATCGCGCGCACGAGCGCTACACCACCCCGGGAACGATGCCCCCTTCTACGGCCGCTTTGGTCGCAGAAACAGCATCTTCGATATGGTGCTTTTTTCTTCGAGTTCGGTCTCGGTTGCGGCACCCACTTTGATCACCTCGGCACGCCGCCGGTCAATTTGGCCAGGCGCTCCTGCAATTTTTCGCGATCAAATTCGCTGTCGGTCGAGTCGAGCTGCTTACGGATTTGTTCGGCCCGCTCGTCGATGAGTTTTTTGTCCCCCTACTCCGCCAACCAAGGTGGTGTTGTCTTTATCGGCGACGACTTTGCGCGCTTGACTCAGGTGCGTAATCTCGGTTTTGTCGAGCTTGAGACCGACATCCTCGCCGATCACGTTCCACTGGTCAAAACGGCAATATCCTGAGCATCTCTTTGCGGCGATCACCAAAGCCGGGTGCTTTGACGGCCAGCGTATTAAAGACGCCTTTGAGTTTGTTAACGATCAAAGTCGCGAGGGCCTCGCCGTCAACATCCTCCGCGATAATTACAAAATTCTTTTTACCGGCCTGCGCGAGTTTTTCGAGCAGCGGCAAAATCTCTGGATTGAACTGATCTTTTTGTCCGTAATCAAGATCATCGGGTTTTCCATGGAGGCTTCATACGGGTCTCGTGTTGGTGATCATGTAGGGTGAGATGTAACCGTTATCGAACTGCATCCCCTCTACGACCTCCTTGTCGAGTCCCAGCGTTTGGCCCTCCTCAACCGTCACAACGCCGTTCTCCCCGACTTGCTCCATAATCTCAGCGATCAATTTACCCACGCGCTCATCGTCGGCAGAGATTGAGGCCACTTGGGCCTTCTCCTCTTTAGTTTTGATTTTGGTGCTGATCTCAGCGAGCTTACCAACTACGGCCTCAACACCACGCTCCATCCCCTTGCGAATCATCATGGGGTTGGCACCGGCCGCCACGTTTTTGATACCTTCCGTCACGATCGCTTGTGCGAGCACCGTCGCGGTCGTGGTACCGTCTCCGGCCACGTCGTTAGTCTTGGTCGCGACCTCTTGTACGAGTTGCGCGCCCATGTTCTCAAACTTATCTTTGAGCTCGATCTCTTTAGCGATGGTCACACCGTCATTGGTGATGGTCGGTGCGCCAAAACCCTTGTCGAGTGCCACGTTGCGGCCCTTGGGTCCCAGCGTCACTTTGACCGCGTTAGCCAACTTATTGACCCCGGCCAACATGCCCTTGCGGGCGTCTTCGCTAAATACAATTTGCTTTGCCATTTTTTTGATTCGTAAATTTAATTATAATTTGGCTGAACCAATCCGTCGTTCAACCTACTCAGCTACGGCGAGAATATCGCCCTCGCTCAAGACCAAGTACTTAGTGCCCTCGATCTTAATCTCGGTCGGACCGTATTGCTGAAAGACCACCACGTCCCCGACCTTAACCGACATCGGCAAGAGCTTGCCGTCCTCGGTCAGTTTACCGGGGCCGACCGCCACGACTTCGCCCTGCTCAGGCTTGTCTTTTTCTGCGGTCGCGGGCAAGACGATCCCGGACTTAGTTTTTTCTTCCTCTTTTTTTGGACGCACCACTACTTTGTCAGCAAGTGGGCGCAGTTTGAGTTCTGCCATTTTGGATGAACTTAATTGATAAACCTGACGCCCGGCTAAAACCGTAAGCGCCTAACTAAAAATACGCGTGCCTCCTTGCACGAGCGCGTTTTTGTTGTTGCGAGCCGCGACCGCTACCACCGGTAGCCGACCGCTCACAGACTTAAAGCTGTTCTGGTTATGTTCGGTTTGTCCCCGATAAAAACCAGACCAGCGCAACACGACAAAAACGCTCACTAAACGCAAAGAACAACCGTGCGGATCCTAGCACTCTCCCCCTGAGAGTGACAAGGGCTGGCCATAACAGCGCTCTACAAAGCCATCACAAATAAAAAAGGGCGGCGTCGATGTAATCGACGCCGCCCGCGAACCCAAGCCTTAGAACAATCCGAGCTGAGGCGGTGGACCACCCAACGTGAGTTCACACTCGCGCACGTGGATGGTGCCAAAGATGTTGAGATCAGGAAAAGCATCCCTGACCGAGCCCAGGATCTGCGTCTCGGAATACAGATTGCCCTTTTCTTGAGCAGTTTCTTTGTCAGCTTCTTGAGCCGCACGCTCAATCGAAGCTCCCAAGGCCTGGCGAATCTGGTCCTGCAGGAGTGCTTCGAGATGCTCCAACTCCCCGCCAGGTAGCAGTTTTTGGGCACCAGCACTCGTGATTGGGAGACAGACGAGATCGTACTCAATCCGCGCGTGCAACTTGATGTCCCGTTCGTTCTTAAAGCCGTAGTAGAGATTGAGCGCCGTGTAGTCGGCTGCCCTAAAGTGCACCGTGATCGGACTCGCGGACGTGTAGAGCGGCAAGGCCACGGCCGGGACCAGGCTGTGCAGCTGTCCGTTGACAAACCAGCTCGTCGTCGGCGTGGGCCAAAACAGACTGGTCTGGAGAATCATGAGTAACAGGCCAGCCAATGCGCCGTTACGTCGCACGCTCCCCAGCGACGAGGAGAGCAACCAGAGCATGACGGTCGTGGCCAACCAGAGACAAAAGAGCACCACAAACTTGCGAAAGCACAGGTTCCGCAGGTAGGCCGAGAGCGGTAGGGAGATGAGAGCCCCTAACGCGAGGGCCCAATACCCCATTAGTACCAAAGAGCGCCGCAGCGCCTTCCGGCGACTGCGTGTCTCGTACTCTCCCAAGCGCTGTTCGATCAGCCCCAATCCAGAAAAAGAATCACTCAACGTTTCGATCTTCACGGTTCTCCTCCTCAAATCTTGGTCCGCGCGTGTTTTCAGTTTGGCTGAACCCACGCGCGGACCAAGGTCGATCAAAAGGAGAGCACCGTTGCGTAACAATGCCAAAGAACTCTTGCGCGGTATACCGCCTTTTTACCCCTTTGTCAATCCGCTCAAATGCGCACCGGTACTAGATCGTCCAGCCAAAGGCACCTACTGAGGCACTGGAGTCAGCCGGTTCGACCACGCCGAGATCGTCTAGGGCAGCTTGGTCAGCATCCGTGCCGAGCGTAAAGAAGTCTCGCGTCAAGCCTTTATCCATTGGGACACTGAGCACGACCAGCTCACCATTGGGGCTGATAAACTCCGGCTGCACGACGTCGCCGTCCGCACCACTTACGTCGTTAAACTCGCTGCTCTCGATGAGTTGCGTCCGATCGCCGGATTTGACCTCCAGCATCCAGATTCCCGAGGCCGCTCCGTAGATAATAGAGTCACCGTCGCGCGTAAAGAGCGGCGAGCCATACTGCTCATCAGAAGAACTCTTGCGCAGCTCCTCGATCTCACCAGTGTCACGGTCGAGCAACTCGAGCAGGTACGGTCCGGTCGAGACACTGAGTTCTTCCCCGCTGCCACGCGCCATAATAATCTGACCACCATCGCTCGAGACATCCAGACCACGGAATTGCGCCGGCATATCGATAATCTTGTCAAAATCCGTCCCGATCTCGGCCTTGTCAGAGAGACTAAAGGTACCCAGTTTACCCGGATCCTCCGAGCCCGCGGTCGTATCGATCACAAAGAGATCGTTCTCGGTGGCTTTAACCGGGATAAACAAATCCGTCGGACCCTCAGCCGTAGCAGATTTAGTGCTGGCGGTCAGACCAGACTCGACGTCGTAGACGTTAAAACTTTGCACTTGTTCAACCGCGGGGTCCGTCTCAAAAAAGATCAGGTGCTGTGAGTCGGGGGTCCAAAGTGGATCGGCCGCAAGACCTTTGAGGCCATCGGCTACGGTCGTCTCTTTGCCGCTACTGAGCTCGACCAGTGAGACAGTGTGTTTGAGATCGGCTTGAGCGGCTGCCTCATCCTCGCCACCCGTCGTTGGTACCTCGCTCTCGGTGATCGCCACAAATTGTCCATTGGGTGAGGTCGTCACGGTGGTGCGGGCATCGGGCACTTTGGCCTCGTGGGTGAGCACCTTGGTCTCGGTCAATGTGCCGCTGTCGGTCGCGTCAACGGTCGAGAGCGTGACCGGTCCAACCAGATCCTCGCTGTCGTAACGGCCGACCACCACTTGGTGCAGTTCATCCGCATCGGGCTCGGGCTTAACGCTAAAGCCACCAGCGGGTGTTTGGGCCGGCTGATTGGTCTGAGTAGCTTGATTAGTTTGCGTCGCTTGATTGTCCTTTTTAGAAATCAGTTTACCGCCGTAAAAGTAGAGCGCGGTGATGATCCCACCCACGACTAGGATGACGCCAAGCACGATCAGGAGAACCCAGGGCCAGCGCTTTTTACCAGCATGGTGTTCGACGGGACGCGCCACGGAGGGCGAGGAGTGTTTGATTTCCATGGGTTGTATACTAGCAGAATCGCTGGGTAAGAAAAAGACGCCCGGGATCCTGCGATCGGGGCGTCTAGGGTGGCTCTAGGCCGAGGTTCTAAAGAACGAACACTGCTGTCGATGCCGCCATTCTTCCTCCTCCTGCACGATTTGTGCCCGAGTAGGGACGGGGCGCTCGGGCTCGTGCCGGATACGGGCCTCATGCTCGAGAGCAAAGGCCCGCTCGAGACCGAGGCGGAGTGCCGAGAGCTTGCGACGGAACGGTTCCTGTGACACGACGTAGTGGAGCTGCCGCGCCAAAAACATCGCGCCCGCGAGTGCCGCAAACGAGCTCAACAAGGTGGGCTCGATGGCAAAGAGCGCAAAGCAGGTGAGATCCAGAGCCAGCATGGCCCAAAAGAGCACCCACTCAAAGCGCTCACTCTCCAAAAGATTCTCGAGGTATTTCATCGTTTCTCCAGTTGAACGTCTTGCCGAAGGTGACTTGGAGCCTGAGTGACGATAGGATCGTCGCTCGGGACGATCACGATAAAGCGTTTGGGGCCAGAAGCCTTGAGTGCTTGATCCGTGACACCCGCTACTTGTGCCTGGACCTCGCCGTACGGTCCGATCAAGAACACGGCGTTGTCGCAGAGCTGGCAACTGGCTGGATACACAAAGACATGTGACTTCTCCAGGGAGGGTACAGCCACAATGTAGCGCGGCTCGAGGTTTGAGAAAGACTCACGCCCGAGCGTCAGGGAGAACAGCGGCACCTCCTTGATGCCACCAAAGATCAGATCACGCTGCTCGACACGATCGAGCGAGACTCGCTCGGAGTAAATGCCGACCAGCACGTCGTCGAACTGCGGATGGCTGGAGAGGAGGCCCGTAGACTGGAAGACCGACTGAGCACCGGCAAACGTCAGGGCCAAGGCGGCACCGAGTACGCTGATCTGCGCAGCCGGATTGAGAGAGCGCAGCAAGAACATGAGTTCCTCCTTGATGGGGCGTTTTGGTCGTGTTGAGAGAGAACGAGCCGAAAACTAAACGAGGACTTTAGCACTTTTTTTAGATAAAGTCAAGGTAGCCAAAAAGGCTCTATGGCCCTCTCTACCGGCTCTAAAGCTGTCTTAGTCGCTATTGATGATGATCGTGTTGTCGATAGTGGGGCCGAGGCTAAAGGTCACCAGACCGCGGCTAAAGAGATACCCGTACCAGGCAAACACAAGGACCATGAGCGAGAGCACGGACCAAAAGAGGACGTGATAGGTGCGGGAAGTCATACAGATAGTGTAGCGCGACTAGTGGCGTAGTGCTTCCACAGCAGCACGCACGTGCACCGGCAGAGAACGTGAGATTCGATCGTGCCGGTAGAGTTGCATGAGCGTCAGGTTGGCTAGAACAAGCAATGCGACCAAACTAGCAAGCACGGCACGCCATTTGGGTTTGGTCGCGGCAAAGAGAGCCGCGAGGCCGAATGCAAACACGGCCGTGACATCGGTAAAACGTCGGGCCCCAAAAGCATCCCCTCCCCACCACTCGATGAGAGAACCATTAAGGTACGTTTGTAAAAATAAAATCACGATGGACACTAGTGCAACCGCACGTACGGCAGCATTTTTTGTACGAGCAGCCAGCACTACCCCTACCACTGCAAGCAACACGAGCGGGGTCCAGGTGATAAGCCCATGACGCGCTGACCAGAGCACCTCGCCAAAATGTGGGCTAGTCGGCACGATAAATCCTGCCCCCTGTGGTAGAACCAAAAAGCTGCCATAGAGAGCTTTCCAGACCAGGAGCTGTGGCAAAACACCGAGGGCAAACCCTACCGCGGCTGCTAACCACGTACGAGGGTTGCGCGTCTTCAAATGGAAAAAAGCGAGGACCCCCAGCGGCACAACCGCAAGCAGTAACTGCCAACGGACGTCCACCGCGAGACCCGCAATCACACCAAACACCAACGCGCCCAAAAGTTTTTTACTAGACCGCAGGGCAAGGAGTAGGAGAAGGCTAACCAGCGCAAAACCCAGACCATGGGCCATACTGGCTTCAAAGATCGAATAATAGATAAGGTTGGTGCCAAGATACGTTGCGGTAACCGCAAGTCCGGCTACGGTATCGATAAACCCTAATCGGCGCAGAGCTCGATACAGACAGACCAACCCAACCAATACACAAAGCCCGGTCGCAAGGCTGGGTGCAAGGAGTTCTGCCTGCGGAGCTAAAAAGTGCACAACCACATACACTGGTGACCAGAGCAGGGCTGGCCCAATCGAGAACAAGTTTGGGGTTCGGCCGGTTGGAGTGGTGACGCCTGAGTCGAGTTGCTTGGCAACGTAGGGGTTGGCCCTAAAGCGCTCAAGGTTGTTGGCATAGTCGACGTCGTGATCGAGGGTCAGCGACTCGAGCTGCACAAAGTAGTAAATCCCGTCGCCCGAGACCGGCACGGTTTTTGTGAGCAGTACCCCAAACGAGGCCAGCCAGACGATGAGTATGAGCGCTCCTCCTACGCCAATGCGACGTAGGGAGGTGATCATGCCGGGGCCGGTAGTGTGGTGCTCTGAGGACGGTGTTGTACCAGCGTGGCTCCGATCGGCTGAACCAATAATCCTCCTGAGGCAAAGCGCACATCGTCGAGCGAGAGGTTGAGCGGCTCGCGGGCCAGGAGGCGCTGGTAGGTCGCCAAGGTGCGCTCTCTAAACCAGGTACGCCGATCTTGTTCATGAAATTTAAGCATCCGATCGTTGATCACGATATGGCTGGAACGATTTTTGATTTCGGTCGGGAGCGTTTTGTGCATGTACCGCAGTTGCAGAGTACGGAGTTTGGTCTCGACCCACCGTCCAAGACGCTTAGCCAAAAGCGTCTCGAGGGTCCACTGGAACGGCCGAGTGAGACGAGCAAGCCCGGGTTCTACGGTGCGACGATCACTAACGGTGCCCGTGGCCCGCTGCGGAAAAAGCTCCGCGGCCCAGGGATTGTGCTGTATGAGTTGTTGAGTCAGGTCAAACCCAGCCCGTTGCCAGAGTGGACTCACGAGATAGACCCACTGGGCCAAGTAGAGATCGCCCCCCGCAATCGAGAGGTTTTGGAGGGCCAAGGCGTCACTGGTAGCATAAAACGAGAGGCAGGCCCGATCGCGCACGTGCGTGCCGTGGCGGCGCAGGCGCAAGGCTTGCGTAAGAGCTGTAGCACACATACGTGCGGCCCACAGATGCCCCGGGGTTGTGACGATAAAAAAATCGATGTCGGATTGTGGTTTAGCTTTGTTGAGCGCGACACTATCAACCACACTCACCGCTTGGACAAATGGAACCAAACTTAAGAGGCGTGCTACGCGCCGTGCGCGACGCCACTTGTACTCACTCACCTTGTGGCGTAGCTGCCGAGCTTCGATGGCGTCGAGTCCGCGTAGTGAGTAATATCCGTCCTGCGTGATCAGGCGTGACTCGGCGACGAGTTCTTGCAGCGCGCTTAAGACCGCACCGTAACTGGCTTGGTAGCGTATGAGGTTGTACCAAACGTCAAAGGCCGTGGCGACCAAGCCCTGTGCATCACAGTAGGCCAGTGTTAGAGCAACCGCCTCGCGCACCGTTTTGGGTTGCACGAGAGCTGAGGTATCGGTGTTCATCCGAGAAGTGTCCGTTAAAACTTGCGCTACTAAAGTTGGCTCAACTGCCCCAGGACAGCGCCGATCAATTACCGCGGCAGTATAACATGGATGCTGCGGGCCAGATCCGGGAAGCTCCCGGCCCCGACAAAGCGCCCGGCTACGCGACCATCGGCATCGATCAAGACGGTGGTCGGCCAAAAGCGCACGCCAAAGCGGTTGAAGTTCTCGTAATCGTTGTCGACCGCGACTGGCCAATTGATGCGAAAGTCCCGGACGGCGCGTTTAACGTTGTCCACATCTGCTTCAAACAAAAACTCCGGCGTGTGCACCCCGATAATCTGGACGGGATGGCGCCGGTAGGTGCGTTGTAAAACAGAGAGGTGACGGAGGAGCGATTGGCTATGGTGACAGGCGTAAGTCCAAAAGTTCACTACGACGATTTTACCCGTGAGCGAGCCAAACCCGTTGTTTTTGACGTTAATCCAGTGGGCGGATTCGATGTCAGGGGCGGCCAGACCGGTAGCGGTGCTGGCACCCGCGCGTTGGGCAGCGGTTAGTGCGGTTGGTTGGGCAGAACGTGAGCTAGCCATGTGGATGGGAAGTGAGGGAAGTGTAGTAAGTAAACTGCTGCCTCGCGGCCGGTCTCTTTATCCGGCCTCATTACAGCGCAAACTCGCAAGAGCTCTCTGTCTTGGAAGTCCTTTTGGTTCGCTTTTTGTTTCCCCTGTTGAACCTGCTGGTTGGCCTTTGCTTGGCCGGCAAGTCCTCTCTTTTGCTGATTATTCTACAAGGTCTTGGGCTGGGGCGCTAGGGTATAAGTAGCAGTAATCCACACGGTTCCCAGGGCCCTTTTTGCAGAGTCTCCCTAGGCTGAACTCAGCATCCAAACGCCAACCAAAATCACCAAAATTGCGACTATTTTTTGAATTAGATGCCGAGCGTCGATGTTTTCTTTACTAATTTTAGGGAAGAACAGCGTCAGTGCTATTCCAATAAGAAAAACGAATAGCGGTTGAAGCCCGCCAACAAAAGAAACGAGTGCAACCGGGGCTAAAAGCGACGCAAAGTTAAACGAAGCCTTGGCTGCAACTGCGATTATTTCGTTGATGCCGTTAAGCGCGAGTACCGTTTTTTTGTTTTGTTTGAAAACAGAAAAGAATTGTCTTCGGTATGGCGGGATACAGACCAGCGCAAAAGCAGCAAAAAGTACAAAACCGACATATTCCCAAAAGTTTGTGATCCAAAAAGTGCTGTCGATGTTTAAATTCTTGAAGAGCACAAAGTTAAGCGCAAAAAGTGAGGATGACAGCACCATCAGCCAAAAAACGCTCTGTTTGAACTTAGCTTTTTTGTGGGATAGCTCTAACGAAATCAACACCGCTCCCAAAACAACAACTGCGCCACCGAGAAGGCCGTTTAGACTAATGGTCTCTCCCAAAAATATAAAAGCAAAAAGCAGAATAAAGAAGGGCACGAGCTGAAAAACAGGTACAACGACGGAGGCTTCGTCTTTCGAGAGGGCATAAAAGTATGGGAGGCTGGCCAACAGATACAAAAATCCGTTTGCGACGATGAGAGCGGAGTGCCGAGCAGGCAAGTCAAAAACTTCGGGAACAAAAATGCCAATAGGAATCGCGACAAAAATCCCGATGAGCGCCGAAAAAATAAGTACCGCACCAACACTCGCTCCCTTGAAATATCTCTGCACGAGATACTTATCAAAGTGGTTTACGACCGCATACAGCAGCGGTGGGATAACGGCGAGGAGCAGCCAATTCATGGCCACACTATCTGCTAGCGGTTGAGCTCAGTCAACTTGTGTTGCTTTGCGCCAAAATATTTGATGGCAAGTTCGGTTGGTTTTTTTGCATCAAATTGTTTGCAGCTAAAGAGATCAATAAAGGCACGGCTATCGACTTCGTCTAGATGGACAGTAATTGCAGAAGTTTCAATAAATTGCATAGCCGAGTACCCCAAGAGTTTGCCTTCGCCAAAGCGCTCTACGTAACACGGTCCATGTGCAACCATGTCTACCGACTTAATAAGTTCAGCGATAAAGGTCTTAAGCCCTTCCGGATCGATCATTTTTTTGTGATCGCATTGATATAAGTCGATTGCGATCGATTTACCCCAGGCCTTCATTGCTTAGACTTTAAGGATTGGAAGCTCGATGTGCACGGTCGTCCCCTTGCCTACGCCATCGCTCCTAAGTTCAATCGTACCGTGATGCTGCTGGACGATTTGCTTCATGATAAAGAGTCCTAGACCACTGCCTGTGGTGTGCTGCGTCTCCGAATTGCCACCGCGGACGAACTTACCAAAGAGCTTGGGCTTGTCGCGCGGGTCGATACCAATACCGGTATCGGTGACGTCAATAGCGATGTTTTTGCCAGCTACTTTGGCGCTAATCGTGACTGAGCCTTTGGGCGTATACTTCATCGCGTTGTCGAGAGAGTTGAGGAAGACCTGACGGAGGTACGAGGCATCTGCAAGAATCTGCGGCAATTTAATGGCGGGCTTGTTTGCAACAAGTTTGAGGCCCTTTTTGTCGAAAGCGATCTGGAGTGTGACGACGGCTTCCTCGATAACTTTCCAGACGTCAGTTGCGATAGGCTTGATGTTTGGCGCACCACCTTCAAGTTCCATGGCATTAAGAAGATCATTGACCAGCGCATTGAGTTGGTCGCCAGCCATGGCCATCGTTTTTTGGAGCTCTTTACGTCGATCCGGCGTGAGCTTGTCAAAATCCCCGCTCGCCTGCATGTCTAAGAAGCCGCGGAGACTCGTGAGCGGTGTGCGCAATTGGTGAGATGCAATATGCAAAAACTGAGTCTTGATTTCCATGAGCTCTTTAAGTCGGTGGTTGGCCTCGCGTAACTGCTCGGTTGTCGTTTGTAAGTCCTCAAAAAGCTTTGCCTTGTAGAGAGCGAGCGAGGTTAGGCTGACAATGCCCTCGATCGATTCGTGCTCGTATTTAGTGAGTTCGTGCAGATTTCGAATGGCGCTGAACGTAATAATGCCAATCGGCTTTTCCTCAAAAACAAGTGGGTAAACTAGCGTACTGGAGATCGCGTCACCCTTGATAGCCCCAATTTTTTGCTTGAGGTCATCGGGAAATAAACTGTCGATACCCTTAACAAACGTGTCCTTGCGGAGCTGACCCTCGAGTTTTTTAGCAGGCGCTTTTGCCAAAAAATCTGACTCACCGGGAATAACTTGTCCAAAAAGAGCAGAGTAGGTCGGTACCGAAGACGCGAGCGCGAGCCAGCGCAACTCCTTTTTCTCAGGCATGGCGATTGCTACTGAGACAATCTCGTACCCAAACTCGACGGAGATCGCTCCAGCAATCTCCTGAGCCGTAGGTTGAATCCCAATTGCCCGTAAAGAAATCTCATCCAGCTTACGTAGGAGAGCCAGGGTTTTGTTGCGTACTGCCAATTCGGCGTTCCGCTTATAGAGCTCACGGTTTATCTGCTGTGATCCTGTACTGACGGAATCAGAACTGCTTTTTGAGTTCTTGCGGTCCTTCATGAGTTAGAAGCCTAAAAACTATTGAAGACTTGCTGGCAACTCAGCCTTTGGAAACTTTCCAATAAATGGTCTTGCTGCATCCTTGCAAACTTCGATAGAAGCATCACCAAATAAGCGCGCGTATCTTTTGACCAAGGACTCTAAAACGACTTTTGGTGCTCCTAAGATTTCTGCTTGATTAGTGTTTGGGTTGACCCTCACGGCCCTTCACCTTCTTTGCTTCGGACCACGCGAAAGGACCAATTATAAGTTCTTGGTCTTTTATGATCTTAGCAGCAATCTGGTCTTGTAACTTCGCAAAAACTGATCACAGCTCTTTGGATGCCAACGCGATTTATTTGCAACAATGCCAACGACATAAACAAATAAGCAGCTAAATAAATAGAGTCCTGCACTTCGTTGCATCAATCTGAAAATATGAAAAAGAAAGTATAATCGGCCAAGTACTGTACTGCAAAGGGCAATCAAAATAAAAGTACCCTGGGACGCATAATGCCGCCGAGAATTTTTTGTAATGATAAAAACAAGCAATGCGAAAGAAACATAAAGTTGCTTGTCCCAATGGATATGCAAAATCTAGAAAAACCCGCAATGGTGAACTCCCAATCAAACTCATAACCTCAAGAAAAATAAATAAGAAATCAAAAGCGCTGCCGCAGGTAATAAAAGGCTGAAAGTTGGTTGCGGAATCTTCGCAGAGAAACGACGGCGCCCGAAGCTCTACCTAAAGAAATTGCGCCATATACATGCAACGGAATGCTTCCAAAAAAACCGACATCTGCTAGTGAGGATAAGGGAATTTCGACTTTTAAAATGGAATTGTAAAAACTAAAGACGCTTTGTCCAATAGTTTGGAAAAGTAGACCCAGCGCAAACGCACCAATTGCTCTACCAAAAACACTTTTAGTTCCACCCCAAGACCGCGAAACAAAAATTCCCCAAAATAGCACCAAGCAAAGCAACGAGCTGATATGTGGCCGCCCAAATTAAGTTTTTTTCAGCATCTTGTCCTTGATACAAAACTTGTAACAGAAACCACCATGCAAACAGCGCTAAAAAATAAGCAACGCTGTTTTGCCGCCCAATCACGAGAAACGAGTCTCTTAAATATGTGCCACATGCTCGTGCAAATATTTTACATTATTGTATGCATTCCTTACTAGCGTCATTTGCTAACAACGTATTTTTTTAAAAAAGATACGGGGAAATAAGAGGCCTTTGCTTTCTTTAAGCCTTGCAGCCCAAGATCTTGCTCATAGTTTAATATCGTACATCCTTTATTGCGCAAATGGACTGCGGTTTGTTGCATGAGGTAAGCATAAACGCCTACGAAATTAAGATTAGCCTTTTCAAAATGTAATAAAGCTGATGATGGGGAGGTTATTTCATTTATTGAAAAACCAACCAGTTCACCTTCTATTTCTAAACCTATTGATTCAGTTTTAAAGTGTTTTGAGAACTGCAACAACCTTGAAATTGCGATACCTTCATTTTTTGTATCTTTAGAGTTGGGTGCCTTTTTTTGTGCCCAAAGTCCGAATAAACCTTTAATTTTTTTTTCAGTCGATGGGTCTCCCAGATCCAACTCTATGACTTTTGATCGATACATTTTTTTGAAGCGGTTAACAAAGTTACTCTTCGCACGCCACTTATTTCCTTTAAATGAGGATAGTTCTTCAGTTGATAAGAGATAGTCAAAGTTGTTTTCATCTGGTGCGATATAATACTTACTAGCATCCAACGACTGTACAGACTCAGCAGGCGCTAAACGCAATTCAACCTTATGGCTTCCTCTATCTGCTGCCGTTCGGAAGTAGCCTTTCTGCGGCCTCTGCTTGATTTTTACCTAAGAATGCGAATAAACGGATCTCCAGTTAGATAATCATTAAACTTTACTGCAAGATTTCCTTCGACAACCGAGAAAGTAAGATCGTTCTTAGTATCCAGCACCAGAGGCTTGTAAAATTGAAATCTGAGTACGCCGGAAACTCTTTTCGCAGTCTCTCTATGCCTGGTCGATCGGTTAGTTCAAGCTTTTGTCGTGGGAGCTCAGATAAGGGCACTTGGGTAGGCTTAACAGTTCGTACAAGATTCAGGATTTTGTCGTGGAGCTATTTTACACAAAAATATAGCGATTTCACCTTTTCTTAAGTTTTTGTCAGTTTGGTCCTGCTCGGCGCAAATTCAAAAATAAAGATGGTTATTACCGTACCCAGCATCCGCTCTCTATTTTTGAACGGTTTCAGGATGAATTTTTTCTTTCATTGCAGTCCTTGACGATAAAGCCATGATCGTCTAGCCTTTCAGGATCTTGCTTGAACTGTATTAGCGTTACACAAGCAATAATCGCTTTCGCCGTTTTTGATAGTTGCGGCTTTACTCACGATTGCGCTATTTAAAGTCTAATCCAAAAATCGCTACCCCTCCCAATGGGCAGGCTTTTTTGTTTGGCGTTCGTCCTGTGGATCGCTCTTAACATTCCGCCGACGATCAGGCTACCACCAGCCACCGGATTATATCTTTGGCTTGGTCGCTAAGCACGTCGTCCCCTATTGGAGTTTTTGTATTTTTTATTTGTTTTTATTGGCAAGTTTCCTCCGTATTCGAGTCGCACTGTATCGCGTTTTTTATTGTCGGACTTTCCACCATTACTAATGCTGGCACCATTATTCTGAACTTACTGCCGCAAGGCCTGGTTTTGCAGTATGACTACTCGATACAAAATATTGTCACCAGAACCGAGTTGCCTTACTTTGTGCTTCACAAGTAGCCTATCCATCCTTTTGGGCACTTGCAGCATAGCGCTCTTTATCAAACATAAAAAGATGTCGCTGAACGATAGGCGACCAATGAAAATTATCGGCATCGCTTTTTCTGGCGATCGTAGTAAACGCAGTCGCTTTTTCAGTAATTTCAGCATTTGGTATCGCAGATTTTTACGCCTACTACTATTCCTATCTTTCTGTGAGTCTCTTGCTGTTGTATTCGCTTTGTCTTGTTGTTCTACGTTACGGGACGATTAATACCGCTGTTACGTTCTCAAGGCATGTGGTACTCGCGACGATCACAAGTGTCGTCCTGATCACTATTATTTTTTGGCCTAAGGTAGGGCTCAGTAATCAGGCTGAACAAAACTCAAGCACAACTGTATTTAGTCAAATTATCGCCGGCTTATTTATCGTCATTGTGCTCCAGCAACTGCTGAATAGGTTTTGGGGTCGTCAAATAACACGCGACTACAAACAACACGAGATTCAGCCAAATCGTAAAAGCTTTTTGCAATCACTGGTAGAAAAGTACCAGCTGACTGGGGTTGTCTGGGTTAATAGAAAAATCAAAGCACCGCTAACAGAAGGCAGTATTGCGTTCAACGAAATAACTGCCCGCCTACAAGAACAAGCTGCATCTACGCGTTTTGCGAATCCGATAGATATTAGTAAGGACTACATACTAGGCCAGCATTTTAGAACCATAACGGGTACGGGGCCGCAACGTGTCTCTCTTGCCCTGCCTGCTTTAGACGGTTATTTCGTATTGGGACATAAGAAGTTTAATATCGCTTTCACTCCACTAGAAGTGGAGAGTATCCAAAAAGATATCGCACTGTATGCTGCAAAAACCGAGGTAGAGCAACTACAAAGAACAAGAAAAAACCATGTCGCTGAAGTTCAGCTAGTGACTGAACAACAAACAGAACAGCTGCATCAAGCTAACGCCAACTTGTACAAAAAATTACAAGATCGTACCGCATTTTTCAAAACGGTTGCCCGAGAACTACGCACGCCGTTAACGGTGGTTCTTTCGGGTGTGCAAAGTGGTGCCATTGAGTTGCCCAAAGAAGCACAACAATCCATCACGGAATCCGTTGCAAAATTAGTCAGCTTAAGCAAGGAGTTCGAGCAATCTGGTGGCACTGAGATCGTTGACGCTCCCCTTGTTGAATGGATCGACATAGATATGTTTCTTGAGAAGTTACACACTCGTTTTGCAAAGTTGGCCTCACGAAAAAGCGTTTCGCTTACGGTAAAAGCTTCACCTAAGTGCTCTCAGGTTTCGATCAAGCCGCTCCATCTTGAAGAAATTCTCGATAATCTCATAGAAAACGCTATCAAGTATTCGATCAAGAACACTCAAATAGACTGTAGTATTACGGTTTCTCCAGGACGTCTTTTGGTTAAAGTAACGGATCAAAACCAGCCAATTTCGCCAGACGAGCAAGATCTGATTTTTGAACCGTTTTACCGTACTGCCAGTAGCGTAACCCAAAAAGGCACCGGCCTTGGCCTTTCTATTGTTCGTAAGCTAGCAAAGGCCTATGGCGGCAATGCCCAGATTGTAATAATGGAAGACGGAGTTGAACCACAAGGCAATCAGTTTTTAGTTGAATTACACGTTAGTACAAGAATTTCTGTATGAAGCGCTATCTACTTGTCGTCGTGAGCCGTTATATTGCTTTATACTTCAGCATACTTGTACTGCTTGGGCCGGCGAGTTATATCCTACTTAACAGCACTAACAAGTTACTGTTTCAATACCCAACCGCTCGTCTTATAGGTATTGTTTTCGTGATTAGCCTGATTGCAATTGTCATGGCACAACTTGTGCCAACTGGAGAACGATTGGCACGAGAGCATATTTATAAGGGCTCTTTTGATTACCAAGAGCTCCTAGAAGGATTGATACAGCGGCTTATCCTTGTTACCCCTCTTGCGCAGCTTATTCCCCTGACTATTAAAACACTTGGCACTACAACTCAAGCTCCGTTAGAACTACAAGAACTGGGTACAGTTAATCTCAATGCCAAACTACAAATAGCCATTGGCAATGACCGCAAGGCCGTTCTTTGTTTTGGATCAAAACACAATGGTGACCCGTGGACAGAGTGGGACAGAAGAACATTGCAACGTTTTGCCGATCAACTCTCAGTACTCTTTGACTTGGCTCAAGCGCGACGCTATGAGCAGCTGCGGCTAGAACAGATAAAAGCGAGGCTGCAGCAAAGTACAAAATCATTACAGCGACTCAATGACCGTCTTAATCAGCGTGATCACGATAATGCCTTGCAATTCGATCAGTTGGCGCATGATCTCAAAAACCCTGTTGTTGTAATGTCCTTTGCTTTGCAAGAGCGACTTACTGACTCGGCTGAGTTTAAGGTAGTGCAGGCCGAGGTCTCTTGGATGACGAAATTTATCGATCATATTCTGGATTTATCACGCGCAGAGGCGGGCAAGATACAGGTTCAAGCTGAGCCGATTGATTTAGAGCTGTTGGTCGACGATGCAGTAGAGTACGCACTGGATTTTGCACAAACCCAAAACCGCCGACTGATTTGGCGTCCAACTCTCATAGAAGGGACGCCGAGCCTCATTCGTGGCGATGCCGGACTACTATATAAGCTTTTGCAGCTCTTGCTATTGCGTGCGTTGCGTTTGGCACCAAAAGATTTGCTAGTTGAGCTTCACCATGACCAGCCCAAACCAAGCTATTCTATTGATCTTATTTTTAGCGCACTCCCGCAACGTCAAGGACGGCAGCTTCGTGTTTTGTTAGAGGATATTAAACAATCTCGACCTACGCGCGATGATCGACAAGCAGGAATCACAGGACTTGAGCTCGATATCGCACATTGGATCTTGAGTGCGCACGGAGGCCAACTCTCGATACCGGAGGCAGATGAGTATAGGACCGTACTACGAGCCGTTTTACCAGAGGCCTCGAATTCTACATTTTCTTAAGGTTCATTAAGTAAGATAAGTCAATGATAAAAAGCTTGTACGAGACCCTCAAACGAAGTTATGTCGCAAGAATTTGTACGATCTATTTTGTAGCAATCGCAATTTGGTGGGTTACGATTCATATTCGTGGAGTCGAGAATGGGGTAGAAATTTTATTTTTGACTCTGCTCTACCCATTAATTGTCGGGCCAGGCTTAGTTTGTGGCTTGATGATCGCAAAAAAATGGGGCGGCAGGAAAAGCCAACTTGGCCGGGCTCTTCTCTTCTTAACAATTGGATTTGGGTTTCAATTAATCGGGCAGGCCGTGTACGAATATTACGTTTACGTAAAAAACATTACGACTCCATATCCTTCCTGGGGCGACGTTGGTTACTTTGGAACGGTTATTTTATACATGTTGGGGGCAATCGCATTAGCAAAAGCAATGCGCAACGAATTATCATTGCGATTCTTTAAAGGCAAAACTCTAGCTGTCGTTATACCGCTAATTATGCTCAGCATAACTACTATATTTTTCTTAAGAGGTTATACGCCTGATTGGTCGCAACCATTGCGGACTTTTCTTGATTTGGGGTACCCGATTGGCGATGCAATTTATGTTTCTGCAGCCTTGCTGGTTTTTGCGCTCTCACGCAACTTCTTGGGAGGCATCATACGAGCTCCGATACTCTTTCTAATCTTTGCTCTTATCATGCAATACTGCACTGATTTTGCATTTTTATACCAAGCGGGTCGCGGGACCTACTATGTTGCTGGAAGCGTCGATTTCCTTTGTTTCTTTGCTTACTTCGTAATGACACTTGCGTTGTTACAATTAGGCGTAGCATTGCAGCGTTTTAAAGAGGTCAAATAAATACTCCGATGGACTTAGCCGATCAAATGGCAGAAAGTATCATCAAGGAGCATGCAAAGATTATTGGGCCGATTGCTTGGGAAGAGGCAACAAAAACGGCAGGGCTTTTGGTTGATCTTCAAAGTAAAAAAGTTCAAGTTGTTGGGGTCGCGCCCGTTGTTCTAAAGGAACTTGTGCGACATTTTGAAGTTTTGTTTGGATTAACTGCACGACAAGTTAGTCGAGCAGCAGTTAAGTCGCTAATTGATGAAGAAAGTAAAGAATTGTTACCAAGCATCCTAAAATGAAAAACAATCAAAAAAACGTAAGTATAGGAATAATAATTCTTTGTCTAATTTTCGGCCTGACTACTCTTTTTTGGCTTTATTACATTGTAGGCGCGGGAAACGCTCGAGTTCTTCAAGGAAAACTCTTTGAGTTCGGAATAAAGCCGTACTTAACAGGTGTCGCACTCCTTCCCCTTATTGGAGGCTTCTTGGGCCTAGCAAGTGCTCGTGGATGGGGTTGGTGGTCAAGCTCTATAGGTCGTTCTCTAATATTTATCTCTATAGGTACAGCGGCCTTCGGCGGGGGCATGATTATGTGGAACTACTATCTTTTTTTTAAGGGAGTCGAGGTTCCCTATCCTTCGATGGCGGACATCTTTTTCGGCTCATGTCCCCTATTCTGGACCATTGGTATTGTTCTGCTACTACGCAGTACAGGAGCCAAATATGCTGTAAAGAAAACTGGCGGAAAGTTGTTAGTAACACTATTACCGGCAATTGTGATTTTGGTTTCTTATTATTTACTTTTTATAGTTGCTCGTAATGGAACCATTGATGTGGCAGGCGGCAAAACTAAGCTTTTCTTTGATTTCTATTACCCAATTGGAGACGCGATCCTATTGAGTCTTACGATTCTAACGTATAAGCTCACGAAAAAATACATTGGAGGAATCTTTAAAAAGGCAATGCCCATTTTGTTGCTTGGTTTTTTTATGATGTATTTCGCAGACTTTTTGTTCGTCTATATGACGACCAAAGGATCGTACTTTAATGGAAGCATTTCAGATTTTCTTTACACGGTCACTTTCTTCATCTTGGGGCTTGGCTTGGCACAATTCAATCCGAAAAGGCTGAGGGTACCACCCACAAAAGAAAAATCGTGGTCAATAGAAAAATAAGATTCTGCAATGACTCCGCCCTTAAAAATCAGCTCTGCGATTGTCAGCGCTATCATTGAGGCACAAGCAAAGATCGTCGGACCACTTGCCTGGGAGCAGGCAACGCTAGTTTATGGAATCAAGCTTGATCCCATAAAAAAGTATGTCGCCGTTGTTGGGGATCCAAAACGGGTTATCAAAGAACTCGTGCTCCACTATGAACAGCTCTTTGGTCGTGGCGCACTTGAAGTATGCCGAGAAGCAGTTCAGCCATTTATCAATGACGAGACAAAAGATATTTTGCCAAGTATCCTGCGCTAGTGACCCTTACGACCAAAGAAAACAAAATCCTACGCTCGATCGTTGTAGCTTCAGAAAACGACCCGCAGAGGCCAGAGTTCCCTGCTGACGATCCCAAGTTTCCCGCCACACCGACCTACCGCATCACGGTGCCCGGATTCAAAAATGTCTGGCTCAAAGATGAGAGCAAAAACCCAACTGGCACGCACAAGGATCGCATGGCCTGGGAGATCGTTGTGACCTACCGCGAGTTTCTACAATCCAAAAAACGAGGTGAACTCCGCGGTGCCCTCCCCCATATGTCGATTATTTCATCCGGAACCGCAGCCTTTGCAATACAAATGCAGCTCAACAAATACCTCCTGCCCCACCTCAAAGTACTAGTCGATTCTCACCTCGACGATAAAATCCAAAGCCGCCTCAAAGAAATCGGCTGTGAACTCTACGACACTGATCTCTCGAGAAAATCCCTCCAGTGGCGCGAAATTTTGGCATTAACCAATAATCCAACCGGCTTCGACATTACCTCCAATGAAGCCCTCGCGCCAACCACCCGCTTTTACGACTGGCTCAGCTACGAGGTCATCAACGCATCTCCAGACTACTGTTTCATTCCGTTCGGCACGGGCAACTTGTTTGAGAACATTCTCAACATCAACAAGCGCGAGGTTACAACCGAGCACCACGATCCGCGTTTTAGGGGCAACGTGCACAAGCTCCGCAAGTGCAACTTTATTGGAGCGACTACCACCTCGCCAGAGAGTAAAGCACAAAAACTCTACTCACCACATTTGCCGTTTGTTCATTTTGATGAACAGTGGATTAAGTTTTATCGCTTTGCGGGATTATGCGGACCGGAATCCGGCGTGCAGCAAATTCAGGAAAAATACTTGGATCAAGCTATGGCGCTTGCTGAGTCACAAAACGTGGAGGCAGAACCATCAGGTATCGCAGGCTTAGCACTTTTGTTGCAACTCAAAAACAAGGTGCCAGCCAGCAAGAAGATCTTAGTAATTAACACTGGCAGAACAAAATACGAGCTCAAAAAGCTCTAATGCCGCCATTTATTTTTGATATCCTTTTTTGAATTGCGCAATTATAGAATCTGCCCCTAACGTATCGACTAACTCCCAGGCACGCATATATGCAGATGCTTTTTTATCGCGCACTTGAATAGCGGTTAACCGCTCAGCCTCTTTAAAAAACTCGAGATAGATTTTTTTGAGTACCGCATGAACAACAATATGATTTCGGCACAGTCGCGATTCCTTTGGATACAGATTAAGCAGAATCTTGCCAGCGGGAATTTTCTTTGTGTTATCACTCACAAGCCGATGTAAAAGTTCGTGGGTAAGAGAATCAACAAATGCGTCAACAGACTTCGTACTGCTAATGATCATTGGCGAACTAATCGCGTGCTTAATAAAACCAACCACGTGCACATCAATCGCATTTTGATAAAACTCTAGCGAGAGCGTTTCTTGCATAAACTCCAAGACCGACTCTCTTTTTTTCCATGCATTGATAAACTCAGAAACTTTCTTCAAAACTACTTCTGGCGAAGTATATGTTGAGTTTTTTGGTGTTCCGGCATGCTGTAATTCAAAAAAGGATCGGAAAAACGGATCCAGAAGCCGATTGTATGAAATTCGAATAACAGGCTGACCCATATAAGTTGATACTACTATTCAAGAACTATTTTTCAAAAAAGCGGGGCTCGGATGTTATCCAAGCCCCAATAGAGTTGCTTCAGGCAATCGCCAGTACGGGACGATGGTCCGACCGCACCACGTCCCGAAAGACGTCCTTCTGTGGAGGGATCAGTCCAGAACCAGCGCACGAACCACAGGCGTTGGGACCGCACGTGCCGCAGTTGGCGCCGTTCAGCCCGACGTAATACGGCTGCCCGAAGGCCGCCTCGTAGATGCCGGCGCTGGCACGGAAGGTCGACTGCAGGGTGGCCTGGTCTTCCTCACCGCGCATCCCGAAGTACGGGAAGTGGTGCAAGAAGAACCCGAAGATCTCCTCGCAGTCCTTGGCGTACTTCATGGTGTCGAGGATGTGAGCGTGCCAGACCGCGTCCACGAACTCGGTCGGAACGATGGTCTCCTCACGCGTGACGGTCAGGAAGAGAAACCGCCGGTACTCCCCGACCGCAAGCAGTGCCTGCTCGAGCGTCCAGCCCTTTCCTTCCTTCTTGTCCATGAGCTTGACCATGATCGGATCCAGGTCGAGCAACCAGATGCGGGATTTGCATTCCGCATGGCTGCCCGCGATGAGTTGCTTCATCTTGATGCTCCTAGCTGTCAACGTGCACTGTTCCAATGGAACAACACGACTGTACGGGTTAAACCTTAAGAAAAGATTAAAAAATGACCACTTTTTGACTATCGTCTGTGGATAAGTACACCGCTGCTGTCTGAATTTCGAGATTAACTTTTTTAAGGCGTCTCAACCCGTTTGGGATGCCTTTTCTGCGCCAACTGTATTGTTGCAGAAATAAACTTTTCTTTAGCTTTGGTGTAGCGGTTGCGATCGTTAGCAAACTTTTTTACAAGTTGACATTTGAGCGCAGCATATTTTTTAGCTCGAGCAGGATGCGCCCGTAGGTAATCACGAAACAGAATATTATTGTTCCAATAGTTACTCCCAAATATCGCAATGTGGATATGGTGCGTGCGTTTTGCGCCCGACCCAACCACAAAGAGTTCTTGTTTTTTGAGTTCGCCCTTGGTAACACCGGGGACAAAGGGACGGTGCTGATAGCCTAGGGCTTTAAACTTTTTACGCATAGCCACAATGTCCCTCATTGAGCGAACACCCACATCGATATCGATAATGGGCTTTGCGGGCATGCCGGGAATCGCCGTGCTGCCGACGTGTTCGATCGCAAGTATCGTATCGCCAAATGTGTCTTTCAGTATTTTCTTTTGCTTTTGAAAAAGTCTTACCCAGCGTGGATCGTGGGGCACTAACTTGACTGAACCTCTTTCTAAACCGAGCAATACTTTTTTCAATCTATTTTTTGGACTTGCGCTTACTGGCTGCGGTGAGACCAATACCCACCGCTAAGGCGACGACACCAGCGCCGAGCATTAGCGATCCGCGAAGCTTGTGCTGCCTGATGTTCGCCTGATAGCCCACATCATACTCAGCGGCTGCAGCAGCTTCTTGTTCCGGTGTTATCGGAACCAATTTGCCATTGGCATCCGTCGTCGCACTGACGCTATAGCCCAGCCCGGTCCCCCGACCCAGGTACGACGTATCCATCGTGTAGCCATTAAACGCCATCATAAGCGCGTAAGCACCCCAGAGCGTTGCAAAGACGCCAACGATGATGAGTATGATTCCGGCTCGCTTCATGTGGGTGAACGGTTACAACTTAGACATGCCGCAATGGTACACCGGCTAGCGACCAATCCCCAAAAAGACTGCCACAAAAACGATGGTCGTAATCCCTGCAAAAATCCCAACGGTCTGGAAGAACAGCTTTACACCTTCTGCCTTTTTGTTGGCGAGAAAAAGCGTGGCTGGTTGGTACACAAAGAGATACCCCATGACGGCTGCTGACAACGTCAGCAAGCTCAGCATTGCGACCGGCATCAAAAACGTATCCGGGCCAGGGATATGCTTTTGCCCAAAGAACATAAGCATGGCGACTCCGGAGATATAGGCCGTGGCAAGCAGGGCGTTTCTAAATGCTTTGAGCATAGTCGTGCTTTGTAACATGGTGCTTAGTTTTTATCGTGAAATCCCTCGCCTTGTAAACGGTCTTATTTTTATAGTTCTCAACCGCCATCCGCATCCCTTGCGACAGTTTCTCGGGCAGCGCATCCAGGGAGAACCACTGCCACCCGCCACACTTGTGCGGCTCCATAACAACGGGGGTACCACCGAGGTAGTGGGCCGAAAAGTCTACGGTAACGTAGTGAGTGGTTCGCCCCATAACCTCTGGGCTCTCGTCGATAACCGAAACAAGTCGCATCTCGCCAACTGTGAGCCCCGTTTCTTCTTTGACCTCTCTACGGGCCCCGTCGATGAGCGTCTCACCATATTCTAGATGACCGCCTGGCACCTGCCATTCGCCCGCTCCGGCCACGTTTTTTCTCAGGCCCAGTAGTACCTGGCCCTTATCGTTAGCAATAAAGGCACCGACCGCTACTTTAATTTCGTTGGATGAACTATTGGACATAAGATTCTGTTACCACTCAAACTGTCTGCCCTTAAACCAAAACTGGCCCGACTCCACATCACTCGTGGCAAGCCTGTAGATGTCCGCAGCGGCATCTTTTGGTTCCCGATCAGGACGCGCTTTATCCTGTGGTCCGACTCCCATGTTACCCATATCCGTTTTTACCCAGCCTGGATGAATCGCCGATACACGCATCTTTTTATCTTTAAGCCGAAAAGCCAGCATGCGTGTGTACATATTGAGCGCGGCCTTTGACATGCGATAGGCCGTGGCATACGAGTCAACGATCTTAAAGTTGAACGATCCATACCGAGAACTAACATTGATGACATGACTGCCGGTCGCGAGCAGCGGTAGAACTTTTTCCGTCAGATCGATCAAGCCAAAGACGTTGACCTCAAAAGTCACACGGATTTTTTCCATATCGGCCTTGGTCTTGAGAGCGTCAGGCGCGATTCCGGCGTTGTTAATAAGCACGTCGATCTGTGGAGCGAGTTTGGCGATACTTTTCGCCGCATCCGCGACGCTCTTTTTGGAGTGCAGATCTAATTTGATCTCGCTGTAGTTTGGTGAGACGATGGTTCCCTTGTCATGCGTGTATGTACCGATAACGCGCCAGCCCTTGGTGAGAAAAAGATCTGCGGTAGCGTGACCTATTCCTTTGCCGGTACCGGTGATTAGAGCGGTTTTCATGAATAAACTCTACCTAAAACCGAGGGTCTTGACCATCAGCTAATCGTATGCTATTTTCCCGCCACTGAAACCAGGAGGTGAACGATGAGCGGTTTCCAGTGACCAAGTAGGGCAAGTAGCAGCTCCTAGCTACGGCCCACACCTGCACCTTCACTCGCTTCATGCTGCTGGCTCCCTCGCATCCCTGCGAGGACTACGAACTGCTTCTTTGGGACACGGTCCCCACTCGAGGTGTTAGAGCACGCTGTAGCAGTTTGCCAGACGGTCACACTCTTTGAGCCAAAAGATTGTGCTTCAGGAGACCGTCGAGAGAGAACTCTATTTATAACTCTCTTTGAGGCTTTGCGAGACGACGACGTGTGTTCAGGGAAGTAATACGTCTAAGTACAATGGGGCCTTGTCCACTCTCCTTTTGCACGTTGCGCCCTGGCAACGTGCTTTTTCTTATTTGTAAAGTCAAAGGCTTTTCAGCTCGTACTTCCAACCCGGCCGCCACTTCCATGGCGCAGGGATAACTTGTTCCAAGGGGATACCGTTAATCCAGTGCTCTAAACCGTATTGGGTTGCGCGATGTCCGATAACCATAACGGTCTTACCGTCGTACTTTTTGAGCAGATCCTGCAAAAAAGATTTCATGCGCTCGGAAGTTTGCTGGTAACTCTCGCCGCCCGGGAACGGTTTTGTAATAAACCCGGGCTTGAGCTTCTTCACTTCTTCTCCGGGATGCTGGGTGAGTTCGCCATAATCTACCTCGCGGAGACGCCTGTCTTTGATAATTGGGATGCCCCTCCCTTTAAAAGCAATTTCTCCGGTTTTGTAGGCTCGCTTTAGATCAGACGCAAACACTGCATCTACATGAACAGCTTTATATCTCTCACCAAGCTCGTGGGATTGCTTGATCCCTAACTCGGAGAGCCCCACGTCATTGTGGCCGGACGAGAGTTCTTTTTCGTTGTCCGTCGTTGTGCTATGTGATTCGAAGATGATTGTGACCATTGGCTCAATTAGTTGTGAAATTTACTGACTTCAAACTCGTGTCCAAATGGATCTCTAAATCCAACACTTAAAACATCTGGGTCATTGAGAGAATCAAACAGAACCTTTGCTCCAAGCTCCTTTGCGCGTTCAACGTACTGACCAACCTCCGCATCGCTAAACTCAAAAACGGGAATGCAATTACTGCCAGCAAACTTGTCACCAGTGTTCTTGTATAAACCCAGTCTAATGTTGTCGGTCATGAACTCATACCATTCATCAAAGGTCTTATGTGGTTTGACTCCAAGGAATCCCTCCCAAAATGCGGCGGCTTTTTTGACATTCTTGACCTTGAAATAGATCGTACGAATTTTCATTTCGTAAGCGTTAAGGAATAATCACAAGCCGATAAACTGTTCATAAGAACTTTTCACTTCAGAATACAAACTTTTAATCTCCTTGCCACTTTCTGAGTCTAAAACGTATTGGATGTAAGGCCAGTTATTTGGCTCTTTTATTTGAAGGAGCGAGTTTGCGAGTATCGTACGCAGGTTTTCTTCTTGAACAAAAGTCTTGCAGTCCTCTTGCGCTTTAAGACAAAGCTTCTTAAAGAGTACTACGACTTGCTTGTTATACTTTTCGATCGATTTTCTGAGTTGTTCCGTGGCTTCTCGATCGCGGCCCCAAAGCGCGCTTAGGTCTGAAAGATCGAGCTGCAACGGCAAAAACAATTGATTGGGTCGGCTATAGCCAGTTGCAAAGTCAACCGCAACATACGGTCTTCCTGCTAAGGGTGCTTCACAAATCTTTCTGTAGTCCTTAATTGCAGCGGGGCGAAGGTTGGTCAGAAGCGATTTACGCTGTATTTTCCGCTGAGAATAAACGCCAAGTATGAACGCAGAAAAGGTGCCAAGTAGGGCGCCGATACCTCCGGATAAAATGTCTTGCCAAAAAGATCTGTGAAGTGCATCAATGGAGTTTTTTATTCCATCCAGCGCGCCGAGAATTTCGGACATTTCTAGTTGTGCTATTTAAGGGCCAATCGTTTTGATCGGCTCACCCGTTTCAGCGACAATGGCCGAGAACGAGATGTTTTATTCTTAGAATTTCCAAACATCTTAGCCAGGTACATACCCGTATAGCTGCCCTTGGTTTTGGCAACTTGCATTGGGGTGCCAGTCGCGATGATCAAACCACCCGCGTCGCCGCCCTCAGGTCCAAGATCAATTACGTGGTCGACGCACTTGATCACGTCCAAGTTGTGCTCGATCACGACCACGGTGTTGCCTTTGTCGACCAACTTGCCCAAGACATGCAGCAAGCGTTTGACGTCATCAAAGTGCAGACCGGTTGTCGGCTCGTCCAAGATGTAAAGAGTTTTACCGGTACTACGTCGCGAGAGCTCCGTCGCAAGCTTGATGCGCTGCGCCTCGCCACCGGACAAGGTCGTCGCGGGCTGGCCCAACTTGATGTAACCCAAGCCCACATCCACCAACGTCTGCAATTTGTTTTTGAGCGCGGGGATGCTGCGGAAAAAGTTAAGTGCCTCGCTGACACTCATGCCCAACACCTCGGCGATGTTCTTGTTTTTGTACCGAATCTCCAAAGCCTCAGGGTTATAACGCTGACCCTTACACTCCTCACACTCGACATAGACGTCCGGCAAAAAGTGCATCTCGATGCGGACCAAGCCGTCTCCAGCACAAGCCTCACAGCGACCACCCTTAACGTTAAAACTAAAGCGACCCGCTTTGTAGCCGCGGATTTTAGCCTCGGTCGTTTGCACAAACATGTCGCGAATCAACGTAAAGAGACCCGTGTAGGTTGCGGGGTTAGAACGCGGCGTGCGACCAATCGGTGACTGGGTAATCGTGATCGCTTTGTCGAGGTGCTCGAGGCCGGCGATGCTGTCGTGTTCACCCGGCTCGGACTTGGCACCATGGAACTCTTTAGCGAGAGCCTTAGCCAACACATCCGAGACCAAGGTCGACTTGCCCGAACCCGATACGCCCGTGATCGCCACAAACTTACCGAGCGGCAACTCGACGTTGACGTTCTTAAGGTTGTGCTCGCGTGCGCCCTTGATCACCAACTTTTTGCCGTTGCCGCGACGCGGATTAGGCGGGGTCTCGATCGCCAGCGAACCCGACAAATATTGGCCTGTGAGCGACTTTTTATCGCGTGCGATCTCGTCAGGGGTCCCTTGCGAGACGACTTCTCCACCTTCGGCGCCGGCACCCGGTCCGATGTCGATCAAATGGTCCGCCTCGCGCATGGTGTCCTCGTCGTGTTCGACCACGATGACGGTGTTGCCGATGTCGCGCAAGCGCTTGAGCGTGTTGATCAGCTTGGCGTTGTCGCGCTGGTGCAATCCGATGGAGGGTTCGTCCAAAATGTAGACCACGCCCACAAGGGATGAACCAATCTGCGTGGCCAACCGAATACGCTGGGCCTCACCACCACTGAGAGTCGTGGCGCTGCGGTCAAGGGTTAGATAGGAGAGACCGACGTCAACCAAAAACTGCAGGCGTGCGTTGATCTCCTTGAGCACCTGTTTACTGATGGTGCGCTCGCGCTCGCTGAGTTGTGTAGCCCCGTTGGATTTGGCAAGCATCGTAAAGTACTCGATCGCGTCCAAGATGGTTTTGTCGACCACTTTGTCGATCGAGAGTCCCGCAACCGTGACCGAGAGAGCCTCGGGCTTGAGACGCTTGCCGTGACAGGTCTCGCACGGCGTGATCAACATGTAGCGCTCGATCTCTTTGCGGATGTACTCGGAGTCGGTCTCGCGGTGGCGACGCTCCAGGTTTGGCACGACACCCTCAAAGCTCGTCTCGTAGGCCTTGATGCCGTAGCCCGGATTTTTGACCAGTAAACGCTCCTCCCCCGTGCCAAATAAAATCAACTTGAGATGCTCGCGCTTGAGTTTGTTGACCGGGGTATGCATGGAAAACTTGTGCTCTTTGGCGACGGCTTCCATGAGACGTGTGTACCAGTTTTGTTTACCGGTCGTGCGGCTCCAGGGCTGGATCGCGCCTTGGGCGAGGGTGAGAGACGGATTTGGAATAATTAAATCCTCGTCGACCTCAAGCTTGGTACCGAGACCGGTACAGGCCGGGCAGGCACCGTGTGGCGAGTTAAAACTAAAGTTGCGCGGCTGAATCTCCGGCAAGCTGATGCCACAATCGACGCAGGCAAAGTTCTCGGAGATGAGTTGGTCTTGGCCGCGCTCGCGAATAGTCCCGTCGGGAGCGTGGTCAATGTGGATGACGTGCAGCAATAAAACGCCCTCGCCCAACTTGAGCGCGGTCTCGACGGAATCGGCGATGCGGGGACGATCGTCGTTACCCTCGCCCTCGATGGTCAGCCGATCCACGACCACCTCAATGGTGTGCTTTTTTTGTTTGTCGAGCTGCTTGTCGGTCGCTTCGTCGAGCTCCATGGTCGTGCCATCCAAACGCACCCGCACAAACCCACCCTTGGCGATTTTGGCAAAAACGTCGCGGTGTTCACCCTTACGGTCACGCACCATCGGAGCCATCACCAAGACGCGTGTGTTGGCGGGGAACTTTGTAATGAGATCGACGATCTGCGAGACACTCTGGCGTGCCACCTCACGACCACAGTTGGGACAATGCGGATGACCCACGCGCGCAAAGAGCAAACGCAGGTAGTCATAAATCTCAGTGATGGTGCCGACCGTCGAGCGCGGGTTGCGCGAGCTGGATTTTTGGTCGATCGAAATCGCCGGCGATAAGCCTTCGATCTGATCCACGTCCGGCTTGTCCATCAAACCCAAAAACTGCCGAGCATAGGCCGACAACGACTCGACATAGCGGCGCTGACCCTCGGCATAAATCGTGTCAAAAGCCAGCGAGGATTTTCCCGATCCCGACAAACCCGTGATCACGACAAACTTATCGCGCGGGATCTCGAGATTGATGTTCTTAAGGTTATGGACCCGCGCCCCGCGGATCACAATTCGATCGAACATAAGCCCAGAGCCTATCGCAAAATCTCCGAGCGATCAAGGGTAGAACCAAGACCCACTAACTGGACCCCAGGGGCAAACCGGCCAGTATACGGCCTTGTCAGACCCTTGGCAAGTCCACCAGCACACAAGTACACGCACATATAAAAAACGAGCGTCCTCTGGATAGAGAACGCTCGACCTGATACTGCCCGGATGGCGCCGGTAGCTCATGCGCTGACCAGCTGCGGCAAACCGGGCTCGGGGAGTTCGTCCACCGCCTCGAGCACCCGCTCGATCATGCGCCTGACTAGATCACGCGAGGGACGGTCGAGCACTACGACTTGGGCCCCGTTGACCATGATCCGGATGGACTCTGGCCGGCGCTTGATGCGAACGGAGAATCCGGTGCGTTCGTGCACAAAGAAGAACACTTGTCGCCGTTGCCCCTTGGACTCGTCCAAGAGATACGACACGTCTAGGTGTCGATTGCGCAGCCGGATGTTGGGCTCGGCAGTCGTGCGGTCATCCACGCGGATGAACGGTTCTTCCAGAGCGTCCCGAATGACCCCCAAGGTTGCCAGGGGTGTGCGACTGTAGGCGTGGGCACGCGCGATGCAAAAAAGAACAACTCCCAGAAGTGCAAAGACTCCTATGATCCAAAGGGACATCTGCCACCTCCCGTAGCGGATTAGATGCTAGCAACTAGCTACTTGTTGAGCAACCGGTTTAGCGTCCGTACAACTGCACGCCGGTCGCCACCTCAAACGCGCGCCAGTAGATCAAAAAACCGGCAAAGGCGATGAGGATGAGACCCGCGAGAATATACAAAATCGTTGAGCCTTTCATGGGAGTGCCAGGAGTATACCACGGTTGACTGGACCACAAAAAGACCGTACTCTGTTCGTTTAGCATGGCTAGGATGTCGGGTTCACCCTTGAGCAAAAAAATTACGCAACGGTTGGCGACGTTACCCAAAAAACCGGGCTGCTATTTATTTAGAGACAGCGGTGGAACGGTTTTGTACGTGGGCAAGGCCAAGGTCTTGCGCAACCGCGTGCGCTCGTACTTCCATACCACACCCAACTTTGCGCCGGCCAAGTTCTCCATGATGCGTCAGGTGGCCGACATCGAGACCATCGTGGTGAGCAGCGAGATGGAGGCGCTGATCCTCGAGTCAATCCTCATTAAAAAGTATGAGCCTCGCTACAACGTGGTCCTCAAAGACGATAAGCACTATTTGTTTATTAAGGTGACGGTGCAGGAAGATTTTCCGCAGGTCGAGACGGTGCGTCGGGTCGCAAAAGATGGCGCCCGCTATTTTGGGCCGTTTACCAATAGCTTTGCGGTGCGCGATACGCTGCGCTTATTGCAGCGGATTTTTCCGTACCGGACCTGCGACCTCGATTTGCAGGTCTCGGCCTCACCTGGGTCTAAGGCAGCACCGGCCGGCACGATTAAAGCGCGCGGCTACCGACCGTGCCTGCGCTACCACATGGGTCGCTGCGACGCCCCCTGCATCGAGAATATTTCTCGCGAGGACTATCGCGCCGTGATCGATAAGGTCCTACTCTTTCTCGAGGGCAAGCTCGACTTTGTCATGCAGGATCTGCGCCGAGAGATGGAGCGCGCCGCTGCCGCACATTTGTTTGAACGCGCCGCGCGGTTGCGCGACCAAATTAAGCAAATCGAACACCTCACCGCAAAGCAAGTCGTGCTCTCACCCCGTTTTACTAATCAAGATGTGCTAGGGGTCGTGACCGACCGCGAGCGCAACCGCGCCTTTGCAGCACTTATGTTAATTAGAGACGGCAAGGTGCTCGGTCAAGAGCATTTTGTGGTGACGCTCGCGGCGGGCGCCACGGACGAGGAAGTGCTGCGTCGCCTCATCGTCGAGCACTACGAGCAAGCTACCTTTATACCTAAACAGCTCATCCTCGGCACCAAATTGTCCGACCAAGTGGCCCTGACCCAGCTGCTCCGTACACGCACACAGGCCCTCGAGCTCAAACACGCCCCGCAAATCGTGGTCCCCCGCGCCGGTCTCAACAAGCGCCTCCTCGCCATGGCCGAAGAAAACGCCCAAGAATTTAGAGCGCGCAAAACCCACGAGTGGGCAGCGGCTGATCTCAACGTACAGGCGGCGCTCGCGGGCTTGGCCAAGGCGCTTACGCCTCCGCTTAAAAAAAAGGCGGCTATAGGTACCGGTTCTGCCAACGCCGGCTTGGACCGCGTCGAGATTTACGATATCTCCAACATCCAAGGCACCTCGGCGGTCGGCTCGATGGTCGTTTTTGACAAAGGCAGGCCCAACAAGCAGGCTTATCGGCGTTTTAAGATTGCCAGGACTCTTGCGGGAAGAACCCAACGACGTCGGCATGCTCAAAGAAGTCCTAAGACGTCGCCTACGTCACTTAGTGACCAATGATCCACGTTGGCCCAAGCCGGACTTGATCATTGTGGATGGAGGCAAGCCGCAGCTCGGTGCCGCGCTGCAAATTTTACGTGAGCTTGATCTCGACATTCCGCTGACTGGCCTTGCCAAGCGTGAGGAGGAGTTGTTCGTCCCGAACAAAGCCGACTCGGTGCGACTACCGGCAGGATCGAGTGAGCTGCATCTCGTCCAGCGCATGCGCGACGAGGCGCATCGTTTTGCCATTACGTTCCACCGACAGGTCCGGGGCAAGCGCAGCCGCCGCTCGGTCCTGGATGAGATCGTCGGCATCGGTCCCGCTAAAAAGCGACTCCTCATTCAAAAGTACGGCACGGTAAGTGCCATCGCTGATGCCAGCGAGACGGAACTCGGTAAACTCATCGGCAAAAAAGCCGCGCACGAACTCAGCCAGCAACTCCGCTAATTAGGCGTGAGCAAAAAATTGAAAACTTTACCGTACGACTTGGTCGTGTCAATTAGATAACTGGACTGGTTAGTTGGCAGTGTCCCGGACTTACTTGCCGAGATCTGGTACTTGTCCGCTGGGATGTCGCCTGATTGATATTCACCAATGCTGTTAGTCGTAACATCCAAGTATTTAGTATGGTCTGTTTGACTTTCGACATGTACGGTCGCGCCTGAGAGCCGCTGGTCTGGTGTTCTACCAGAGGCACAGGGTGGGTCATAATCATTACCACAAGCATCAATCACGCCGTTTTTATTACTATCGAGATACACAAAAAACCATAGGTTTTGGTTGCACTGCTCGGTGTTGGCCACTGGCAGCCCTCCCTCTAGGTGGTGCTGCTCAAAGTAATCACGACGGATCTGATTTTGTGTCCCATAGTTCTCGTAGAGTGGTGCGCATGCTAAACGTGAGCCTTCGCTGTACGTTTGCTGTTGCGGTGGCGGGTTTACTTGAGTACAAACTCCGCCGTAATCACATGAGGCGTTGTGAGTTTGCTTGATCGTGCCCGTTTCGTCATCATCGTCAATGGGGCAACTCTCAAGCCCACTGCCAGCTGAAGTATTATCGGAAATATCATCATCTGGGCCGGAGCATAAAAATTTAAAAGTGTATTCAAACTGGATGCCATCCCCCTTGTCGAGCGAGAGTCCTTGTACAAAATAGGTGTCAGCGGAAGCCATTTGAGCGACATCCATTGTGCGACTAAGCGTAGGGGAATTTCCATCGTCCTTTGACAAAGTTAATACTTTATTTTTTTTCAAGACTGCCATCATTTTTTACAAGACTACCTCGCCAAAAAGCAACCCCGCCGCGCGCAATGTGTTCGGATACTTACTGGATATGAATAATGAAAAGGCGTTTGGGGTGATTGACTGGTGACGAAGGCACCCGTTGCCAATCGCGGGTACAGACTGCCCTCGGGCAAACCGACGATGACATAACCAGCGTAGCCGAAAGCGAGTAGTCCTCTTAGTATCAGAAAACTTGCACGTTCCTGTTCCATTTTTGGAATCGGTAAACTTCAAAGCACTGCCAAGTGCATTTTGAAAACCTTAAGTGAACTACCACAGTCCAGGTAGCTTTTAATACAGCATTTGTTAGTTCTTTTCTAGAGTCTCTCAAGATAATAAATGCCATACAACGGCCTATCTTCTGGTCTGGGAGGATACACATCGGGAACGTCAAGGAGAAGTGACGGGCATATATTGGGCAAAACTGGCCATTTGTAGATAGCCACTTTCCACTGGCGTACCCAGCTCATAGTGGTTAGACGAACCTCTGCACCGCCCTCAATAAAGGTAGCGTTTGCGTTGCCTTTTAATTGCCCGGCTTCAAATTGCAAGAGGTGCGTGAATTCATGTGTGGCTGTAAATGGAATTACATCCAGAGGAATTTCGCTGCTTAGTTGAATATATCCTCCCTGGTATACCCCATAAGAATCAAGACAGGGCACCGCAAAGCCATCAGCGTAAGAGGGTAAATTCTTTACAAGATATACATCGATAAGACCATTAGTTCGTTTGTCTTGGCAATTTCCGTCATGACGGGGTGGCGTAAAGGAAAATCCCTTGCTGCTGTCTTGCGACTGAGTATAGTCAGATTCGAGCTGACTAAGAACAATTTTTGCTCTTGTAAAATCTTGATCACTTTCCTTATGTATCATAAAGTTTTTCCCACAGATCGCATTGGTTATTGGTGGATTACAAACAAATGACCTTGGGATTTCAATAATGGAAATTTGCGCCTTTAGGTTATACGAAACTTTTCCATCTTCAGTCGCAGGTGCGGTCAAGCGGTCAATTTCCTTAAGTTGCGCGGGAGAAAATTGCTTTCTATTAGAAAAACTTTCTGTTATTGCATTCTGAAAAGGATCGGGGCCAGTAAATTGCGGATCAAATTGTACGGTTCCAACAAAACTAGGTTCCAATGAGGCAGGATCAAGGGCGAGTTTAAGATACTGAACCAATGCTTCAGAATGGGTAATTTTTTTATTTTTTTCTGCGTCGGTAATGCGCTTAGCCGAAGTGTCAGCCTTAAGATATGCATCAAGCTTTGCCCTATATGCTGCACTGTCAGCCGACTGTACAGTGTTCACGGTATTTTTTTTGGCTGGCCCTGATACAAACGTCACGATCTCGTCGCCGTAGGCCACGATCACCGCAGCGATGGCGAGGACTGCAAAAGATCCCAGAATAATGAGGCCGCGCTGCGTTCTCTTGCTCATACCGCTTTAGTATAACGGTTAACAGCGAGATCACAATTGGTCTGCTAGGATGCCCTTATGAGGTATCGTCGGCTTGCCGCTGTCAGTCTGCTCGTTTTGTCACTGCCCTTTGTGCAGCAGATTTTTACCGCACCAACAGCCGCACGAGCAGCGGCCCAGACTGCGGGCGGCGCACCGGCAGGATTTACCTCCTCTCGAGCTGAACAAGATCAGCTCAATGCGCACAAGCAGTTTGCCCACACGGTTGAGCAACCGAGCAGCCTCAATACAGGACCGAGTGCGCAGTCCGTCACCCCCAGCACCGCCACGGCACACAAAGTCTATGGTTTTCACCCCTACTGGATGAACGGCTCCGAAGCTGACTACCGCTGGTCGGCGCTCAGTACGCTCGTCTTTTTTAAGTTGCAGGTAAAATTTGACGGCTACCTCGACACGAGCAATCCCAACTACGCAGCACCCGCCGGACTGGTCGACTTGGCCCATGCTAACGGGGTGCGTGTCGAGTACGCTATGACAAGCACCGATGTCAGTGCTAACAATGCCTTACTCACCAGCAAGACCTACTACACCCGCGCGGCCGACGCCTTGGTCGCCAAAGTAGTGGCCGAGGATGCGGACGGAATCAACGTCGACCTCGAGCTGATCCAAAGCAGCAATCGCGCGGCGCTAACCGACTTTATCAAGACGCTCACGAGCAAGATGCATGCGGCCAAGTCTGGCTCGACCGTGACGATCGACATTCCCGCCATCGACTGGACCAGCGCCTTTGATATCGCAGCCCTCGCCGCCAACTCTGACGGCCTCATCATGATGGGCTACGACTACTGGGGTTGCTGGAGCGACACGGCTGGCCCGATCGCTCCTCTTTATGACACGAGCTGGCGCGCCAATTATTCCGTACAAAAATCGGTGCAGACCTATTTGGCTGAACTCGGTTCGGCCGGACCAGACAAACTCATCCTCGGAGTGCCCTGGTACGGTGGCAGCTGGGAGACGAGCGGTTCATCCGTACCAAAAAGCGTGAGCCCATCGTGTAGCGGGGGTGGCGACTGGCTTGGCCCGCTGCTTTTTACCGAGGCTGAGGAGGAGGCCGCCCTCCACAACAAAAACTGGTACGCACCGTCGCAGGTCCCCTACACGACCGCAGCAGCGGGACAGCAATTCCAGACTTGGTACGACGACGCCCAGAGTCTGGTTAACAAATACAATTTTGCCGATGCGCAGGACCTGGGTGGTGTGGCAGTCTGGGCCCTCGGCTACGAAGACGGCGACAAAGCCATGTGGGACGGGTTGAGCGCCTACGGGCAAGGTGTGCCCGACTCACTCAAACGCCTCTTTGGCAGCAACCGCTACGAGACTGCCATCGCCATTAGCCAAGAGCAGTTCCCCACTGCGCACAGTGCTAAGGGCGTCGTCCTCGCAACCGGGGAAAACTGGCCGGACGCTTTAGGTGGTGCGGTGCTCGCACGCTGGTACGCCGAAGGACCCCTGCTCTTGACCGCAAGCAATGACATTACGCCCGCCACCGCAACCGAGATTGATCGGGTTTTGGCTCGTGATCAAGGCAAGCGAGTGTTCATCCTGGGTGGAACCTCCGCCGTTAGCCAGGAGGTGACTAACGACTTAGAAGGGCTTGGTTTTACGGTGGTGCGCGTGGCCGGCAACAATCGTTTTGAAACCGCAGCGACCATTGCGACCTTAGTCGGCAGCAAGCACGACAACATCTTTATGGGCACTGGGGCAAATTTCCCGGATATTTTGTCGGCAGCAGGTCCGGCCACCGAGCGGGGCGAACAAATTCTCTTAACCAGCAAAGATTCCATACCACAGGCCACACTCGACTTTTTGGACGGCCCCATCGGCAACACCGTTAAAGGCATCTTTTTGATCGGGGGTGAGTCGGTCATCAGCCAAGCAGTGGCAGACCAACTCAGCGCGCGCGGCATCAACGTCAAACGTATCGCTGGCGAGGACCGCTACGAGACCTCGCAAAAAGTGGCTGAAAAATTCTACCCACGCGCAGATAACGTTGCTCTTGCAACCGGTACAAATTTTGCCGATGGATTAGCAGGTGCCAACCTCGCGGCAGATACCACGGCACCGATTGTATTGGTTCAGCCAGAGAATCTACCGCAACCGATTTGGGACTACCTCGAGCAGCATGCCAGCACGATCGTGGACGGCTTTATCTACGGCGGAACCGCGGCCGTCTCGCGCGCGGTGCAAAATGTCGCCCAAACTTTGATCGCACCCTAATGTCTACACTCTAATGGTCCGACGCAGCGAGCATGGGACCCGCGCCGAAAAACGCGAACACAAAAAGCGCAAGCGCATGCCGGTCACGGGCAAGCATGTCTTTACCTTGCAACGCTTAGCCGCAAGGCACCCTGGTGGGACTGGCAAGCCGCAAGACGTGCGACATGGTCCGGGTCGCCGCGGTAGCCATGGGCGCCTAAGCGTACGCCATGCCTCGCGCGTCAATAAGCCTCGACATGGTCGGGACGGCTAGCTATACTGGCCGCACACTCCCATGAGCAGCAAAGTCATTACTTGGATCGCCCTCGGGCTCAGCGTTATTGCGCTGGGTGTGGCTGGTTATTTCTTTATCAGTTCGCAAGCGGCCACCCGCGCCACACCACCCTGTACGATCGGTGAGGACCCCAACTGTGGCAACAATAGTTTGTTCCCCCTACTGGAGGCTGGTAACAAATCCAATACCAACAACACCTCAAACAACACGACTAACAACACCGGTTCGACCGACTTGAGTGAGATTGGTACGTGCTTTACTAACTTTAAACCGCTGCCCGTCCCACCTCCGGAGAATCCGGACTACCGCTTTTACGTCGACACGTTTGGCACCTGTTTGCAGGACGAGACGGCCTACGCCTTTTGCGTGGACGAGAATGCAACGACCCCGGACAACTGCGAATATCTTGACCGTCAGTAGCCAAAAATCACCGTGACGCACGTGGACTCTCGCTCCAACTTGCGTACGGCCCGTGAATTGACATATGACACCGCCCGTGATATCAAGTAGCGCTCATGGATAACGTATTGCTAATCGCCCAGATGGTTACGGCGGGCTTGCTGGTAGTGTCGGTTTTGATTCAGCCCAAGGGTGTCGGCCTCGGCCAAGTCTTTGGTGGCGAAGGTAACGTCTATCGCACCAAGCGTGGTGCCGAAAAAATCGTCTTTTACGCCACAATCATTTTTGCGGTGGCTTTTGCCGGCCTCGCCCTCACTCGTGTTTTGATCGCCTAACTCTCTCCACTTATTAGCTATGGCAGAAAAACTGGCCTCCTTGCGCCGCCTCAAGTTGCTCCCCAAAACCCTCTCACTGACCGAGAAGACTCTCGTCCTGCTCGCCATCGTGGTCTTTTTTGGAGGTGCCACCTGGTGGGGACTCCGCAACTACCTCAACTCGACCATGGTAGTGGCCGAACAGGGCGGGAGCATTACCTTGGGTATCGTCGGCCAGCCGCGCTACGTCAACCCGCTGCTCGCCCCTACCTCCGATGTTGATATGGACCTCTCGACGCTGGTCTTTGGCAGTTTGTTTAAGCTCGATAAAGAGGCCAAACTCTACGGTGACCTGGCCGAGTCGGTCAGCGTCAGCAAAGACCAAAAAACCTACACGGTCGTCCTGCGTCCCAACCTCAAGTGGCACGACGATCAGCCGCTCACCGCTAGCGACGTAGTCTTTACCGTTAAGGCCATTCAGGATCCCAACTGGCAGTCCCCGCTCAATCTCGGCTTTAAAGGTGTGACGGTCGAACAGGTCGATGAGCGCACGGTCAAGTTTACCCTGCAAGAGGTCTATGCGCCCTTCCAGTCCACACTCACCTTTGGCATTTTACCGGAGCATCTCTGGGCCTCGGTGCCAGGTGCCAACGCCAGTTTGGCAGAACTCAACACCAAGCCGATCGGTTCGGGTCCGTATAAATTTGATGAGCTCACCAAAGACAAAACCGGTAAGATTAAGAAGTTCCACCTGGTAGCAAACCCGGCCTACCATTTTGGACGACCACACATTGATGCTATTTCGGTGACGTTTTACGAGACCCCCGAGGATTTGGTGCAGGCCTATAAGGATAATGATGTGGACACGGTCGGGGGGATTCCCATTAGCGAGACGGGCAGTTTGCAAAACAACAACGCGCAGCTCCTGAGTATCGGCTTGCCGCGCTACGACGCTCTCTTTATTAATGCCAACACCAATACGTATTTACGGCCGGATGCGGTCAGACAGGCGCTCTCGCATGCCATTAAAAAGTCAGAACTGGTCGAGAAGGTGCTGCAAGGTCACGGCGTTGTGGTTAACTCGCCGTTGGTACCGGGTGCCTTGGGGTACACGGCCGACGTGACGGTCTACGGCTACGACCCAGAAAAATCCAAGGCTTTGCTCAAGCAGGACGGCTGGACCTTTAAAGACGGTCGCTGGTTTAAGGACAAAGACAAACTCATCGCAGAGATCGTGACGGCCGACACAGCCGAAAACCGCGCCGTGGCCGAGATGATCAAGGGCTACTGGGAGGCGGTTGGGATTGAGGTCGTAATCGTCAATGCCCCCGTGGCTGAACTGCAACAGACCCATATTCGTGAGCGCAAGTACCAGGTCCTGCTCTTTGGTGAAGTTACGGGAGCGGATCCAGACCTTTACCCATTTTGGCACTCGACCCAGATCGCCGATCCGGGCCTCAACTTAACCTCGTTTAGCGACGATGAGCTCGACAAGCTCCTCGAGGAAGCGCGTCAAACTACCGATCCCGCCAAGCGTGCCGCCAAACAAACTGCGATCAGCAAACTCTTGGCTAAAGAGCTACACGCTATCTTTTTGTACAGTCCACAGTACGTCATGGCGGTGCGCGATAAAATCAAAGGTGTAGCGCTCACCACGATCACTATTCCGGCCGATCGCTTTAATGATGTCCACAACTGGTACATCAAAACCAAACGAATTCCCAAATCATAGTCACATTTTTTTAGAATTTTTATTTTAATTCACGGTCCAGCGGTCGCCCTCTAGCGCCGTTCGATCCTAACAAAACTCATTTAAGGAGATACCAAAACTATATGAACGCACGATTTTTCCGCCCTAAAAGCGGATCTACTACGCCGCGTAGCGGCACAAACAATCAACAAAACCGCCGACCGAGTGGTCCCGGCCAAGCCGGCCGCGGATCGGACCGCCCCTTTAACAGGCAACGCTCGGGGGGCCGAGGCTCTGGCGGCCGCAATAAAGGCCGCCGCAGTGGCGGCGGGGGTGGTCGCTTTAGAGGCGGACGCGATCGCTTTGTCCGCCGTCCGGGTAAACCAGCCGGGCCACGCTACCGTATGGAGATTGCCACCACACAGGAGCCCATGCAGGTTCCCGCGGTGGGTGCTAACAAATTACGCTTGTTCTTTTTGGGTGGTCTTGAGACCCCCGGAGAGCGCAACATGGCCGTCCTCGAATACGGTGACGACATCATTACTATCGACTGCGGCACCTGGTTTGCCGACTCGGAGGTTCTGCCTGGCGTAGACTACGTCATCCCTAACTCATCGTATTTGCGCGAGAATGCTAGTCGCATCCGCGCCATGTTGGTCTGTCACGGTCACTTGGACCACATCGGTGGTCTGCCGCACATTGCGCCCTTGCTCAATTATCCGCCGATCTACTGCACTCCCTTGAGCAAAGCGCTCATCGAAAAACGCCAAGAAGAATTTGGCAACAAAGATCGCTTTAAGATCAATACCTTTACACCACGTGATGTGATTCAGCTCGGGGCGTTTAAGGTTGAGATCTTTCATATCAACCACAATATTCCGGAGGCGGTCGGCTTTGCGATCCATACGCCCAATGGCACGATCGTGCACTCAGGCGACTTTAAGTTTGACCTCTCACCCACCCTCGGCAAGCCATCGGATGTCGGTCACATCGCGCAGATCGGTGACAAAGGGGTCTTGGCGCTTTTGATCGACTCGACCGATGCGGGCTACCCCGGGCACCAAATCTCCGAAACCGACGTGCAACGCACCCTAGAGGATGTCTTTAAAGACACCAAAGGTCGTTTGATCGCGGTGACCTTTGCCTCGCTCATTACCCGCGTGCAAATGCTACTTAACCTGGCCGAAAAATACGGCCGCAAAGTGGTTCTCGAGGGTCGTGGCATGAAGTCCTACACCGAGATCGCGCATCAGCTACAGGTCATCCGTATCAAACCCGGTACCTTGATCGATGTTCGTGAGATGAACAACTACCCCGACAATAAAGTCATGGTGATCGGCACGGGCGCGCAAGCCGAGGAGTTTGCCATGCTGATGCGCATCGCCAATGGCGAACATCGTAGTATCGCGATCAAACCAGGCGATACGGTACTGTTTAGTTCGTCCGTTATCCCGGGCAACGAGCGGGGTATCGAAGCCTTGCAAGACTCGCTTACCCGCCAAGGGGCGCAGATCATCGAAAAATCGATCATGGACGTGCATGCGGGAGGGCATGGCAAAAACGAGGACCTCAAGTTGATGATGCGCTTGGTTCGTCCCAAATACTTGATCCCGATCCACGCCAACTTTACGCGGCGCAAGTTGTGCGCCGAGCTGGCCGTCCCGGTGGGTATCCCCCGTCACAACAGTTTTGTGATCGAGAACGGTGATGTCTTAGAGTTTGACCAAACCGGTCGTGGCGACCTAACCAAGTTTAAAGTGCCAGCTGGCAACGTCTTGGTGGATGGACTGGGCGAGGGCGACATCTCACAGATCGTTTTGCGCGATCGCAAAGAGCTTGCCGCCGAGGGACTCTTAGTCATTATCGTGACCACCAACGCTCACGGCCAAATGGTGCGCGAGCCGATGGTGATCAGCCGTGGCTTTGCCTCGCTCCAACACAACGCCAAACTCGGTAAAGAGATCGAGGAGCGCGTCAAAGCGATTTTGGCCGGGGTCTCCCCCAATGCCGAAGTCAACGTGGACTACCTCAACTCACGCATCCGTAACGAGTTGGCGGAGTTCATCTGGGGTAAAACCGAGCGTCGCCCGATGATCTTGCCGATCGTCGTCCGAGCGTAATCTACACACTATAGACTGCACCAAGGCCCTGGCTTGATCACTAGGGCCTAGTGTAGGATAGCGCTATGTCATCCGTAATTACCGGCCTCCAGCCGACGGGCAGTCTGCATATCGGCAATTTGGTCACGGCCATTGAGCCGCTGGTTAAACTGCAACGCGAGCACGAGTGCGTCCTCTTTGTCGCCGATCTGCATGCCATGACGATTCCCTACGAGCCTGCCCAACTACGTACCCGCATTTTGGAGTTGGTGCGGGTTTATTTAGCGGCGGGGATCGATCCACAAAAATCTCTGATTTTTATCCAGTCCGAGGTACCCCAGCATAGCGAGTTAGCCTGGATCTTAGGGACTCAACTACCTGTGGCCGAACTCGAGCGCATGACTCAGTACAAAGAAAAAGCCACTCAGCATAAAAAACTGAACTTTGGCATTTTTGCCTACCCCGTCTTGATGGCGGCCGATATCTTGTTGTATGACGGCGATCTGGTACCGGTTGGACAAGACCAAGCTCAGCACGTCGAGTTAACACGCATTGCCGCGCGCAAATTTAACAAAGGCTTTGGCGAGACGTTTAAGTTGCCGCGGGCACAGGTCAACGATGCGGCTCGCATTATTGGCCTGGATGGCAAAGGCAAAATGAGCAAATCACTCGGCAACACCTTAGAGCTTTTGGACTCGGCCGAGGTGATTCGCAAAAAAATCCGCAAGGCGGTAATCAACCCGGAGCGGGCTAACTCATTTGAGGGTCAGCGCCCCATTACCATTTTTGAATGGCATGACCGGCAGTTCCCAAGCGCGGAAACAAAGCAACTCTCGACCCAGTGTCACAAAGAGGATCGTAACTGCGAGGCCTACAAAGAACACGTCGCTAAAAATATTGCGGGGTATTTGGCACCGCTCCAAAAAAAGTATGCTGAACTCAAAGCCAAAGGTGACGGGTTTATCCTAGAGCTGCTCCAGGCCAATGCCAAAAAAGCGAGTGTGCGGGCCGAGCAGACCATGCAAAAGGTGCGCAAAGCGACCGGGCTACGGTAGTTAACTGAGTTATCAACAAAAGTACTCGCCAAAACTGTGTTTTGTTAATCTTTTGTTAAGGAAGCCTCGCTACACTGGCTGCATAATTTGCTAAACTCACCCACATGGTTGCTGATCCAAGCTTTAAATGGATAAAAACGACCCTTTTGGCGCTCCTAAAAGCATTTAATGTACATGAATTACGCTTGAACAAGATAGAGAAACGCCTCACTGTGCTGGACAATAAAAGTGATGGCGTAACTCAAAAACTTGATCGGATTATAGGCATGCTTTCTAAAAAAGACACGGAACAGGTTGCGCTCAAGAGTGCAGTTGGGCGCCACGAAACTCGAATTGAAAAACTCGAGATCAAGAACTTTGGGCAGGTCCAGATTTAATTGGGTTGTACAAACGGCTGCAGGAGTTCTGCCAGCTCGTTGCGTTTTTCTTTGAGCAGGGCCGAGGATTTAGCCTCGAGGTTAAAGTGCACGATCGGTTGCGCCAGAGCGGAGCGAATGTTGAGATGCCAATCGGGGTACGTCAGTGAGAGGCCATCGAGATTCTTTTGCTGTGCATTTTTAAAGTGCGTGGCCACGGCGGACAAAACAGCCTGTGGATCGGTGACCGGGAGACTGATCTCGCCCGACTGAATATACTTTTTAAGCGGGGCAACCAACTCTTGCAGGGGCTGCTGGGCCTCGCTCAAGAGCTCGAGCATCTCGAGCAAGGCGTAATCAGCGTTATCGCTACCGTAAAAATCTTTAAAGTAGTAGTGCATGCTCGGGTCGGCGGCAAAAATCGCCTGCTGCTCGCGCATGGCTTGTTTGATGTGGCCGCTGCCGGTACGTGTCTCAATCGGACGACCACCGATTTTTTTGACTTCTTCGGCCACGGCCCAGGAGGCACGTACATCGTGCAGAATCGTCTCGGCCGGATGCTTGAGGAGTTGACGCTGGGCTAATAACACCCCCACAAAGTCGCCGGGGAGGAGTTCACCCTGAGGAGTGATAAAGGCGATCTGATCGCCGTCGCCGTCAAAGGCTACTCCTAAATCGCACTTGTTGAGACGCACCGCGCCCTTGAGTTTGATCAGCGCATCGGGCAAAAGGGGGTTGGGCACGTGACCAGGAAACAGCCCGTCGATCTCAAAGTTAATCGGCACGAGGGTCACTTGCGGAAAGCGCTGCAAGATCGCGGGGACGACTAAGCCCGCCATGCCATTGCTTGTATCGATCGCGACCGTGCACTTTTTGATAATACGCTGACGCGTGATGGCATCGAGATAAATGGTCGAGTAATCTTTGGCGGCCACCGTACCGACCGGGACGGGTCGATAGGGCAAGCCCTGACGCAGCAGGTCTCGCAGTTCGGTCAGTCCCCGCTCGAGGGTCAGGGGTTTACCGCGCGCCGCGGTCAGCAAAAAGCCATTGCTGTCGGCGGGCAGGTGCGAGGCCGTGACCATGACCGAGCCGTCGTAGTCGGCCTGCTGGCAGGCAAAGGAGAGGTAGGGGGTGCTGGCCCAACCGAGATCGTGCACCGTTACCCCCTCCTCCAATAAACCTTTAGTAAAGCTGGCAGCCAAACTGTGTGAGGAGGGCCGCGCGTCACGGCCGAGCACCACCTTGCGCGCTCGCAAGACTTGCGCAAAAGCACGACCGAGCAAGTAGGCCGAACCCTCGTTGAGTTCACCCGGGTACTGGCCGCGGATGGCCTCCTCGGTAAAAATGGTCGGGACCACTTGGGGCATACCGGCATGCTACCGACTGGATTGACCGATGCAAGCGATCGCTTTACGCTAGCCGGATGAACATCAAGATCGGCATCGTGGGGCTACCCAACGTCGGTAAGTCGACGTTGTTTAAGGCCCTAACCAAAAAACAGGTTGCCGCTGAGAACTACCCTTTTACTACGATCGAACCTAACGTCGGGGTGGTGGCCGTTCCGGATCAACGACTAGACGCTCTGGCCAAATTGTCCGCCTCAGCCAAAGTCGTCCCGACCATCGTGGAGTTTGTGGACATCGCAGGGCTGGTGCGCGGCGCACACAAAGGCGAGGGTCTGGGCAACAAATTTTTGTCGCACATTAGAGAGGTAGCCGCGGTGGCTGAGGTCGTACGGGTCTTTGAGGATAGCAACGTAACGCACGTGCACGGCAAGATCGATCCAACCAACGACATCGACGCAATTAATACTGAGTTGGCGCTGGCTGATCTAGAGACCGTCACTAAGCGACTGCAATCAGTTGCACGTCTGGCTAAGTCCGGTAAAAAAGAGGCGCTGGCAGAACAAACTGCCTTATTCAAACTTAAAAGTGCATTGGATGCCGGTCAGGCTGCACGCGAAGTTTCACTGACCGAGGAGGAGCAACCCTTTGCACAGCAACTTGGGCTCTTGACCGCTAAGCCGCTCCTGTACGTGGTCAACTTGTCAGAAGAACAATACCGCGATGCACAAAAGCGCACGGCACTGGTTGCGTCGGTGACGGCCGCTCACAAAAAGCCAACGGGGTCGGTCATTGTGGTTCCCGTCTCGGCCAAAATCGAAGCGGAGCTCTCAGAACTCGAGGCCCAAGACAAGGCCGCTTTTTTGCAAGAGATGGGACTGGATCACTCTGGACTCGATGACGTGATTAAAGCCGCCTACGAGGCTCTCGGATTGATTACCTTTTTTACCACCGGACCAGATGAGTCGCGGGCCTGGACGGTGAAGCGTGGGGCACACGCTCCGCGGGCCGCCGGCGTCATCCATACCGATTTTGAGCGTGGATTTATCAAAGCTGAGACGGTCTTTTGGAAGGACCTTATAGACGCCGGCGGCTACCCTAAAGCCCGCGAGCAGGCCAAAGTCCGCGCCGAAGGCAAAGAGTACCTGGTCAAAGACGGCGATGTCATGGAGTTTAAATTTAACGTCTAGCATGCGTCGCGTTCTTTGGATCCTCGCCGTTGCTGCCTCGCTGGTTGGCTTTGGTCTGCTCGCGATTTGGTTTAAACAGGATGCCAACTGGGACCTCGCTAACTACCACTTGTACAACGCCTTTGCTTTTCTAAACGGTCGTCTGGATTTTGATATCGCCCCCGCGCAGGTTCAAACTTTTATCAACCCCCTCCTCGACTTGCCGTTTTATCTACTTGTGACGCATTTTTCGGCCCGGGTGACGGTTTTTTGGCTGGGGGTCTTACACGGTCTCAACTTTTGGCTGCTCTTTTTGGCCGCGCGTGAGTTCACCCGACAGCACTATCAAAAGACAGTGGCGACCCTCTGGGCTCTCCTCATCGCGGTAGCCGGATTTATTGCGCCGGTTACGCTGGCCGAACACGGCAAAACCTTTAATGATAATTTTGTGAGCGTCTTCTTTTTGTTGGGCCTGTGGCTCCTGCTGCGCTCTGCCTACTCAACCAAGCCCCGGATGGCGGCCGCTCTTTTCTTAAGCGCCGGGGTGTTAGTCGGCGCAGGAGCTGGACTCAAATTGACCGGCGCGGCTCTCGCTATCGGCACCACCGCCGCAGTTGTGGTAATTAAGTCGGGGTCGCTCAAAAAGAGAGCAGTGTACTTTGGAACCTGGCTGGTTGCCACGGGCGCCGGATTTTTACTGGCTAACGGGCATTGGATGTACGTGCTCTGGACGCGCTACCACAACCCGGTCTTCCCTTTTGCCAACCAGTTTTTTAAGTCACCGGTCTACTTTACCGCTAAGGTTCTCTATGCACCCAAACCGGCCGACTCCGTCTGGGATATCCTGCTTTTTCCGTTTGCGCTCCTTCAAAAAGGAATCCACGCCATGCAGTGGCCGTTCCAGGATGCGCGTCACGCCCTGGTGGTAACCCTGTTGCTCCTCTCGCTCGCGGCGATCGCGTACCTCTTGTTAAAAAAGCAACGCGCCCGGGTCGCCGCACATCGCGTCTCAATTGCGCTGCTCGTTTTATACAGCGTCTCTTTTTTGGTGTGGGGTTTTGTTTACTATGACTACCGCTATGCTCAAACTCTCGAGCTGCTCGCACCACTGGTCGCGTTTGCCGCGCTCGTATTTTTGATACCGCGCACTCGCCCAAAACTACGCACCGTCCTGCAGTCGCTCGCCCTGGTCCTCTGCATCGGCTGGATGAACATCCCAGATTTTGGCAGTGTGGAATTCTCCCAAGATTTTTTTGACGTGCGACCGCGTCTCACCGACACCAAACCGGCGACCGTTCTCTTGCCTGGCTCCGGTCCACGCTCGTACTTGATTCCGTTTTTTCCGGAGCAGTATCGCTTTGTTCGAATCGACGGTAGCCTCGTAGCTTGGAACGGCGAGCGCTACGACAACGCCGGGTTTGTGGATCGGTTTATCCGCCCTACCTTAGCCGAGACACACGATCCACTTTTTGCGCTGTTCCAAAAACAGGATGACCTGCGGATCGAGCGGGTTTTAGCTGAGTTCAACCTGAGACTACTCGATCAAAACTGTCAAAAGTTTAGTGCACATATTACCCGAGCCAAGTACTCGCTCTGTCGCGTTGAGCGGCTCTAGACAGTGAGTTCAACTTTGCTAGTATGTACGACCATTCTGTATGCCTACGATTGCGGTCCTGATACCCTGCTATAACGAGCACTTGACCATCGCTAAGGTGGTCGAGGACTTTACACGTCACCTCCCAACCGCGCAGATATATGTCTTTGATAATAACTCACGCGATGGCTCTGCCGACAAAGCGCGCCAGGCGGGAGCCACCGTGATCGCCTCGCGTCGGCAGGGTAAGGGCTACGTGGTCCGGCATATGTTTGCCGCGGTGGATGCCGATCTCTATGTGATGGTGGATGGGGATGACACCTACCCGGCTGAGGAGGCCGGACGATTGATTCACCTGGCAGAACTAACCGGAGCGGATATGGTGGTGGCGACTCGTTTGCAGGATTTTTCGGAGCAATCCTTTAGGCTCTTCCATAACTTTGGCAACCGCCTGGTCGCCAGCCTGATCTCACGTTTGTTTAAGGTGCGGGTGACGGACGTGCTGTCGGGCTACCGAGTGTTCTCCCGAGAATTTGTCAAAACGGTACCGCTGACCTCGGCCGGTTTTGAAATCGAGACCGAAATGACCTTGCAAGCCGCCAGTAAAAACTTTTTGATCGTCGAGCAGCAGGTGGCTTACCGCGCCCGACCAACCGGCAGCACCTCTAAACTCAACACCTACCGCGATGGGGCGATCATCCTGCGAGCGCTGTTCTCCATCTGTAAGCACTATCGACCGTTGCTGTTTTTCTCGGGCCTGAGTGGTGTAATCGCACTGGGTGCCTTGGCGGCCGGTCTAGTACCGATCGCCGACTACATAGAAACCAAGTATGTCTCACACGTACCCTTGGCGATTTTGGCAGTGGGACTGAGCATCCTCGCCAGTCTGGCGCTCGCCATCGGCTTAATTCTCGACTCCGCGGTTAAGTACCACAACGAATCCTTTGAACTATGGAAGCGCACACTCAAAAAGTAGGCGGCGCAATTTACACCGGCCGTTCTAACCTCGAGGCCATGGCGCTGGCCCGGCGCTACAACGGATTTTTACTGTCGCTCGTGACACGTTACTGTCCAGCCGAGGTCCGCGGTGTTGTAGATTTTGGGGCGGGCACCGGGACCTTTGCCAAAGCTATGCGCGCGCAACACTACTCGGTCGTCCCGGTCGAGATGGATCCGAGTCTGCAAGCCACCCTCAAGGCGGATGGTTTTGCGAGCGTCGCCTCGCTCACTCAACTTCCGGCGCAAGCCGAGTACATCTACAGCCTCAACGTACTCGAGCACATTAAAGAGGACAAACAAGTCTTACGCCAGCTGGCCGCGGCCCTCAAGCCCGGCGGTAAGCTGATGCTCTACGTACCAGCTTTTCCGGTTTTGTACTCAAAAATGGACCAAGAGGTAGGGCATCATCGCCGTTATACACGAGCTGATCTCCACAAAAAGTTACAAGCGGCTGGTTTTAGCGTTGATACCATTCGCTACGTCGACTCGCTCGGCTTTTTGGCCGCATTAACGTACAAGACGCTGCGCCGCTCGGGCACCCTGCAACCGGGACAAGTTAAAACCTACGACACGTACGTCTTTCCAGTCAGTCTGGGCCTTGATCGGCTGACCCAGTACTGGTTTGGCAAAAATATTTTAGCGGTCGCTACAAAAAAGTAAGAACCACATTCAGGTAGCCTTACTCGCCACGTTGCTCGGGCGGCTCGTTAAAGTAGTTGAGCTGGTAGATCGAGTAGTAGCCGTTGCCCGAATTTTTGTTCTCGACCACCTCGTAGTCAAACCAGGATAAAATCCGATCGATCTCGGGTCGACTGAGCGCATAGGCCTCACGTTCTACCACAAAGTATGTATGCGTGAGCGGCCCACTTTCTTGAGGCGGGTTGTGGTTGATACTTTCAAAGGTTCGGCCAGACAAAAAAGACATGCGCGGGGATTGCCACCAACCTGTGCCGTAGATGCGGGCATCCTCGGGCAGCTGGTAGACCTTGCCCGCCAGGTACTCGACCGTCTGCCGTACTTTGGCCGCCTGGATCTCTGTACGTAAGCGCGGAGTAAAGACGGTGACTTGCCACAGCATGGTGAGTACTATGAGGAGTGCTGCTAACAGTGCCCCGATTTTTTTGGGTCGGCTTGTAGTTTTGCGGATCAAGACAACCAAGACCGCTAAGGTTAGGACCAAAAGCACCTCCTGCACAATCACACCGTCCAAAATGCGGCGGTGCCAGGCCCGGGCGGTAGGAGTGATCAAGAGCCACCAACCAAAGTAGGAGTAGGCGATCCCCGCTACCGTAAAAAATGAGAGGGGCCAGGTAAACGTCTTTTTTTGGCGGACGAGCTGAACGGTTTTACCAATCACCAGCAGCACCGGCAAAATAACCAGAGCGAGCATCAAAATCTGCGAAGCGCCAAATTCCTTACCCAGAAGACCAATGTGTGTCACTAACTTATGGAGTAACCCGGGCGTATCACTAAAGGTACCCTCGGCAACCCCTGCCTGCGAGGAGACCGCCCCGAGTTCGGTTGCCCACCACAGTTTGTATTGCGTGAGACCAAGCATCCAGAGTTTAAACAGTTCAAACGCGGCATACGGAACAACGCTCGAGATAAAAAAGGCCAGGTAGTGCCGCCAGGCAATCCGCTTGGTTAAGAGACGGTCGAGGAGCAGCACTACCACAAAACTTGGCACGACGATAAGCATGACGGTCTTGGTCAAGACGGAGAGACCGAGTAGCACCCCTGCGACCACCGCAAACAACAAGCGTCGACGGGGAGAACGTGCGACCCGATCCAACACCAGTGCAGCCGATAGGGCAAAAAAGAGGCCGGGGATTTCGCCATACTGGTTGATCGCGATATTTAAAAATCGGGGCACTACAAAAACGAGAGTGACCGCCAGCGTTGCCCACCAAGGCCCAACCAGTCGCCGTACAAACAAAAACAGCAAACCCAAAAAACCCAATAGATAGACCAAGTTGACCAAGCTGGCTGAGAAAAACGACTTGCCAAACACCCCGATCGTGAGGGCGATGGGCACTAGCACCGTAGGCCCGGTCTGGATTTTATGATCAAAATCGACAATGGAGCCGTAGTGGGTTGCGTAGCGGTGCTCCTTAATTAAAGTCACGGGGACCTGGAGGTTCATGGCGCCATCAAAGGACGAGACCGAGCGATAGGCTGCAAAGGTCGCAAAAAAAGTGATCCCTAAAAACAGGACGGCCGGGACCAGTCTGGGCAGCCAAGCTTGGAGTTTTTTGAAGAGGGTCGGTTTGGTGGGGGTGTTTTGCACGGCAGTTTATTTGGTGCGGTACACGGTAAAGTCTGGCACCGGCCCTTGTCCAGCGGTCAAAACCGGCTCAAGCGTGTAGCCGCTCGCCTTGAGCGAAGCGTAAAACTTATCCTGCGCCTCTTTAAAGTAAGCCCGCTCGTGGTCCTGTAAGACAAACAGGTAGCCTTTTTTGGGGTCAAGGTAGCGGCGGGCGGTATCGGCGTATCGTTCTGGTTCCTCCCGTCTAAAGTACCAAACATAATTGAGATACTTACCTTTAATCGGATCCAACACGGCTAAGGGCGTGTAGGTGCCCCAGTCGACACAGATAACCTTAGCTTGACTGGCCTTGGTGTAGTCCAAGACATCGTAAATCGCGGCCGACCAGTGAATATTTTTGGGAGGATCATCGTAGGCGTCTAGGTAACGCGCCTGGAGCCGCACCCCTGCACTCACAAAACCAAGTAGCAGCAGACCGAGCACCACCCAACGCATTTTTTGTCTGAACAACTGGGCGATGGCATACAGTCCGGTCGCCGTCAAAATCGTAAAGAACGGAAAGAGGGCAAAGAGATGCCAGGGGGCTTTGGCGCTTTTTGTCGCGACGATTTGGGCCAGAGTACTGAGGACGATGAGCGTTACAAAGATAGTCTGTCGACCGAGCGATTTTCTGAGTCGCGCATTTACAGCGATTACCGCAAGACCCAGGCCCGTCAAGCCAAGCACACCCCAAAAGAGCCAGGGTAGCCAGGGTTCATCCAGAGTGCCTAGAGCAAAGTTATAAAAAATCGTGCCCTCAACGTGATGCTTAAATTGATCAAAAATAATCTCGAGCCGATCACGCAAATTAAAGGCGTTGTCCGAGTATTCAAGAATGTGGAACTTTTCTTGGATCAAAAAGAAGTACCCTACCAAGGCGAGGTAGCCAGCAAAAAAAGCGGTCAAGCCGAGACGGATTTTTTTGGCGCCGGTTTTATACCAGCCAAGCCACGAGCGCCAGTAGACTAGGACGGCCGCCGCGTAAAAACTGTTTACAAACCACAAAAAGTTGAGCTTGTTGTACTCACCCAGGGCCAGGAGTAGCCAAATCGGCAGCAGTAAGCGGAGGGCACGACGTGGCTCGGCGCGTTTGAGGAGCGTAGCCCACAGTCCAAGCACCGAGGCTTTGATCAAGAACTCGAGTGCAACTGGACCAGAGTCTAGTTTGGTCTGTGAGACAAAGGTTGGGTCCAAAACGAGCAGGAGGAGTGTCACGGCGGCGATGGTTCGGTTGGTGTATTTGCGCAGACCGTAGTAGAGCGCGACCAAGCCGCCCGCGGCACACACAATCCAGGGCAAACGGATGGTCAAGACCGAGACCCCTAAAACTTTAAAGAACAGCCAACCGACGTACACTTTGACCGCGCCGTAGTAGGCCATGACCAAGACCGGAAAATTACCGAGCTTTACTAGAGCAGGGGCGTTGGGTAGCCCAAAAATTGCAGGGGCATGGGTGATTTCACTGGCGTAAATACCCGGGTATTTGACCTTAACCAACGCGAGGCAGAGGTAGGCACCCACCACCACGGCCAAAAAAAGCCGTTCCAGCCAAACGATCTGCTTTGGGTTCAGCCTGCTTAAAAACACTCCAGCAGAGTAGCAAAAAGCGCGTAGTATGCCAGCGGCAGGCCGCACGAGCGCAAATAGCCAAAATGGTTGCAGCAGGGCCAACGACGTGCCATTATCGTGTGCTATGCCAAACCAGCCCATTACCGTCGAGACCCTCAAACGGGAGCTGCCTAAGTTTGTGGTGGCCTTTGACAAAATGCGTAGAGATCTCAAGCCGCCCTTTACCTGGTATCCCTATGGCTCACTCTCTAATGTGCAACACCTGGACGCCCTGTTGCAGGGCAAATGGCGCAACCTCTCAGCCCTGATCGGTGACAAACCCCTAGCAGATATCGGCGGCGCTGACGGTGACTTTGGGTTTATGTTTGAAAAACTCGGTGTCAAAAAAGTGCAGCTCATCGACCACGCTGAGACGCATCAAAATGCGTTGCGTGGACCTAAGCTACTCAAAAAAACGTTGCGTTCGCGAGTCAAAATTTACGACATCGATTTGGATACGCAGTTCACCCTGCCGACCGAGCGCTACGGTTTGGTCATCTTTTTGGGTATTCTCTACCACCTCAAAAATCCTTTTTACGCGCTGGAGCACCTCGCGCGCCATGCCGACTATTGCTTGCTCAGCACCAAAGTCTGTCGCTTTTTGCCCAAGCATGCCTTTAACATTGCGGATCAGTCGCTCGGCTATCTAGTGGGCGAACACGAACTCAACAACGATCCCACCAATTTTTTTGTCTTTACACCGGAAGGACTCAAAACCCTCTGTCGTCGTAGTGGCTGGGAGGTCGTCTCGTTTATCACCCGCGGCGACACCGTGCGCTCGACGCCGGAGTCTATGGAACATGATGAGCGAGCCTTTTGTTTGCTCAAGAGTCGCGTTAGCTAGCTCACTCTCCTATGCAACGCCGCGGTAGCCTCTTGCGCCAAGTCATTTTTGCCCTCATCGCGGGGGTCGTGACCTACTTTTTTGTGGTCAAAGCGCTCGAGGCGATTGCGCGTGTGCCGTGGGAGAGAGTGCAGCTCTCACCTCTACCCTTGATCCTATCGCTTGTCCTCCTCGTAGTCGGCTACCTCATCCTGGCCTTTAACTGGCGCGAGGTGCTCTTAAGCCTCGGGCAGAACATTCGTCTCTCGGATGGCATCTTTGCCTGGACCGCGAGTCAGTTTGGCAAATATGTCCCGGGTACCATCTGGTTTGCGGTCGGTCGCTCGTACCTTGCCAAACAAAAAGGGGTCTCTAACTTTCATTCCGGATTAAGCACCGTGATCGAGAGCATCTTGATGAGCGTGGCGGCTTTGGCCCTTGGCTTACTCGCCACGACCTCGCTGGCTACAGATGTCACGGGCATCGTCCTATACATCGGCCTGGCGATACTTGGAGTGGCACTCCTCTACCCGCCCGTCCTGCGTTTTATCGTTACGCGCGCTGCTAAGCGGTTCAAAATAACCGCGCCCGTCAAATTGCGTTTTAGGGAGCTGTACCTGCTGTTTAGTAATTATGCTCTGGCGTGGCTACTCATTGGCCTTGGCTTTTTCTTTTTACTCAAGAGTCTCGGTCTCGAGGCACCTATTTTGTCGGGTGGCAGTTTTGTCTTAGCCTGGGCCATCGGATTTTTGGCGGTGTTCGTCCCGGGTGGTTTGGGTGTGCGTGAGGCGGCCCTGGTGGTGCTCCTCACTCCAGCCCTGGGTCAGCCGTTGGCGGTGCTCGCTGCGATCCTCTCGCGCTTTTGGTGGATTACGGGAGAACTCCTGGCTGCCTTAGTTAGTCTGGGGCTGCGACGGGTCGCGGCCTGGCTCAAAAGTGACAAGGTCCAAAACGTACCTGGTAACTTTTTTAATAAGTACGGCACCAAGAATCCAATCGAGCGCTGGCTAGTCGGGCGCTATTTTACGACCCTCTATACCTTGGTTGGTGAAGTGGCCGGCACGGCAGCGCAGGGTTCGGCCGTGACCTTGCTTGATATCGGCTGCGGCGAGGGAGTGGTCGATAAAAAATTACTCGAGCAGTTCAACCTCAAGATTAGGGGGCTGGATTTGGAGCAAGAAGTGATTGACAAGGCCCGCAAGCTCAACCCAAGCGTCCAGTATGATGTGGCGAGTGTTTTAGAGATCCCAGCTCAGGACGGGAGTTTTGACGTGGCACTCTGTGGCGAGGTCATGGAGCACCTCTACGAACCCGAAAAAGCCGCCAAAGAATTACGCCGCGTGGCTAAAACCGTGATCGTGAGCGTCCCGCGCGAGCCAATCTGGCGCATCGGCAACATGGCGCGCGGCAAGTACTGGCGCGCGCTCGGTAATACCCCCGGACACGTGCAGAATTTTTCGCCCAAGGAGCTGCGCAACCTGCTCGAAAAGTATTTTGCCACGGTCGAGACCCGCAGCGCCGGGATGTGGACGATGGCTATTTGCCGAACTGAGCCTTCTTGAGACGATAGAGCGAGTCCTCGGTCAAACGACGCTGCTTGGCGATCAAGTCGCCTATAATTGCGAGCCCAAAAAATTGCACGCCGATTACCACACACATGGCCCCCACGATGAGGGACTGGATGTGCCCCTGACCCTCTTGCTGCAGATAAAAATAGATAAAGCGCAAAACCGGATAGAGTCCCAAGAGCAAAAATAGGCTGCCGATGAGCGAAAAAGTACGGAGCGGCTCATACATGGCATACACTCGCAGCAAGTTGGAGGTCGACTTTTTAATGTGTTGGAACATCCCCTTAAAGAGTCGCGAGGGACGGGTTGGCGCGTTGGTCTCGATGTCGACGTAGCCAATCTTAAGCCGCTTTTTACTGGCCTGGATAATCGTGTCGAGAACGTAGCTAAAGTCGGAGGTGACGTTGAGCTCAAGTAGGGACTCACGCGAGTAGGCTCTAAAGCCACTGACCGCATCCGGCACCCGCAGACCCGAGAGATACTGGGTCACGCTCGAGCCGAGCCACTGGAAAAACTTTTTGAGCGGAGAAAAATGCGCGATCTTGGCGGTTTGGCGGTTACCGATCACGATGTCAGCTTTGCGGTGCACGATCGGGATCACCAAGCGGGGAATGTCACTCGATTTGTACTGGTTGTCCCCGTCCGTATTAACCAGGATGTCGGCACCGGCGGCCAGGGCGTGTTCGACCCCGCGTTTAAAGGCGTTGCCGAGGCCTTTATTGCCTACATACGAGACGATGTGTGTGACGCCGAGTTGGCGTGCGACCTCGATCGTTTTGTCGGTCGAACCATCGTCCACGATCTGCGTCTCGATCACGTCCACCCCCGCGATAGCACGCGGCATATCCCGCAGCACTAAGGGCAGCGTTTTTTCTTCGTTGTAGCAGGGAATCTGGATGATGAGCTTCATGGGTGCACTAGCTTAAAGTCGGCTGGTAAGTTTGGCAAATGAGTCGTTGATTTCTTGCGCAAAATGCTGCTCGCTGTAGTGAGTACGCACCACCTTGAGCGCGGCTTGCGAGCGCATCTGCCAAACCGCGTTATCTAAATAGAGCGCTGCGATTTTTTGGGCGAACAGTTGTGGTTCGTCCGCGAGATCGATTGAGAGACCATCCCGAGCCGGAATCCCCTCGGCCGCCATCGAAGTTGCCACCACCGGCAGCCCCCGCGACATAGCCATGACTACCTTGCCTTTGAGACCAGAGCCAAAGGTCACGGGTGCTACAAAGAGCCGGGCTCGCTCGTAGGCCTGCTCGAGACCGGCGTCACTGACCGTCCCAATAAATTTGACCGTCTCCCCCGCTTTGTCGCGGGCCAAGCGCTTGAGCCACTCGGGCACGGCTTGACCGATGACCGAGAGGGTCAAACCTGGCACCAAGCGTTGCAGGTGCGGGTTGATCTCATTGATGTAGAACTCCATCGAGGCAATGTTGGGCGGATGGTGAAACGAGCCGATATACATCAGCCCCTCGCGCTCAGCGTAGGTACGCTGACTTGGATGCGCCTCGTGCGCAGCCGAGACGATATCGACTTGCTTACCCGGTAGCAACCGCAAAAGATTGGTTTGGTCGGCCGGTGTAATGGCCCAAATCGCGTCGGAGCGACGACCGTACTCGAGTTCGAGAGTTTTAAAGAGTGTGATTTGGCCTTGGATTTCGCGACACTTGCGCGGCTCGGTGGTACGCGCCAGTTCGCGCTCCAAGCGCATGTGATGAATATCAACCGTGTCGTAAATGATCGGGGCTTGCGGCGCAAAACGTTTAAGCAGGTGGTAAAAATAGTGCATCACATCGGGTCGCGCCACGATGGCCAGGTCGATGTACTTACCCTCAACCGCTAGCTTGTGCGTGAGGTTAGAGCCGACCCCACGCGGGACCACCTCGACCCCGAGGTTCTGCAAAAACTCGCGGTAGCGCGGTTTATCGGTAATGTCACGTGCAACAAACGTGACCGTATGGTGCCGGGCCAGCTCACGCAGGAGCGCCACGGTGCGGGCCGAGCCATAATCACGATCAAACATAGGGATGAACCACTCAAAAAACCAGATGCGCATCCCGCGTTTGCGTCGCGCGATGAGGGGCAATTTTTCTAGCTCTTTAGGCCACTGCTGTGTGAGTTCTTTTACCCGCATGTGCTTAAACTTTTGGCCATTGACGATCTGGTAGGCCTTCATTGGTTTTTGACCGTTTAGCACCTTGCTGGCCGAGGAAGCCCCCTCGTAGTGCGTCACGACCGAGAGCGGCTGATAGAGCACTCGATACCCAAGGTCGCGTACAGCAAAGCAAAGTTCGACATCCTCGTAGTACCCCGGAGCCAAGGCTAAGTTGAACCCACCAATACGCTCAAACAGATCGCGGCGGATCGAGAGGCCCGCCCCCGAACAAAAATCTACGTCACGGATAAAGTTGTAGTGAGAGAGGTCGGCGCGGTCGGTGCGGCCGTAGTTCCAGGCCTCACCGCTTTTAAAGACGATCCCGCCCGCTTCTTGCAGCGTCCAGTGGGCTTGCGCGGGCGGCTTGGGATACACCATTTTGGAGCCGACCGCGCCGACCGTCCGGTCTTGGTAGAGCTGTACGATTGGGGTGAGCCAGTTAGACCAGACCTCGGTGTCGTTGTTCAAAAAATACAAAATGGGGGCGCGAGCGCGACTTGCTCCGGCATTACAGCTGCGCACAAAGCCGCCGTTTTGGGGCTGGCGCACGTAGGTGATGCCCGGGATGCGTTTGAGAACGGACTGGACCAACGGATCGGGCGAGGCGTCATCCACCACGATAATCTCAAACGGTACCCGCTCGGGTTGACGTAGGATGGAGCGCAAACAGGCCAAGGTGATCGGCAGCAAGTTGTACACCGGAATAATAACCGAGACGACGGGCTCTGCGGGCTGCGTAAAATAAATATCGGTAAAACGTGGGATTTGGAGCGCGTCTCGACGGGCGATCAGGACGCGACCATAGCGCACCAGACGATGCTTGACGGCACGCAAGATTTTTTTGGTGGCCTTACGGACAAAAACCTTGGGCTTGAGGAGCTCCTGGAGTCGTGCGATGCGGGCTTGGTAGTCCTGCTGCACCAGCCCAACCTGGTTGATCGCCTCGAGCATCTGTAAACGGATCGCCTCGGCGTTGAGTTCAGCCTGGTCTTGGTAGTACTGTTCGGCCCCACGTGCAACGACCCGATCATCCAGCCGGAGCGGATCTTGCAGGTCAATAGGGTCAATGTGAGAGGCACTCGGGGCCGCAACAGCCTCGCTAGCCCCGTTGGATGGTTTTGTCATCGCAAAATGGATGTATCGGTATACCCCACTTTGCTGATTTACGCAATGCTGTGCGCCCTCTCCGCGCTGCTCTTAGAATCGAGGGCTAACCTAGTTTTTTGAGCTGATAGATCTCAAATAGTGTGGTAGAACCGTCAGCAACCGTGTGCACCAAACGTGGGGTGTAGCCCGCAGCGCTTGCCAGGGCAAAAAAGTTTTTGCGCGCTGCAGGAAAAAGCGTTGTCCGGGGTGTGTGCAGAATAAAATACTCAGTCGCAGTTACATTCCGCTCTAAATAGTCTTGATTAAACTGTCTCTTGGCATCGCTCGGCAACGGATCACGGTTAAGAGAAAAACTGGCATTGTGGTACTTGGCCGGATCCTGCGAGAGTCCGAGCAATTGCGTGTGGGTTCCCCAATCGACCGAGACGACTTGGCCCTCGAGACGCTGAGTGTAGTCGTAGAGAGTGTAGATAGCCGGTGACCAGTAGACATTTTTGGTGGGTTGTCCTAGGGCTCGAACGTAGGCGATATCACCGAGGAGGTATGTGCTGGTCAGGAGCAAGAGCGGGAGACTCGCAAGTTTTGCAAAATGCAGGCCCGTTTTTTGGAAGAGCCGATAGTAGCCGACCAGTCCCAGCACAAAAACGATTTGGAGTGCTGGATAGAGGGTGGCGTAGTGCCAGGGCCAGACCGCATTACGCGTGACGATCAACTGGGCCAAGGTCGCAGTAACCAAGAGCAGGGCAAAGACCCCGAGCTGACGCTCACTGCGTTTGTATAAACGTTTACTCAGGAGTAACGCCACACCAACCAAACTCGTAGCAGCTACGATCCAAAAAACGATGCTGGCCCCTCTCCACTGTAGTTGGCCATAGGCGTAGTTGTAAAAAAGGTCACCCCGCACCAAGCCGGATAAGCTACTGGAGAGATTAGCGAGGCGTGCCGACCAGTTAAACTTTTGGGGTGACAAAAAATCAAACAGATTAAATTTGTAGCTTGCTAGCAGATAGTACGCCGCCGACAGGCCGTAGCCACCCAAAAAGAGTAAGACATGCCACCACTTTTTGTTGACCGAGCCTGTGCTGGCCCGCAGCTGGACCCAGAGCGAGCGGGCGTAGACCAGAACAAAAGCGACGACAAACCCGTTGGCGATCCAAATAAAGTTGAGCTTATTAAAAACACCAAGACCGAGCGAGCTCACCAAACCGACCAAAGGTAGTAGCTGGCGAGTACGTAGATACGTCCCCAGGCAACTCAGGGCAGTGACCGTGAGAGCAAATTGCAACACGACCGGCCCAGAATCCGCCCGCGTCAGCGCAATAAAAGTCGGATCAACCGCCAGCAGCAGGCAGACCGCGAAAGCTGGCCACAAACCAACCCAACGCTGGAGGGTTCTGCCAAGAAGATACAGCGCAGCGGCGGTTACGATAATCAGCGGCAAACGAATCGAGACTACCGAGACGCCAAAAAGCGCAAAGAGTGGGCCGGTCAGCCAGGCCTTGAGGGCACCGATGTAGGGCATCAGTAAAAACGGCACTCCAAAAAGCGTTTTATATATAAATGTGTTGTCCAACCCACCCAATGCGGCGTTGACGTGGAGCAACTCATCAAAATGTAAACCCGGATAGCGCAGGCGTACTACGGCCAGCCCGACATAGAGCAGGGCAAGTAAGACAAAGCTCAATGGGGTCAAAAAAGCCAAAGAGGAGAGGCGCTTCATACGAGCGCCACTAGAGCACGTGAGGCTGGAGCCTGTAAAGACCAGTCGAGCCCAAAGCGACTTGACGTCCGTCAAGCGACCCGTTAGAGTGGCTCTCTCTGAACCCGCCTGGGCCCACGCCCTCTGCGGAGTCCCATGTTCAGCCCAATTTTTTGTTTTACCTACACGTACTAATGCAACCCTACGAACTCCTCCTCATTCTCTCCGACAACGTCAAAGACGGTGTGCCTGCGGCCTTGACCGAGCTCAAACAGCTCTTTGCTAAGCACGGCGCCAAGGTCGAGCAAGAATCCGTCTGGGGTCGGATCAAATTGGCCTATCCAATTAAGCGGCAGGTCCATGGCACGTACGTCTTGTGGCGACTCTCGGTTGAGCCCGGCAAGGTCAATCCATTAACGGCCGAACTAGAAGTGGCCGAGAACGTGACTCGCTTTTTGCTTACTGAGCAGCCAAAAAACCAACAGCCTATTACGCTTCCGGTCTTTGACGATCGCAAACTGGGTGACAAAAATGGCAACAAAGGTCCGGCAAAAGCGGGTGCTGTTGATAAGTCTAAAGCGGCTGCAGGCGGTCCGCCGGGGGCATCTGAGGAGCCCAAAAAATCTCTCGACGAAATTTTGGACGAAAAAATTTAACATTTGTTTTATCTAGCCCTTGCATACTGGGTTCACTAACCAATCACTAACCGCACCACCATGGATCTCAACAAAGTAATGCTCATCGGCAACGTCACACAGGACCCCGAAGTTCGCACCACCCCACAGGGGCAAAACGTTTGCTCGTTTTCGGTCGCGACCAATCTCACCTGGACCGACCAAAGCGGACAGCGTCAATCAAAGGCGGAATTTCATAACATCGTGGCCTGGCGCAAACTGGCCGACATCTGCGCACAGTATCTGCAAAAGGGTAAAAAAGTCTACGTTGAGGGTCGTCTCCAGACTCGCAACTGGCAGGGTCAAGATGGCGTCAAGCGCTACCGGACCGAGATCGTAGCCGACAACATGATCATGTTGTCCTACGGCCAAGGTCAGGGTATGGGTGCCGGCGCGGGTAGCGCTACTGGCAACGGCAAAAAATTTGGCGGTAAAGCAGCCTCATCCGAGACCGTCCCCACGGTAGAACTAGACGCCGATGTCAAAGGTAGCAAAAAAGCTAAACCAACCGTCACGGCCGCCACGGTGTCTGCAGGCAAAGGAGCCGAGAGCGAAACTATTACCATTGAAGACATTCCATTTTAATGCCCAGCATTACTAGCGGGACGGGTGCCTCGACCGGGGCGCTCGGCCAAAAAACAAAAACCTGTCCGTTTCACGACAACAAAGCGCCGATTATCGATTACAAAAACGTGCGCTTGATGCGTAAGTTCTTGTCCTCGTACGCCAAGATCTTGCCGCGCCGTCGGACAGGGGTTTGTGCTAAGCACCAGCGCCAAGTTTCGACCGAGCTCAAAAAGGCGCGCTTTATCGGATTGGTCCCCTACGTCCAGGCCTAGGCGTCTAGGTCTTTAGGGGTACCGATAGCTAGCATCCAACATTGTGGCTCAGCGCAATTTTATCGTGAGGGGCCGCAACACTAGATTTACCTGTGTGCACTGTGGCGCGGTCGCGAACCCACATCCCTCCAGTGTACGCAACCACTGCCCTGCATGTCTTTGGTCGCGCCACGTTGATGCTGAGGTACCCGGCGACCGCGCCGCGACCTGTAAAGCTCCGATGGAACCCATCGGCACCTGTGTTACGCGCACGGGCTACGACATTGAGTACCGTTGCACCAGCTGCGGCAAAATCGGCCGCAACACAAGTGCACCGGATGACTCGATCGAGGCGCTGACGCGCCTGCCAGGGGTTACCTCTGGGCCGGCACGCTAGGGAGGAGCTGTTTAAGGTTATAACTCGACCGTTTTAACGGTCTCTCTGAGCTTAACAATGTCTTTTTCGACCTCGTCCGTTCCACAAAGCTGCGCAAAAACTAAATTATAGGTGTCCCCCAAAACCTCAATCGTAGGCGCGCCACACAGTGCGCCCACATCGTACTCGACGGTCTTGAGTTTGCCTAAGGCATGCTCACGGGGCGCCAGGCTAGGCGGATAATTTTGCAGATCGGCCTTGATCTGCTCCAAATCTCGAGCCTCGCGGACCGAAACCGAGAGCCCTCGATACCAGCCACAGCCCTCCCCCACGCCCATTGGCCCATACTGAGTGGTGGCTTTAACCTTGCCCGTCCCGTCATCGATGGGTTTACGCAGCTCATCAAAGGGTGCCAGACGATACTGTTCGGTTCCCCAGTCTGGATTATAGGGTAGCGCGACGCTAAAACCGTGCGTCGCATTGGTATAGGTCACGCTCGTTGTGGCTGCGCTATTTACAAATTGCGCGTCACAGATGGGTGAACCCTCGGGCGTATGCGAGTACTGGGCAAGTGCATCCGGCGTGAGCAGGATACGCTCGTCGGTCGGCAGCAGAGGTTGGGTCGCATTGTTAGACTCCGCATTGTTTTGCGCCTCATTGGCAGCTGCAGTGTTGACGCGATTTTCTTGCTTACCCTTGAGCGCGGTAACGCTATAAAACGTAATCAGGCCGGCAAATACAATCAACGTAACGGCAACAAAGGCACCGACACGCTGCTGAGTCTTTTTTCGACGGGACGAAGTTGCATTCCTGGTCGAATTCCTTTTAGACATGGGCCTACTGTACCACAATCAACTGTGTGATAAGCGAAAGGGCGGAGGTGAATGGATCCTCCAACTAGGATCCGGGAACCCCCGCCCGTCGCTTTTTATTGGCCTTTAATCGCCGTTACGCCAACCGGTTGGCCTGTGCGCTCGCGCTCCCGTACGACCGCCCAGATTCGCTTACCGATCTCACGTGCAATCTTGCCGTTATCACGCAAAAATTGTTTGGCCGCTTCGCGACCCTGTCCCAATTTGATGTCCCCGTAGTTAAACCACGAGCCAGTCTTAGTCACGACCCCGTAGATCATGCCGCTATCGATCAAGTCGCCCTCGAGACTAATCCCGTGGTTGTACAAAATGTCGAACTCCGCGGTGCGGAAGGGCGCCGCTACTTTATTTTTAACGATCTTGACCTTAACGCGGTTACCAATGATGTCATCGTTGAGTTTGAGCTGCGCGCGACGACGGACCTCAATCCGGACCGAAGAATAAAACTTGAGGGCCATGCCGCCGGTCGTGGTCTCGGGGTTACCAAAGATCACGCCGATCTTCATGCGGATTTGGTTGATAAAGATAACCGTCGTGTTGGACTTAGCGATCGTAGCGGTAAGCTTACGCAGGGCTTGGCTGAGCAAGCGCGCCTGTAACCCCATGTGACTCTCACCCATCTCACCTTCGATCTCGGCGCGCGGGGTTAGGGCTGCTACCGAGTCAACCACAACAACATCAACCGCATTGGAGCGTACCAAGGTCTCCACGATTTCCAGCGCTTGTTCTCCAGTGTCGGGTTGGCTAATCAGTAAATCGTCGATTTTGACACCGATGCGTTTGGCGTACTCCGGATCCAGAGCGTGCTCGGCATCGACGTAGGCTGCAATCCCGCCGCGCTTTTGCACGTTGGCAACGACATGCTGCGCCAGGGTCGTTTTGCCTGAGCTCTCCGGTCCGTAAATTTCTATAACGCGGCCTTTGGGTACACCTCCTACACCCAGGGCGATATCGAGTGAAATCGAGCCCGTTGAGACCACGTCCACATCCACTCGCTTAGCCTCGCCTAACTTCATAATGGAGCCTTCGCCAAAGCGTGTTTTGATTTGGTCAACCGCCAGACGCGCCGCCTGAACCCGCGCAATTTGGGGATCGAGCGCTTTTTTAGCGATCCTAACACCTGCGCCTTTGGTCGAGCCTTTTGCCCCAGTCTTAGTGCCTTTGCCACGTTTAAACCCGGTCGGAGCCGGTACACGGGCGGCGGGGTCGATCGTTACGGTATTTTTAGTAGAAGCTTTTTTTGCCATAGGTGTGAAGTGAATGAATTATGCTAGCGATCAACGCCAGTACCGTCGAGTGTATGACATGTGCATAAAGAAATACTTAAAAAAACGAGCCTCACAGCGCCGCCGCTGTGGACAAGTCGTTAAGATCTAAGTCTTGCGTAAAGGTTATACCGCGCAAAAAACCCTCGCCCAGGTTGGTTAGCTTTTTACCTTTAAATTCGACGGCGGTGTGTTCAGCCTTGCCACTGGTCAAGACTACGCTGTCCTGACCCACAAAGTGTTTGGTTGAACTGGGCAAGAGTGTGCCCTCAAAGGACGACTCGCCATCCACATCCACCGAGATCCAGGTAGCCTCATCCAAAATCTCAACCGTCAGTTCCACCGGTCCTTTTTTGTCGACAGCGTCACTTTGGCTGGTTGAACTACTCGTCCCACCCGTCTGCGTGGCGTGGGTATCGTTACGCACCGCCACCGGGTCCAAGTTAGCCTGCACGTTGCGTACGATTTCGGTCTCGCGCCCAAGTTTGCTGCGCGCAACCAATTTGATTTGGTTCATCCCGCCTTGCAGAGTGACCGTCTCTCTAAAGTGTCCATCTGAGGTGACCTGAACGGGTTGACCATTGATCGACAAACGGGCGGTTGGCTCGGTCTCGCCCACCAGGACAAGCGCGCTGTCCTTGACCGTGATGTCGTGGGTCGGCTCCGAGAGCTCCAGGGCAGGACGGCGACCAAGGCTCGAGACCGCGATCGTGAGATAGAGTAAGCCCGCAAGGAGGGCTAGCCCCACCAACCCCGATCTAAAAACGAGGGGCGTAATTTTGAGGCGCGGTAAGAGGCGCTTACGCTCGGGAAAAGCTTTACGCGGGTCGATTCGGGTGTTGCCGTTACGCACGGCCTGCTGGGCCGCTTGCTCTTTATTAGCCAAGTGCCGTGCGATCCCACGCTCCCGCTCCCACTGTTCTAAAATCACGGCCTCGTCCAGGCGCAAGTAGCGGGCATAGGTCCGCACAAAACCACGCACATAAATCTCGGCCGGCAAACGGTTACGATCGCCGCGCTCGATCGCATCCAAATACTTGGCCTGAACCTGCGTCTCACGGGCCACCCGTTCTAGGGCAATCCCAAGAGCCAAACGACGACCGTTGAGGATATCCCCAACGCTTTGGACTTGCAGTATTCTTCTCGTAAAAAATCCGCTAACCATGAGCGGCGTCACGCATAAACAACGTGGTTCCCTGGGAATTTAAGCCTCGTTATTCTACGATTTTTTTGGCAGAACGTCAACGAGCACACTCCACCGCTCGTGAAAGATTTGGGCGGTGCTGTGACTAATTGTTGGCGGCCGGGCGTGACTTAGATGCCGGAGCTCGCGGGTGCGATGGGACCGGTCGGGGCGGCGGGGTTGAGGGCGGGGCGTGGGGCCGGCTGTTGACCTGGGGCGAGCTGTTCCATTGGGACATCTACCGCTACAGACGACTCCTCATCCCGAACTTGTAGCATACCGCCCAGGTAATCGCGTGATTTGGTCTTAGTCGTGGCCGGAAATTGATAGCCCGGCTTGATTGCGTCGAGATAGTAGGTGGAGCGACCCACTAAAAACCCAAAACGACCAGCTCCGTCACTAACCTGCTGTTCCAAAATCCGGTTGTAGTGTGCATCGTGGATGCGCACGACCGCGCGGGGCAAGGGTGCCTGGGTAGCACGATCAAAGACGGTTCCCCACGGCTCCGGTTTACGTCCGCGGGCCAGGCGCCAAAAGAGCGCAAAGACGAGAATGTGCAAGAGCATCAGCGAGTAAGCTAACCAGGTGTGCGCCACGACGACGGCAATAATCCCGAGAATCAATCCAAGATACGCAATCACGGCGTGCGCAGTGTGTTTACTGGCCCGACGTAAAATGAGCGCTGGACTTGGCACGGTTTGGGGCGGATCAAGCGGCAGGTTGGATTGAATCAGGCCCCGCGTGGCAAGCGAGAGTGGCTCCCCATAGTTGAGAGCGGTAAAAACATCGTCCCGACGGGTTCCACCGAGTAAGCGCGACGGAAAAGTAAAGCCCGGTTTAGCCACCGCCAGACGATAGCGCCCAGGTGGCACCAAAAATTGGTAGCGGCCCAAGCGATCGGTTACCCGGGTCGCAAAAACATGTTGGGTCTGTCCCCGTAGTCCGTCCTCTTGGAGCAGACGAACGATGGCGAGATCGAGGGGACGTTTGGAGAGGGCGTTGTACACCACGCCCCAGGCTCGACGTCGTTTGCGGAACAAAATTTGTGCAGGTTCCAAAAAAATTCGCAGCAAAAAGGGGTACCACTGGGTGATGGTCGTAGCGAGGAGCAGGTTGAGGGCACTCAAAAAGGCGAGGGCTGGGGCGATCACTTGGTTGGTTACTTGCTGCAACGTGCGGGCTGGACGAGAGGCCAGTACTTTGGCCAAGGGCGAGCTCGGGGAGCTGAGCGGAACCGTGGGAGGGACGGGCGTAGGCGTCGGGGGTGGTGTCACCGGGAGATTGGCCGGAGGGGGTGTGTTGTTAGCGGGTGCTGGAGTGTTGACCGTGTTGTTAGGCAGCGTCGGGGGTGGCGCCGCTGAGATTGGCACGTTAACCGGTAGTGGTGTATTGATCGACGAGGGGGTTTGCGTCGTGGGCGGCTGACTTTGGATTGGCAGCTGGTTACGCGGCGGGCCGGCCGAGATGGGCGGTTGTTGACTCGAGCCCGGTGGAATCAAAATTTGGGCGCCGCCATAGGTTGCGGCCTGGCCGCTCGGGGTTCTGCCAGAGACGGCGGCAACCACAAGAATAACGATGGCCAAGGTCGAAAAAGCCAGCGAACTATAGACCACCGTTTTTGCGGGAAGTGACATCGTCGTTTTGCACAGTATAGCGTATAGTAGAGCCATTCCCTAAGCGATGCCCTTACACAGCACCCCACCACCTGCTGCCCCGACTGCGTTGCCGCCAATTAGGCCGGTGGTTCTGGTCGTGCTGGATGGCTTTGGCTTGAGCCCGCTGCCGGAGGGTAATCCAATTGCACTCGCTAAGCGGCCCAATTTTCATCAGATTGAACAAAATTACCCGGGTGCGGCACTCGCGGCGGCCGGGATTACCGTCGGGTTGGTCTGGGGCGAGTTTGGTAACTCTGAGGTTGGACATCGCACCCTCGGCAGTGGCTTGGTGATTTACCAAAACCTACCGCGCATCACCCTAGCAATCGAGGATGGGACCTTTTTTAAAAAACCAGCTTTTTTACAAGCGGCTGAACAAGTCAAAAAAAACAAGAGCAGCTTGCATGTGATGGGCCTCCTCGGTAACGGCGGCATCCACTCCCATACCGATCACTTGCTCGCAATGATTAAATTTGCAGCCCTGCAAAAAATCGAACGACTCTACCTGCACCTCTTTACAGATGGAATCGATGCGCCGCCACGTTCATCCTTAATTTTTTTGGACGAGGTCGAAAAAGCTCTGCAAGAAAATCATGTCGGTCAAATTGCTACGGTCATGGGCCGCAATTTTTCGATGGATCGCGATGGACAGTGGGCTAAAACAGGCCAGGCCTATGACGCCATGGTGCATGCTAAGGGTGAGACCGCCGCGACGGCGCGCGAGGCCATCCAAAAAGCGCATGCCGCCAATCTCAACGATGAGGCGATCTCGCCGACTATCCTGGTCGGCGGTGACGAGGCACCAGTGGGGCAAATCAAATCTGGTGATGCACTCGTATACATCAACTTTAGAAACGATCGCGAGCGCCAACTGACCGAGGCCTTTGCCCTGCCGAGCTTTGATAAATTTGACCGGGGTGAGCGTTTGTCCGACCTCTTTTTTGTGACGATGGTCCAGTATGAGGAGGCTCTGCCTGTCTCGGTCGCCTTTGAACCAGAAAATGTTCGGTATCCTCTGGCCCGAGTGTTATCCGAGGCTGGTCGCAAACAACTGCATGTGGCCGAGACCGAAAAATACGCCCACGTCACCTTCTTTTTTAACGGCGGAACAGAAAAAGCGTTTCCGGGTGAGGAGCGGGTTTTGATCCCGAGCCAGCAGGTTAATGCTTACGACGAAAAACCGGCCATGAGTGCTGCCGGTATCACCGACGCGATTCTCAAAGGGATTCAGTCCGGCACCTACGATTACATCGTGGCCAATTACGCCAACGCCGATATGGTGGGACACACCGGTAACCTCCAAGCAACCACGCAAGCCATCGAGGTTCTGGATGAACAAATCGGCAAACTGATGCAAGCGGTCTTGAGTGTTAATGGCGCCCTTTTGATTACGGCCGATCATGGCAACGCCGAAGAATTGATCAACGCTGCGACGGGTGAGATCGATAAGCAGCACTCGACCAATGCCGTGCCATTTTACCTTGTGGCTACTCAATTTAAACTGCCCCAACCCAAGAGCGATGAGGCTTTGATGTCCTACTATAATCCGCCGGCGGGTGTGTTGGCGGATGTAGCACCAACGGTATTGGAGCTGATGGGTCTACCCAAACACCCCGACATGACCGGGGTCTCGCTGCTCACCATCGCCCAGTAAGTTTTAGACTAGCCGCGATAGTCCTCGGTGGGCGGTGGCATGTCCGGATCCTCAGGCGGTGGCGGAACTTCGTCTGGGGTTGGGATCTCGTCCAGACTCGCGTCGTCGGCACGCTCGAGCGTGCCATTGTCACGTCCAATAAAGATCTCACGTGGTTTAGCCCCCTGGCCCGGTCCGATCCAGCCTTTTTCTTCCATTAAGTCGAGCAGACGCGCGGCACGAGCATAGCCCACCGAGAGTCGCCGCTGTAAGAGGGAGGCTGAGGCTTTTTGGTTTTCGATAATCACTTTTTTGGCATCTTCGAGCATGGGATCACTCTCCTCACCCGCACCCATGGCAGCGGCAGAGGCGGCACTCCCTCCACCAACCTGACCCGTGGCGATAGCCTCGACGTACTCGGGCGCACCGTTTTTGCTGCGGATAAAGTCGGTGACTTTTTCTACCTCGCTCTCGCTGACAAAGGCGCTCTGGATACGCTTAGGTTTGGAGAGACTGGCCGTAATGTAGAGCATGTCGCCGTTACCAAGGAGCTTCTCCGCTCCGGCGTGATCCAAAATCGTGCGCGAATCGATTGAGGAGGCCACGTTAAAAGCCATACGTGAGGTAATGTTGGCTTTGATCAATCCAGTGATCACATCGACCGAAGGACGTTGCGTCGCCACTACCAAGTGAATCCCCACCGCACGGGCCATCTGCGCCAACCGTACGATCGCCGACTCAACATCGTTGGCGGCCACCGCCATCAGATCGGCCAACTCATCGATCACCACCGTTATGTAAGGCAACTTTTGACCGTGCGCACTGCTGTTATACGACAAAATGTTGCGCTTACCCGAGGCGTTGAGTAACTCGTAGCGTTTGTCCATTTCGGCCACACACCAGCGCAGGGCATGTACGGTTTTTTTGGTCTCGGTAATAACAGGCGTGACCAGGTGCGGAATATTATTGTAGGCCGTGAGTTCGACCCGCTTAGGATCAACCAAAATGAGCTTAAGCGTCTGGGGAGAGTTGCGGAAGAGCAGCGACATCAAGAGGCTGTTGATCGTTACGGATTTGCCCGAACCCGTCGCACCGGCGATCAGCAAGTGCGGCATCTTGGCCAGGTTGGCCACGACAGGGTTGCCTGCTACGTCACGACCGAGGCCAATCGTGAGTGGATCTTTGGCACTCTGGTACGGTTGGCTCGCCAAAATCTCGCGCAGGCGCACCAGCGCCACGCCCACATTGGGAACCTCTAGCCCGACCAGCGATTTACCCGGGATAGGCGCCTCGATACGGACCGGGTGGGCGGCCAGGGCTAACGCTAAATCATTTTGTAGCGCGGTAATGGCCGAGAGCTTGACCCCCTCGGCGGGTTTAAAGGTGTACTGCGTGACGGTCGGTCCAATCGAGACATCGCCCATCTCTACGGGGATACCAAAGTTCTCCAGAGTGCGACGGATCTTGCGTACGTTAGCTTTAATATCACCGGCCGTCGGTCGGCCCATTTTGCTATCCAACAGATCGAGTGAGGGCAACTCATACTGCATATCTTTAACTTGCAAAGCTGGGCCCTTAGGGACAACCGAGTCGGGCACGTTGCGGATTTGGATTTCGGGATCAGCCTTGGCACGCTCGGGTTTTGCGGGAGTTTGTTGGGCCAGGTCGGTAGCCTCTGCATTGGCGTTGCCCTCGGTCCCAGCCTGCGTTTGATCTGTAGCCGGCTGAACCTTTTTACGACTAAAGAGTGAACCAAGTAGCGTCTTTTTCTCGGTCTTGATGGCAGGCTCCTCGGGGGTCTCCTCGATCCCACGCACCTGGATGTCCTCTTTGGCGGGTCGATTGCGCCGCAATTTAGCCCAGAGGGCGCTGACTCCGACATCAAAGAGCAACAAAATACCGATCAGCATCACAGCGATCAGGACGATCACCGCTCCCCACAAACCGAGGCCACCGCGCAGTGGCAAAGCCAAGAGGGTCCCGATCCAGCCACCCCCCTGACCCGCGTTGGCTGCCTCGACCATCTCACCGGTATTGGTCCAGACATGAAAAAGCGCCAAGAGCGCCACAACCGTTGTGATAAAACCGGCTGTACGAGCCCGGATGTGTTCAATCTTTTGACCGCGCATAATCAGTAGTCCCGCCCCGGCTAAGACGACTGGCATGATGAGGGTTCCCAACCCAACAAAAAAGCCTAAAAACTTACGCCAATACTCGCCGACCAGGCCGGCAAACGAAAACAGGGAGAGCAGGGTCAAGAGTGCCAGAGCAAACAGAACAACCGACCAAATCCCCCGACGGGTATCGGTGCTGAGTCCTAAGCCACGCCGCCCCGGCGTACGTCCGCCGCGACGGGCAGGGCTAGCAGGCTCGGCAGCCTGGTCCTTTTTTTTGCTCGTTTTAGCCTTAGCCATAGAAAGTGTAGGACCATCATAAAACAAACGACCGGTTCTGTCTGCCGGTCGTTTGTTAGTAGTTTAGCCTTTGGTAAAACCGAGCACTCTGTGCTTAAAACTCGTCCTCGTGGAGGGTTTGTGCGGTCGGCTGCGTACCAGGCGGGGCGATGACCGGGATGTTAGATCCTTGGCTGACACCTGCCGTGGCGAGATTAGTCTCGTCATTGAGACCAGCCAACATCTCAGGTGAGAGTTTGATCCCAAACTTATCGGCATAGTACTTAAAGCCGGTACCAGCGGGGATGACACGACCGATAATGACGTTCTCTTTGAGACCCTTGAGCGTATCGGTCTTGCCGGTGATAGCGGCGTCGATCAAGACCCGGGCGGTCTGTTGGAACGAGGCAGCCGACAAGAAGCTATCCGTCGAGAGGCTGGCCTTGGTAATACCCTGCAGTAAGTCGTCCGCAATGACCGGCTTTTTGCCACCGGCGCGCAACTCATCGTTGATCTTGCGCAGCTGGTTTTTATCGATCAGGTCGCCTTCGAGCAACTCAGAGTCGCCTGCCTCACGCACTACTTTACGCAGTAACATTTGGCGAACGATAATCTCAACGTGCTTGTCGTTGAGGGGCTGACCTTGCGTCGAGTACATGTTTTGGATCTCGCGGATGATGTAGCGCTGGACGGCCTCGGTACCAGAGACACGGAAGAGTTCAAACAAATCGATCGAACCCTCGGTCAACTGCTGGCCTTTTTCGACCAGTTCACCATTTTTGACCCAGAGCGGCAGAGCGGTCGGCACACGGTAGACCATCTCATTGCTGCCCTCGCGCGTGATGAGTAGTTGCTTGCCTGGCTCAATCTTTTTGACGATACCAGCGTAGCGCGCCGTGATTTTTTTGGCGTCTTTACCGCTACCATCCAAGGCGAGTTCGGCCGCAGCCTCAACGTAGTCTTTAGCTTTGACCTTGATTTTGGCCTTGTCGGTCAACGGATACGGATCGACGATGACGTCCTTAGAGGTAATGCGGATTACGCGCTCGCGCTTACTCTCTTGCTCGATCGCCACTTGTCCACCGATCTCGGAGACGATGGCGGGCTTTTTAATCGGACGGGCCTCAAACAGTTCCTCAACACGAGGCAATCCTTGTGTGATGTCGGATGCGGCCACACCACCGGAGTGGAAGGTACGCATCGTAAGCTGTGTACCTGGTTCACCGATAGCTTGAGCGGCGACGATACCGACGGCTTGTCCGAGTTCAACCATTTTGTTGCGACCCAAATCGTAGCCGTAGCACATTTGGCAAAGACCGTTGGCATCCTCACACGTGAGCGGGCTACGGATGCGGATCAACTCGGGATCGGCTTCCTCGATCTTTTTAAGCAAGGTCTTATCGATCAAAGTGTTGGCCTTAGCCACCACCTCGCCGGTTTTTTCGTTGACGATCTTGCTGGCGAGCACGCGACCCCAGACACGACCGGCCAAGTGCAAACCGAGACTCTCGGTGTCGGCTTTGGTCAAGACGATACCCTCTTTGGTCTTGCAATCCTCGTGCGTGATCACGACATCTTGCGAGACGTCGACCAGGCGACGAGTCAAGTATCCCGCGTTAGCGGTACGGAGCGCCGTGTCGGACATACCTTTACGAGCACCGTGCGTCGAGATGAAGTATTCCAACACTCCCAAGCCCTCTTTAAAGCTGTGCTTAATGGGGAGCTCGATGGTCTCACCGGCTGGGTTAGCCACGAGGCCTTTCATACCCATCATCTGGGCGACCTGGGCGGGGTTACCACGCGCACCAGAGGTGACCATCATGTAGACCGAGTTGTTCATCCGGACCAATTGAGCTTGCGCCAAATCCGCGATCTTATCGCGCACGCCTTGCCAGAGCTCGATCGTTTTGAGACGACGCTCTTCGTCGGTGAGCAAACCGGTCTTGTAGTGACCGTGAATCAGCTCCGTCTCGTCCTCGGCCTTTTTGATCAGGGCGTGCTTGCCCTCAGGCGTCTGAATATCCGCCATACCCCACGACAAACCAGAGGCGGTCAGCTGTTCAAACCCAAAATCTTTGATGCGATCGGCGAGCTCGGCCGTCTCTTCCATACCAAAGCGATCCAGCGACTCGGCCATCAACTTTTTGATCTCTTTTTTGTCGATCTGTTTGTTGTGGAACTGCAACTCGCGCGGCAAGAGCTGGTTGAACGCCACGCGTCCCGCGCAGGTGTTGACCCAGGTACCAGCGATCAAAACACGAATCTCTTGCTGGTAGGTGATCGCACCGGTAGCGCGTGCCATCAAGACCTCGTCGAGGCTGTCAAAGTGTTTGACACGCTTAGGGTCTTTGGCGGCCATTAGTTTTGTGGTCCAGTAGGAGCCGAGCACCATATCCATACGAGGCTGCGCGATCGGATCGCCCGTGGCCGGCTTAATCATGTTGCGAGCCGAGAGCATAATCTCTTTGGCTTCTTTTTGCGCGGCGCGCGTGAGGGGCACATGGACGGCCATTTGGTCACCATCAAAGTCAGCGTTAAAAGCCTCACACACCAAGGGGTGCACATGGATGGCTTTACCTTCGATCAAAACGGGCTCAAAGGCTTGGATACCAAGACGGTGCAAGGTCGGAGCGCGGTTGAGGAGCACATACTGTCCCTTAATCACCTTGTCGAGCATATCCCAGACTTCTGGGCGACCTTGTTCGATCAATTTACCGGCGGAGCGGACGTTGTAGGCGTACTCATGCTTGATGAGCTGACCAATCACAAAGGGTTTGAACAACTCCAACGCCATTTTTTTAGGCAGACCACACTGGTGGAGCTTGAGTTTTGGTCCGACCACGATGACGGAGCGACCCGAGTAGTCGACGCGCTTACCGAGCAGGTTTTGGCGGAATCGTCCTTGCTTACCTTTGAGCATGTCAGCCAGTGACTTGAGGGTGCGCTTTTGACCGGTGGCGCTGGCGACGGCCTTGCCACGCCGAGCGTTGTTGTCGATCAAGGCGTCCACGGCCTCTTGCAGCATACGTTTTTCGTTGCGAGTAATGACCTCCGGCGCACTCAACTTAATCAAACGCTTGAGACGGTTGTTGCGGTTGATCACGCGGCGGTACAAATCGTTGAGGTCGGAAGCAGCAAAGCGTCCTCCATCCAACTGCACCATTGGGCGCAAATCTGGCGGCAAAATTGGCAAGACCGTCAAGAACATCCATTCCGGACGGATTCCGGCCTTAATCATAGACTTAATCAACTTGAGACGGCGCTTGAGTTTACGGCGCTTACTGGTCACGGCCGTGCCGAGTTCTTTTTCGATCTCGACCGAGAGTTGGGTCAAATCAATCTTAGCGACCAGGGTACGCAGAGCCTCAGCCCCGATACCGGCGCTAAAGACATGTCCGTACTTAACCGACAAATCGCGGTACTCGAGCTCGGAGATGACCTGCAGACGTTGCAAACCTTTGAGCTCACGTTTAGCGGTATCCAAGGCCTCGCTCAAGTTCTCAAGCTCGGTTTTGTGTTCGGCGGTAAAGCGGTCCTCTTCTTCTTTGAACTCTTTTTCGGCCTTCTTCTTTTCGGCCGCGCTGCCTTTTTCTTTTTCGGCCGCTTTGGCCAGACGAGCGGTGTGTTTGAGGTTGAGCTGCTCGCGGAACTGTTTAAATTTACCGTCGATCTCAGCCTTTTTGGCCTTAAATTCTTGCTGAATCTGCTTGAGCGCCTCTTCGCGAGCGCGTTCGTCCACATCCGTAATAATGTAGGCGGCAAAGTAGACGACTTTTTCGAGATCCAAAATCGAGAGATCCAAAATCAAACCGATCTTGCTGGGCACGCCGCGCAAAAACCAAATGTGCGTGACTGGCACGGCCAACTCGATGTGGCCCATACGCTCGCGACGCACGATCGAGCGCGTAACCTCGACACCACATTTTTCACAGACGATCCCCTTGTAGCGGATACGCTTGTACTTACCGCAGTAACACTCCCAATCTTTAGTTGGTCCAAAAATTTCCTCGCTAAACAGACCGTCCTTCTCCGGTTTTTGCGTGCGATAGTTAATGGTCTCGGGCTTGGTGACCTCACCGTGCGACCACTGCTTGATGTCATCGGGACTGGCGAGGCGGATTTGCACCTCGTCAAAGTCGGTTCCCTTAGTAGAGAGTGATGGAATTCCAGCCATGGCTATTTACCTTTCTGCTTAGCGGCGACTTTGGCCTTGTCGGCTTTGGCCGTGGCAGAACCACGTTTATCCGCGCGCCCTTTGTCGCCTGTTTTTTTAGTAACACGTTTACGCTCAGGAGCCTTGAGACTCATCGTATCCTCCTCTTTTTCTGCGACCGGACCACCCACCATCTCAACCGCCAGACCCAAGGCCATCAACTCACGGACGAGTACGTTAAAGGACTCAGGCACGTTGGGTTTGCGAATCGGTTCACCCTTAACGATCGCCTCGTAGGTCTTAGAGCGACCGAGTACATCGTCAGATTTAATAGTGAGCATCTCCTGCAGCGTGTGACCGGCGCCATACCCCTCAAGCGCCCAGACTTCCATCTCACCAAAGCGCTGACCACCAAACTGCGCCTTACCACCCAGCGGCTGCTGCGTGACCAGCGAGTAGGGACCGATCGAGCGTTGGTGCATCTTGTCGTCAACCAAGTGGTGCAACTTGAGCATGTACATGACACCCACCGTGGTCTTAAAGTCGAACTTATGTCCGGTCTTACCGTCCGTCAGTTGGACCTTGCCCTCGTCGGGGATGCCGGCTTTTTTGAGCTCGGCATGAATTTGCTCTTCCTCGACACCGGTAAAGGCAGGGCTGGCCACTTTGTAGCCGAGCTTGAGTCCGGCCCAACCGAGGTGCGTCTCCAAAATTTGTCCGAGGTTCATACGGCTAGCCACACCGAGCGGGTTGAGCACGATGTCGATTGGCGTACCGTCTTCCAAAAAGGGCATATCTTCGACTGGCACGATGCGCGAGATTACACCTTTGTTACCGTGTCGTCCGGCCATCTTATCTCCTGGCTGAACCTTACGTAACTGTGCCACGCTGACTTGGATCGTTTTGATTACGCCGGTCGGGAGTTTGTCACCCTGATCACGGCTAAAGATTTTGACGTCAATGACCTTGCCGTACTCACCGTGTTGCAGGTAGAGCGAAGTATCTTTTACGTCACGGGCTTTTTCGCCAAAGATGGCGCGCAGCAAACGCTCTTCGGCGGTCAGATCGGTCTCACCTTTTGGTGTGATCTTACCGACCAAAATATCGCCGGAGCTGACCTGCGCACCGATGCGGATGATGCCATCTTCGTCGAGATCTTTAAGTTTTTCTTCGCCAATGTTGGGGATGTCACGTGTAACGATCTCGGGGCCAAGCTTAGTATCGCGCACATCTACCGAGAAGTTTTCGATGTGTACACTCGAGAAGCGGTCGTTCTCGACGACGCGCTGCGAGATCAAGATAGCGTCCTCGTAGTTGCCACCGTTCCAAGCCATAAAGGCAACCAGAATGTTTTGACCGAGCGCGAGTTCACCCTTATCGGTCGAGGCGCCGTCCGCCAAAATGTCACCCTTTTTGACTAGCTGGCCTTTTTCGACGACCGGATGCTGGTGCATCGAAGTATTTTGGTTGGAGATCGAAAAATTGAGCAGGTTGTAATTTTTGAGATTGCCATCGTCCTGCAGCACCTCCACGTGCTTGGCATCCACGGCCACGACCTTACCAGCTCCGGCTGCCACGACGACCTGACCGGAGTCGATAGCCGCTTTAGCCTCAACGCCGGTGCCTACGATGGGCGACTCGGGCCGAATGGTCGAGACGGCCTGGCGTTGCATGTTGGAGCCCATCAAGGCGCGGTTACCATCGTCATGTTCCAAAAACGGAATCAACGCGGTTGCCACCGAGATAATTTGCTTAGGCGAGACGTCGACATACTGGATCACATCCGTAGGACGAACACCGGACTCCCCTTTGGAACGAACTTGGTCTTTTTGATTTTTAAAGTATCCCTCGCTATCGATGTCGATCGTGGCGGGAGCGGTCACCGAGCGACCTTCCTCAAATGCATCCAAATAGACGATCTCATCCGTCACGCGCGGTTTAATCGGCACACTTTTAATTCCAGCGGCCTTGAGTGTCGCTACATCTGCGGCCGAGACCGTATGTCCACTCGGCAGAACCACCTTACCAGCAGCATCTTTGATCTCAGCACGGACCGCTTTACCAATCAGTGCTTTAGCGCTGAGGGGTAGCTCACGTTCAACTTTGCGGAAGGGCGTTTCCAAAAAGCCGTACTCGTTGATGCGGCAGTAGCTGGCCAAGTGGCCCACAAGTCCGATGTTGGGACCCTCAGGGGTTTGGATTGGACAGATGCGGCCGTAGTGCGAAGGGTGCACGTCACGGACATCAAAGCCGGCGCGTTCACGCGACAAGCCCCCAGGACCCATGGCCGAGAGACGACGCTTGTGCTCGAGCTCGGAGAGCGGGTTGGTCTGGTCCATAAACTGCGAGAGCTGCGAGTTGGTAAAGAATTCTTTTACCGCAGCGATGACCGGGCGAGCGTTGATGAGCTGAGCCGGGGTCAGTGTGTCGATATCGAGGGTCGACATACGATCACGCACGATGCGCTCGAGACGCGCCATACCGACGCGGAATTTATTTTGGATCAACTCACCAATGGCGCGGACGCGACGGTTGCCAAGGTGGTCGATGTCGTCGGCTGGATCGAGAGCGATGTTCAACCGGATGATCTCGCGGATGATGTTGATGAGATCCTCTTTGCGGAACACTCGAGTCTTACGATCGATCGGGAGGCTTTGGCCAAAGCGCTGGTTGAGCTTGTAACGACCTACGCGTCCAAAGTCGTAACGATCAAAGTCAAAAAACATTGACTCGATCATTTGCTTAGCGTTTTCGACGGTGGCCAGGTCGCCAGGACGGATACGCTTGTAGACTTCTTTGAGACCATCCGCGTGCGTGCGGGCAGGATCCTTAGCGAGCGTAGCCTCGATGTATTTGATATCTGGATCGCTATCGATGTCTTTAAAGAGTGCAGCAATCTCCTCATTAGTGTTGTAGCCAAAAGCGCGCAAGAGAGCGGTCACGGCGATTTTGCGCTTACGATCGATTTTGACCGAGATCACTCCGTTGCTATCAGTATCAAACTCAAGCCAAGCACCGCGGTTTGGGATCAGTTTTGCTCCGTAGTACGTGCTGCCCTGTGAGGTCTCGCTGGTAAAATACACACCGGGAGAACGAATCAACTGCGAGACGATCACGCGCTCGACACCATTGATAATAAAGGTGCCGCGATCGGTCATGAGCGGAAAATCTCCCAAAAAGACCTCTTGGTCTTTGATTTCTCCGGTGCGCTTGTTTACGAGTCGGACCTTAACACGCAAGGGTGCCTCAAAAGTTGTGTTGCGCGCCTTGGCGGTTACCTCATCAAACTTAGCCTCGTCGAGGTAGTAGTCCAAAAAGTGTAGCTCGAGTTCTTTTTGGGTAAAATCTTCGATCGGGTTGAGTTCGTCAAAGAGTTCGCGCAAGCCTTTCTCCAAAAACCAGCGGTAGGAGTCCAGCTGGATCTCGATTAAGTTGGGCAAGTCGCTAACGTCGCGACTCGGAGAAAAGAATTTGCGCAAGGACTGGCCTTGGTTGGCCTTCTGGCTTGGGCCAGCTTTAGCAGTGCGCGCAGTTTTGGTAGGCATCGAGCTACGTGGTACTTAAGTAATAAATTGTTGTTGCGTTCACGCGGGGACTACGTGGGCCTTTTAGATTGGGGTGGAGCAGATGAGTGCTTGTAGTACGGCAAACTGTGCAATTTGGGTTCCGCTGACAAAAATAAGGACTAGCCAAATTTGGCTGAACAGAAACAAAAAATACCCCGGCACCCCTTATGTTGGGTACCCAGGTTAGTCCTTAGTTTGCTAGCGGGCGCGGCCCCCCGTGTGCATGGGGAAAACTATACGCAGGCGCTTGACGACTGTCAAGAGGTATGTAGGGGAACTCCTTAAGCCATTTACTACACCACGTCCACAGGTTATTCACAAGTAGGCCAGAAACTGCCTGGGAGCAAGTTCTACTGGCTGCACGCCAGTCCCCCAGCCATCAATAGGGTTTGCGGTTGTATTGAGGTAAAGCGCGGCGCGCGAGAGAAAACCCTGTGCGTTTGGCCACGCCCGCTTTTTTAGCGAGGAGCATTGGGGTGGTACGGCGGAGCTGCTCGATCGAGACCGGCACAACTGGAATATCCCAAGCAAAGGCTAGGGCGTTGGCGATGGAGACGCTCGCTCGGGTCGCACTAAAGGGTCCGGGGCTCGTGACTACAAGGATCGCGTCAGGAGGCAGTCGCCGTTTGTAGGGTATGAGCAATTTCCAAAAGTTCACCCGGCCGGGTCTATACGTGCTGAGCGTTTTTTTAAAATACCACTTAATGCCATCGTGCAGACCGAGCCAAGGCTTGCCCGCCTGAGCGACGCTTGGTCCGATTGCAGAACGGAGCGGCAAAGCACTAAAGACGAGCGTGGTAAGATTGAGAGACTTTTCCATGAGGTTCGACTATACACTACTCCTGCTAGTTGTTTGGCCTATTGCGATTACGGTCGTGACGCAGCTTACCAAAGTTTTGATCAAGCTCGTACAAACCGGCAAAATTGATCCGCACGAGTACTACGCCTGGGGTAAGTTTCCCTCCTCGCACATTGCGCTCGTCTCGGCCCTCGCGACGGTGGCGGGGTTAGTCGCGGGGCTAGACTCCCTCAGCTTTGGTTTGGCTTTGGCCCTGGCGGTAATCGTCACCCGGGACGCACTCGGCTTACGTATGTTTGTAGAACAACACTCCCGCGCCATCAATATCCTGCGTCAACAACTCCCGCGCGATAAGCAACGCCTAATCCCCAAGCAAATAGAGCGGGTGGGGCACACCCCGCTGGAGGCTTTTGGCGGCGCGACCTTTGGGATTGGACTAACCCTCCTGCTGTACTGGATTTTGGCAGCAATCTAGTTAGGGCTTTGGCAGGGCTTGGTAGAGTTCAAAAATAACTCGGTTGCCGTCGCTGACCTCGTGTACCTTGTGTAAGGTCAGGCCGAACTCAGCGGCAATCGCAAAGGCTTTGGTGCGCGCTTCTGGAAAGACCGAGAGTTCTTGCGTATGGAACAAAAAGGTAGTCTCGGGCTTGGCCGAAAAATACGCGTGCGCAAAGTTAGCGTAGGTACTTGGCGTACTGTTGCTAAAAGCAGCCGTAACGTCAAAGTACTTATTAGGCTGCCGATCAAAAGCGAGCAGCTGTGTCGTCATGCCCCAATCCTCCGCCAAAAAGCGACCCGAGTGTGACTGGGTATAGGCGAGCAGGTCATAAATCGCGGGCGACCAGCTGACGTTGGTCGGGTGGCGATAGGAGCGCACTGAGAGCCCGTACACCAACACAAAATGCGCGATGAGAGCAAGACAGAGTACAACAACCAAACCGGCACCGACTTTTGCAAAATGCTGCCGGGCCCAGACGTAGAGGGCTGCGAGACTCATGACTAACATGAGCGCAAGCATCGGTTGCACGGTAAGATAGTGCCAGGGACCCGAGGCTTGCGAGGTGACTAAAATCTGCGCATTTGCCAGCACGAGCGAGAGCACCAAAAAGTTACACAGACTGCGCCAAGCACGGTGTTGACTGCGGGTATTAATCAGGTAGAACCCAGCCAGCAAAATGAGAGTCAACGTGAGGCCGATACTGCCGTAGAAAACGGTACGGTAGGGGGCTAAGGCATGTCCAAAAAATCCCTCGCCCGAGAGAACATCGCACCAGCCCACGATCCACTGCAGGACGTGTGCTTTGATTGCACTACCAGTGAGACCTACCGAGAGCTTACCCAGTTTAAGGAGGGTTAGGTAGTACCAAACAAAGACACCGTACCCGAGTAGTAACGTCACTAACGTGCTACGACCAGCGGTAGTGCGTAGCCAGGTGTGAACTTGTCGGAGGTTAAGCAAAAAGAGTGCTGCAAACGTTGCGTTGATGCACCACAAAAAATCTAGTTTGTTAAAGAGGCCGGCCGCCATGATCGGCAAGAGCCACAGCAACGTGGTGATTTTTTTGGTCCGCAAGAACCACACCACGACCGCGAGGACGAGTACTCGACAGAGCAGTGCAAAGACCACCGGGCCAAAGTCGGTGCGGGTCAGCGCGATAAAATTAGGATCGAGAGCGAGAAGCACCGTCGCGGCCGTGGCAAGGCGCGCTCCCAGGGGTCGCCGGACCAGCCACCACAATCCAAACAAGACCAGGGCGGTCAAGAGCACATTAGGTAACCGAATCGAAACAACCGAGACCCCAAACCAGGTAAAAATCGGCATAGCAAACCAGGCCTTGAGCGCACCGATATACGGCATTAGCAAGAGCGTGACACCGTGCCAGCGTCTAAAAATAAAAAGGTCACCGATCGGACCGAGCGCGGCGTTAGTAAACAAGAGTTCGTCGTAGTGCACGCCCGGATAGTGCAAACGGTAGAGAGCAAGGAGACTATAGAGAACCGGACCAACCAGAGCAGCACCGATCAGGAGCAAGCGCGAGGTCCGCTTTGGAGATACGACGGCCAACATGGTCTAGCACTCTACACTCGGGTATGTCGCTTTGACCAGCGGGTTATTGTTTGTCCAACAGCTCACGGAGTAACTCGCGCGCGACCGTACGATCGTCGTGAGGGATACGTGCGCCGTCTTTGGACATAATCACAGGCTCGCAGCCTTTGCCGGTAATCACCACGATGTCGCCTGGTTGCGCCGCGCGAAGTGCGCGGCGCATACCGGCTCGCCGGTCGGTAATCGCCACCACACCCCGTTGATCAGCACTCCCACCTCTATTTTTGTGGGCCTCGGGCTTACCGGCAGAGAGCACCCCCGCTTTGACCTGGTTGATGATCTGCACTGGGTCCTCATCGTAGGGGTCCTCGTTGGTCACTACCACAAAGTCTGCATACCGACCGGCGAGCGCGCCCAAGCGGGGGCGCTTGGCGACATCCCGGCCGCCTCCGGCCGAACCCAGGACCGCGATCAATTTTTTACCTGGGGCCAACTGGTCACGCAAAGTTTTGTAGACCAGCTCGAGCGACTCGGGCACGTGCGCGTAATCCACTACGACACTAAAGGGCTGTCCGGCCACGATCGGTTCCATACGCCCGGGGGCTGGCTCGAGTTTTTCTAAAGCCGTTTTGATTTTGTCGAGCGGAATTTCTTGACTCAGCGCGACGCTTGCCGCCGCCAGCATGTTCTGCAAATTAAAAATACCTACTAACTTGGTTCGTACATCGATTGCTGTCTGACCGGCCAGCGGGCTACCTTTGTGAAGCTCGCGTTTTGGTAGACGCAGCGTAAACGAGATCCCCTCCGGACCACAACTGTAGGCACTCGGCCGAACCACATTGGTGAGCGAGACGTGGGCATCCGGACCACCAGCCGCGAGCGAAAAACCCCATTTTTCGTCGGCGTCGTACTGCAAAAAATATTTGGCATTAGCGTCATCCAAGTTGGCTACGATGATTTTTTTGATTGGTTTGCCCGTGACACGATCGGTTTTGCGAGGACTACCAGCCAGTGCCGCAAAGAGTCGCTCTTTGGCGCTGCGATAGGCTTCAAAGGAACCGTGCGCCTCGATGTGCTCGGGTGTCAGGTTGGTAAAGACGGCCACGTCATAGGCGATCCCAAGATGCCGGTACATCTCGAGCCCTTGCGAGGAGGTTTCGATCACCACGGCCTGAGCGCCACTGCGACGGATCTGTGCCAACATGCGCGCCAGAGTCCAGCGACCCGGCATGGTCATTTTGAGTTGGTTCAGCCGTTTGGCAGAACCGATCTTAACGGTGGCCGTACTGACATACCCGGTGCGTACCCCGGCCGATTCTAATGTGTCACTGATGTAACTGACCACCGAGGTTTTGCCGGTCGTGCCGGTGACACCGATCGTGATCAAACGACGGGTCGGAAATCCAAAGACCGCCATGGAGAGCCAATTGAGCACAGCATGGTAGCCAAAGAGCAACGGGCGCGGAACGAGGCGGCGGAGAGCGGCTTTAGTCGGCATGGTAGCAGGCTACCAAACCCTGCGATTAATTGGGACCCTTGGGGTTATAGCCACCCAACACCTCAACTCCATCGCTATAGCCGTCGCCATCCGTATCGACAATGGTTGGTACGGTGGTGTAGGTGTCGACCTCCTGCTGATCGGTGAGGCCATCATGGTCCGTATCGGCTTGGTTGGGATCACTGCCGAGTTCGGTCTCGCGCGCGTCGGAGAGACCGTCCTGATCACTATCAAAGAGTTGGCTCGGGCCAGGGGCGGGTTGGGCTGAACTGCGCGAGTTAGCTGAGATGACAAACCAAACCAGCCCAGTCACAAAAAGAACGCCAAAGAAGATAGTAAGATAGAGCAGACGGCGCGACATACTGTTATCCTACACTATTGTAACGCTGATCACGTATACTGTAGCCATGCCAACAAATCCAGAGCATGGCCCGAGTCCGGAAGAACTGGGGCTAAGCCAAAGTGAACAAACCGCTGAAAAAACTGCCACCAGTCGAGAAAATGAGACCGAACGTCTCATCGATGCTCGTCTCGAAGAAGTCCTTCTGCACGGGGTCGAAAAAATTAACGAGGGACATAACGGTGTTATTTTTCGCGCGGACATTGGCAAATTTCCGCCCGAGTTAGTGGAAAAACTTAAAGAAACGGGAATCGAGCTTGATGAGACCCCGGCTATTAAAATTTTGAAAGTGTATGAGGCGAGTGTCGGTAAGAAAGAGTTTGAAGCCCAGAGTGCTGCGTATCAATCGATCGCTGAGGCGCAGAAAAGTTCCGCTACGATTGCCGGGATCCCGCGCCCGATCCTCTATCGTGAGCTCTCTAATTTGAGTCCAGAAATGCAGCAACAATTAAGCACCTATGGAGTTAAAAACCAAGAAAAGATTGCTCTCCTCGTAATGGAATTAATGCCCGGCGAGGATCTGGCCACGCGCATGTATCGTGAGGTGCTCAAACGTCACCCACAAGCATCTAAAGTTTTTACGGATATAGAACACATGCGTGTGGATGAGTTGTTTGATGCAGTTCAAAATACGCTTAAGCTTTCGGCGGTACCGGCGGGCGGTGACATAGAAAAAAGAACGGCGATTATCCGCCATAATTCCAGCGAGATTTACGGGTTTTTAGCACGCAATAACTTTAAACTCGACGCAACCGTGTACGAACAAACTAAGAATGCTTTTACACAGCTACATCGCAGCGGCATTGCACATCGGGATGCACACGAACGCAACATCATGGTGCATGAGGAAAATCAGCAGCTCCGTACAACCATCATCGACTTTGGGAGTGCCCGACTGTTCGAAGGAAAATATGGGGACTACCTGTATAAGGGATCTCAGGGTGAGGAGTTCATTCCGGACGAGGAGCTAGTCAAAAAAATGGAGCTGCTCACTAAGACTGAACGGGGGTTAGATAATTTATTCTACGATACAAAACATTCCGGACGATTTTTACGCTTTATCGAGCAGCTCAAAAAAGAACCAGCCGATAGAGTGCTTGACGCAGTTTGGAAAAAGAGTGTTTTACAGACAAAAAATAGCGATGAGCGGATGGAATTTATCAGCGCGGCACTTGAGGAACTGCATGACCAAGAAGTCCTAACGCCCGAGCAGTCCCGGACTTTTATAGAGCGCCACATTGCGGAATTTACTGCAGAAACCGCCAAAGCCCGTGGCAAAGACAAAAAACGCCACGATCGAGACATTACACTTCTGCGGCATGCGCTCGGTTGGAGTAGCTAAGATAACTACTCCAAGGCACGATTCCTCGGAGTAGTCACTTGTAGTTCTCGACGGATTCACGGTACTGCTCGAGTCCCGTGCTATCGCTGATCCAGATCAACTGCGCGCAATCTTCTGAGAGTTTGATGGTAAACCCCTTGTGCTTGGCAATTGGTTCTTGCCGAGCGATGCGCTTCTTTTGTGTTTCCGTAAAGTGCTGAGGGAACTCCACGACGATCAACCTCTCTTTCTTGAATCACCAACGTCTCGTGTAGGGACCCGGCATCCTACACTACCGTTTACCGTTGTCAAGGGTCGTTGCACGGTTGTGCTGTTATTGGTTACGCGCCTCGCTGCGACGTAGGGATAGACGCATCTTATATAAGCGGTACCAGGTGTGCTTAATCGGCAGATCCAGAGCCCCCATGTACGAGTGACGCTTGGCACCAAAACCCAGCTTGAACCGCGTAATACCCGCCCAGAGGTGCTCAGGATCATCAGTTGGTGCTACACCATGCAGGTCAAACCAAAAGAGACCGAGTCGCTGCGCTTCTTTAATCGCCTCCCACTGCACGGCAAAGGTGGGCATGCGGTTGCGCTCGGCGTCGCTCGAGGCGCCATGCAGATAGGTTGCGGTTTTACCATGGAACGCCACCACAATGATCGAGAGAGGCTGCTCGTTGTGTTCTGCAATAAAGAGCTTAAGTAGCCCCGCCCGCCCCAAAATCTCGGTTTGGGTTTTGTAGTAGCTATCCGGGTGCGCGACAAATCCGTCGCGTTGGGTAGTGGCACGGTTAAGCTGCAAAAAAGCCTCAACATCGTGCGGACTAAAGCTCTGGCGCACGTGTACGTTTTTTTTGAGCGCCAAACGGATGTTGTAACGCGTTTTTTGCTTCATGTTGGCGAGAAGTTGCTCGCGCGGCTGCTTAAGATCCAGTAAGGCCGTGACGCGCGGCTGAATCTGGTTAGCAGCCGCAGCAAAACCAAGTGACTGATACTGCTCTTGTGCTCCAGGCGGGAGGGGTGGGTCGATCCGTACAAACATGGCGCCCCACTCGCGCGCTTGCGCCGTAAGTTGCTCGGTAATTTGCTCGAGGGCGACCGGATCGGGACGGCCGTCATGTTGACCAACCACCACCGGCCCACGCGGACAGTAGGCATAGGATTGCCCCAGCGGCAGGTCATACTTAATCAGCAGCGCGGTCGCCACCAGCCGACCGTTTTGTTCTACCCCAATCCGAGCAATCGTACGTCCAAGTGCCGCCTGAAACTCTCCCCACATCCAAGATTGCAACAAACTCGAGTCCAGCTCGGACTGGATGAACCGATCGAGTGTGGCGGCATCAGCTTCGGTCAGGCGCATGGGTGTCAGCTACGGTAGAACAAAATCAGCGCGTAACCGATGCGGCCGAACCCAATTTTTGCAGGGCTTCTTTGACGCGGGCGCTGGGATCGGTAGCGCTGACCTCGGCCAGGGCGGCCTTGGCTTGGGAACTGTTGTAGCCGAGTTCTACCAGCGCTTGCAGGGCGATGTCGTCACGGTTGGTCAGATCTGACAGGTCACGCGACCCGGCACCCGGCACGTGCGCATCGGGGAAGGTCGCCTCGACTTTGGTCTTGAGGTCGAGAATGAGTTTACTCGCGGTTTTTTTGCCGAGACGAGTGACCTTAAGAAAAAACTCAGGTTTTTCTTGCGAGATGGCCGAGACGATACTGCTCACCGGACCGGCGTTGAGAATATTGAGGGCGAGTTTGGGACCAACGCCCGTGACGGTTACAAGTAAATCAAAGAGTTGCTGCTCAGGATACGTCCCAAAACCGTAGAGCGTCATGGAGTCCTCGCTCGGAATCAGGCGCGTCCAGAGTGCTATTGGTTCGCCCAAGTTGGGCAGATGCGCTAGACCACTGGCACTCAGGTGCACCTCATAGCGTACGCCCTGCACATCGATCACGGCGCTTTTATCGAGTTTTTCGGCCACACGACCGGAGAGACCAGCGATCATGCGGCTATCCTAGCAAAGCCACTCAAAAAAACGAGGCCCGCACATGGTACGGGCCTAGGGTCGAACCTCCATAAATCCGTTAAAGAATCGAGCTCTGAGTCGGCGTTGCCGATCAAAAAGGGGCAGCAGGACTCGTATGTTGATCAGCTCGTTCCAGTCCAGATCTTTGGGGTTTTTAAAACGGATCCCCTCCAGATTGATCTGGCCGAACTTATTAAGCGCATAGGTGAGTTCCCCGAGCGTCACACTTTTGAGCCAGTCCTTAGTAGGCATGACGGTAAAACCACCAGAATCGGTCAGTCCAGCATCGGGTTGCCAGTTGTCAGGCAGTGTCCCCGGGATCGCCACCGTGAGTACTTTGCCCTGGGTATGCTCAAAGACGACTTCGAGAGCGTACGGTCGGGTGTCTGGTTCGTCTTTTTTGGGCTGGTCACCAGATCGATGCGCCGCCAAACTAACATTAAAGTTATCGAGTTGACGGAGCCGATTGAACCCGAGTTGACCAATCGTGTGAGAGAACAATCCGCACCTCCTTATCCTAGCGCTACCCTAGCAAAGCTGGTTTAAAGCTCAACTGTCTGTTTTGAACCCGATCGATGTGTGGTTTTGCTCTTTTTCTTGGCTCATTAATGCTCGAATCGCCTCAAAAATCGAACGAAACTGTGCGTCGTAGCGCTTCTCCAGTGCCTTGAGCTTTTGCGCTAAGTCTTTGTGGGTTGCGAGGTTGTGAAACTTTAAAAACTCCAGAAAACATGTTAGGGTTGGTCGTTTTATGGCTAAACGATTAGAACTCGTCACTAAAAACAAGTTTGCCGGGGACCAGCCCAAGGCGATTGCGGCCTTGGTGGAGGGGTTGCGCAAAGGTTATCAGCACCAGACGCTCGTGGGCGTGACCGGCTCGGGTAAAACGATGACCATGGCTGGCGTGATCGAGCAGATGCAGCGTCCGACCTTGGTTTTGGCACATAACAAGACGTTAGCCGCGCAGTTGGCCAGTGAGTTTAAGGAGCTCTTCCCCAAAAACGCCGTGCAGTACTTTGTCTCCTACTATGACTACTACCAACCGGAGGCCTATATCCCCCGCACCGATACCTACATCGCCAAGGATTCTTCGATCAACGACGAGATCGATCGACTACGCCACCAAGCGACGATGTCACTGCTCACCCGCAAAGACGTGATCATCGTGGCGTCGGTGTCGTGCATTTACGGCCTTGGTTCTCCCGAAGAATACTCCAAGGGCAAACTCAAACTAGTCGTCGGTAAAAAGTACGCCGTGCGCGAGCTGCTCAAGCACTTGGTTAACATCCAATATGCGCGGAGCGACTTAGATTTTAGTCGCGGATCGTTTAGGGTGCGTGGCGACACGCTCGAGATTTACCCGACCTATGAGGACAATGTTCTACGCTTTAGTTTTTTTGGGGAAGAACTCGAGAAAATTACGTTAATCGATGCTCTAACCGGCGAGCTACTGGAAAAATTAGACGAGGCCGTAATTTTTCCCGCCAGCCACTGGGCCACCGAGCGTTCGCGTATCGAGGAGGCTATTCCGCTCATCAAACGTGACCTGGGGATCAAGGTGGCCGAGTTTAAGTCACGAGGCAAACTACTAGAAGCGCAGCGCATCGAGGAGCGCGTCACCTACGACCTCGAGATGCTTAAAGAATCCGGCTACATCAACGGCATCGAGAACTACTCGCGCTATTTTGATGGACGTGCTCCTGGGTCGCCACCCGCGGTGTTGCTGGATTATTTTCCTAAGGACTTTTTACTGTTTGTGGATGAATCGCACATTACATTGCCCCAGGTCTCAGGTATGGAGCGTGGTGATGCGGCCCGCAAAAAGATTTTGGTGGACTATGGTTTTAGGTTGCCGGCCGCGGCGGACAATCGACCACTCAATTTTAAGGAGTTCAACCAGCACATTAATCAGGCCGTGTACGTGAGTGCCACGCCGCGCGAGTACGAGCTGCAAAAATCTAAGCAGCGGGTAGAACAACTGATCCGACCGACGTACCTGCTCGATCCGACGATTGAGGTTAAGCCGACGCTGCACCAGATCGACGATTTACTGGAGCAAATTAAGGCGCGCACGGCCAAGGGGCAGCGCGTGATCGTGACGACCTTGACCAAGCGGCTCGCGGAAGAACTCACCGAATATCTCAAAGAGCTGCGCGTCAAAGTGCAATACCTGCACTCCGAGGTCGACACGCTCGAGCGACTTGAGATTCTGCGCGACCTGCGACTCGGCGTGTACGACGTGGTGGTAGGAATCAACTTACTACGTGAGGGGCTCGACTTGCCTGAGGTGTCGTTGGTTGCGATCTTGGATGCCGACAAAGAGGGCTACCTGCGGGACGAGATTGCGCTGATTCAGACCATGGGACGGGCGGCGCGACATGTAGACGGGCACGTGATTATGTATGCGGACAAGATGACGGGGTCGATGAAGCGCGCTATCAAAGAGACGGAGCGCCGCCGTACGTTGCAGTCCGAGTTCAACAAAAAACATGGACTCACGCCCAAGTCCATCATCAAGTCTATCAACGAAGGGCGCCTCGCCGGCGCCAAAGCCCAAGAAGAACCTGCTCCCACTGTACGCGCCAATATGGCTCCGGGTGAACGCGAAGCATTTATCAAAATGCTCTCAGAGAAAATGGACATGGCCGCGCGCAATCTTGAGTTTGAGGAGGCAGCTAAACTGCGCGACCAGATCGCCGCACTACGTGACTCAAAACGCAACGCTAAAAAACGCGGCTAAAAAAGAACCGCCAGGCTTACAAAGCGAGGCGGTTAGGCATCAGGTTTGGTCTTTGGTGGTGGAGCCGAAGGCTTTTCGGGCTTGTACACGTCTTGAGTCCAGATCTGGAACGCAATCCACACGAAGGTGACCAGTAGTACCCAAAACGCAACCGTACTGATCCACGAGCGGATTGCCTCCGTCATGAGAGTCGTAGCTCCTGGAGATTCTTGGAGAGGAGCTCCCACTCACGTAGGGCTTGGTCACGCTCGGCTCGAGTCATAGCCCTGAATTGTCCGGTCAGCGGATCGGGCGTTAGGAGTTCCCGACTGTCCTGGTAAATCTCGCGTCGCCGACGTTGGATGTACTCGGACGTTATCTCTTCTGGACGAACCCCTTCGGCTGCAGCTATGTGACGGTTAAAGAACTCGGAGAGACTTTCTCGTGCCATTCTGCACCCCCAACACTGACATAGTAGCAGAGCGAGACATCAGCATGTCACGTACCAACCTTTTTACGAGCCTCGATCCAGGCGCTCAAAGTCTCCGGTGAGGGCGGCTCGAGACCTTGCTTGTGTAAGGACTCACGGTAGCGTTCCTCCGAAAACGTTGCCATGCACCGATCGGGGACCTCTTCTGGTTTGACGCCGAGCAGTTCTGCCATCATGTGGCGAAAAAGCGTATGCAACTCTACGGGCACGGTACCTCCCTGGCTGACACTCACGTCAGCACTCGAGATTTGGAACCCTCTCGCGCTTGAGGCACAATTGCTGTATGCCTGCGGCACCGAGTGGTTTTTTGGCAATCAACAAACCCAAAAAGTGGACGTCGTTTGACGTAGTCGCTAAGGTACGCTCGATTACCAAAATCGACAAGATCGGCCATGCCGGCACTCTCGATCCCTTTGCGACCGGGCTACTCGTAATTGCGATCAATCAAGCCACCCGCCTGGTCGAGTATCTGCAGGGTCGTGACAAAACGTACCGAGGCCAGATACAGCTTGGTGTGACCAGCGATACCGACGACCAGGACGGACATAAAACGCCGCAAACCGTGAGCACTCCTCCGGCAGAACCAGCGGTCCGTCTGGCCTTGGCGCGTTTGACCGGCCCGATCCAGCAGGTTCCGCCAGCTTACTCAGCACTCAAAGTCCAAGGCCGACGCATGTACGACTTGGCTCGACGCGGGGTGGCGGTCGAGCGCAAACCGCGCCCGGTCACGGTGCACGAGCTCACCTTACTCTCCTACCAGTACCCCACTCTCCAGATCGAGACTCGAGTCAGCTCGGGCACCTATATCCGAGCCATTGCGCGTGACCTTGGGGCCGACCTCGGCACGGGTGGGTACCTGGCCTCCCTCAAGCGCACTCGCAGCGGAACGATCAACCTAGCAGATGCCTACGAGCTCAACGACATTACGGCAGAGCGTTTGTCAGGGTTGCTCTTGCCGCTTGAGATCGCGGTCGAGCACCTGATCCATTTGATTCCGTCAGCGGCAGAACTGGCGCGACTTGCCAATGGGCAGACGATTTCGGCCAAGGGGTTCTCCCAAAAAACAAAGCAGAACGAGGTGGCAATCGTGACGCGGCGTGGCGAGTTACAGATGCTGGTCTCGTTAGATCGGGTCAGCGAGACCTTTAAACTGAAAAAACTCTTTGACAGGTCGTTGGCCCGCTGATAGGCTAGCGCGCACATATGATTCGTCGACATGCAGGTATCAAAGCGCTCCGCGTAACCAAACGCCGTGCTACACGCAACGCCCAAGTCCGACGCACGGTTCGGAAGGCGATTTCGGTAACGCGTAAGGCCGTGGCCGCGGGTAAAGCTCCCGAGGCGCGTGAGTCACTCAAAAAAATGGCCTCGCAGTTGGATCGCGCCGTCAAGGCTGGCGTGGTGCATGCTCGGACGGCCGCACGATACAAGTCACGCCTGACCAATGCGGTCAACAAGTTAGCCAAAGCGGCTACTACATAAGCGGTTCAGCCGACTAGCGACTCATCGCGAGCACCAGCAGATCAAGCGCGACGTCCCCATCGATAGCGCTGGTTTTGATAGCCTCGTCCGCATCGACGAGCTTATTAAAAATGGCTTTGATTGAGCCTGTAGAATAACGACCAGCGCGCAACGTCTGTTGCATAGAGCGAATCACAAAGGGAGAAAGACCGGTACGCTGTTGCATTACCCGCGGAGCTTGCATACCGTCGTCGCTCTCAGCCACCAAGATGAGGGACCTAAACTGGTAGCGCAACATGGCTAAAATGTAGAGCGGATGGGCACCCGCCGCGAGTTCGCGATGGAGTAAGCGCAGGGCTTGCGCGCGCTGCCCCGCAGAAAGTGCTCGTAGCATGGCAAAAATGTCAGCTTCAAGCGTAGTCGTGGTCATGGCCTGGATATCACCCAACGTAATCGTTTTATTTTTTTGTGAGAGTGCGTAGAGAGCGAGTTTATCCAGCTCGTTGAGAGCCTGATCAAAGTCGGCCGCACGGTCGAGTAGTTCGCGAGCCGCGGCGGCGGGCAAATTCACGCCCAGTTTTTGTGCGCGTGCTCCCAAGGCCTTGACCATGCTCGGGCCCTCGGGGATCGCAACACTAATTTTTCGGACGGCTTTGGTCTTTTTACAAAAAGCGTAGAGCGGATTTTTAGTCATGGGTGGTAGCGGCTCGTGGGCCAGTAGCACAAGGGTCGTACCTGCAGGTAGTTCGCGTTTTTTGAGTAGTTCTGCCAGAGACTTTGACTCGGTAGAACGCAACGAGTCCAATGCATCCCGTACCAGCACCAAGCGCTTGCTTGCAAAAAGTGAGCCCGTCCCAAGGCGCGACCAGATTTCTTTGGCGGTCATAGACGAGGTCGCGATGATTTCTTCGAGACTAGCCCCTGCCCCAGCTTTTTGCTTAAAGCTGCCGACCAGCTGCGCGAGCTGTTCTTGTAGCAACCGGTAGGATTGGCTCGAAAGCAGAATAATCATAGCTGTACTCTGGCGCGCCGCGACGTACTTGTCTAGCGCCTGTCCGCGCCCTATCTTTTGACTTTTTGGCAGACCGGACAGATGTGGGTACCGCGCTGTCCAACCACGATGCGCTTAACCACGCCACCACAGGGCTTGCCGTTACGTCGGCGCTGACATTTTTCGCCAGTTTGTTGGTAGACCCGCAGATACAAACCGTGTTTGCCCGCGTCGCCCTTAATGTTGGTGAACTCCCCTACACTCGAACCCCGGTGCTTAACCGCCGCTCCCAAATTGGCGATTACCATCTTGACGAGTTCATGCAGCTGCTCATCCGACAATTTTTGTACGCGCGTTTTAGGATGAATCGCCGCGTCAAACAAACTCTCGTCCGCATAAATATTGCCGATGCCGGCCACACATGATTGATTGAGTAACACCGGTTTAATCATGCCACTAAAACGGCGCACGCAGGTAGCAAATTTATCGGGGGTAAAGCTCTTGTCGAGTGGCTCAGGTCCGAGTTCTGCCAACTCAGGTAACTGCTGCACTTTTTTGGTCGGCACCAACCACAGCCGTCCAAACTTACGGATGTCGGTATAGTGCAACACATCCCCGCGATCCAATTTAAACGCCACTCGGCTGAACCGATCGGGCGGATAGATATACCACTCGCGCGCCGACTTAGACTTGGTAAGGGACGCCAGTCTAAAATGTCCAGTCATCCTAAAGTGCGAGACAAGCGTTAACCCGCCATCGAGCTCCATCAGGATGAATTTGCCGCGCCGCGAGACTTTTTTAAACCGTCGACCCTTGAGCTGCTTGATAAATTGTGGCACGCCCGGCGTCGCCACGGTTTTTTTGTTACCGACCCAGACTTCCTGAATCGGTCGGCCTACGACCCAGTGCTTAACATCGCGCGCCTGGGATTCAACTTCGGGTAGTTCTGGCATTGGGATTTGAGGGTTGGCGCAATACTACATGAGGCTGGTGCGTGACGTCGACCACTTTTGAGGCAGAACCACTGGCTACCTCACGATCCTCGCCCAGGATGAGCGGAATGGTATCTCCAAAATAGGCCGCGACCTGCGCTTTGGTCGTGGCAGGTGACTGGCCAGAAGGGTTGGCGCTAGTTGCAGCCACCGGACCAAAAGCCTGCAACAAAGCCGTAATAGTCGCACCCGTCGGAACACGCACGCCGAGCGTATTCTCTTTGCCAACTCGCTTTGCAAGCTGCACTTTTGCTTTTGCCACCAAGGTCAGGGCACCTGGCCATTCATGGGTTAGCTCGACGGCATGCTCGGGGATCTCGATCAAGTCTTGTGCTTGCTTACGATCGACCGCCAAAACTTGCAACGGTTTAGTAAAATCTCGCCCTTTGAGGGTAAAGATCTTGTCGACGGCCGCTTGGTTGCATGGATCACACATCAAACCAAAAACGGTGTCGGTTGCCACCGCCAGTACCTCTCCGGATTGTAGTAACGAGACCGCACGCTCGAGATGTGTTGGGCTCATATCGTGCGCATCGCTAGTCTTTTTTGAGTTTTTCAAGTTCACCCCAGTTAGAACCCGTACTGATATCAACCACGATTGGGACGCGCAGCTTAGTGACGGTCTCCATAATTTTTTTGCAGGCGTCCGCGACTTTTTTGACGTCCTTGGTTGGAATCTCAAAAATCAACTCGTCGTGCACCTGCATAAGGAGCAACTTGTCAGCGCCAGGCACTTTGGCATGAATCGTGATCATAGCTTTTTTGATAATGTCCGCGTTGGTCCCCTGAAAGGGATGGTTGGTGGCCGCTCGCTCCGCCCCGGCCCGCACCTGCCAGTTTTGTGAGCGCACCTCAGGTAAGTAGCGGCGACGCCCAAAGAGTGTCTCGACGTAGCCGGTCTTGCGAACCTGTTCGGTCATGCCGTCGATGTACTCTTTGAGCTTGGGGTAGCTCGCAAAATAGTTTTCGATAAAATCGTGGGCTTCGTCGCGCGACATGCCCGAGCGCTGCGACAACCCAAAGGCTGAGAGCCCGTAAATTACTCCGAAGTTCATCATTTTGGCGGCAGAACGCTCCGCTTTAGTAATTTTGTCCATGGGTTTTTTGAGGACGCGCGAGGCGGTGGCGGCATGAATATCTTGCCCGGAGGTAAAGGCCTTAATGAGCGCCGGGTCCTGACTAAAGTGCGCGGCGATGCGTAGTTCGATCTGCGAGTAGTCCAAGGCCACGAGGGTGTTGCCCTTCTCCGGCACAAAAGCTTTGCGGATTTCGTTACCGACCTCGGTACGCACTGGAATATTTTGCAAGTTGGGGTCGGTCGAGGAGAGCCGCCCGGTCGCCGCGATAGTCTGGTTGTAACTGGTATGGACGCGACCGGTGCCGGGTTCGACCAGCTCGGGCAAGGCCTCAAGGTAGGTCGAGATCAATTTGGTGAGCTCGCGGTACTCACTGATCAGGTCGACGATGGGGTGCTTACCGCGTAATTTCTCGAGCTCGCTGGCGGCGGTCGAGTAGCCGGTCTTGGTGCGTTTGATTTCTAAGGTTGGGATGGCGAGTCGTTCAAACAGCACCTCTTGCAATTGATTGGGTGAACTTATATTGAACTCGCCCTTAGCGTGCTTATAAATCTGCTTGCGGATTTCTACGACGCGCTTGGAGTAGCGCTTGGCGAGCTCAACCAAGACTTTGGTATCGACTTTGACCCCGCGGAATTCCATATCCACCAGGACCGGGATCAGCGGAACTTCGATTTCTTGGAAGACTTTTTGTGCGCCGGGGCTGGCTTTAATTTTTTTCTCAAGGGGAGCAAGGAGACGCCAGGTGTAATCGGCATCCTCGGCAGCGTAAAACGTGGCGCGCGGCAGGTCCACTTCGCTAAATGAGCACTGCTTGCGCCCGACCCCAATGCACTCCTCGATCGGCATCATCTCGTAGCCGAGTTCGTTAAAGGCCAGAGCGTCGAGGGAATTTTGGCGGCGGCCGGGATCGAGTAAGTAGCTCGCGATCATGGTGTCAAAGACGACGGGAGCAACTGTAATGCCATAGTTTTTGAGGACGACCAGGTCGTACTTGGCATTGTGACCAACTTTACCGATCTTGGGGTTCTCGAGCAGGACTTTAAGCAACTCCAGCGCACGAGTGCGCGTGCAGGTTTTACCAAGATGCGGTTCGTGGCCGACGGGGACATAAAAGGCCTCGCCGTCGGCTGCACAAAAGGAGAGCCCGACGAGTTCGCACCCCATTGGGCCAAGAATGGTCGTCTCGGTATCAAAGGCAAAACGCTTGACCTTACTGAGCTTAGCGATCATGGCCTTGAGCTTGGTCTCGTTATTGACCAGCACATACCCCGAGCGTTCTAACTTTTCTTGGATTTCCTGGTCGCTCGGTCGCTGGCCCTTTGCTTGTTTGTCGCCGGGCGCGACTCCGGTCGGTGCAACGCTCAAAAGTGACTGAGTCTCACGCGGTGCGGCGGTTGGTAAACGCTTGACCAACGTCTTAAATTGCAACTCAGCAAAAAGCGTAACGACTTTGTCATGATCGTAGTTGGCGAGTTCGGCCAACTGTAGATTAAGTTTGACGGGTGCTTTGGTGTCGATGGTGACCAAGGTGCGACTAAGCTCGGCGTCTTTTTGGTGTTGAACCAACCGCTCAAAGAGTTTGCCGGAGATTTTAATGCCGGTCGTTTTGGGGTCGCCCTTAAGCAGCTCTTTTTTGCCCGATTTGGTGGCAGAACCCAACTCTGTATAGAGTACCGCGATCGAACCAAAATTTTGGATCAGTTTAGTGGCGGTTTTTTCGCCGACGCCAGTTACGCCCGGGATATTATCAGAAGGATCGCCGCGCAAGGCTTTAAACTCGATCAACTGCGCAGGAGACAGCCCAAACTTCTCGTGCACTTTGGCTGGGTCATACTCGATCACCTCGCTGATGCCGGTCTTCATGGCGTAGACCCAAGTTGTGCTGTCGACCAATTGCAGGGCGTCCTTGTCTCCCGTAACCAATACGGTCTCAACATCTTTAAACTCGTGGGCCTGGTGCGCGAGAGTGCCTAAAATATCGTCCGCCTCGTAGCCTTTGACCTCCAGTAACGGAATGTTCATGGCCTCAACGACCTGTTTGACGATCGGAATCTGCGCGTACAATTCTGGATCCGCTTTTTGGCGTGTCGCCTTGTACTCGACATATAACGCGTGCCTAAACGTCTCGGCCGGATAATCCCAGGCCACCACTACGTATTGCGGTTTGATGTCGGCCAGGGCCTTGAGCAGGATCGAGACAAATCCATAGACCGCATTGACCGGTCGCCCATCGCGCGTGGTCAAAGTCGGCGGCAAAGCGTGGTAGGCCCGGTGCACGATCGAGTTGCCATCAAAGACCACTAGGCGATGCTTTTTTGCGGCGGATGAACGCGTTGCCATATCAGTTTTTATACCAGTCCTTGGGTGGTTTTCCGAGTGCAGCCGGTAGATCAACTTGGCGTCCCGACCGTGTGCTTTTTTTTGCAGAACCACGCGTCAACTTGATCTGCAGCGTGTCTTGTGGAAGCAGTTTTTTGACGCGGTCCCCCCACTCGACCACCGTCAGGGTATCGGGACGTCCCACGTACTCGGTAAAACCGGTGGCGACTAGTTCGGCCGGATTTTTGATGCGATAGGCGTCGGCGTGCACAAGCTGCGCGATCCCGGAGCCCGGATTGACAGACTGGGTCACCGGCAAAACTCTAAATACAATAAAGGTGGGGCTGGTCAAACGAGCCGGGATCCCCAGTCCCTGAGCGAGCCCTTGGAGCAAAGTGGTTTTGCCGGCCCCGAGGGGACCCTCCAAGCTGAGCACGTGTCCACCGCTGACACGACTGGCCAACCAGCGGCCGAGCGAGTGGGTGTGCTGTTCGTCCGGGAGATACAAACGCATAGAACGCTTGATGCTCTACCAGATCCCAAACAAATGCAAGGCGACGATCAGGCCGCCTAACGTGAGCATGTAGGCGCCAAACAGACGCAGGCCGCGCCGCTTAACGATCTGCAGTAACCCCTTGAGCGCAAAAACGCCGACGACCAACGCGACCAGGGTCCCGACGATGAGCGGGAGCCAATCGCGGAGCGTCACGGGGGCCGTGGCAGAACCAGCATGTCCCGTTAGCAGCTGAACCAAACTGAGCAAAGACGCCCCCGCAATAATTGGAGCCGCCATGACAAACGAAAAACGCGCCGCGGCTTCGCGCTTTAGTCCGACTAAGGACCCGGTGGCGATGGTCGTGCCGGAGCGGGACACGCCAGGCAGCAGCGCCGTCACCTGCGCTAATCCGATCGCGAGTGCGTCACGGACGGTTGGCTCGAGCTTAGTCTGTTGCTTTTTACGGACGAGTTGTTCGGCCAAGAGGTAAAAGGCGCCACAGGCCGCAAACCACAACCCGACCGAGAGCACGTTACGGTAGGTGGTCGTAAAGAGGTCCTCTAAAAAGTAGCCAGCCACCGCCGCGGGGATCGTCGCCACTACGGCCGCAACAAAGAGCCGCTCTTGGCGCGTCTTAGTCAACTCCCGGCGCGTGATGACCTGCCAAAATCCGACAAACAGTTCTGCCAGATCACGCCACAGCACAATAATAATAGAGAGCAGTGTGCCGATGTGGAGCACTGCGTCAAAGAGTAGCCCTTGATCGGACCAACCAAAGAGTTGCCGCACGATAAAAAGATGTCCGTCGCTCGAAATCGGCAAAAATTCGGTCAGGCCTTGCACCGCCCCCAAAACGATGGCTTGGAGATACTGCATGGCCTGATTTTAGCACGCTTGACTGGACAACTCAGCCACGTTACGGTTTGGGGTCCTATTTAGTAGGCCTATGCCGACCTCATTTGAGACAGCTCGCACACTTCTGTTAAACGCCAAGCGGGTGGTCTTATATCCGCGCTCGAGTGAGGATACCGATGCAATTGCCTCAGCCTGCGCCTTGGCAGAACTACTCGACTCCCACGGTATCACCGCAACGATCGTGCTGGAGCGTGAACCAACCGTTCCGCTGGCTTTTTTGGCGGGGGCGCGGGCGATTAAGACCAAGCTGGAGCTCACACAGACTTTGACGATTGATATTCCGCTCGCCGCGGGAGCGACGGCCGCGTTGTCGTATGAGCGGAGCGAGACAGGCCTACGCGTGCACGTGGTACCGAGCCAACCAAATACGTTAACGACAAGCGGTGTTGCAGTTGAAACAACGTCAAACGTGAGTGCGGATCTGGTCGTGGTGCTGGGGGTACGTCGGCTACAAGACTTGGGGCCGCGCTTTACCAAAAATACTGAACAATTTTATCGCCGTCCGATTATTGCCATCAGCCCACAGGTCGATGCAGAATCTTTTGCGACGGTGCACCTTGGTCAAGCGGGGGCGCGCTCGTGTGCCGAGATCACCCACGCCTTGCTCTCGAATATACCATCGGCTTTAACTCCCACTATCGCCACGGCACTCCTCACGGGGGTTTTTGCCGAGAGCCAGAGTTTTCAGCGGGGCATGACTAGTCCCCAAGAGTTTGATCTTGCGGCAGAACTACTCGAGCATGGGGCTAATCGGCATGTCGTGGTTCAGCATTTGTATAAGACAAAACCCTTGCCGGTGCTTAAACTGTGGGGTCGGCTGCTCTCGCGCCTTGGTGCGGATCCGCTCGAGCGGGTTTGGGTTGCCAGTATTAGACAAGTGGATTTTGCTGAGACCCGTACGCAGCCGGATCAGTTGGTGGAGGTGATGCGGGATGTGTTAACTCAATCCTCGCAGGCCCAGCTCATTGCCGTGGTCTACGAGTTGGCGCGTAGTACGAGCGGCGCGATTTTGGTCTCGCCGCGCGAGACGGTCATCCAGCGTGTGCTCACAACACTCGAGACCCACGCTCCCATCAGCGCCCAAAAACACAACGGCCACATGGCCCATGTACGGCTGCAACTTACGCTGAGTGAGGCCGCGCGGGTCCTGCATCAGGTAGGTGAACAAATCACACGGCCGGGCTATACTGAACCCCGCGATGGCACAAGGAGACAGCAATCTGGGCAACAACGAGGAGACACCGCGCTCGCGGCAGCAGGGCGCCCGACCCAACCCCAGCCAAAACTTGCTGCGTAAGCAATTTGAGGCGGGCAAACGAACGCGACCAACTCTAGCCAAGGCGGGCCAGAGTAGTGTTACCAATAACGCAGCAGGAGTCAGTGGCCTAAAAATCGGTACGACCGATCGCCGCTTTGAGGAGAGCCAGGCCCAGATTGGTTCGCGCGGGGTGGGCTTGCCCTACATTAATCTGTTTGGCTTTCCGGTAGAACTCAACGCTCTCAAACTGGTCCCTAAGGAGCAGGCCGAGCAAGCCGAGAGCGCTCCCTTTATCGTCTCGGATCAACAAGTGCGGGTCGCGACCAGCAATCCAAACAACCCCGGTTACAAAAAAATGGTGGGGCAACTCACCAAAGCCGGTTATCGCGCCAAAAGTTATTACGTCTCAAAATCAAGTTTGGCGCACATTATTGGGTTTTACGAGAACCTGATCAAGAATGTCACTCCGGCCGCGACCGAGGTCACGATTAGCGAGCAAGATTTGGCTAAGTTCCAAGAGTCGGTCACCAGCCTCAAAGAAATTCAAACTCGAGCCAACAGCGCCAGCGTGACCGAGATGATCGATCTCTTAGCGGCGGCAGCGCTGCAGCTGGAGGCGACGGATATTCACCTGGAGCCAACCGCGGACCTGTTGCGCGTGCGGTACCGCTTAGACGGCATCTTGCATGACGCTGCAGAGCTGCCGCTTGCCTCCCACAAACCGCTGATCAATCGCATCAAGTTACTCTCCAAACTCAAACTCAACGTGAGCGCCGTTGCTCAGGACGGTCGCTTTACCATTCAGACCAAAGAGCGCCCAATCGACGTACGTGTCTCGATCATCCCCTCACAGTACGGCGAGGCGGTTGTGATGCGCTTACTGGGGGTCGGTGCGGTGCTGCTCAAGGTGTCCGACTTGGGACTACGTGACCAAGCCGCCGAGGTGATTGCGCAAGAACTCAAAAAACCTAACGGCATGATCTTGACCACTGGTCCAACCGGCTCTGGTAAAACAACGACCCTCTACTCCTTTGTCCATACCCTCAACTCACCGGGCCTCAAGATTATTACCCTGGAGGACCCAATTGAGTATCGTCTCGAGGGTATCGAGCAAACCCAAGTGGACGAGGGCAAAGGCTACACCTTTGCGCGCGGCCTGCGTTCGATCCTACGCCAAGACCCAGACGTGCTCCTGGTCGGCGAAATCCGCGACTTAGAGACCGCAGAGACCGCCGTCTCGGCCGCGCTCACCGGTCACATCGTTTTTTCGACCTTACACACCAACGACTCAGCCGGAGCACTCCCGCGTCTCATTGACATGGGGGTTCGTCCTTTTGTGTTGGCCCCGGCGATCAATGCCGTAATCGCGCAACGCCTGGTCCGCAAAGTCTGCCAAGAGTGCTTTACCGAGTACAAACCGAGCGAGACCGACCGCCAGTACATCGAGAGCGTCCTCGGACCCAAACTTATGGCCCAGGTCACTAAAACCCACCCCAACCTTACACTGGCGTTGCCCAAAGGTTGTAAGGCCTGCAATTTTTTGGGCTACAAAGGCCGAACAGGCGTCTTTGAAGTGTTCCGCATCGACGACGCCATGGAAAAACTGATCCTGTCCGCCGCTAGCACAGCCGAGATCCGTGAGACCGCCGTGGCCCAGGGTATGGTCCTCATGAAGCAAGACGGTGTCCTCAAAGCCCTCGACAAAATCACCACGCTCGAAGAAGTCGAGCGCTCAGTCTAAATCCCGGCGCTTGTTGTAAAGCGGATTGGGAGCGTCACCTTGTCGATCTCGCTGCCATCCCGCGCGGAGACCTGAAAGACTTCGAGTGTCCCGTGTGGATACTTAGTTTGTCCAAAGGCTACCTCCGTCTCAAATTGTCCAAAGCGACCCACATCACTGGCCTGTGCGGTTGCGACGGCTTCCGCCAAAACCGTGCCGTCTCCATCCAGTAAGCGAATGCTCACCGTGTTTTCAAAAACTCGGGCCGAACCCGCTACCGTCACGGGCGTCTCGAGCGTATCAAGCGGTGCCGGACTCGTTACCGAAATATTTTCGCTCTCGGTGCTGATCGAGCCAGTAGAAGCACTGGTCGCGTTATTTTGATCATCAACGTTTGTAGTAGTGGGCGTAGTAGATTCGGTGGTATCGGCTCCGAGCCCTACGATCGGGCGCAAGCGTGGCACCAGTAAAATCGCCAAGGCCGTGATCAAAAAAGCGGCCAAGACCCCGATAACGATGCCAATGACGAGGTTGGTACGGCGGGAGTTCATGAGGCTAGTGTAAACGAAAACGTCTGGGTGTCACCCAAAGACATACCGGTGGCTGATTTGACCTCACCCGAGACGCGTACCTCGATTTGTGAACCAGGCTCGAGGATTTGTCCCGAGGAGAGGGTTACCTGCACGGTGTTGCTGGACGCTTTGTAGTCATAGCTAAAACGATTGCTGATTCTGATTCCGTTGCGATAGATCCCGATCGAGTTAGAGTCAAAAAACTCTCCCTGCATCGGCGCAGAAAACGTAATCAAAATCTTGTCGAGGTTTTTAGCAACATTTTTTGCGCCATTGGCAGGTGTGGTTTTGCTGATGGTTGGCGCACCGGGTGTTGGTGGAGTTGTAGGTGTGCTTGGTGTCGTAGTAGTACTCTCATCCATTCCATCCGCGTCGATGGCAGTCCCTACACGCTCAGGTGTCGTGACTTTTTCGTTGGTCTCGGCGAGACGTTGTTCAACCTCGAGCAAGGCGTCGCGGCGTGAGAGTTCAAACGTGAGTAACACCACCACACCCACGAGTAAGCCACCCAAGACCCCCAGGATCATCCCGAGGCCAAGGCCATTTTTGAGGTGTGAGTCAGGAGTGGTCGTAGCCATTAGAGACGACCTGACTCAATCCTGCTTAGCGAATCCGCGGCGTGTACTGCAGAATCTGAGCCGAGGTATCGTTGAGCGTTTGCTGGTAGTCGTTTTGGACCCGGGCAATGTAGAGCAACGCGAGTGCGCCCACGGCCATGCCCATGATCAAGCCAATGATGACGTAAAAAATCACCATGTTGTAGGGCAAGGACGCCGAATCTTTTTTGGCGCTTCCCTTGCGTTTGGCTGAACCTTTTTGACGTGGCATGTTCTCTCCTTTTCGTTAGAGCTAGTGCGACTAGTATACTAGGAGCCGCTCCTGGGGGCAATCTGTGGATTTTGGGCGGGTTCTGCCGGCTTTTTTGCATTGAGTGTGAATAACTTTGGTAAGCCAAAGGTGAGGCTGCCCCGAGATTTTTTACTGGAGCGCTTAGCCACAAGGGGCAAAAAGACTTCAAAGCGGGTGCCCTTGCCGAGTTTGCTTTGAACACTAATGTGCCCGCGCTGACGTTGCACCAAGGTCGAGGCAATCGCCAGTCCCAGGCCATTACCGCCCAACTCGCGCGAGCGGGATTTGTCGACCCTAAAAAAACGCTCAAAAATGCGCTCTTGATTTTCGCGGGAGATACCAGGACCAGTGTCACTGATGCTAATTTTGGCAAAGTCGATAGCGGGCGTCTTGGTAACAGCTACCGTGATGATGCCTTTTTCTGGGGTGTACTTGATGGCGTTGTCGACAAAAATCGTGATGACCTGCTTGATGCGATCCTCGTCGGCGTAGACGATTAGTTCTTCTAGTTCACCCAGCAACAGTTGTTGCTGTTTTTTACGAGCGAGGCTCTTCATTTGCTTGACCACCTCGCGCGCGACGTGATCGAGCTGGATCAGGCGTGGTTTGAGACGCAACATCTGACTGTCAGAGGTGCTGAGCGTAAAGAGGTCGGTAATAATTTTACCCATGCGCTGGGCCGTCTCGTTGACCGTGCGCAGTTTCTCTTGCAGTTGCGGCACATTGGGGTTGGGATTTTGTAAACTGACATCGATGTTGCTTTGGATAATAGCGAGGGGTGTACGCAACTCGTGTGAGGCATCCTGGATAAACTGCCGCTGACGACGCACGCTCTCCTCGATCGGTCGTAACGTTTTGAGCGCTAAAAACCAGGCCGCAAACCCGGCCAAACCGAGTGCGACCGGGATACTGAGGAGCGCGCCGATCACGAGTTTGGCGATAGCCTCATCGATATCACGCAAACTGAGTCCCGATTGAAGCACCCCTACAACTTGCCCGTTACGGGTGACGGGTTTGGCCAAGACGCGGTAACGCTCAAAGGGGAGCACCACGTTAATCAACTGGGCTTCGTTGGTGGTAAAGGCTTTTTCGACAGCACTGCTGACTGGTAACGTGTTACGCGCGGCTTGCCACAAGACCGTGCCTTTGGGTCCGACCATCTGGACCGAAAAAGTCCGTAAGGTCTCGTTTTCTTGGCTAATTTGGTCGAGCTTGGCAAAGAGGAGTTCGCCCTGGCGGAACTCTACTAAGTCGGCTAGTTGCTGCGTGTTGGTGACGAGCCGCTCGTTGAGCGCGGCAAAAAGGTTGTGGTGCACCAGGCCGATCAGCGAAGCCACAAAGGCGATCAAGACGCCACCTAAGACGGCCACAAACCAGGTCACCAATTTGAGGCGGGCCGAGGCAAACTGCCGCAAACGCCGCAGGGGCTGCATTAAGTCGCTTAACATAGCCATGGAGCTAGACTAGCACCACGCGCTTAGTAGTCCAGCTTGAGACGGACTCGGACGAACCGCCCGACTGCGATTTATTTGGCTGAGATTTTATACCCCACCCCATGAATCGTGCGGATCAGCTTGAGCTTGTGACCCTTGTCGATTTTGGCCCGCAAGGTTTTGATGTGTGAGCGGATCACGTCCGACCAGAGCTCGGCATTGCGGTCCCAGACGTGCTCTTCGATTTCGGCGCGGGTCAAAACCCGCTCGGCGTTGCGCATTAAATATTCGAGCAGCTGAAAATCTTTTTTGACCAGGTCGATTTTTTTGCCCGCGCGCGTGATGTCGTGCGTGGCAGGATCCAACTGTAAGTCGGCCACTTGCAAGACCGGTTTTTTCTCGCCTCCGGCGCGACGGAGCAGCGCGCGGACTCGAGCGGAGAGTTCTCCAAAGGCAAAGGGCTTGGGCAAATAATCGTCCGCACCCGCATCGAGTCCAACCGTTTTGTCTTCTACGGTGCCCTTGGCAGTCAGCATCAAAATCGGAGTCGAGATACCGTCCGAGCGCAGGCTCTTAGTAATCGAGATACCATCCTTTTGCGGCAACATGATGTCCAGGATGATCACGTCGTAGTTGTTCTCCCGAGCCAGACGCTCCCCCTCACCCCCGTCAAAGGCTAAATCTACAGCGTACTTTTGGTACTCCAAACCCTCTTTGAGGGGTCGGGCTAGCTCTTTTTCGTCTTCTACAATAAGTAATCTCATAGGCTGAACCTATACGTAGCACGCTGGTGTATTTGTGAAAAGTTTGGGGACTTTTTGTGAAATACAGCCGAAACTACTCTGCTTGCGCCTCAAGCGCCTGGTTCGCCAGGTGCGCGACTTTACCCCCAAGGTCTAGATCGCGCGCCTTCTCTAAAAAGACCCGGTCGTTTTTGAGAACACCGACGACGAGCGAGCCGATCGCTGAGAGTGGGTCACGGGTCAGGAGAGACTCGGCGGTTTTTAATGCGGTCTCCGTAGTACCCGTCAGCAACTGGGCATAGGCGAGCAACCCCTGCGCGGTTGTTCCTCGGTCATCAAACGTTGTGTAGCGCTGTGCGACTTGGAGCGCTTGTTGGTCTTTACCAGCTTCAACTAGTAGCCAAAACAGCCGATCATATACTTCATGGGATTCGATCTTGGCCTCGACCGCACCCTGAAGTTTTTTGATCGCTGCGCTGGGGTCATTGAGCTGGACCAGCACATCGGCGAGTGCAAGGTATACCTGTGGCTCGTTGTAGCGCTGCTCGAGCGCTTGTTCAAAGGCGCTGCGGGCCTCTTGCAACTTGTCACGACGTTGCGCAATTTGTCCGACCACAAAGCGGGAGAACCCAAAGGTTGGGTCAAGCAGCAGCGCCTTATCGATCGAGGCTTGGGCGCTGTCCAAATCCGAGAGCAACAATTCAGCTTCGGCACGATTGACCCAGGCATCCCGATAGGACTGGTCGCGCTCGGTCGCGTCACGTAATTCGAGTAAGGCTAAGTCGAGCTCATTGTGTTCGATCAGAGCCGCGCCTACCAGGACACGTTCAAAACTGGGGGCATCAAGCTTGGTGTTGATCTGATCAGCAATCGGAGCGAGGGTGCGTGCGGTGGCCGCAAACCCTTTATTGCTCGAGGTGCCCGCAATCTGCACAAACGTCTCACTGCTGCTCGTTGGCCGAGTGTGCACGTCCAAAATTGCTTTGAGCAAGGTCGCCTCGGTAAGGACGTCGGCCTTGTTATCGCCGTGCTGATCGAGAGCCTGACCGAGTAACTCCAACGCCGTCGTCGGATCCTGCCGCAACAAAGCGACCCGCGCTTTGCCGGTTAAGACTTCGGGATTATTGGGTTCGAGCGCCAAAGCTCGATCAAAGGCTTGTTCTGCCAAATCGGCCGAACGTGTGACCACAAGCGAGCGACCAAGGGCCAAAGGGTAGCGTATCTGAGCGTCATCCAGTTGTTCGGCCTGTTTGAGCAACTCCTGAGCTTTAGCATGATCAGCCTTACCCTCGTAGAGCAGGGCTGCTCGATAATAAGCCTCGGCCGCACCGCTCGGGGCCACGGCTTGCAAGGCCTGAGCCTCGGTATACTTAGCCAGAGCCGCGGTCAGGGCGAACTTTGCCTCATCCTGTTGGGCCTCTTGCACGAGCAACGCAACTTTGGCACGGCCATAGGCCGCATACCTATAGTACCCATACACTCCGGCGGCAAGCATTGCGGCCAGTAAGCCAATCCAGACTAAACGCCACGCGAGTTGTCGACGTTTAAGGTTTTTTGTCAGCGAATGCGCAATTTTTGGATCTTCGATCCGGGCCGAGAGCACTACCATCTGGAGTAGTGTACCTTATTGCAGCCGTCCCATCTCATCCACCAGGCGCGAGAGTTCTTGGACTTTGCGTTTGAGCGTTTTTTTGCGCTCGCGCTCCTGCTCTACAACCGCTGCGGGCGCTTTTTTAGTAAAGGTTTTGCTGGCGAGACGACCCTCCAGGGCACGTAACGCCACACTCGCTTTAGAGAGTTCTTTGTTGAGCCGCGCGTGCTCTTTATGCACATCGGCATGAGCTTGGATGTGCGCAGTCACCACAATTGGACCAAATGTACGTTTAACCTCCTTGGTGTTTTTATCTTTGGCAGAACCGTCGCTAACCGTGACCCGCGCTAAGGCCTGGAGGAGTGTCGTGAGAGCGGGGTCTCCAGTCAGAGAGTGCGCGCCGCTCAACGTAACTTGGAGAGTAGTAGCGTTCGCAATGCGATAGTCTGCCCGGATAGCCCGTAAACCACGCACGAGTGTGCGAAGTTGTTCAAACTGGTCGGCACTTTTTTTGTTACGCAACGTGTTACTACTCGAGGGCCAAGGTGCGACGATCAAGTCTGGTCGTCGAGCCGTGTCGGGATCGGCCTTTTTGAGTTCTTGCCAGAGCACCTCGGTCACAAAAGGCAAAATCGGATGCAAGAGGGTGAGGATCTGCTCCAGCACTGCAAGCAAAATATCGTTTTTTGCCGCGCGTGCTTTGGGTGTCGCCTGCTTGGCGGTGAACTTAGCAATCTCGAGGTACCAATCGGCAAAATCGTTCCAGGTAAAGTCGAGCACGGTTTGCGTCGCATCACTAAAACGGAATTCCTCAAGCCCACGCGTGGCCTGTTCGGTAACCTCAGCGAGACGATGCAAAATCCACTGGTCCTCAATGGCCAGTTGTCCTAGTTGGATCTCCTCCAGTCGACTACATGTCCGCTTACACTCCGTGGTGGTACTCACAAAACGGGCGATATTCCACAATTTATTAATGACATTGCGCTGGCGGGCGATTTTCTGGGGGCTGAGGCGCGTGTCTTGACCGGGTGAGATGCCAATTACGAGCGAAAGACGCACCGCATCCATCCCGTACTTGTCAGCCATCTCAAGCGGATCGATCCCGTTACCTTTGGACTTAGACATTTTTTGTCCGTCTGTATCTAACACCAGCCCATGCAGATACACCTTTTTAAAGGGAACCTCCCCCACCAAGTACAGACTGAGCATAATCATGCGCGAGACCCAAAAGAACAAAATGTCGCGGCCGGTCTCGAGCACGGCCGTGGGGTGCCAAAACTCGAGATCGCGTGTTTTGTTGGGCCAACCTAATGTTGCAAAAGTCCATAAGCCCGACGAGAACCAGGTGTCTAATGTATCCGGATCCTGGGTCAAGCCCCCTTTACACTTGGGACATTCCTGTGCCGGTTCTACCGAAACAAACTGATGCGCACACTTGTTGCAAGTAAAGACCGGGATCCGGTGCCCCCACCAAATCTGACGCGAGATGTTCCAGTCATGCAGATTTTCCATCCACTGGTAGTAGACCTTTGTAAACTGTGGCGGAACGATCTCGATTTTACCGCTCTTGACCGCCTTGAGTGCCTTTTTTGCCAGGGGCGCAACCTTTACAAACCATTGCTGCATGATTTGGGGTTCGATCACGTTACCGCCGCGACTGTTAACTGCAATATTGTGGGTGTACCCAGTATCGGTCTTAACCAACAGCGCCTTCATCTTGAGTTTTTCGACGATTTTTGGTCGAGCTTCCTTAATCGTCATCCCGGCGAACTCACCCGCTATCGGCAGAAGACGTCCATCGAAATCAATGATTTGTTCCCGATCGAGCTCGTGGCGCTCGGCAATTGCAAAGTCGACCGCATCATGCCAAGGCGTAATGGTCATAACACCGGTTCCAAAGGTAGGATCGATGGCTTTATCTTTAATAATCGTGGCGGTCACCGGACCATTGATCCACTCCGCGGTAACGGTGTCGCCGTCCTCGTATTCACCGTAGCGCTTGTCATCGGGGTGCACTACTACATACTTATCGCCAAATTTTGTCTCAGGACGGGCCGTTGTAATTTGGAAGGGGCCGTACTGCAGGGTGTAGAGTGGAGCCGACTCCTGTGTATATTCGATCTCCTCATCGGAGACGGTTGTGTGCAGTTTGGCATCCCAATGCACAATACGTTGTCCACGATAAATCAGGCCGTCGTTGTACAGGCGGACAAAGGCTTCGTTGACGGCCCGCGTCATGGGTTCATCAAGCGTGTAGCGCTCACGCGACCAGTCGGCCGAGAGACCCAGACGCCGTTGCTGGGTGTCGATACGCGACTTGGTCGTTTTTACAAAAGCACGCACGCGCTTTAAAAATTCCTCGCGGCCTAGATCGTGCCGGGTTTTGCCCTCTTCTTTAGCGATCTTTTCTTCAACCACCACTTGTGTAGCGATAGCAGCGTGATCGGTGCCCGGTAAAAACAGTGCGGCCTTGCCCCGCATACGCTCAAAGCGGATCAAGGCATCCTCGAGCGTCCCGGCGGTGGCGTGTCCCAAGTGCAAAACCCCTGTAATGTTGGGCGGTGGCATGCTAATGCAGTACGGTTCTTTATCCGGATCGATAACGCCTCTAAAATAATCACCCTGTTCCCAGAGCCTATAGATTTTTTGTTCGTAATCGGTTGGCGTATAAGCCGTCGGCAGAACCGGCGTGCGGTCAGGCATGAGTAGATACTTACCTAAAATCCCTACCGACGCAACGCGCCTGGTTACTGGGCCTTGATCAAAATGGGAACTTGCCCGACCTTGGTGCGATTGCGGGCCTCGACGTAAGCACCCTTGGCGCCCGTCACCGTAACGTAGTTGTCGATCGTCTCAAAGGTTTTAGCATCGGATTTGACCGTGACGGTAAAGCTGATCGTGACTTGTTCCCCGACTTGGCTGGTGACTGGGATGAGTAGATTTTTGATTTCGATAAAGCCGGTTCCGTTTTTGCCGCCGGTCTTGGAGACCTGCACTTTGGTCGGATCAGGGGCGGTAACGAGCACGGGGTCACTGACCAGGGCGGGCATATCATCCCGTAAGGTCGTGACACCCTGCGAGAGACCGATGTTAGTGAGGGCCAAGGTGTACTGAAGTTTGTCACCCGCTTTAATCGCGCCACCGTTGAGATCGGTCACACGCTTGGTCATTTCGAGAACGCCGCGTCCCGCGGGTAGCGGCAGGACTTGCACCGTTCCGGTGGCGGTGCCGAGCGTAGCACCCTCGGCTGAGAGAATCGTGACCCGGTTGGTACAGAGGAGCGGATCGATCTCAGGCAAGCTGGTCTTGAACCGCATCTGATAGCGCAAGTTCCGATCAAAATTTTTGGCGCCTTGCGTGTCGAGCTTCCAGGTTACCTTGCGTCCATCGGTCGAGCTGTTAGCCGGGAACAACTCCGAGGCAGCCTCGACACACTGATCGTCAAAATCATCGATGATGGTAAAGGTGGTTCTGCCGGAGAGGGGCTGTAAATTTTTGACGGCTATCTCGACGCCGATGGTCTGACCGGGGTAGACGGTCTCGACTGTAACCGGTTTGGCCGTACCGAGGAGCGCCCCGGGGCGTTGCGGGTTAACGTAGGAGATCGCGGCACTCAGGCTGGACTCACCCGTGAGGGCGACTGGAATAAAAACATTGACCTCAAAGCTGCTCGAACCGGTCGGGGCCGGGACCATCACGGTGATGGGGTTACTGGTGGTCAGGCGACCCGGAAAAGGCAAGGTCACGAGGAGACTGCTGTTGCCAAACTCGGCGTTGTCAAAACGGTGCAAGCCATTGGCATCCGTGCTGCCGGTCAAGACCGCACCACTGGGCTGGGTCAACTCCAGCTGGACGTTTTCTAGACGGCCTTTGTCGCCCTCACAGCTGCCATCCTCACCTTGGTCGGTACAGGCAATCGCTACGATCGAGGCTGAAGTATCGCCCCCCGGTCCTCGGTAGTGGACAAAAGTTGCAATTTGATCACCAAAAAAATAGGCCACGAGTGCCGCTGCAATCGCGATGCCGATCAGGATAGTTGGCAAGAGCCAGAGGGCTCGGGAAGATCTAGTAGCCATGTGCTCTAAGGTTAGCCGCGCACCACTACTAGGTCAAGGTTGGGGTCCGCTTGCAAGTTGATGATCCGGTCGAACCGGTTCTGTTTGTATTTGAGTGCACCAACGGCTGCGATCATTACGGCGTTGTCGGTGCAAAACTCAAAGGATGGGATCTCTAGACGAACCGTACGGCCGTCCAGTCCTTTTTTTGCTCGGGCCGCTGCTTGGGTGCGTAGACGCTGGTTAGCCGCAACTCCTCCCACGATCCAGAGCTCTTTGGCCTGGTAGTTTTGGAGTGCTCTAAAGGCTTTGCCGAGTAACGTGTCAACCACGGCTTGTTCAAAGCTGGCCGCGATGTCCGGGACGAGCTGCTGCCAGGTGCGACCGCTACGAGCTTTTTTAGGTAAGCGCTCCACCTCGCGTGCCACGGCCGTCTTGAGACCAGCAAACGAAAAGTCAAAATTAGGAGCACTGAGCATCGGACGCGGAAACACAAAACGGGTGGCGTCACCCTGCTCGGCTTGCTTGCCAATCGCCGGGCCACCCGGATAGGGCAGGTCCAGTAAGCGCGCGACCTTATCAAAAGCCTCGCCGGCAGCATCGTCGCGGGTTCGACCAAGCAATTTGTAACGACCAAGCTCTTGCAACAGGATCAACTCGGTGTGTCCCCCTGAGACCGTCAGTACCACGAGCGGCAAGCGCTTTTTTTCAAAGCGCAAACCACTCTGTGATTTTTTGGGGCGCATCAGTAAGTTAGAGAGGACATGCCCTTCGATATGGTTCACCCCAATGAGGGGAACCCCGAGCGCAAAACTAAGGGCTTTGGCGGTCTCTAGTCCGACCAGGAGAGAGGTGATGAGGCCCGGGCCGCGGGTCACGGCGATGGCGTCGAGTTCGCGCGGTTCAACCTGGGCTTTGCGCAGACAGGTATGGATGACCGGCAGGATTTTTTCGGTGTGGGCGCGGGCGGCTACCTCAGGGACTACGCCGTGCGTGACCCGATGCAGGTCGATCTGACTGGAGACGACCGAGGCCAGCACGTCCAGCCGACCGTTGACCACGGCGGCGGCGGTTTCGTCGCAGCTACTTTCAATTCCGAGGATGAGCATGGTAGCTTCTTAGCGTAGTCTGGTCTCATCGTCTAGCCTGGCCTAGGACGTCTGGTTTTCAGCCAGAAAACTCGGGTTCGAATCCCGATGGGACTACCACCAACCACTGTTTGGCCTCGCGTTAGCGCGTGGCGTTTTTTGTTTTGGCACAATCCTTGACAGCCCGACGAGATTTGCTAGCCTGGCGACGCTTACGGCAGTCGGGTGAACTTCATCTCTTCTCCCTCCCTCCGTCAGCACCCGTTCCTTTGGCAAAGGGTCTAACTAACCCAATCCTAAAACTTCCTCATAACCCAGGGGAACGGGTCTTAACCTTTTTTGCAGCGCATTACTTCAATGGAACCTGTCCGTGTGGAACAGAGCATGTTGTCGGGATACCTTGCTGACCAGAGACTCTGTAGGAGGTCTTACTCCTCCCAGGTTCCTCCACGTCCGGTCACACCTTAACCTTACGGAGAGGGTGATCGTTGACTCCGGGGTAGAGTGACACCTCTACCCCGGCTTTTATTTTTATGGCCTTTTTTAGTGCGCACAGAGAGAACAGGCCGCGCTCGTAGAGCGCGGCCTTTAGTACTGTATTCGTGTAGTCCTGATCTAGCTTAAAATGGATGAACCACCGAATGAGGTGACCTAGCCAGCTCTGTGGCTAGCTCCTCAAAGCTCGAGACAACGAGATGTGCTCCGGCCTGAGTTAGTTCGGCCCGCGAAAACGACGTCGTGAGACCGGTCACAAAGCACCCGGCTGCACGCGCTGACCGGACACCGTTTAGTGAATCCTCGACAGCGCAGAGCAACCTAGGATCCAGCCAGAGGCGGCTAATGGTGAGCAGGTACGGTGTCGGGTCGGGCTTGCCCTTACCGCGCGGAACATCGTCACCGGTGACGACCGTATCAAAGATCTCCGCCAGCAAAAACCGTTCACACAAGGCCTGCTGCACAAGACGATTACTGGATGTCGTCAGCGCCAATCGCTCATAGAGTAACCTCACTCGCCGCACAAAGGCGAGGGCGCCTTTGATCGGTTGAGCAGTGGCGGCTAACCGTAAAAACTCTGCGCGCTTTTGCTGGATTAGTTCATCCAGCAACTCCTCGGTGGCAGCAACCCGGGCCACTTGTAAAAGATGCGTAAAGACGGAGTGGTTGGTTTTACCCCTGAGGTGCTGCCACTCCCGCTCGGGAATATCCCACCCACGGGTTTGGCAGATGTGCTGTTCGGCCTGCTGGTTGAGGGGCTCGGTATCAAACAAGACCCCATCCATATCAAAGACGATCCCGCGCAGAGATCGCCAAGGGATGGTCATGGTCGTTGGAGTCGGTGCGATCATATGCGCTCCTTACGGATGAACCGTTATCTGTAGTTACTGAGAAGTAGCAAAAGAACCGGTCGTACTCGACTGGTTCAGTATAAAACAAAACCGCCCCGATAAAGGGGCGGTCTTGGTCGCGTTAGCGACCGCGCTCTGCGCGGCGCTGGGCGTGGCAATCCCGACAATACACCGGACGCTGACCGTCTGGTTCAAATGGGAGCTGGGTAATTTCGGTGCCGCAGTTGCTGCACTTCCAGTTACCCTGGACCATTTGACGTCGGAATCCACCTTGCCCACCGCGATCGTTGTCGAAGGACACGTGATTTCCTATTACTTGTTAACCGACTACTGTTTGTTTGGGGTCACTGTGTGCCTCGGCAAACTACTAGTCGACGGGCACAGTAGCGTATTTGACAACTTTTGTCAAGACCTGGGCACTCCCACAAAAGAACCCCGTGCGACTAGTCGCACGGGGTTACGCGGAAGCTGGTTGGTCTATCTCAGTAAGCTTTTTTTGAAAATTCCGGATGGCCGCTGCGCAACTCGTGCAGATGGGTTTGCCCGCCTCGTACATATCGACAGGACGGAGCTTATTACATCGCGCACAATGCCTACACGGGGCTTGATACGTACTTTGTCGACAGCCCGTACAGAGGGGTTCACCCAGGGAGGTGCGCTTGACGACCGAACGGATCCGACCGCAGCCGCTGCACTTCTGCCGCTTGCGTTTCCAGTGATACTGTTTGTAGCACGTTACACAACAGCGTGGATTTTTGATTTGCAAAGCCCGACGCTTGTGACAACGCGAGCAGCGCACTCGGGGCGGTTTGTACTGCTTGTCGTAGCACGTTTTACAAAGCGGTCCATCTGCGGTGCGCTTAGCAACTGGCCTGACTCGGCTGCATGTATGGCACGGTCGTTGGGGCCGGGGGTGCTCCAACCTGTAGCAGGTAGCACAAATCCGGTCACCGAGGTGTTTGTGTGGGAGACGTTTGGTGAGGTGACAGTGCGCACACTCACCAACGGGATGTTGGTTATAGGTGCTTTCCATGGCCGTACCTCACTCATCGCGTTTACCACTTTAAAGAGCAGTCTCTGGGCTGTTTTTAGCAATCCTTTACTACGCCCGCAAGCGGCTGTGAGTAGGGCCTTATTGACAAAGTCGGGTTGGTCTGCTAGCCTCCTATGATCCGTTTGGGGAGCTTCCGTAGCCTTCCCTCCTCAGACAGGATTGTTCCTTCACTCGTTCGGCACTATAAGATCAAGGAGGTACGTAGGTCGATGCAGAACCCGTCCCGGTTCTTCTCCCGACCGTTCACGTAGCCAGCGCACGTCGGTGCGACTTTGAGTAGCTCAAGGCGCAGCGCACTGACTACAGCGAACTTGAGACTCGACTCTGCGGCGAGAAACTCCTGCCCTCACTAGCAACGACACGTCGCGCATCACCCCCAACCAATGGAGACCTGTAGGTCTCATGACCATAAGTGGAACAACGGTGAGCGCCCACGATCTAACCTAGTTCTAGCGCAGGATTCTCACCAAGCCAGATCGACCCCTCAAACGCTTCAGGGAGCGCCACCTGACCATCCGATCGCCGATCTAGAAAATCCGGCAGAAAGAACCAACCTCATGCGCTGGAGACATTTCAAGCCGAACTAGCGACGACAACCCAACAACGAGTAGAACCCCAGGGGGCCCGCAGCAGCGAGCCCCTCTTTCTTTATAAAAAATAGTCGAGCATGTTTGGTGTTCAGCCGATTTTAAAAAAACACAACGTAACGAGCGCTCACTCTCTCACCGAGAGGTCGATTTTTATTTTGCAAGCAAAACTAGAGTCCTGAGCTGTGCACATGTGGGTAACGCGAGTGAGAGCTGGTGGTATACTCAGTCGCAAGAAACACTTCCTAGTACAGAACGCTCTCCTCTCGGGGGGCGTTCTGTGTTTTACTGTGGCTATGACGGACGTAAAACCAGAATTTAAGCCATTTTTAAGCCCGATGCGAGATGCTGTTAGGTTTGCGGACATTGCGGAGGGGGCCGGAATGGTTGGTACGGTCGGCGATGTGCATACGGTGCTGCTCAAGCAAGATGGCAAGCTGCGCGCTCTGACCGCAATCTGCACACACCTCCGTTGCATCGTACAATTTAAAGGGGATCGCAAAAGTATTGACTGCCCGTGTCATGGCAGCCGGTACAATCTAGATGGAACCGTACTCAACGGACCGGCCAAAGAAGCACTGGAGAGCTTTGCGGTTGAGGTGCGCGACGGTGCGATCTGGGTGGCGCGCTAACGGCGGCTAGAGCAAGCCGAGCTGGAGCCGAGCCGCCTCCGACATGCGACTCTGATCCCAAGGCGGGTCAAAGGTTACGGTCGCTTTGCAGCTTTTGACGTACGGGAGGCGCTTGATTTTGGCTTCGATTTCTCGAGCAATGACTTCTCCCATACCACACCCTACTGCCGTGAGCGTCATGGTGACCGATATTGTGTAGCCGGTTTTTTTGGTTCCCTTAATCTCGTACTTATAGATCAGACCAAGCTCGACGATGTTGACCGGAATCTCAGGGTCGTAGCAGGTCCGCAGTTGGTCGAGCACTTGCGACTCAATCGATTGGTTTTTGGGCGCCTCGGGTAGCGGCATCGCATTGATGTCGCTCGCTTTGAGCCCAATACACGGGGCGAACTCCGCATCTACCCGCACCAGTCGACCATCAGCAGTAGCGAGGGTGATGGTGTCTCCCAAAGCTTGCATGACTTCTACCTGCGTGCCTTTTTTTAGAGTTTGCGGGACGCCGGCCGGCACCAACCAGCCAGAAATATTCTTTTTTACTTTGCGTGGCGTACTAAGCTGCATGATTTTGTGGTGGAACTGCTGCGGGTTCGCTCATGAGAAGTTTTTTAGCGGCGTGCCACACCATCGTCACGCACTTAACGCGGGCGGGGTACTGCGCAACGCCTGCCAGGACTTTTAGTTCTTCGGGTAGCGCGGTGCGATCTTCTGCAGTGTGTTCACCCGTGGCAGAACGTTGCACGGACTCAATTACCTGGAGCGCTTGTTCAACTGACAGGTCCTTAAGCGTCTCGGTCAAAAGCGAAGCCGAGGCTTTAGACAACACACAGCCGTGTGCGACACACGAGATGTCGACAATCTTGTTGTCGCGCAACTGCACGTAGACCGTAACCGCGTCGCCGCAGAGGATGTTGTGCTCCTCGGTTGAGAGCGCATCGGCAATCGATCGCGCATTGCGAGGCGATTTGGCGTGCTCGAGGAGTAGTTCTTGGTAGAGTTCGTCACTCATTTTGTTTTTGGTGCGAGTTTTGTAATGGCTTTTTGAACCGCGCTGACCAAGGCGTCGACGTCGGCCTCGGTGTTGTAACCAGCAAAGGATGCGCGACAAACCGCGTCGTAGCCGAGGGCTCGGATGAGTGGTTCTGCGCAGAGTAGGCCTGTCCGGATCGCAACACCTTCTTGATCAAGAAGTGTTCCCAGATCATGTGGGTGCACGCCCTCGACAACAAACGAGGCGATGCCGGTTGTGGACAGGGTGCCTGCGGATAGTTTGCCGTCTGGTAGTTCGACCAATTTGACGCCCGCGATGTGTGAGAGTTTGATACGCGCTTGTTCTGTCAGAGTGTACTCGTGCTTGGCGATTGTGTTGATGCCGTTTGCGTTGATGTACTCGAGGGCTGCAGCGAGTCCGACCGCACCAGCAACATTGGGAGTCCCGGCCTCAAGTCGTGCGGGCAATTCGGCATAGGTCGTGTTAGTAAACGAAACCGTAGCAACCATATCTCCCCCAGTTTGATAGGGTGAGAGGTGCTCCAAGAGCCGCAACCTGCCGTACAAAACGCCGATACCCGTCGGTCCGTATACTTTGTGACCCGAGAAAACGTAATAATCTGCGTCGAGTGCTTGGACATCCACGGGTAGGTGACCAACCGCTTGTGCTCCGTCGACGATCAGCTGAGCGTTGTATTTGTGCGCAAGATCGGCAATCTTTTTTACTGGCAGAACCGTTCCGAGGACGTTAGAAACATGCGCGATCGCAACGATTTTTGTGTGCTCGTTGAGAAGTGATTTGAGGCCAGATAGCGAGAGGGGCAATGACCAAACGATAAGCTTGGCCCCGGTTTTTTTAGCGATGACCTGCCACGGAACGATATTGGAATGATGTTCGAGGGCAGAAATAACGATCTCATCGCCTGGTTTGAATGTGGATCCAAGTGAGTCTGCCAAAAAGTTGAGAGAGTCGGTGGTGCCGCGCGTAAAAATAATTTCGCGCGAGTCCGCAGCACCGATAAAACGCTGCACCGTTTGACGAGCTGCCTCGTATGCTTTGGTCGCACGCACACTCAGAGCATGCACGCCACGATGCACGTTAGCGTTGTTGTGTTCATAAAAATTAGCCTCGGCTGTGAGGACTGCACGCGGTTTTTGACTGGTGGCCGCGTTGTCGAGATACACCAGCGGTGTACCGCTGACTTTGGTGGCTAGGATTGGGAAATCTGCGCGCTGGAAGGGTACCTGGTTCATACGCCCCTCGCAATCTGGGCGTCTACGATCGGCAAAGTATCGGCGAGTAAGACACCAGATAGATCAGCTCGTAAAAAAGCTCCAACGAGCTGCTTGCGTGCTAGCTCAGGTGTTAGCCCGCGACTAGTCAGATAAAAAAGTGACTCGGCACTAATCCGTCCGATGCTGGCCCCGTGACTGCAGCGCACTTTGTCGGTTTCGATTTGCAATTGTGGCCGGGTGAACATCTGCGCGGTCGTATCCAGCAGCAACGTTTTATTGAGTTGATGCGCGCGCGCATTTTTTGCTTCGGGCCTGACAATAATCTTGCCGCTAAAGACGGCTTTGCCCGTGCCAGAGACCGTTCCTCTAAATGATTGGCTCGAACTGGTCTCAGGCGCTTGGTGGTCGACTTCGATTTGGTAATCGCTCTGGGTCGTGGCGCGTGCAATGTAGACACCACGCAAGTCAGCCTGGGCGCCCGGCTCAGTGAGCTGTACTTTGAGCGACTGTCGGCCAAGGGTTGCGCCCCAGGAGAGCAGGGTCAAATCGTAATTGGCATTTTTTTTGAGCGTGACGATGCGTGATTGAATATGTGCGGCGGCACTCGATCCGATTTGCTCTATCTGGTGGGCGAGCCGTGCATCTTGCGCAAGATCGATGGTGACGCTCGTGGTTGCGAGCAGCTTTGTATCTGGTTGATCCTCGACACGCTCAATCAGTTTTATCGCAGCTCCTTTGCCAATCGTGATGGCCAAGCGTGGTCGAACCAAGGTACCGCTCGTTTTTTGCTGATAGCAAACGACCAATGGTTCAGCGAGTGTAAGACCGGCGGAGATTGTTAGCTTGTAGCCGGGAACATTGGAGCCGAGTTGTTCAAAAAAAGTGGCAGGGGTTACAGCAGCGATTGCGTTGGCATCAGGCTGTGATGTGGCAGCGGTTTGTTTGGAAATAGTGACGCCTTTGGGCAGGTTTTTGCTGACCAGTAGTCCATCAACAAAAAGTACGTTGTTCTCCCCTGCGGCACTATTACTACGTGCTGGCGTTATGGGCGGCAGCGTGTAGGTTGCCGCCAATGCACTCACATCGGTATAGCGCCACTCCTCGAGCTTTTTTGTGGGGAGTTGCGCTGGTTTGATTTCGAGGGTTTTCATGACGGTTCCTGTTCTGCCACGTGGCCGGATTGCACGGTGTGCACTTTGGCGACTTTGAGTTGTTCAACCAGGCGCGGGTTGTGGGTGATAACGAGCAGCCCGCCACCCTTTTGGTAGAACCGCTCGAGACTGGCCGCGATCGAGTTGAGTCCATCGACATCGATGCCCGAGTCGATCTCATCGAGAATTGCAAAACGAGGCTGGAGCAGGAGCAGCTGTGCGAGTTCGAGGCGCTTTTTTTCGCCGCCCGAGAAGCCGACGTTGACGGCGCGCTCGAGGGTTGATTCGACTAGACCAACTTCGTGCAGCGCATTTTTGGCTTGGGTTAAGAATTCTGCAGCTCCTAAGGGGGCTAGTTTGGCTGCGGCGCGCTTGGCGTTAAGCGCGGCACGTAAAAACTGTGCTGTACTGAGTCCGGGGACCTCGACCGGGTGTTGGAACCCAATAAAAACTCCGCTGAGCGCCCGCTGCTCTGGAGAGAGTGCTAAAAAGTCTTTACCGTCGAGCGTGACGGATCCTTGAGTCACTTTGTAGCGCGGATCACCTGCTAAGACGGCTGCGAGTGTGCTTTTGCCAGAACCATTAGGTCCGAGCAGCACGTGTAACTCGCCCGCACCAACCTCCAAAGAAATTCCTTTAAGAATTTCTTTATCTTGGCGTGCTACGTGTAGGTTTTTTATCGAGAGTACGTTTTTTGACATGGTGGTGCGTTAGGCGATGCTCCCTTCTAGTCGTAGGCTGAGTAAGTTTCGGGCTTCCACGGCAAACTCAAGCGGCAAGCGTTTAAAAACCGTCTTGCCAAAACCATTGACGATCATGCTGACCGCTTCTTCTTCGGCGATGCCACGCTGGCGCAAATAAACCAGCTGTTCATCCCGAATGGTGGCGGTACTGGCCTCGTGCTCGATGGTCGAGGTGTCGTTACGCTGCTCGATATACGGCAGAGTCGTAGCCTGACAGTGCTCGCCCAGCATGAGCGAGTCGCACTGGGTGTAATTGTGGGCACCCGTGGCGGTACTCATGATGCGCACCAACCCGCGATAGGTGTTGCGCCCGTGGCCGGCCGCGATCCCCTTAGAAATAATCGTGCTGCGCGTGTTTTTGCCGATGTGCGTCATCTTGCTGCCGGTGTCGGCTTGCTGGCGGTTGGCGGTCAGGGCTACCGAGTAAAATTCGCCCACCGAGTTGTCGCCAAATAAAATCACGCTCGGATATTTCCAGGTAATGGCAGAACCGGTTTCAACCTGCGTCCAGCTAATCTTGCTGTTTTTACCCTGGCACTTGCCGCGCTTGGTAACAAAGTTGTAAATGCCGCCCTTGCCGTCGGCGTCGCCGGGATACCAGTTTTGGACCGTGGCGTACTTAATTTCTGCGCGATCTTTCGCGACTAACTCAACCACGGCCGCGTGCAGTTGGTTTTCATCACGACGAGGCGCCGTACAGTTATGAACCGCAAAGCCCTTTACCAAATATGAATGGGGCTCCTGTTTAGTTTCAAAGTTATATACAAAACCTCTAAAGCGCTTTTTGCTGACGCTCTTAATTGGCACCAAAAAGTAATCTTCTTTACGAATCGCCCGTCTGCTACGAGTGTTTTCTGCATAAAACAGAACGTACCGTTTTTTATGGTGAATAAAATGTCCGTCCTTCATGCGTTCTGAGAATGCTTCGCGCGTATTCATGTAGGCGAAGATTCCCTGTCGCGCAAGTAATTCTTGCATCTGGAATGCCAGGTTTCTCGATATTGTTGCGGCCCGAACTCGCGTTAAACTTCCTTCCTTTGATCGAGAGCCATCGCCCTTGTAATACGTTTCAATCAAAAGTTTTTGTCTTTGCGGCGGCAACTCCATAATCGTCTTACTCATTTTCTTGTAAAGCGCATATTTTCCACCATGTTCGAGTAACTTGGCAAAAAGGTCTTTGTCGTATGTAACGATGTACATTCCGTGCTTACGTACATCATGCGAGCAAGATGGGCGCTTACCCGTGATTTTTTCAATTAATTCGCAAACCTCATCGATTAGGTCTGCTTCGTGATCACCCAAAGAGAATTCAGTCGCGTTATATCCATTGAATTTTGTCGAGCACCCCTCTGCAATGTAATAACCCAATAATTTGAGGAAGTCGTCACTCAATGTCGAGTCGTTCTTTTCAATCTTATTAACCGGAAATACGAGTAGATCTCCTTCCGTTAAGTCCTTCGCGGGAGTAAAGGTCGGTTGAGTTTTTTCCAGCTTAGCCTGATCAATATCGCTCCATCTTCCTTCAGGCCTCACTGAGCGCTGCACTAATTCACGTTTGATAGACAAAACAGGATGTTCTGACGTTATTCTAAATGCATTTCCCGGACTACGCGGTGTAATTTCAAACATTTCGCCGTCATAACCTCTTCGCATTATCTTTCCAACCTGCGCTTGCTCTCCCTCATGATTGACGACGTCACTGCCGACCTCAATGTCCCGGATTGTTTTGATTTGATCTCCACAAGAGACCTCCTCATCACCTGGCAAGCAGCCCTCTAGATAACTTACGTACGCATCATCTTCCGCAATAATAAGCGTCCGCTCAAACTGACCGGTGCCCGCCGAGTTGATGCGGAAATACGTCGAAAGCTCCATGGGACAGCGCACGCCTTTGGGGATATAGCAGAACGAGCCGTCGCTGAAGACCGCCGCGTTGAGGCTGGCAAAGTAATTGTCGCCAAACGATACAACTGTGCCGAGATTTTTGCGTACGAGATCGGGATGTTTTTGCACGGCTTCGCTCAAGCTGCAAAAAATAATGCCGAGGCGTGCGAGTTCCTTACTAAAAGTGGTCGCAACCGAGGCGCTATCAACCACGGCGTCCATGGCAACACCACTGATACGTTTTTGTTCGTCCAGTGAGATACCAAGCTTGTCGAACATGCGTCGAATCTCCGGATCAACTTGGTCGAGACTCTTGAGAGCGCGGCGCTTGGGAGCGGCGTAGTAACGAATGGCCTGGTAGTCGATGGCGGGGAACTCGACATTTTGCCAGGTCGGCGGTGTGAGCGTCTGCCAAAACTTAAAAGCTCGCAGACGCCACTCGAGAAGCCAGGCTGGTTCGTGCTTTTTAGTAGAGATCATGCGGATAATGTCTTCGTTAAGACCGACCGGCACGGTGTCCGTCGCGATCTTACTCGAAAAACCATACTTATATGGCTGCGTACTGAGTTGCTGGAGCGTTGTCTTAGACATGGGCGAACTTTTTATGCCGAACAGGACTTCGCATCTCAGAAATCTTGACCGACTCGAGCGACGCAAAAACGTGCTGGTTGATCCGTTGCCAGTTGGTGCGCGTTCCGCAACTGTCTTCGAGAGCGCAACTCCCAGGATCGGCCACACAGGCCGTCAGTGCGATCGGACCCTCCAGTGCTCGCACGACATCGGCGACCGAAATCTCACTCGGATCGCGCGCCAACCGATACCCGCCGGTTTTGCCACGACTGGCGACAAGCAACTCGGCTTTAGTGAGGAGCTTGCAGATTTTGCTGACGGTCGGGAGCGGCACACCTGAGCGTCGAGCCAGTTCCGTCGCAGAAATCCCTTGCACGCCGAGCGGCTCGCGCGGGTCCACAAAAAGCGTGAGTAAATCGATGCCGTAATCCGTTAGCCGACCGATGCGTAACACCAAATTGAGCGTAAGTAGACTAGATTGGTACTATATTGAGGATCGGGCGGAACGTCAAGACCTTTTTGCTACAATTCAACCGATTTAGTCGTATCGTACGGTTACGGCTTTGCGAGACTAAATTGACTACCATGGATTGAGAACGTGGATGGTCAAGGCTATCTGCGGAGGACCCGTGTCTAGCTCATTAAAAAAGAACTACTTGGTGCGATGTGCTGGCTGATTTTTGATCACGCAATCAATACAGCTTGGCGCTTTGATCTGCTGTTTTGCTGCGCAAGCAGTGTTACGGATGGCACATCGTACAAACCGATCGAGACGGCAATCCGAGCGTCTTCAACGTCAAGCGCAATGAGGATGGGTCCTGGCTCAACAGCAACAATGCCAAGCCCGACAACAAGTGGAATCCCGACAATCAGATCGTGTTCCGTCTCCGCAACTGGCTCTTTTCCGCACCTACCAAAGCGTGCGGTTTTTATTACTAGTGGCGAGCGATTTTTTCCAACCGCCAAACATCTTACCTACTTCTTCTAGTTTTAGTGCCACTAACTCGTACTGGTGATTAGAAATATGCTTAGCCTCCCAGGCCGTTGCTAGTAAAAACTTGAGCGTATCGAGTTCAACAATGCAGTTTGCAATTTTTTCGCCGCGCAGTGCACGTGCGCTAAAATACGTCACATGCGTACGCTCCAACAGACTCAAAAAACGATTATCGATGCGGGCACCGATCCCGTACCGAGCAGACTTAGCTATGTGCGGCAGAACCGCGGACCAGGCCAGGTACGCCTCTCGCAGCCGATGCAAAATGGTCGCGTTTCGAGAGAGAGAGAGAGAGAGAGAGAGAGAGAGAGAGTACTTTTACTCATGTAAGTTTTGATTCTATCATCTCTTTAGACAATCTCCTGGAATCTTGGAGGGCATTCGCACGAGGTAAGCGACATCGACAAGACGTTGCACGCTTTTCGCTGCAGTTAATTGACAATCTACTAGCGCTCCACGGTGATCTAAAGACTGGCTCGTACCAGCATGGTCCGTACCATCATTTTAAAGTGAGTGATCCAAAACCGCGCGACATCCACAAGGCAACGGTGCGCGACCGAGTCGTGCATCACGCGATTTATCGTCAACTCTATCCATATTTTGATCACATATTTTTATTTGATGCTTTTTCTTGTCGGCGTAATAAAGGTACCCACCGCGCGCTCAACCGATTTAGAGCATTCGCGCGTAAAGTCTCGCGCAACAATACGCGTACGTGTTGGGTGCTCAAATGTGACATACAAAAGTTTTTTGCCTCGATCGATCAAGCTACGCTCATGGCACTCTTGCGCAAGTCCATTATGGATGAACATGTCCTTTGGCTTTTTGAGCGAGTCATTACGAGTTTCCACACTACTGACAGGCCCGGGATCGGGCTGCCGCTTGGTAACGTAACGAGCCAACTCCTCATCAATATATACATGCACGAACTAGATGCGTACATCAAAAGAACACTGAGGGCACGGCATTACGTACGCTATGCAGATGACTTTGTGATACTGAGTAGCGAGTATGAGTATCTACAGCAACTCATACCTAAAATCGCAAGATTTCTTACTACGCGTCTCAAATTATCACTGCACCCGCGCAAATTATCTATCACCACGCTGGCCTCGGGTGTTGATTTTTTAGGTTGGGTACATTTTCCAGGCCACCGCGTATTACGCACGTCGACAAAACGTAGAATCGTAAAGCGACTGCAAGAAAACTACTCCACCGGGACCATCGCGTCTTACCGCGGATTATTGAGCCACGGTAATACGTATAAACTGGCACATCGCTTAGATCAGCAAATTGCGAGACGACAAAGTACCAAAGAGCCTAAGAGTCCAAATGTCAAAAACTTCTAAATCACAAAGCTACTTGCGGAGACGGAACACGATCTGATGGTCGGGACCCCACGAGTTGACGGGCCCGGCATCGTCGCCGCTGGAGCCAGGACCCATCCTCACCGCGCTCGACGCAGAAGACGCTCGGATTGCCGTCGCGAACGGTTATAGGCTTCATGCCTACATAGACGTATTCACCGACTGGCTGGTTTTTGAGTTTGAGACGGAGTTCGGGGCCCGTTTCGGCGGGAGCAAGGTCCAACCCAAAGCTGTCTGCACGCTTATAGAGTTCATCCGTAGTGAGGTACCCCCTTTGACGGTCCTCAGGCAACATAAGATCACCGACCGAGAGTCGTACGAGTTCGAGATTTTGCGCCTGGGTGGCTGGTTTAAAGTCCTTACTCTTGAGCATATCCAGGGCGTAGTCGTAAATCTTGTGACCCTGCGCCTCGAGCAGTTTGATGTACTGGTCAGCGGTTTTGCCACCAGTCTCAAGTCGCTCGATGCGGATGGGCTTTTCTGGAAAGCTCGTGTAGATATGCTCAATTGTAGGATATTTACTGAGCAGCTCAAAAACACCCGGCTCTAATTTTCCGACATAGGCCTTGGTATCAGAACGCACCTCGCTCGTTTGGTGTGCAATTTGCTCTGGCGTCGCATCAAAAACCGCCAACATATCTTGTTCAACGTCGCGTCCTTTACGAGTCTCAGCGACACGAGGATCTTTATCGTACCCAAAGCTCTCGATCGGAGCGTCGAGCTCGTACAAGAATCTGAGGTCTGGTCCCGTAAGGGGTTTGCCCTCGGCCTGTTTTTTGGTAAGGGCGGTCATGTATTTCATGTCGTGGGCTTTTTTATCGTAGGATTCGCCACCCGGGAGTTTGTGGTACTTAGCCTGCGCTGCGTCGACAAGAGCCGGTTCTACCTCCTGCCTGGCCCCTACACCTCTGACCTCACCGATGTGGTCGCCCTCCATGCGGATAGCGACGCGCGGCTCGGTGTACTTGCCCTCCTTACCCTTGGTGTAATAGACAAAAAAGTCACCGCCGGCCAGGTGCGGTTTGGCGCTGCCCTCGGCCGTGCACCAACCGGTACCTTTGTTTTTGAGATCATGCTCAAGTGTGCGCCAGTCGCTACCCTTGTCATATTTTTTCCAGGTTCCATCGAGTGATTCGCGGTTGAGTTTGCCGGCGGTCTCGATTTGGGCATGGGCGTACAATTTGGCAAAGTCTTTTGATTTGATGAGTTTTTGTAGCTCAGCTTTTTGCGCTGGGTCGTATTGTTCGTCCGGATCAAGACCTTTGGTGAGCCGCTGATAGACCCAACCAAGTGCCTCGGAGTTGAGCTCCGGAAAAGGCGCGACGGTGGTGATCGTGCGTTTGCTGTACTGGCCGCGCTCTTTGTCGAACTGACCCATTTTTTCGAGGCTGCGTACGACAAAGTACCTAAAACTCATGGGCTGTTTGGCGTCGTTGCGCTGGAGATAATCGAGCCAATTGGAGAGCGTGCGTTGCTGGATCTCGGCTTTTTCTTTGACGAGCGGTTTGTAGTGCTCGACCACGTTTTGCTCGGACTCAAAGCGACGGATATCTGCGCCGCGGCCTTGCTCGATGGCGAGCTTTTTCTCGGATTCGTAGAGGCCGTGGGCGATACGGTCAACGAGCTCGGTGTCGTCGAGATTGATTGTAAATTTGTTGAGGAGCTTATTTTTGAGGAGCTCATAGCCGCGCTCATCCTCGGTGATGCGCTCGAGACGTCCCAGGTACGATTCGATGCGACCCTCTTTAGTGGTCGGTCCGGGCTTGCCGGAGCGTAGCTCTTTTTGTACGGCACGCTCTACCGGTTTAGAACCAGGCAGGTCTTGGTATTTTTCTCCTAAAAATTCTGGGCCTGGTCCGGGGCGTTCTCCTGGCATAATCCTGAATCGTAGAACAACTAACCCCGGATGGCTATATAGTTGACGTTCAGCCAAAAAAACGCTACAGCTAAGCGGATTTATGAAGAACGTTTCGCGCACCGAGCGCATCTATCTCGACCATGCCGCCACCACTCCCCTCGACCCGCGCGTTCTTGTAGCGATGCAGCCATACCTTGGCGCCGAGTTTGGCAATCCATCCGCACTCTATAAGGAGGGACGAACCGCTAAGCAGGCGCTCGATACCGCTCGGGCGAGCATCGCAAAGATTTTGAGTGGTTCTGCCACGGGATCCGTCACACCAGAAGAACTCATGTTTACCGGATCCGGCACCGAGTCCGACAACATGGCGATCTTTGGCATCGCGCAGGCGGCGCGCAAGGCCAATCGCGGCAACCACGTCATCGTCTCGGCCATCGAACACAAAGCGGTTTTGCGCGCGGTCGATCGGCTCGAGAGCTGGGGGTTTGCCGTGACGCGCCTCCCGGTCGACGCCACCGGCTTGGTTGATCCCAAAACGCTCGAGGCCGCCATCATCGACAAAACGATTTTGATTTCGATCATGTATGCCAACAACGAGGTCGGCACGGTTGAACCCATCACCGAGCTGGCCGCCATTGCACGCAAGCACAAGGTGCCGTTCCACACCGACGCCTGCCAAGCGGCCGGTGCGCTCCCACTCGCTGTGGGCGAGCTCGGCGTCGATCTCATGACGCTCAATGGCAGCAAGATGTATGGGCCAAAAGGTGTGGGGCTCTTGTACGTCAGCAAAAAACTTGCCGAGCGTGGAGTGCAAGTCGAACCCCTCATTGTGGGTGGCTCACAAGAAGACAACCGTCGCGCCGGCACGGAAAATGTCGCTGCTATCGTCGGTTTTGCCAAATCCCTCGAGTTGGCCGAAGCCGACCGCGTTACTGAATCAGCTCGCCAGACAAAACTCCGCGACGCAACCATTAAAAAGATCTTCACGGCAGTCCCCGAGGCCCAATTCACCGGCCACCCCACGCAGCGCCTACCCAACAATATTCACATCACGATCCCAGGCATCGAGGGCGATTCGATCATCAGCATGCTGGACGAACTCGGTGTGGCTGCGGCGACGGGATCCACCTGCGACTCGCACAGTATCGAGCCCTCCCACGTGGTCCTTGCACTTGGCCTCCCCTACACGCGGGCACACGGCAGTGTGCGGTTCACCCTGGGACGGAGCACAACTCAAGCCCTACTCGATCAGACGGTGGAAAAGTTGGCGCAGGTTGTCGGACTGCTCAAAAAATCTAAGCACTCTCGTTAGTCATCCACAGAAAAAATGAGGGTGTTTTTTGTGAACCCGCTACTCGCCTACTCTACAGGCTAGCGCACTTGAAAAAAGCCTTTTCATTTTTAGTGAGTTTTCCACTCTTTTTTGTTTTGGAGGGCATATCCCTTAATCTTTTCTTAAGGTTTTTGTGCCAGCATTGAGACACGATTTACTAACCCTCTCCAATGCCAACCACAACTCAACCAACCCTACAAAGTATTGCCAGCTCTATAGATCAGATTCGACGTGTTCAAGGCACGCAATTTGCGAAACTAACTAAGGATGTTGGAGTTCTCAAGCAAGATGTAGGAACTTTAAAAATTGATGTAAGCGGGCTCAAGCAGGACATGAAAGTCGTAAAACGCGACGTTACAAGCTTGAAAACAACGGTCAAAAAAATTGAAAAGGAGCAAAAAGAGGATAGTATTCGATTGACGGTACTCCAAGTCGACATGTCAGAAATGCGAGCTACCAGTGAACGCACCGAGGAAAAAGTCGACAAGACGTTAACGCACTTGGATAACCTGGTAGTAGGAAAAATAAAAACATACGACACCGAACACGCAGCGCACAAGCATGCCCATGCCCGACACGAGGGCAGAATCGCCGCCCTTGAAGTAAAGAAACGAAAATAATTCGCCCAACTACAAAAACGCCCGGACGTGCCGGGCGCTTTTGATTCTTAAACGATTCAACGAACGTCGATCGACGCACGAATTATAATCCGGGTACCTGCGCTGAATACTGTTCAAGATTTTGTAACTGACTCGGCGTTAAAGCACGAGCTGCTGCGATGGCTTGATCAAGAGTCGACGTCTCAAACGTACGAGTATTGCCGATCTCAAGGGCCGCGTATCCTGCATTTTTGGCCAAGTAATCCTCGACGAACACTTTGTGTTCGGCCGTGAGATCACTAATGCCTTTCTCATGCAGATAGCCGTGCAACGCGCGACGAGCTAAGTGGGTTACACCTTCCCCCGCTTGTGTCGTCTCGGTATAGGCCGTCTCAGAGTGTGTGCTTTGCGCATTTGATTCCTCTCCAAACGCTTCGCCGTTAGATGGCGTAGCGATAGTTTGATTTGATTCCTCAGAAGGGGTGTTGGCCGTCTCGTTCGATTCGGTGCTGTCATTCGACTCGTTCGTTTCATTCATGCTCTCGTTGTTGTCAGTGTTCTCGGTACTGTTGTTGGTCGCGACGGTATTGTTGGTGTTGGCCGTGTTGTTCGTGCTGTTCTCATCCTTGCGGTTCATATACGTAAACACACCGATAATAATCGCGAGCAATACGATAAAAGCGGTCAATCCAAAACTGCGGCGACGTTCGCCACCCCCGGCTTGCTTAAGTTCCTCCAAGATCTCTTGGTCGGTCTTCATCTGGCTCGGCGCACTCTGATTAGAGCTGTTGGGCTTGTTGTTGCTAATGGTTCTCACCTCCCCTCGGGTAGGTTACAGATAAGCCCCGCCCTCCAATGCTTTGCGGGTGATCGATGAGTCTAACATGTGGTAGTGTCTGGATGAACTTGACAGATGTCGCAAAAATCATGCCACTAACGATTCCGGGGCGGTTTGCCAACCGGTTTGAAGCGGGTCGACTCCTGACCAAAAAAATTGTCGGTACAGGTAGCACAGATGCTTTGGCACGCGTACCGGCTGCGCTCAAAAAATCGCTGATTGTAGCGATTCCGCGGGGTGGAGTGGCGGTGGCGCAGCCCCTCGTCCAGGCCTTGGGAGCGGAGCTTGGCCTCGTCTTTGTCAAAAAGCTGACCCCGCCAGATTCTCACGAACTCGCCATTGGAGCCGTAGCGGAGGACGGTGGATTACTTGTGGATGAAAAATCAGCCAAAGAATTTGGCGCGGACGTCTCTTATATAGAGAAAGAGCGGGCGCGGCTGGTGGCAGAACTAAAACGGCAGCGCCAAGCGCAGAGTCACCCCGCCGTAATTAAAGATCGCGACGTGATTTTGGTGGACGATGGCATGGCGACGGGCTATACGGTGCGCTTGGCGGCCGAGGTGTTACGACGCCAAGGTGCCCGGACGATCACGGTGGCCGTGCCGGTGACCAGTGCGGCGGCGTTGGAGTTGGTTGGGCCGGTGGTGAATAAGGTGGTGGCACTCAAAGTTGATTCACACCTATACGCAGTGGGGTCGCACTACGTCTCGTTTGATCCAGTAACAGAGGTGACAGACTAATGCACACACCCGTCTTACCTCAAGAAGTCTTAACCTACTTGGCCCCGCAGCCCGGCCAGACGATCGTAGATGCGACGTTTGGTGCGGGTGGTCACACTCAAGTGCTGCTGGATAGACTCGGCCCCAACGGAAAGATACTCGGACTGGACCGTGATGCGAGTGCCATCGCAGCGGGCAAAGAGACTTTTGCGGCAGAACTCAAGGCGGGCCGACTGGAATTGCTGCAGGCCCGTTTTTCTGAACTCGCTCAGGTAGTCAAAGAGCGACGAGTCCAAGTCGACGGCGTTGTGATCGATGCGGGTGTGTCCAGTACACAGCTCCTCTCGCCGACTCGGGGATTTAGTTTTACGAGACAGGCCCCGCTCGACATGCGGATGGATCCGAGCCGGGGGCCGACCGCAGCTGAGCTCCTCGCTGAGTGGAGTGAGGAGCGGTTGCGTGAACAACTACACCTAGTGGGTGAGCGTGCCGCCGCGCGGATCGCGCGGGCGGTAGTGCGCGCCCGCGCCGAGTCGCCCATTCAGCGCACTGATCAATTGGCTGACCTCATCGAGTCCGCTGTACCCCCGCGCGGGCGCGCACGCGGCGTCCACGTCGCCACCAAAACCTTCTTAGCCTTGCGTCTGGCGGTCAACGATGAGCTCCAACAACTCCAAGCTGGTCTCAACGCCGCACTCACCACCCTACGACCCGGAGGGCGCCTCGTCGTGATTAGTTTTCAGTCACTCGAAGATGGTCTCGTCAAAAAACAATTAAAAGAGTGGGCGGCTGGCTGCATCTGTCCACCCGAGTTACCGGTCTGTCGCTGTGGTCATGACCCGCTCGCCAAAATCCTTACCAAAAAACCGGTCACGCCCACGCCACACGAGCGTGCTACCAATCCACGAGCCCGCAGTGCTAAGCTACGCGCCTGCCAAAAACTATGAGCTCCACCCCAAACACTATTCGGCACAGCCTCAGCCTCGTGCTGCTTCCACTCCTCGCTCTGACCATCAGCGCCTGTACGCGTATTCGGCTCACTCCCGAGCAAGCCCTGGTCAATAGTCTAGCGGAAATTGTAGAAGCCAACTCGTTTAACGCTACGCTTGATCTTTCGTTCGAGCGCCTGCCGGTACGCTTGCCGCATTTTAGCAAAACCTACCTAGCCGTCACCGGCCACGCCGACCTAGCCTACGACCAACACAACCGCAAAACCGGGCCGAGTGGTTCTGCCAGTATCACCATCCAAGACGAGCACGGACAAAAACTACAGGGAGAACTCCGTGTCCTCGGTCAAGTTGGGTACGTCCGCATCGATCAGCTCCCGACCACCCATGAGCTCGACCTATCAGCTTTTATGGGCACCGCCTTTTACTTTCCGCTCACCGAACTCCAAGCCCTTCTCCCTAAAAACCAGAGTCTCTCACCACTTGAGCGGGCAAGCCTGGCACAGGTGCTGCGCGAGACACCGGACCTCTTTACCAATATCGCGGACCTAGGAGTCGAGTCACTTGACGGACAACCCACGCAGCACTACCGGGCCCAGCTTAATCCCGACGCGATCAACCGCCTCTTAGCGCAACTCGCCACCTTGAGCGGTCGTCCGCAGCAACACCCAGTCGTACAAACTATCGAGAGCGCGCCCATCGAGCTCTGGATCAGCAACAAAACCGGTGCCCTGGTAAAACTGCGAGGAGAGTTTACCCAAGTCGCTGGCAGAACCGGCACCCTTGAGCTGACCATCCACGAGTTGGACCAGCGCCTCACGATCGAGCCCCTGGACAAGGCCGTTCCACTAACCTTTGAAGAGCTGCTCAAGCGCTTGCAACCCACTTCTACAAAAACCGAGCCCTCAACCGAGTCAATCGACACGCAAACATCGGATGAGCACTTAGTTGCTCCCAACACGGACGGCGGTAACACAACCACCCCCTACGAACCTAACGTGCCGTTTCCAGTTCAGTAGCGGTGCTCGAGGTAACTACCCTAGGCGAGTTGCTGGATTTTTTCGACGAGCTGATCGAGGGGTAGCTCGACTTGGGTACGGGTCCTCAGATGTTTAGCGGCATAGAGCCGCTTCTTTTTTTCTTTGGCACCTTGCCAAACTACCCAAGCCGCGCCACGTTTGTCAGCAAATTTGAGTTGCTTGTCGATTTTAGTGGGGCGACCCAAGTAGACCTCGGTCGTGATGTCGTGGGTACGCAACACCTGTGCGGCTTTTTGGGCAGCCGCTGAATCCCCCTCGTCGAGCAGAGCGATAACGACTCGCGCGGCGGGTTCTACCTGTGGCAGGAGCTTGAGCTCCGACAGAGCGTCAAAAAGGCGCCCGAGTCCCAACGAAATCCCCACCGCCGGCACTTTTTTACCGGCGATCTGGCCGATCAAGGCATCGTAGCGACCGCCACCAAAGACGCTGCCATATAACGGTAAGTTGGTGATAACGCTCTCGACCACGAGCCCGGTGTAGTAGTCGAGACCACGGACGACGTTGAGATCGAGCATGAGCGACTCTTTTGGCACTCCCAACGCCACGGCATGTCGTACAATCGAGTCCATCTCATTGAGCGCCGCCTCAGTGTCTTTGTTGGGCTTAAGAAATCCACGTAACGCACCAAGTGCTTTGTCGGCCGGGCCGTGCAACCCGCTTGCAGCAAGGAGCTTAAGCAGCTGCTCCACCTGGGATTCGGTCAGGCCTTGTTGTGCCAGATACTTGATCGCGGCGGACTCACCCATCTTGGGCAAACGATCGATCACACGGATGACGGCCGGCACTTGCGTCTTACTAACACCGTCAACTTGTTCAACCACGGCACTAATCAAACGACGATGGTTAATCCGGAGGCTGAACTCTTTAATCCCAAGCGCCACAAAGAGTGCGTGCGCCACAGCAATGATCTCAGCATCCGCGCGGGTTTGGTCCGAGCCCACGATATCGACGTCACACTGGTAGAACTCGCGTAGCCGTCCGCGCTGGGGTTTATCGGCTCGCCAGACGGGAGCGATGGTGTAGCGCTTGAGTGGCAGCGGAAGATTTTGGTTGGTAGCGATCACACGGGCCAGCGGTACGGTGTGGTCGTAGCGCATGGCCACCGTTCGGCCACCGTGATCAACAAAGGTGTACATGAGTTTGTCGGCTTCGGGTCCGTACTTACCTGTCAGCAAAGCCGCGTACTCGAGTACCGGTGTTAGGAGTGGGGCAAAGCCATACAATCTAAAAACCCGCTCGATCCGTTGGATGAGTTCGTGGAGGGGTAAGGCGTCGGGGGGCAGGTAATCCCTAAAGCCCTTGAGCAGTTGCGGTGGAAGTTTTTGCATCTGTCGCCAAATCGTAACACTTTTTACGGTGGGTTCGGCCAGAATTTTTCTAGATAAAGAGAAAAGCCGCGGCACAAGGCCTCGGCTTTCCTATGGGCGGGGAGCACCCGTGAGGGCACTCAAAAGCCACCCAGTTATTGAGCATCCACTTCCCAAAGATGCTCAACTGGACGACTTTACACTACTTGGGACCTTTTGTCAATATGCCGCGTTTGCCCACCTAAAGCGCAGCCACAGGGCTTTGTCTCGCTTGACAGGTTTGCTCCAAATCGGTACCAAAGGGCGACCGGCCAAGCCGGAAGTGTTCGTTTTTTTAAAGGAGGTTAGATGCGTACACCACTCTCACCCAGGCTGGAACGGCTACTCACCCAAGTACAAGGTCTGGCCGCTCAGTTGCCCCCACTCCAAGTCCACCAGTACGCGGACAAGGCGACTTGGAAGCCGTTTGTGCAGGATCTCGCAAAAGAGGCCGAGGATTGGAATTTCCAGTACTGGTACGGTCACCGAATCTGCGAGGAGGATGGTCGATTTCTGTTCATCACACGGTCAGGCAAGCTCTTTACCTACGAGTGCATCCACAAGACGTGGGTGTGCACGCTCGACCAAGACTCGCTCCTGCGTTTTCCGGAGGAGCTGGTCGCGACCGCGCTCGAGCGCATTATCAAAAACACTCTGTTAGAACCTCTCCAGGTTGGCTAACGATCGTGGCCCGCGGAGCATCTCCGTGGGCCCTCTTTTTTGTATCTCGCAAAACCGAAAAGCCCTGGTGCGCTTTGGCGCCAGTGACCTTCCGGGAATCAAGAGACGAACTAGAGCTCTTATTTTGTTAGCGAGAGCGGCCCGCTGTAGCCCTGCTCAAACCGCGAAGCACTTCCCAGACCTCACCGTTTGAGACGTTCAGTAGCTACCTATGGCTCGTTTGCCTAAAGGACCGCTTGATCGCACGACTAGTATAGCAACGCCTTGTGTGGTTTTTGTTTAGTCAAGGAGCGTGGATTGCACAACTTATCCATGCTGATTCCACAGCTTTGTCCACTTTTTTTGGGATAACTCAGGGCTGACTGGCTAAGAGCAGGGCGATCGACTAGGCTACCGGCGTGACCATCTTGTTTGTGGCTAACGCCTATCCCCCCGCCATCAGTGGTGTGGCGATTTCGGCAGAACATTTTAGAACGGCCCTACAAAAAATGGGCCATCGCGTACTCGTGCTGACCCCGCGCTATCGTCGGGCCCGCGCAGCAGTTGCGACCCAAGACCCCACGGCCACGGATCCGGATGTGATTAGAGTGCCGGCCGTGCCCAACCCGCTGTACCCGGAGTACCCGATCGGGCTCTTTGTGATGACCCCCAGGCTGCTGCGGCGCTTGCGGCAGGCCGGCGTGCAGGTCGTGCATACCATGCAGCCTTTTACCGTGGGACGCTTTGCGCGCCGGGTTGCGCGGCGGCTCGGAGTACCCCTGGTCTTTACCCACCATGCCCGTTACGACTTGTACGCACATTATGTACCGCTGCTGCCACGGGCCGTCGCAACCCGGCGCGTCTTGCGCTCGGTCACCCGTTTTGCAAATTCGTGCGACGCGCTGATCGCGCCCTCCGCCTCGACTAAGCGGTTTATGCAAGAACACGGCATTACCCGACCAATCACAGTGATTCCGACAGGCTTGCGCCGCTCCTTTGCGAGTAGCGCAACTAAAGAGGTGCTCCGTAAAAAAACCGGTTTACCCAGTACCAAGCCACTCTTACTGTGTGTCTCACGGATTTCGATCCAGGATAAAAACTTATTGCTGCTCATCACCGCGCTACCTAAGATCTGCGCGGTCGTACCAACCGCGCAATTGGTCCTGGTTGGTGGTGGTCCAGACTTGGCACGCCTCAAACAGATTACAAAGATGCACGGGCTGGCTGAGCGTGTGCGTTTTATCGGACCAATCCGCAATACCGAACTAGCCGACTGGTACGGTTCTGCCGATCTGTTTGTCTACCCCTCCGTCTCGGAGACCCAGGGCATTATTACCCTTGAGGCCCTCTCGGCTGGACTACCAGTGGTGGCGACTCGCGGACCGGGGACGATCGATTTTGTCCAACACGATCACTCCGGTGTGTTGACGGAAAATACGGCGGCCGATTTTGCGGCGGGAGTGATTCGAGTGGCACAAGATGTCTCACTCGGACAACGGCTTGGTCAGCAGGGACAAGACGTTGCAGCGCAGTACACCGGCGACAAGATGGCTGTCGCCCAGGCCTTACTGTATGACAAAGTCCTTGCTGACTTTAAGCGTACTAGCCGGTCGACTGGCTTGGCCAAGTGACTCCGGCAGGATCGTTACCACGCGGCGACTACGAGCAATGCGTCGCACAAAACGTTCGATATCTTTAAAGACCCGCTGCTTTTCTAGGTCGATTAGCAAATTGTGGAAGCTGCGCGGATACCAAATAATTTTTTTGTAGCGTGAACCTGCACGCTTACGCATCAACTCAGCACTACGGGGTGAGACGGAGTGGTCTTGGCGGGCATGCAAAATGAGGAGCGGTGCTTGGAGCTCTGGTAAATCCTGGATAGCAAGCTGCGAGTACCGCAACAAGCGATGGAACATGTGCATCGGAATAAATCGATAGGCTACCCGCTCCCGTAAAGCTCGCTTGTCGCACACATCCGCCACCCGCACCTTACGTTGCATGGGGCTGATGTGTTTGTAGACCGGCAAAATCGTGCGCATGACCGTATCAAACGGAAACACCAAGGCCCCGCCTACCGAGACGACGGCCGCGATTTTGTCGGGGTGCTTAACCGCCAGTCGTAGCGCAATGGTTCCACCGGAAGACTCGCCGACTAAAATAATTTTTTGATGTGTTTGACAGAGCTGCAAGAGTTCACGCTCGGCATAGGCTTCTAGTTCCTCCCACGTGCGCGCATTGAGATCGGTCACGTGTGTGCCGTGCCCCGGCAAAAGCGGCGCCCGAGTGGTAATCCCACGCCGTTGCAACAGCAACGCCAGCTCGCGCAAGGTTTGCGGCGTGCTGGTAAAGCCATGCAGCAACAAACAAGCCACACCGCTACTGCCAGCGTAGGTAAAGGGTTCTGCCCCAACCATCATCTCTAGGTGTTGTGGCCGTGTAAGTCTCATTTTGGTAGTCCCTGTGACCGAGGTAGACTAGCGCTATCGTCGTTAAATTTCTACCCCCATGTTTTACCCCTTACACAAATCCGGCAGAACCCACCTGCGTACCCCCCTCACCCTCTTTTTTGGAGTCCTGCTCGCCGCAAGTACTCTCATTTCTCCATTGTGGTCACTGCAGCCACTGCAGTTGCCGCAAGCTCAGGCTGGCCACGCCGGAATGGAAAAACTCTATGTCGGGCAGCAAGGCCTCGATAGTATCGCTGTGTTTGATGCGGACTCGATTGCGGCCAGTTCAACGCCGCTCACAACCATCTCATTGGGGGCCGGGGCAGAACCAGAAGAACTCGTGGCGGATACGGTTCGGCCATACCTGTATGCCAGTGACTCGGCTTTTAAGTTGATCCACGTACTCAATACAGACAGCGACGTCCTAGAATACTCCATCCCGCTCTCACACACACCGCAAGGTTTGGCGCTCAGTGGCAACGGCAATTATTTGTACGTCGCGACGGATACCAACGTGGTTAAAATCGACACGCGCAGTCGTACTAGTGTGGCGACCTCACCGACCCTCAGCCCGAGCTTTACACCCTGGGATCTGGCTTTAAGCAAAAACGAGGACCGCTTGTGGGTCACCAGTGGCGCTCTGACCGGACAAGTCCGCTCGTTTAGCCCGAGCAGCTTGGCTCAAATCGACAGCATCACGCCCGGCACGGCCGCCAGCGGCTACGGTATTGTGGGCGATGGCAACGACAACAATCGCGCCATGTATGCGGATGGCTTGTCGAGCGTCATGCGTACCTTTGACGATCAAAGCAACACCAGTGCCACAATGAGTTCTTCGACCGGGTACGGACTCGGCCCCTGGGCGGTCGAGCGGGAGCCTCGCAGCCCCAAACGCTTTTTGGTGACGGGTGGTTTTGTAGCCGGTCCGCCCACGGGCGACTCGGTGATAGAGTTCAACACGAGCAGTCCCTTTAGTGAGGTGCGGCATCTGAGCAATTTGGGTGGCAACGCGGGCGCGGACCAGCCCTCCGAGATCGCTTTTTCTAGCAAGGTCGATCGGGCTTTTGTGAGCTTGACCGCGAGTGACAAAGTCTCGGTGATTAATCTCAATCCCTCAGGCTCGATGTCGGAAGCCGCGGTCGTGCCACTCACCGGTGGCGCCAACCCCTACGGCATGGAGATCGCCAAATCGCCTAAAGCGCTGCAGCGTTTTGCCGGGGCCAACCGCTACGACACGGGTGTCCAAGTCAGCAAAGAAGCTTTTGGCGACAAGAGCGTGGACGCCCTGGTGCTCGCCAGCCTAGAAGTCTTTCCAGATAGTTTGGTAGCCGCCCCTCTAGCAGGCTTGATCAAGGGACCCTTGCTCGGCACGACTAAAGCGAGCCTGCCGGCCGAGACACAAGCCGAGATCGCGCGCGTCTTTGATAACGTAGATGACCCCGAGGAGGATGTCTGGGTGATTGGGGGTTCGGCCGTGGTCAGCGACGCGGTGGTCAACGCGGTCAAAGCGATCAACTCCAAAATCGATGTCGGTCGCATCGCAGGCAGCAACCGTTACGAGACGTCTCACTTTGTCGCGGCTAAGATGGATACGATCCGCGGGACCAACGCCACGGGGGCCTTTTTGGCCAAGGGTACGGACTTTCCGGATGCGCTGACGGCCGGCGCAAGCGCGGCCAACTCGAGCGTCAATCCGTTTTACATGCCAATCCTCCTGACCGAGAGCGACGCCCTCAACGAGCACGCCGAGATGTATCTACAAGACGTGGCTCAACTCAACACGATTTACCTAGCCGGTGGAACGGCCGCCCTCAGCGCCCAAGTTGCCTCAAGCGCCACGGCTTTTGCGGGGAGTGTGACACGTCTTGGCGGAACCAACCGCTTTGACACGGCCCGAATCATCGCCGCTAACTTTTTCCCGACCGGTCCGACCACCGCGGTCTTTGCCCTGGGTAACAAGTTTCCGGATGCGCTCGTGGCCGCCCCCTTTGCCGGCATCGTGAGCTTGTCAGGCTTGTCGCAAACCATCTCGGGCCCGATCTTATTGGTCAACGCTAGCTCGATCCCGAGTGAGACCAGCAGTTATCTTTCCTCGGTCGGCACCCTCCAGCACGGCTACATCGCTGGCGGAACCGCCGCCATCACCAGCAACGTGGAGAGTTCGCTCAACGCGCTGTTTTAGCAAAACTTCGCGCCAGTTTGAGCGCAGCTTGCCGGGTCGCCACGCGACCGGCAAGCTGCGCGTCTCTGACCGAAGCCAAGACGTCGCCCAGCTGCGGACCCGCCTCGAGACCGAGCTCTAAAAGGTCTGTGCCACTTACCAGTGGACGCGCCAAACCAGGCGTTGCAACCGGTGCCTTTTGTAAGTGCTGAGCCATGAGTGTCTGCACACGGTCGAGGGCCAACCTGTAGCGATTATTGGGTCGAGCGGCCTCAGGCGTCGGGTCAACCTGGGCCAAAGCCAATAAACTCCAGCGCACCCGGCCGTTTGGAAAAAATAAAATGGGTTCTGCCTTACTGGGCCGCATCTTGTCGATGTCTTGGAGCAAATGGTACCGAATGTTATGCACAATCTCGGCTTGGCCAGCGGTCCCCACAAAACGCACCCAGCCGAGCCGTGCAAAAATGCGTCGAGCGATGGCGACGGAGGCCTCGGCATGCCCAATGTGCATCACGCGCTGACGCTTTGGATCATACGCGCCGCTCGCAAAAAATTGTTCGGGGTCGTGGACAGGTTTGATAGCACTGCGCGGACCGTCGGGAGGATCCTTAATCTGCACCCGCTCAGCCTTACCCACGTCATGTAACAAAACCGAAATACTCTCAATGAGTGTCGGCTTAGGCTTGAGTTGGTACAAGCGGTCGAGCGCCTGCTTGGTATGCGTCAAGACATCGCCCTCTGGATGGAACACCACGTACTGTGTAATGCGCGCTAATTTTGCAACTTCTGGCAGAACCTCCGACAGCAAGTTGGTTTTCTCAAGCAGCTCGAGAGCGCGACGACCGTCGTAGAAAAAAGCTCGCGCGAGCTCCTTACCGATCACCTCCCACGCCACCAAGCGACCCTCGGAGTCGGCCTGATCAATTTTGGAGGCGTGCTCTCGAATAGCCCGAGCCAGCTCGGAATCTAATTTGGCCTCGAGCTGCACCGCCAGACGCACCGCACGCACCATGCGTGAGTAATCTTCTTCTAATCGTTTAGCGGGATTGCCAACCGCTCTAAGTATACGAGCGCGCAAGTCCCCTCGACCGCCGTAGGGATCGATCAGCTGCCCGGTTTTGCAATTGTACGCCAAGGCATTAACCGTAAAATCGCGCCGAGCCAAGTCTTGTTGGATGGGTAGGTGCGGGTCGGCGGCGATCTGCACGTCGCGGTAGCCACCCCGACCGGTGGGTTCTTCCAGACGGGGCAAGGCCACGTCCACACTAACACTGGTACCTGCACCCGTTTGTCCCCGTGGCCAGACTTTATAGACCCCAAAACGCTTACCAACTAAGACGACTCGGCCGATGTGACCAAGCCAGCGCTCGAGCTTTGCGGGAGCAGCACCTCGCACTACAAAATCTAAATCATCCGGGGTCTTGCCGAGCACAACATCCCGCACAGCACCGCCCACCACAAAGACCTCGACCCCGGAGTGTCGAGTAAGCTTGGCGAGCGGGGCGTAGCTGGGCCGCGTGAGTAGCTCGCGCAAGTGCTGGGAAGTCGCACGTTCGCTTAGCATCCAGAGCTAGAGTACCATGTCAACTAATGGAGTGGCTCATTACCGTCCGGAACGTCGTGCTCGCCTTGCTGCCAAGCATTTTTTGGCTGTGGTGGTACGTGCGCCAAGACCGGGCTCACCCTGAGCCGCGGCGCTTTTTGTGGCGGGTTTTTTTATTGGGGATGCTCGTGACGCTGCCGGCCCTCTTTGTCGAATACACCATCGATCTATACCTGGGCTTTAGCGGACCGGGATTCTCCCAAGCCGCGATTATCGGTGCACTCTTTGTGGTCGCCCCGGTCGAAGAGCTGGCTAAGTTCTCGGTGGTGTACGCCAGTGTGTACCATCACCCCGTCTTTAACGAACGCCTCGACGGCGTGATCTATATGGTGGTGGCCTCACTTGGATTTGCGACCGTCGAAAATATTTTGATCGTTTTGGGGGACGGGGCTGGGGTGCTGCCGATCCGTTTTGTAACCGCTACTCTTTTGCACGCTTTGGCGGCCGGCATCATTGGCTACTGCATGGGCCTCGGCCGTTTTGCCAAACGTGGGGGTAGTTGGATCGTCCTATTGGGTCTGGTGCTCGGGATCGCCTTGCATGGAGTGTATGACCTGGTCGCGATCTCCAACTCGACTATTAAGCTCTCGATTTTGCTGCTCATGATGGCGGCGGTCTTTTTACTGTTCGATTTGTTCACCCGCACTCTCCAAAAGCGCGACGCCAAAAACCCGGTGCGACCCACCTAGGCCTTGTCTTGGCCAGATCGGTTGACTTTTCCACCGGTTTCTCACCTGCTATTTGTTCTGCCGAGAGCTGTCCTATATACTAAGGAGGCTCACACGAGTATCGTTTAGGTATTAAAAAGGAGTTGGCTCGCGCCATGCAAGACACAAACATCACTTCCACCGAGATGAACACCGACACATCCATTACCGCCCAGGTCCCGCAAACAGATGCGGCGCTTACCGATGCGCAAGTACCGGTTACCCAGACCCAAGAGTCGGAGGAAGAAGAAGGCCAACTCACCATCGACGTCTACCAAACCCCCGATGATGTAGTGGTGCTCTCGACCATTGCGGGCGTAAAGTCGGCCGATCTTGAAATCACGCTCAACAACGATTTGCTCACGATCCGCGGCTCACGCACTAATCCCGCCGAGGCCAAGCAAGAAGATTACTTTTACCAAGAAAATTACTGGGGCACCTTTAGTCGCTCGGTAATCTTGCCAGTGGATGTGGATGGCGACAAAGTTAGGGCCGAACTCAAAGACGGCGTGCTCAAAGTGCTTTTGCCTAAGGCCACCAAGGCTAAGACCAAGCGGATCAAGGTTAGTAGCGCACGCTAAGGAGTTTTGCGTAACGGAGTGGCCGACCCAAACGTGATGACGATGCGAAACCGACTCGCTCGCAGTGTTGACGCATTAGCACTCAAACAGATAGAGTGCTAGTTAGGTACTACCCTACTGGCTACCCCACATGCTTTGCCAATCCTGCGGACAGCGCCCCGCTTCCATCGCTATCCGACAAACTATCAACGGAAAGGTGCATCGCTTGCACCTCTGCCACTCCTGCGCCGAGGACCGCATGTTTTTTGGCGGCGACTCCTTTTTGCAGAGTTTTTTTGGCGGCGCTCCTGGAGCACTCGGCGGTGGTCCCTCGGTTTTTGGTGGGGCACCCGTGCCCAACCAGGGCATGTTACAGCAGCCCGAGCGCATTAACATCGTCGACTATTTTAGCGAGCGGGCCAAACTGGTCTTAGATAAAGCGGTTGAGGCGGCGCGCAAGTTTAAATCACGTCAAATCGATACCGAACACCTCCTGCTGGGTTTGTTAGAAGAAAAAGAGGTGGCTTACAAGCTCATCAAGGGCTTTGGGGTCAACCCGGAGGATATTCGGGCGTATGTTGAGGAAACTATCGTGGCTGGCACCGAGCCGGTAGAACAGTTTGACCTGGCCCCGCGCGCTAAGCGGGTATTGGAGTTGGCTTTTCATGAGGCGCGCAACATGGAACACAACTATGTTGGGTCCGAGCACATTTTACTTGGGTTGATCCGCGAGGGTGAGGGCTTGGGGGCGCAAGTCTTTGCCAAGTATGGGATCGATCACACCAAGGCGCGCGCGGCCGTGATCAATTTTGTCGGGACCGGTACACGCCGGCGCAAAGCGCGTAGCAACACGCCAACTTTGGATGAGTTCTCCCGGGATATGACCGAGATGGCACGGGAGGGTAAACTGGATCCCGTGGTCGGGCGTGCTAAAGAAGTTGCCCGCGTGATCCAAGTCTTGTCGCGTCGCACCAAAAATAATCCGGTCTTGATTGGTGAGCCGGGGGTCGGTAAGACCGCCGTGATCGAGGGTTTGGCCCAACGTATCGCCTCGGACAACATTCCGGAGACACTCAAGAGCAAGCGCGTCTTAGCTCTCGACCTCTCGGGCATGATCGCCGGCACCAAACACCGTGGGGACTTTGAGGAGCGCGTCAAAAAAGTCATGAAGGAAATCGTCGCCTCACAAAAAGAGGTCATCCTCTTTATCGATGAATTACACACCTTAATCGGGGCGGGGTCGGCCGAGGGTGCCATCGATGCCGCCAACATGCTCAAGCCTGCCCTAGCGCGTGGTGATTTACAGGCCATCGGCGCAACTACCTTAGATGAGTACCAAAAACATATCGAAAAAGACGCTGCACTTGAGCGTCGCTTTCAGCCCATTTTAGTGGAGGAACCCAACGTCGAGGACACCATCGAGATTTTACGCGGACTGCGGGATCGTTACGAGGCACACCACAAAGTTAAAATTACCGAAGAAGCCATCGTGGCCGCCGCCTCCCTCTCCGATCGCTATATTACCGATCGCTTTTTGCCCGATAAGGCCATCGATTTGGTCGACGAAGGTGCCGCCAAGGTACGCCTCGCCTCAATCAACGTGCCAGACCAACTCAAAGAAAAGCACCGTATGATCCGTCGCCTCGAAAACGAAAAAGAAGCCGCCTCTAAAGCTAAAAACCGCGCCAAGGTACTCAAACTCGGCAAGCAAGTGACCGATCTCAAAAAAGAGCTCAAGGAGCTTGAGACTAGCTGGAAAAAGACCAAGTCGACCGGACAGCCGACCCTCACCTCGAGCGATATCGAAAAGATTTTGTCGGAGTGGACCGGAATCCCCGTCACGCAGCTCGCCGAGGAAGAGGTTCAAAAGTTGCTCAAACTAGAGGATCGTCTGCACGAGCGCATCATCGGTCAAGAGGAGGCCGTCAAGGCCGTGGCCCAAGCCGTGCGGCGCGGTCGTGCCGGCCTCAAAGATCCAAACCGTCCCATCGGCTCCTTTATCTTTTTGGGTCCGACCGGTGTGGGTAAGACCGAGCTGGCCAAAGCACTGGCCGAACTCATCTTTGGTGACGAGGAAGCCCTTATCCGTGTCGACATGTCTGAGTACATGGAGCGCCACACCGTCTCACGCCTGGTGGGTTCGCCGCCCGGCTACGTCGGGTTTGAAGAAGGTGGTCAACTCACCGAACGCATCCGCAAAAAGCCTTATGCTGTGATCTTGCTGGATGAGATTGAGAAGGCACACCCGGATGTGTTCAACATTTTGTTGCAAATTTTGGAAGACGGCCGTTTGACGGATGCCAAGGGACGCTTAGTCGATTTTAAAAATACGATTATCATTGCCACCTCTAACGTCGGCTCGCAACTGATCCAACAAAAGACCGGGGCAACTTTTGGGTTTGACGGTGAGGCAGTCGAGAGCGACGCCAAGCACAAAGAAAAACGCGCTCACGAGACACTCAAGGGACAACTGCAGGATGAACTAAAAAAAGTGTTCCGCCCCGAGTTTTTGAACCGCATCGACGAGGTGATCGTGTTCCACGCCCTGGACAAGACCCAGGTCCGCGCGATCGTGGACTTGATGCTCAAAGAGTTGCAGTCGCTCTTGCACGCACAAAATATCAAACTCAAAGTCTCGATGCCCGCTAAAAATGCTTTGATCGATAAGGGGTACGATCCGACTTTTGGAGCGCGCCCCTTGCGTCGTGTGATTCAGCGTGAGATTGAGAACCCTCTCTCCGAAAAACTCCTGGCGAGTGAGTACACCTCAGGCCAGACCATCGAGGTCGACTACCAAGAAAAAGCTAAGGCCTTTACGTTTAAAGCCACGCGGGGCGAGAGCAAAGCCCCCAGTAAACCGGCCGTTAAGCCGAGCGCTGATAAGCCTGCCAAAAAACTGGCCAAAGTGTCAGCCTAATCGGCGCCTTTGGAAGCAGACTGCGGCGGCGCTAGACTTGACAAACTGACCAAAGTCAGCAAGATTTAGGTGTGGAGAACATAAAAAACACGGTGAAAAATAAAAAGGTCGAGACAACCCACTGGGCAGCAAGCAAGTGGTTTGTTGTATTGGTCGTCTCGCTCGTAACGCTAGGCTCCGGCACCGGTGCCGCCGCTTGGTCACTGGATGTAGCAGAGGATCCGGCCATGCTCCCCCGCATGTCGGTCGGGGGCGTGGACGTGAGCGGCAAAACTCGTGAGGAGGCAACTGTACTGCTGCAAAAAGCGGTTGACGCTTTTTTAGCTAAACCGTTTGTCTTTACTGGTACCGCTGAGTCGGGCGAGGCCAAGCGCTTTGAGCTCTCCGCGCAGGATCTCGGTTTGACCATTAACGTTGCCGCAAGTGTGGCCGCCGCCTACGATTTGGGACACGACCAAAATAAGTTTAAAAATGTAGCGGCGCAGGTTTCTGTAGCGTTTGGCGGTGGGCATCTGCCGGTCGTAGCCAACTTTGATCGCGACACTCTAGACGGCATGTTTGAGACGGCCTTTTTGACCATCGAAAAACCCGCCAAAGATGCACGCCTCTCCTACGCAAACGGCAAACTGACACAACTCAAGCCAGAACTCGGTAACGAAATTATTCGGGAGCCGGCCTATCAAACGCTCCAAAGCAATGCGCAAACATTGTCGCACACAGATTTACAATTGAGTCTCGGGCCGACCCAGCCAGAGGTTCAGCCGGAGCAATTAGCGGCTAGTCAGGCTCTCGCGGAGCAACTGCTCGACTCCAAGCTCAACTTTTACTACAAAGAAAAAAACTACTCCCCCACGCGTGACGAGATTGGCGGGTGGTTAGAATTTATGTCAATCACACCCGAGAACGTGCAGGGTAAAGCGAGTTGCGCCTGTGGTCTGCCAGAGCCAAAAAAGAAGCGCGGTGAAGAGATTGTTCCGGACAGCGCCACCTTGCCGTCACTGGTCGTGACTCCCTTTGATCAAAAGCGGCGCGGCGACAAGGCTACCGACCCCTATATCGTGCTGCTCCCCCGCGAAAACTTTACCGGTCTCAATAGAGCAAGTGCTCCCGAACTCAAACGAGGCAAAGCGATGGCGGTGGTTGGCCTCAATCGCGACGGCCTGACCCACTGGCTCCTCGCGCACCCCGCAGCGGAACTCGATATCGAAGGTCAAAATGCCCGTCTCGCTTTTGAAAAAGGCCAAGTCAAAGTGACCCAGCCGAGTAAAGCCGGCACGGGTGTTGATTTGGATGCGGCGGTCGAGGACGCCCTCTTTAGCATTGCGACCGACAAGCCGAGCGTCAAACTAAGCTTGGTCGAAAAAAAGCCCGCCATCAACGAGGATGTCATCGACGAGCTTGGCATTAAGACGCTCATCGCCCGTGGCATCAGTGACTCGACCAATAGTTCGTTCAACCGGATCCATAATATCAACCGCGGTTTTGAGTTACTGAGCGGATTGGTCGTGGCTCCTGGCCAAGAATTCTCGACGATCCAAGCCATCGCGCCGATCGATGGCTACAACGGCTACGTACCAGAGTTGGTCATCACCGGCAACAAGATCCGACCCGAGTACGGCGGTGGACTGTGCCAAGTGGGTACGACCCTCTTTAGAGCCGCCCTCGACGCGGGCTTTGAGATCACCGAGCGCCAAAACCACGCTTTTGTGGTGGACCACTACCTCTGGCCCTACGGCGACTGGGGGGTGGAGGCCACGCTCTACGATGATCACCCCGACCTACGTTTTATCAACGACACCGAGGGGTACATTTTGATCATGGCCTACCTGGACGAGGACTACATGGCCCACGTCGATATCTATGGCACCGATCCAGGCAGAACCACCCAAATCGATGGCCCCTACCGTTTGAGCGGTAGCCCGGCCGGCGGTGGCACGACCAGCTTTACCTACACGGTGACCGATGACAAAACCCACAAAGTTGTGCGGCAACGTGAATTTTTGTCAGCTTTTCAGCCGCTCTCCAAGTTTAAATTGACACGCTAAAGAAAAAGGCCCAGGGCGGTTAGCCATGGGCCGATAACAGAGAGTGGCGACGATGTCGCGTTAGGTCTGCTTGTAGTCCTTGTTCTCACGCATGGCACGCAGCTCGTGGATGTGTTCGAGCTGGTCCTTGAGGTGCTGCACTCGCGGCTCGATGAGGGGACCGCGTTCGTCGTGAAGCGCCTTGACCTCGCCGGTCACGACCATCTCCATGGCATTGAGGTGCTCGAAGAAGAGTTTGTCGGCTTTGTTCATCCGGTAGGAACCTCCTTGGTTATCCGTGGTGTCCGAGAGTCTAGACTAGCATGAGGCGGAGCTCGTGGGGACTGTAGTAGCCCCTGGCGTGCACGCGATTGATGTAGACGGTGTTGCCGTTGTCCGCGTGGGTCCGCACAAAGGTCTGCTCGCTCGAGTAGAGCATGAGGCCCAGGATCTGGAGAAATTGCGCGAGCTGTTCCTCCGAATCGATCTCGATGGGATCACGTGCCCAGTCGATCGAACGATTGTCGATGCTGAGTAACTTGATCTCCAGCTTGTCGCCCTGGCGCTTGACCAACACTTTACCAATCTTGTTGATGTCCTTGATCATGGCCGCTCCTTGTTTGTACTGGATCACCGACTGGGAGCCCTAAGCAAAGCAAGAAAATCAAGGGGTGAGGGAGCAGGAGCGTAGGGCAAGCCTACGGGCCACCTCATCCTTATTTTTTCCCACCGTTGATTGCTTAGGGGTCCAAATCGGCGAAATACAAAGGCGCACGTGCCACGTGGGGAAAGTGTCGCGTGTTTCCTTTTGTGTATAGAAAAGAACGCCGCATCCTAGCAGGATACGGGGTTTTTGTCAACTCTCATGCCACGGAACTCTCACTGAGAGCCTTGCGAACGATGATCAAAGTACTCTTGCGGGAGCGCATACGGCGCTCGATCTCTTTGCGGTAGGCCTCAACAAAAGGCAGGTAGTTGCGATCACGCTCCGAAACGATCGGGGGGAGTGGCCACCGATGCTCTTGGTATGAGACACCTCTCTCGGCGGTCGGGGTCCAGTACCCGGTCGCGGCATACAGATACTTGACGGTCGGCGTGAGGGCCTGGAACCCGTTACCGCAATTGGGCGGCAGGATCAGGACGTTGTGTTCGTCCAGGGTAAATGTGACGATCTGACCAAAGGTTGGGGAGTACAGCCGGCAGTCCATGATCGCGGCATGGGCACATCCCCAGGTGATGTGGATGTACTTGGTGTAGCGCGCGATATGAAAGGCCCGCACGACCCCCTGCTTAGAACTCGACTCGGCAAAGTAGCAAAAACGGTAGGGCTTGAGCTTGGCCTTACGCATCTCTTGTCGGGAGAACAGCAGGGCAAAGTGCCCGCGCTCGTCGGCAAAGAGGTTGAGTTCGATGAGACGAACACCGTTAATCAGGCAGGACTGGATATTCTTAATGAGCGGCACGTCGGGCCTCCTTTATACGTGGCAGGTAGAAGCTACAAAAAAGCTCGATCCCTCGCAAGGAATCGAGCTTGTCAGCAGTTTTCATACGGATCTTCCATCTGCCAGTACATCGGTAGTTCAGCTAAAGCGTCCTCACCTCCTGGCGTCGGAAACGCTTGCCGAAGATCCTGGTAGACGCTGTCACCAAACATACGCTGGTAGCAGAGGTGCCCCATGAGCTGCTGAGGCAGTAACTGCTTTAAGTGGAACTGATAGGCAAACCAAGAAAGGTAGTCCATGTTGGGATAGATCTTGTTGTCAGATAGCTCAATGCCAGGAAAGAACAAGCGACCATTGTGCCCATGTACCGTTTTGTCGGGGTTGAGCGTGAGATGATGACGTGCAAGGACTTTTTCAAGCATGTTTTCGGTGATCCCTCTCACCCACGTACCTGGTACAGAAATGCAGAGGTTGTCCGCATAGCGCGTGTACACGATCCCATGACTGTGGGGGCGCGGCTTTCTACCAGCTTTGTAGAACAGACTGACACTGGACTCGTCATCATGCCGCATCGCTATCGTCGGTGCTCCAAACACCGTAAGTACCTCTTGGTCAAAACGGTACAACATGGCGTTAAAGATCCATCCGGAGATGGGCGCTCCCATACGCAAGAGACCTCGATAGGTTATGAGCCGCGCGATCACCCAAGCCTCGGCCTTACTGCAGTATTGTTCTCGCCTGAGGTAGCGCTGCACATGCTTGGTTTTGATCGACTCGTAGGCATTTTTGAGATCGACCATCAAACTGGCTTTGTTACCGATGTGACAACGCGCGTTCCAGATGATCGAATCTGCAGGTTCAAACGCCATAGATGGAAACCCTTTCGGCAATCGCAGTTGCAAGAGCAAGGCTCGTTGGATCTTGCGCAGTTGTACCAGGGGAGACCAGCAGATGCGCGTCTTGCACTTTACGTGGTCCACCTTTATGGTGCGTTTCCAAAAGGGAGTTGGGTTGCAGAGAATCTCCACGACCACACTTGGCTGGATCTGGCAGGGTCGCAAGGTCGGCTCGATCTGGCCGACGTAATGCTCAACACGAGCTCGATCAAAGTCAGTCTCAGGAAAAAACTTTTCGCTGCCCGGCAAAGGCAGCTGCAGCATCGACATACAGTGCCTCCTACTTGCGAACGGGGCGTATTGTTAATGTTCAACCAAAGGAGTTGGAATGACGGGGGTAGGTCAGTAAATGACCCTGGTACGACAAGACCCTTGGGGGGCGTCATCCAACGGCGTGAGACTCCTCTCCAGGACCTTCGACCGGAGGTGCCCGCGAAAAATCGCGAGTGAACCATCGGTGCTGCGGGAGCGGAGACGCTACTTGCTCCGTGCCACCCTCGTGACACATACTGCCAAAAAAACCAGGCACCTTACTCACCAACCGATGTACCTGAGCTTCGGTCGGCATACGGTAACGAACTGCTCCGCAAAACGGACACGACCTCGCACCACTACCCCTGCCGGTCGTCCTGCTGAACAAGACCAGAGTGCAAGATTGGCCTCTGGGGGTCAAGTTTTGGGTTCATCCAAACTACGGATATACTGGATCTATGGCAATCGAACGAACCAGCGTTACTAAGGGGGTCATGAGCGAGCGGGTCTCGGAGCCCCAAGTTAAGCGCTCTGAGGCCAAATTGGAGTTGAGCTTGCGACCTAAACGGCTGGGTGAATTTATCGGCCAAGCCGACCTCAAAAAAAACTTGCAGGTCTTTTTAGCGGCGGCCAAAAAACGCAACGAACCAATCGAGCACGTCTTACTCTCGGGGCCACCGGGGTTGGGCAAAACGACCTTAGCGCACATTATTGCAGCCGAGATGGGGGTGCAGTTGGTGGTGACCAGTGGGCCAGCCATCGAGCGACAGGGCGATCTCGCCGCCATGCTGACCAACCTTAAGGAACGCGACATTTTATTTATCGACGAGATTCACCGGCTGCACCGGACGGTAGAAGAAGTGCTGTATCCAGCTATGGAGGACTATGCTTTAGACTTGGTCGTCGGCAAAGGCCCTGGGGCGCGCTCGCTGCGGCTCGACCTCCCCAAGTTTACGATCATCGGCGCGACCACCCGCCTAGGTATGCTCTCGGGCCCCTTACGTGATCGCTTTGGTGCCAGCTACCGGCTCAACTTTTACCAAGTGGCAGATATCGCCGAGATTATCGCACGGTCGGCCAAAATCCTTAAGATCGAGATCCAACCAGCCGCGATCCAAATCTTGGCCGCGCGGGCACGACTTACCCCGCGCATTGCCAACCGTCTCCTCAAACGTGTGCGCGACTTTGCGGAAGTGGCGGGTGAGACGAGTATCAGTAACTCCGTGGCGCAGGCTGCCCTCGATCAATTGGGGGTCGACCAAGCCGGCTTAGACAGCCTCGATCAGGCCCTTCTCCGTACGGTGATCGAGCGCTTTAACGGCGGCCCGGTCGGACTCAACGCTATCGCTGCCAACCTAGGCGAAGACGAGAACACCCTGCTCGACGTGGTCGAACCCTACCTCATTCAAGCAGGGTTTATCGATCGCACTCACCGGGGTCGCGTGGCGACTCAAAAAGCGTATACTCAACTCGGCCTGACCCCACCCGCCACCGCCCAACTCAAACTGACCTAAAGCCCCAGCCCCATGAGCGATTTTTTTACCATCGATACCGTGCGCCTCATCCTCACGATTATTTTTGGGGCTTTTTTAGTTTTTTATCTGCTCTACGGATTTTTTGCCATCTACCACGCCATCAAGTACGGCTTTAAAGGCGACAAGTTGACCTATCCCGCTCTGATCATTTTTTTGGCAGGGAGTGTGGTGTTGGTAGCCTTTACGGTTATTTATTTAGGAATTTTTTAACATGCACGAACCTACCGCACTCTTTCCTGGCCAGCGCAGCGACGAGCAAGTCTTGATTTTTACGCGACGGCACTGGATCCAGATTTTGGCCTCGACCGTGTTTGTAGTGCTCATGGTGGCAGCCTATCTCGCCGCGCTCTTTGTGATTTTACGCGTAGCACCGATCGACTTTACCCGTGGGATTCCGCGCCTGGTGTTGGTGACGGTCAGTGGCATCGTGCTCCTCATGGCCTGGCTCTTTATGTACGTCAAGTTTATCGACTACTACCTCGACATTTGGATTTTGACTAATGAACGGATCGTACAGATTAAACAGCGTAGTTTGTTCAACCGGCAGATTACGGAGTTGGATTTGTCGACCGTGCAGGACGTACAAAGTCGCGTCAAAGGAATTTTAGCGACGTTTTTGGGTTACGGCACGATTTTTGTGCAGACCGCCGGTACGACCGAGCTGCTCGAGTTTAGGTATATTCCAAAACCCTACGAGGTAGAAAAACACATTATCGACCGTCAGACCGAGCTGGAAGAACGCACCAAACGTGAGATTAGCGGTGCGGTGCGCACCGGTCAGCCGATTACCGATCAGCAAATCCAGCGGCTCGGCCAACGCCTCCCCGATATCGACTAATTGAGGGCTGAGCGGCGTTACCGCAACGGGTCGTAGGGATAAAAATCAAGATCCCCGGCGATACAGTCGCCGTCTTGGTCGAGATCCGAGACCGTGCAGGTTTTCTCCGGGATGACAATTTGGGTCTGAGCGTTACCTACAACGAGCAGCAAAGCGGCAATACCGCCCCCGATGATGAGGGCGCCAATGAGCGTGGCAATAAAAGTGGAAGGTTTCATTGGGGAAAGTGGAGAAGTTCGGCCAGCGTGGGCCGTTTTTTAGCTTTTCTTAAGGCAAGTCTAATCTTTTTTTAAGGTATCGGCCACTAGAGTGGTCCACATGAACCACTCTCTCTATCGGCGCCTTGCAGTGCACAGCCTCCTTAGCCTCACACTCAGCCTACTGGCCGCCGCCCCGCCGCTGGCCGCCCTGGCCCTCGGTCCAAGTAGCCCTGGCGGTTTGACCACCTGTCCCATCCGCTTAAGCGAGATTTTGCCCAATGCCCTCAACGAGAACACGGGCGAACTGTTAGAGCTCTATAACAGCGGGGCTACTCCGGTCGATCTGACGAAGTACCACTTTATCGATGGCTCCAACCTACAACAGAGTTTAGTGGAGTTTGGGACGAGCTTGCAGTTTGGGGCCAGCGGCTTACTGCTCGCACCGGGGCAAGTTGGGTTAGTGCTCGATAAAGACTACGCCGGTGAATACAACGCGGAAATTCTGCAATCCGATTCGAGCGATGGCATCCTGCTCCTCAAAACGAGTACAGGGAATTTGTCTCTGGCCAATACGAGTGACGCAGCCGGTATTGTAGCGCCCGACGGGACAAACTGCGATTTATATGCCTGGTCGAGCGACCCCGGCAGCGAAGTCACCCTGGCCCGTGAACTGGGGCCGACGGGCTTGACCGAGTTAGCTCCGGGTGCGAGTCGGTCACTGGGGTGGCTGGTCCACCAGGCTCCCCCTCCTACTGCGCCTCAAGTAATACTCTCAGAGCTTTTGCCTAATCCCAGTAGCGCCCAGGAATTTGTGGAGCTCTACAACGCAAGTCCGCAAGCCCTCGATCTGAGTACCCTGGCTCTGCGGGACGCCTCCGGCAAAACGGTGCGTTTGAGTGGTTCGCTTGCGGCAGGCAGCTACACCGCGTTGACTAAGCCCACGACCGGCCTCTCCCTCAATAACGACGGCGACACGGTTGAGCTACTCTGGCAGCTACCCACGCCGGCTAGCGTGCTCGACAAAACCACCTATACCAATGCGATCAGTGACCAAAGTTGGGCAGCTTTTGAGGAGGGGTTTGCCTGGACGGTTGCACCAACGCCCGGTGCGCATAACATCTTGGATGAACCCGCTAGCCCCCAATCGAGTGATGCGCAGGATGCGACTGATGAGACGGGTGAGGAGGCAGCCCCAGAGGCTGTCCAGGAGACTGAGGAGAACGCAACCGAGATCCCGCACTTGGCGGATCTCGCCTCAGAGGCCGAGGGTACCCTAGTGAGCGTCCAAGGCGTAGTGAGTGCCGCCCGCGGGACGTTTTATACAGATACTCTGCACCTCTCCGACCCGAGCGGTGCCGCACTCGCCAAAGTCTCCTCCGAGACGCGGGCGGCCATAGGCGATACGGTCACGATCGTGGGCAAACTCGAAAGCTACGCTCACCAGCCGCGGATACTCGCGACTAGCTTGGTAGTGACCGGTAGGGCCAAAGTCAGCTACCGCGTGGTGCAACCGGGTGGAGTGGACGAAAGTCTGCTTGGACAGGCGGTACGCTTGCAAGGACAGGTCAGTTCCCGGAGCGGTAAATCTTTTAGAGTAGCGCGTGCTACCGCGAGTGCTAACCAAAAGAGCACGCTCGTTTCTGTTCGTAAAACTACGGGTATTAGCGCAGCCGCTCCCAAAAAAGGCAGTCTGGTCACGGTCAGCGGGATCGTCTTGCGCTCAGGCGAGCAGGTCGTCGTGGCCCCGCGTGCGACAAGCGATATAAGCTCTGGTACTAAGACCGGCGCGGCTTTAGTTCAAACTGGGCCTAACCTTGGCCACCTGCTGGAGTGGGCGACTTTGGCGGCAGCGGTTTTGCTGGGCGGCTGGCGCGGGGCGCCCTACCTGGCTCGGGCTTTACGTCGCGCTGCAAGGTGGGGTCGATCAAAAAGTTCTCTAGGTCACGCCGCCCGATGATCATGGGATAGTCTAGCTCCTCGCGCTCGACGATGGTGGCTCGCGTCGTAACTTTAACCCCCGCTAAATAGTAGGTAATCGGGACGAGCAATCTAAAAGTCGAGCCGTGGCTTGAGTGCACCAGCGCGGTACCGACGATTTCTGTATAGGTTTTGAGGATTTTGGCGCGGGCGGTCTTGCTGAGTTCACGGGCTTCGCGGCCGGTCAAAACACGGTTGAGCTTGTACTCCTTAATTACCGAGCGTACCTTGGTGAATCCAATTTTAGTGGCCAGCTCAACGTCGATCGAAGTAAAGCCCGCGCCCGTATCGACCTTGGCATAGGTCTTGGTGCGCTGTCCGGAGCGACTGACCAACTCGACCGACTCGACGATGCCCAAGACGTGCCGGTGCGAGAGGTCCTCGACCAAACGTTCGATGTCGCCCCCAAAAAGATCTTTAGCCAAACGAATGGCTTTTTGAGTGTCACCTACCTTGATCCCCTCGACCCGTTCCAAACGGCTACCCAGTGGTGCGAGGTTAGCCAACTGGATCTCGAGTCCTGGGCGTGCGTTAAGCTCCATTACGACCGGACCTTTGTCACGGTCCAGGGCGATGTCCGCTCCGATGTAGCGCAATCCACTCGCCTCACTAGATTTGAGCGCGATCTCCAAAATCTGATCCCAGTACGGCACGCGCAGTTGCAACAAGTCGGCCCCGGTGTCGGGATGGTGCGTGATAAAGCGCCGTCGCGGTTTTTTGAGTACAGCGTTAGTGGCTGCGCCCGTAGCCAAGTCGATCCCGAGATACGCGGCACCCAGCGCAATGTTAGCCTTACCTTTAGACTTAGCGGTGGGCAAGCGCACGGCCGCCATGACCGGAATTCCGTTAAACACCACCACGCGGATGTCTGGGATGCCGCGATAGGTAAATTCTTCAAAGGCGGGGTGTAACTTGATCCGCTCTTCAATAAAGGCGAGGTCCGGAGAGTTAGTCAGGGAGAACCGGCCATCCAAAATGTCGCGGATATGTTCCTCCAACTGTGTAATAGTCCACTCGGAGCGATCGGAGGCGATGTAGGTCAGTTCTGTACCCTTGGGCACCTTTTTTTTGTGCCGGATTACGATAATCCCACCCCCGGCTAGACCCCGGTTGGGCTTGATTACAAACGAACTCGGTAGTTTTTCCCAGCGAAAACCCTTGAGATCCCGTGAGCTGGTAATGACCGCAAAGAGCCGCTGGTTGGGAATGCTGTGCTGGTCGAGGACCTGCTTGGTCAGCAGCTTGTCATCTGCCACACGTACAGCTCGGCGTCGGTTGTAGGGCCGCAAAAAACGCAGGTTGCGTGCGTTCATCCCGAGGATTGAGAGTTTTTGGGCCATGGCGAATCAGCGGCGTGACCGCAGGTTAGGGCAACTTAGCAAAGCGACGGACTTGGCGGAACCGGTAGTACTCCATAAGTCGCAGCCCGGTCCAACGCCCGAGCAAAATGTTGATGATAAAGGTGAGCAGAATCAACTCGGGGTAAGCCAAAATCAAACTCTGGAACGGATCCCAACTGACTAAGTAGTAGGTCGCGATCGAGAGCACCAAGGTCTCGACGGTCAAGAGGACCGCGGCACTAAACCCTTGCTCGATCTGGGCTGAGACAAATTGTTCTGCCAAAGCCACCATGATCAAAATTGGGAAGATCGCTAGCGCCACAAAGGTGGTCTGGTTGGTGTAGGCGCCGACTGCAAGCAATCCCAAAATCGCAAAGGCGATGGTCGTGAGCACGATAGCAAGACGCGGCACGTAGGCCAGACGAATGCGCCGCAAGAGCACTCTAAAGAGTGTTCCCACTGCCAACACCACAAAAAAGACGGTCAAACCGTAGGTCAGACCGAGCGCCAAAAAAGAGAGGGTCACGATGGTCGGGATGTAAATACCAAAAGCGCGCAGTCCCACGATCTGGCGGGCAAAGGCAAAGATCGTCGCAATGATCGGCAACATCAGGATCAGCACGATAGTATTAACCGGCACACCCTTGTTGATCATAAAGTTGACCAAAAAAGACATGAGGTTGAGCGGGGTCAGATCCGAGATAGCTCGCTCAGAAAAAGTCCCGATCAAGCGATACTCGTTACCGGTCTGTTGGACGCGGTTGAGGATCTGATCGGAGCTAGCGGCCTCGATCACCGCATCCAGCGCGGTAGAACTGGTCAACAAAATGTACTTGGGCTTGAGAATATCAAAGGTACTTTGCGCGATGCGCGAGATAACCGAGAAGGGCGCCGCCAAACTAATGATCGGCTTGTCACTCAGACGTAGGTCCTGCAGATTGGGAACCTGCTGCGCAAATTTGGTGAGGGCGTTGAGACCGGTGTCTCCTGTAGTCCAGTCGATCAAGGCGTCCGCCCGACGCAGATCGGCCGCGCGATCGAGCAACATACGCGACAAATTATCTTGCCGCACAAAATCGGTGCTGCCTGCGCGGTCCGCTAGGATAATGAGCTGTGTATCGGAGCGATCGGCTTGACGCTTGAGTTCACTCTCTTGGTTGGCGTCGGTAGCCGTATCGGTGATCACGATCAAACTGCGCTCATAAATCGTCACGACCGCACTGTCGCTCACGGTCGCCGTCGGAGTCGTGGCAGTGAGGGTCACCTTGTAACGACCAATGTCATGGTAAGTGTGGCGGACGCGATCGCCCTGCGCTTGACCAGTTTGATCACCAAAGCTCCAAGCAAACGTTGCCTTGGTGCCCTCGGGCAGATTTTCGAGGACGGCATCAAAGTCCAACTCTTGATCGACGAGACCCTCACGATCGGGACCCGCGTTAGCTTTGAGCTCGGGAGTGGGGGTCGGCGTGGTCGGCTGTGCTGCTTGGGCCAAGACCGTAAGTGGCAGACCGACCGACAGAGTGAATGTCAGCAGTAGGAGTAGTGTGGCCAAGGTAAACGAGCGAAGCTTCATGGGTCTCCTTATTGTACCTGTCCGGCATGGCACACGGCGAGGGCCAAAGCGTCAGCTGCGTCATCTGGCGTGGGAACGCGCTCCAGACCAAAGATGAGCCTAACGGCTTGTCCGACCGCCTGCTTATCCGCAGCGCCATTACTGGTCACGGCACGTTTTACCTCGGTCGGCGAGTACTCGCGGACGGTCAGTCCGTGCTCGTGCAGCGTCAACATAATCACCCCGCGCGCTTGCCCGACGGCCAGCGCACTGGTCGCATTGTGTACAAAGACGAGTCGTTCGATCACGGCCGCGACCGGTTTGTGTGTAGTGAGCACCTGGGTTAGATCCTGTCGGAGTTCAGCCAAGCGTTGACCCATCGGCATGTGTGCGGTGGTAGAAATGCAGCCGTACTCGAGAGCACGCACCGCGTGTCCATCAATCTCAACAACCGCGTAGCCAGTACGCTCGATCCCTGGGTCAATGCCTATCACCACCATGGCTAAAAGTTTACCGCAACTTGCTGAACGTCGTCGTGATTTTCTAGTGCAGTCAAGATCTCCTGCGCACGTGTATGTTCAGCCTCCGGCAAGGCGATCCGATTGGTCGGTACAAAAACCAAACTGGCTTCGCTCGCGGTAAACCCTTTGGCGCTCAGTTTTTGGCGCATAGCTCCCAGTTGACCCGGCTGAACATACACCAGCAATCCGCCCGCTTGGGTCTGCACGTCTTGCGCGCCAAGTTCAATCATCTCGAGTTGTATTTGCTCGAGTTGCATCGTTGCAGATTGGTCTGCTGCGAGGGGTACTTGCAAGCGCCCCAGACGTTGGAACTGCCAGAGCTGACTACCCGCGGCGGCCAGTTTTGCACCGTGGTGGGTGAGGAGCTGTCGGACATCCGCAACCGTGCGGGTTTTTTTATCGGTCACGCCCTCAATAATAAATGCACTGCCACCCGGACCGGCCGCCTCGTAGGTGAACTCCTCAAAGGTAACCCCCTCGAGCTGTCCCGTGCCGCGCTTGATGGCGCGCTCAACGTTGGCCCCCGGCATGTTGGCCTCACGTGCCTTATCGACCAAGAGACGTAAGTTGGGGTTGGCGGCCGGGTCGCCCCCACCTTGGCGGGCCGCCAGCGCGATGGCGTTAGCTAACTTGGTAAAAACCTTGCCGCGCTTAGCGTCGACAACGGCTTTTTGGCGCTTAGTGGTGGCCCATTTGGAGTGCCCGGACATAGGATGATTGTACTGCTTTTGTGGAGCCGCCGGTCCTTGACACAGGGCCTTGGCCGTGGCAGAGTATTGCGGATAGAAACCCATGGTAGCAGCCTTTCGTCGCTTTAGTCGAAACGGGCATCTACACGCCTCGCGCCAAGCGCGGCGTGAGCGCGAGCGTACCGTCGCGACCCACATTGCTCGTAAGCGTTCCCGTCGGGCCAACAAAAAACAGGAGTGGAAGCGCTTGGCGCTCAAAATTGGAGTAGCCATCGTCGTCCTTGGAATCGTGACGATCGGCAGCCTCTTTGCCTATTTTACTAAAGACCTCCCCAACGGCACCGAGCTCAAAAATCGCGCCGCGACCGAGTCGACCAAAATTTATGCCCGCGACGGCAAAACTATTCTCTACGAAATTTACGATGAGGAGCGCCGCACCAGCATCCCCTTTGACCAAATTCCGGACTCGGTCAAAAAAGCCACGGTGGCAGTAGAGGACGCGGACTTTTACCACCACCACGGCGTGGACTTTAAAGGTATTCTGCGAGCCCTCTTCCGCAACGTCACCGGTAAATCGAGCGAGGGTGGTTCGACCATCACACAGCAACTCGTTAAAAACGCCATCCTGACCGACGAGCACACCCTCTCCCGCAAAATTAAAGAGGTCATCTTGGCGATCGAGATCGAGAGCCGCTTTACCAAGGACGAAATTTTACACCTCTACCTCAACGAGATTCCCTACGGCTCCAACGCCTACGGGATCGAGGCGGCCGCGCAAACCTACTTTAATAAAGATGCCAAGGACTTGAGCTTGGCTGAGTCGGCCACCCTAGCAGCACTCCCGCAGCGCCCAAGTTCGCTCTCCCCTTACGGCCCCAACAAGGACCAGCTCTTAGACCGTAAAGATTACATTTTGGATCGCATGGCAAAGCTCGGTTTTATTAGTCAGGACGAGGCTGACAAAGCCAAGGCGGTCAAACTAACGTTTGAAGAGGTCAATATCGAGATCAAAGCACCTCACTTTGTCTTTTGGGTTAAGGACGCGCTGATCGAGCAGTACGGCGAGCAGGTCGTGGAACGTGGAGGCTTACGCGTGACGACCACCTTGGATTTGGATATGCAAAAAGCGGCAGAACAGGCCGTCAAAGATGGCGCCGCCCGTAATCTCGCCCAGTACGGAGTAGAAAACGCCGCCCTGACCGCCATCGATCCACGCAGTGGTCAAGTCATGGCCCACGTGGGTTCTAAGGATTACTTTAATGACTCGATCGACGGATCGGTGGATGTGACGCGCACCTTGCAACAGCCGGGTTCGTCCTTTAAGCCGTACGAATACTCGGCCGCCTTTGCTAAAGGCTACCCACCTAGCACGATTTTGTTTGATGTGCGCACGGATTTTGGCGGCAATTACAAACCTGAGGACTATGACAAGGGCCAGCGCGGGCCTCTGACCATGCGCTCGAGCTTGCAAATGTCGCTCAACATTCCGGCCGTGCAAACTATGTACTTAGCTGGCGTGGAGAATGTGATCGACCAGGTCCACAAAATGGGCATTACAGATTTGCAAGACAAGTCACAGTACGGCTTGGCGGTTGGACTGGGTGCTGGTGAAGTTAAGCTAATCGATCACACGGCCGCCTTTGGCGTTTTTGCCAACCAAGGTAAGCGTGTTCCCCGAGCGCTCTGGCTCAAAGTTGAGGACCCCAGTGGCAAGGTCTTGGATGAGTTTAAACAACCCCAGGGTGAACAAGTCCTCGACCGCAACGTGGCGTTGACTATGAGCAACGTGCTCTCGGATGATGCCGCACGCGCGCCGATTTTTGGTTCGGGTGGTCCGTTGACGTTGCCCGATCGCAAAATCGCCTGTAAAACCGGAACGACCGAGAACAACACCGACGGCTTGACCATGTGCTACGTACCGCAGCTGGCGGTCGGCGTGTGGGTCGGTAACAACGACAACAAACCCTTCCCGGGAGGAGATGGATCTTTTACGGCGGCCCCAATCGAGCACCAATTTATGCTGGCCGCGCTCAAAGACACCAAGGCCGAGTGGTATCCCGATCCAGAACCGATCCCCGCACCTAAGCCGATCCTGGCCGGCCAAGCTGGGGGCAAGGGACAAAAGGTGCGTGTCAGTAAAATTGACGGCAAGTTGGCGCCCGAAGATTTACCGGCCAACTATGTCGAAGAAAAAGAATTTGTGGAGTACCACTCCATCTTGCACTATGTCTACAAAGACGATCCGCAAGGACCCTACCCAAGCAACCCCTCTGAGGACCCTCAGTACAAAAACTGGGAGGCAGCCGTCAATGCCTGGAGTAAGGGTAAAAAGACCGGTGGCATACCCAAAGAGACCAGCCCGTACGGTGCTAAAGAAGTTCAGCCGAGTATTTCGATTGCGCAGCCAAGCTCGGGCGCCAACGTCACCTCGTCCTCGTTGACGGTGGTAGTGAGTGCACGCGCCTTGGCGGGGGTCAGTGTGGTGGACGTTGCACTCGACGGTGGCATCGTGGGCACCGCAACGGCCGCGCCGTACACCGTGACATTTCCGGTTAACGTCTCTAACGGATTTCATTCCATCTCGGCGGTCGTGACCGACAAGTACGGCGGCAAAGCTGAGACGGCCATCGACGTCAACATTAAGGTCGATAACCAAAAACCTAAAGCGAGCTTTACCTCTGCGGTTGCTGCGCTGGTTGCCTCGTTTGATGCAAGTGCCTCGACGGATAACACTGGGATCGTCTCGTATGCCTGGACGTTTGGAGATGGCAGTGCGGGCAGCGGCAAAACTACCAGCCACACCTATACAAGCGCCGGGACCTACACGGTGACCCTGACCGTAGAAGATGCCGCCGGTAACATCGGTACTAAACAAAAAAGTATTACCATCCCGTAATGGCCCTCTTAGCGATCGCAATTGTAGATCACACGCGCGAGGGCGCCGTCCGTAAGCGACTGGTCGCCCAAGAGTTTGTCTTTACGCGTCTGGGATCTTCGGGTGGTTTTTTGCGTAAGCGTAGTGCGACGTTGCTTATCGGTCTCCCCAACGAAAAACGCTTAGCGGATCTCAAAAAGATTTTGGGTTCGGCCGGCAAAGAACGGAGTGCTTTGGTGAGTGGTACAGATATCAGTTCGCTCGGCCAAGAAACCGGACAGGTGGACGTACCGGTCGGGGCGGCCCGGCTGACCTTAGGGGGCACAACCCTCTTTGTGGTGCGCTTGCAAGAGTTAGAGCGCTATTAACCCGTCTCGTCTCAGGCCGCCAAACGTGGCCGAACCACAACCTTGGCCACCATTGCGCGGCCGAGTTTTATTTTGAGGGCTTGCAAGAGTGGTTGGCGGTACCCAAAGACCGTCGCGACGGCCGGCCCACTGGGTGCGGTGATAAAGAGGGTGCCGTCACGATAGGCTTCTACGCGAGCTTCTTCTTGGACCAGACGCGGTAACACTTGGGGCAGAACCTGTCGGGCAGCTTTGAGCACGGCCGCAGCCTCAACCCCCTGACGAAGTCCGTAGCGCCGGGCCAAAAATTGAATGTCTTCACGCAGCGAACGCATGGGTTTTAGCTTTGGGCGTGATGGTGCCATCCGCGATGGTAAAGAGTTGCGCTTGTTGCAACAGTTCTGGGGGAACCTCACCTACATCAGCGGTAGTAATGAGGGTTTGCTGTTGGGTAAGGTACGGCAGGAGGGCGGCGCGCCGGGCCGGATCGAGTTCAGAAAACACATCGTCAAGAAGCAGGAGCGGGCGCTCACCAGTGAGCTGCTCGAGATAGGTACATGAGGCCAGGAGCAATCCCAAAACGGCACTGCGCCACTCCCCACGCGAACCGTACTCTCGGAGCGCAATAGTATTAACCGTCAAAACAAGATCCTCGCGGTGTGGACCAACCAGGTTACGGGCGGCCGCAACTTCGCGCTCACGGAGGGCAGCAATTTGACTACGGTAGAGGGCGATCCATTGTTCTAGTGTGGTGGGGAGGGTATTGGTGGCGGGAGTGGTCAGGGTGAGGGCAGCTTGTGTCGTCTTGCTCGCACCTGAGATGGCTCGTACAGACTCAGCAAACTGCTCGGTTAGGGTGGCAACGAGACGAGCACGTGCCAAGGACACACGTGCGCCGTCTTGGACGAGAGGTTCGTCATAGGCATCGAGACCATCGCGCTGTCCCGCCCGAGCCTGCTCCAACAGACGCTGGCGCTGCAGGAGCGTACCGCGCAAACGCTGCAGAGTCATAAAGAATTCGGGATTACGCACCACGAGCAACTGGTCCAAGACAGCGCGACGAGCGGCACTACTTTTTTGTAAGGTATCGACGTCTTCGGGCTTAAAAAGGCAGGTTGTGAGGAGTCCCACTACGGCACGACTGGTTTTGGGAGCACCTTGGAGTCGCCAGAGTTTTTTGGTTCTGCCAGAACGGGCGTCCAGGAAACAGAGGAGTTCTTGGGCGCGGCCTTCGAGGGTCAGGCCCGCCTCGATGCGCGCCGAATCCGAGCCGCGCGCGATCAACTGCGACTCTACCCGAGCCCGCAGCGAGCGCGTGGTACTGAGGAGCATGAGGGCCTCAAGAAGATTACTCTTACCCGCCGCATTACGCCCCACGAGCACGCTCACCGTAGCAGTAAACGCAACACGCGTGTGTTGGTAGGTGCGGAACCGCTCCAGACTAAGGTACCGCAGCTGCACGTCTAGACCTTTATGGGCATCAAAATGTAGAGGTAGCCCGTACTCTCAGGTGCGGTCAGCTGCCCCGGACTGCTACTGCCCCCGGTTTCAAAAATAATTTTTTCACTGGTAAAGGTTTGGAGTCCCTCGACCAGGTAGCGGTAGTTAAAGACGACACGGTCAGAGGGTCCCAAGATCGAGGCGGCTAATTTTTGGTGGTGGCCGCCAACTTGATTGGCTTCGGCTTGGATTTGGAGTTGTTTTTTCTCAGCGTTAACCGAGACGACTACATCTTGGGCGGCGGTTTTAGAAAATAATCCAGCTGACCGTACCGCTCCAATAAACTCTTCGCGATTTACCACACAGCGCGTTGGTAGTTTTTTGGGCAAAATATCTTTGTAGGGTGGATAGTGACCCTCAATCAGACGTGAAATTAACTCAATATTCTTGTAGCTACATTTAATCTGATTTTCTGAAAGTCGCAGTACCACCGAATCAACGGGTTCAATAATTCGACCAATTTCTGCCATGGTTTTAAGCGGTACAATCACAGCGCGCTCAGTGACCGCTCCCTTAACAGGAATGGTACGCTCGGCCAAGCGAAAGCTATCGGTCGCCGCTAAAGTACAGCCACCCGCTCCAAATTGAAGGTACACCCCCGTGAGCTCTGGACGAGATTCGTCGTGGGCTACCGCGGTAATCACTTGGCTAATCGCCTCTTTAAACTGATCCGCCGGCAGAACCGCTTCAAAAACCGACTTAAAAGCGGGTAAGAGTGGAAACTCGTCTGCGCCAATTCCTTTAATCTCAGCACTAGTCTCCTGACAAGCGACGCGTAACTCTTTTCCGTCAGTATGGAGGGTCACGTGCTCGCGGGGCAGCTGATTAATGTATTCAGCTAGTAGACGTGCTGGAATGGTAATCTCACCAGCTTGTTCGACCTTACCGCCCACAATACAGGTCACGCCTACTTCTAAATCGGTTGCGACTAACTTAAGCCCACCCGTCTCAGTTTTAAGAAGAACATTACCCAAGACCGGTAGTGTCGCATTGCGACTCACCACACGACCAACAATAGATAATCCCTTTTGTAAGTTCTCCTGTGTACAGGCAAGTTTCATAGATCCGTATCTTATAGGTATTAATTAAACTAGTTGTAGTAATAGTGCGGTGGAGAGTGGGGACAACCCCGGCTCTTTAAGATTTTTTTAATACAGTTCTAATAATTTCTTAAGAAATTGGGCACCGTTGTGTGAACAACTTCTCGATAACCCCTGCGTACGATCTGTGGGTGACTCAGGAAAAGTTGAGTCTTGTTGGTTTTACCTGTTTGTGTAGGTACGTCTTTGTGTTTTTTTGTCCGCACAGAGCCCACGGCTTTTACCTGAGAACACACCAGGTAATCCACTGGGTTATAAACAGTTTTTACTGAGGAACGTACAGCCGTTGCCGAATCAAATCTAATTCTTGACGTACGGCATCGTCACGATCGACTTCTTTGGTAATTTTTTCGGTGGCGTGCATGGCGGTGGTGTGATCACGTCCACCCAATTCGTTACCAATTGAGGGAAAACTCGCCTTAATCTCCTCGCGCATCAAAAACATGGCAATTTGACGTGGACGAACAATCTCTTTTTTGCGAGAAGCCCCCACTAAATCCTCAATTGAGACATCGTAGAACTGCGCTACCGTCTCCACGATTTGGCGTGGAACGATCCCTCGCCGCTGCGGATTAGCGATAATGGTTGCTAAGACACTTTTGGCAATATCGGTGGTCGGTACAAGCTTTTTGAGCTGACAGTGAGCCACCACGCGGTTGAGCGCGCCCTCCAACTCACGAATGTTGTGCTGAATATGAGCGGCAATAAAAGTAATGACCTTATCCTCTACCTCAAAGCTCTTAACCCGGCATTTCTCTCGTAAAATCGCCTCGCGTGTCTCAAGTTCGGGTGCTCCAATATCCGCAATCATGCCGCCCTCAAAACGCGAGCGTAGGCGATCCTCTAGGGTAGGAATAGCTTTAGGAGGCCGGTCGCTTGAGAGGATAATCTGCTTATTGTTGCCATGCAGAGTGTTAAAAGTATGGAAGAACTCTTGCTGTGTTTGTTCTTTACCGGCAATAAACTGAATATCATCCACGATTAAGACGTCCACATCGCGGTAACGATTTTTAAAGTTGCTGCCTTTATTACTGATTGAGTCGATGAACTCATTGGTAAAGCGCTCGCTTGTGACGTACCAAACCTTTTTTTCTGGGTTTCGCTTTTTGATCGCGTTACCAATCGCTTGCATGAGGTGGGTTTTGCCGAGTCCTACTCCCCCATAGATAAAGAGCGGGTTGTAGGTTGTACCGGGGTTGTTGGCTACCGCACTGCAGGCGGCGTGTGCCAGTTCGTTAGAAGGTCCCACCACAAAAGTCTCAAAGGTGTAGCGCGGGTTGAGATTGCTCTGATCATCAATTGAGCCGCCCAGACTGACACTTCCATGCACCGAAGTCCGTGTAGCCGCGCCACCCAACTGCATACTAGCCGTGGGACCCGTCGCGGCCTGCACTAAAGCTGGTGCAACTGAGGCCATCTCGCGCTTGGGCACCTTTGTCCCGATCTCATAGAGCACCTTAAACATGTGACTGCCGGTACAGTGCTTGAGGGCGGTCACGATCTGCTTGTGATACTTTTTTTCGAGCCACTCTTTAGTAAAAGCGTTGGGTACACCAATGTTGGCCTCGTTCTCCGAGAGGGTGTTAATCCAGGTTTTTTTGAGCCACGTCGTAAAATTTGCCTTGCTGATGGTGAGTTCTAGTTCCGAGAGTGCTGCCTGCCAGACTTTTTCTTGATCCATACGTGGGTGTTGAGAAGTTATGTTTAGAACAAGTCCAAAATGTAGCACATTGTGGATAAGAACAAAAAAATAGGGCAAGTTTGGCTCAGTAGAGTCCAAAGCGACTATCCACATATCCCATAGATGAATAATTTGTCGCTTTTGATGTGCAGAAGATGTGGATACGGTGGATAAATTGACCGCGCTCTGTGGGCGGGGTAGCATCCCACTACACCTGCATGGCAACCAAGCGAACCTACCAACCTAAAAAGAAGCGCCGTCTCAAGCGTCACGGCTACCGCAGTCGTATGCGCACTACGGGCGGACGCAAAGTTTTACGTCGTCGCCGGCAAAAAGGCCGCTGGCGTGTCGTGGTCGGAAAGTAGCATGTTGGCAAAGCAATACCGTCTCCGACGTGCTCGTGACATAGCGCGTGCCAAGCGCGGGCGTATTTTAAAAAACGCCGATTTTGGACTGCGAGTCTCGCCCACCAGTGCACGTCTGCCAGCAGCCTCTGCGCATTCTCGTGCGACCGTGGTAGTCGCAAAAAGTGTGGCCAAGCGTGCGGTCGATCGTAATCGAATTAAACGCCAAGTTCGTGCTCTGTTAGCCCAACCGTTACAGCGGCTCCAACCGGCGCGCGATCTGGTACTCACGGTAAAAGCACCCGCGCTCGGTAAGTCATATACCGCGCTCGGCCGCGCGCTTACCGCACTACTGAGGCAACTCTAGCCACCGATTCCATGACCATTGTGTACACAATTTCAAAATTAGTGGGATACCCGTTGTATCTCCTTGTGCGGTTCTACCAAAAAACACTCTCACCGGACCACGGTTGGCTCAAAGCCTACTATCCGCACGGCTACTGCCGTTTTTACCCCAGCTGCTCTGAGTACGCTGCCCAACGGTTGGTTAAGACTGGTATTGTGGCGCTGCCTACGATAGTGTGGCGTGTGATGCGCTGTCAGCCCTGGTCGCAGGGTGGCGTTGATCCCGTAGCTGACTAATATGCTCCAAACTATTTTTGTCGATCCATTTTTAAACCTCCTCATTTTTTTGAGGAACATACTCCCTGGCACTGATCTGGGTATCGCGATTATTTTGCTGACCTTGATTGTGCGACTCATTTTGTATCCCTTTGCCGCACGCCAAATCAAAGCTCAGCGCGCTATGCAGGATTTGCAGCCGCGCATCAATGAGATTCGCGAAAAACATAAAGCCGATAAAGAGGCCCAGACCAAGGCCCTCATGGAGTTCTACAAAAAAAATCGGGTCAACCCCCTCTCCTCGTGCCTCCCCCTCGTCGTCCAGATCCTCTTTATCTACCCTCTCTTTATCGTCTTTAGAACCACCATTAGTGGCGTGGACTTTACCAGTCGGCTCTATCCCTTTATTGCGCACCCGACCTTGCCGATGGACCTCCATTTTTTGAACTTCTTAGATCTGAGCGCAACACACAATATTTACTTGGCAGTCATTACGGCCGCGGCGCAGTTTTACCAATCCTGGATGCTGACGCGTCGGCGCAAAAAGCAACAGCAAGGAAAACCAGCCGCCAACGATCCGAGCGCCGCGGCGCAGTCTCTCACCAATAACTTGACCTATATTTTTCCACTTTTGACCGGGTATTTTGCCTACCAGTTCCCGGCCGGTTTGGCCCTCTACTGGCTCGCCTCGACCCTCTTTGCAATTCTGCAGCAGTGGATTATTATGCGCACACCTGCCTCCCGGCCCAAGCCAGACCATAGCGAGACCGAGGTAGCTGTCGTTAAGTAAGACAATGTCTACCACCAACACCGTCAAAACCGTCGACAAGACCGTATCCTTGGAGCTCGTCAAAACGACGGTCACTACACTCGTGGGATTTTTGTGCGAGGATGCTGCGGTGACGTGTACGCTCGAGCCGGTCGGGCGTCAGCGTCGCGATCTCAAGGTCCAGATCACTACAGAGGAGTCTCGTCGTCTGATCGGTCAGCACGGTGCTACACTCCAGGCCCTCCAACACCTGGTGCGTCTGCTCGTCTCAGGCCAAACCGGCCGACCCTGTTTTGCCACGGTGGATGTCAACGACTACAAGGCTAAACGCGAGCAGCAAATTATTGATCTGGCCCGTGAGGCTGCCGAAAAAGCCACCCGCACGGATAATATGGTAATCCTGCGCCCCATGACCAGTTTTGAGCGTCGCTTGGTGCACGTTGCCTTGCAGGAGCGTCCTGAGGTCACAACCGAGAGTCTAGGACAGGAGCCTAATCGTCGAGTGGTAATCAAGCCCAAACACGAGTCACGCGTCGTTAAGAGTTTTGCTCAAAAGGGCTTTACCCTGGACGACATCAAGCTCTAGCAATGATCCTCACGGTAGACCAGCTAAGGGAGCTGCCGGTGGGCGAGGCCAAACTACGCGCTAAGCGCGTCTTGGTCGATTACAAAAAAATCAAAATCGCTGCTCTCACCCTTGCACGCAGTGGTCTTTTTGGCAGAACCCAAACGATACCCTTTAGCACCGTTACGGCTATTACGGCCGAGCAGGTGCAGTTGGGCCAACCCTCCCCGGTCGCACGGGATGCACAGCAAGAGCCGTTTGCCGATCTTAATCGTTTTGGTGACTTGACCGAGCGAGAAGTGTTTACGGAGCGTAAACGATATCTCGGTAAGCTTGTTACCTATAAATTTGATAGTGAGACCGGCAACTTGACCGCTCTTTGGGTTAAGCCCCCCTTAGTTCTACGAGATCTCTGGAGACAAATCTTGCTCATTAGCCGCTCGCAAATCGTGGGGATTACACCCCAAGCGATCATCGTCGATGAGGCCATTATTAAAGCTGCACTCAAACCAGCCGCGGCAGCGGAGTTAGCTCGTGAACCAGAGACGGCTCTTGGTGCTGCGTCGGGCATTTCTGCCCAGGCAGAGTAGCTCAAACGTATAGTGGCCGTTCCCAGGGGAAGCAGGAGAACGGACACACTATACGAGAGAGATTATTTTTATAGGTCTCTCCTGTTACTACCGCGCCATTGAGTAACCGGAGAGAGCCTCCCCTAACGGTACGACCGGAGCAAGCCCACCACCTTACCTTGAATCTTGACCGACCGAACTCGAAACGGCTCCATGCTGGAGTTGGCTGGCTGCAGACGCACGTGGTCTCGTTCTTTGTAAAAGCGTTTGAGAGTCGCAAACTGATTTTCGAGTAGAGCGACTACGATCTCACCGTTGTGTGCGCTATCACGTTCCTCAACGATCACGTAGTCTCCGTCCAAAATTCCATCCTCGATCATCGAGTCCCCTTTAACCCGTAGAGAATAATAGTGGCCCCGCCCAACCATGTTTTGTGGAATGGTGAGGGTCTCTTGCTCTTGCAAGGCCTCAATGGGTTGCCCGGCTGTAATCAACCCCACCAACGGGATATCGACGAGCGAGTACTCTGGCCGTCGTACGGTAGAGGGCTCGAGCGAACGATACTGTCCATCTTTACCCTCACTCTGTAAAAAGCCTTTGTCTTGCAAGGTCTGTACGTGTTGGTGGACGGTTGCGACCGAAGATAATCTAAAGTGTTGGGCAATCTCCCGGTAGCTGGGGCTGTAGCCTTTGCGCTTGAGAAAACTGGTGACAAAATCCAGTACCAAACGCTGCTTTTTAGTCAGAGACGTACTAGACATGAGCGCTCCAGTAGGTGTGGACCGTTACCTCGGGTTCTGTCGAGCGGGGTGTCTCCACATAATGCTCAATAAAGCGCTCGATCTCGGCTAACTTACGGGTATAGCTCTTAATCCGCGTAACTGCGAGCGTCTGCGGAAGTGCTTGCGTGAGGGAGAGTGTGGTTGTTTCGATCATGTCTCTAACAGTAACCGAACAAAAACCGAACGTCAATCCTGACTTGTCCACACTTAGCGTTTGATCGCAGCTAACTCTTTAGTTGCAAAGACCACGGCCTGCGCATCTCTAAATACTTCGACAAAACGGCCGTCCTGCTTGAGTTCTCCCCCGAGCGCATTGTCCGCCTTAATCACAAAAAGGTTGACCGCAAACTCGTCGGCGGTCGCGCGCCAGTTCTCCCGGCGGTCGATCGTGAAATACTTGTCAATTATTTTGAGATCGCCCTTGTCTCCCCCTACCCAGGAGGGCATGCGTCCATCGATAAAGGTTTTAAACCAGGGTACGCGGTATAAAAGATAGCCGCCCCAGGCGTATTCGTTGTACGGATGAACCGTCCCTTGCTGCGAGCGCGCGGCCCACTCAGTTTGCTGGCTCAAAAAAGCCGCGGCCCCTTCTGGATAGCCATCCCGGGTGAACACCGTTAAATCTCGATCCAAGCGGCCAAAATCTTGCCAGGGAAACCGCCCCACCTCGGCGGCGGTAAAAAGGGCCAAGGCTAAGAGGGTCGGCCAGAGTAGTACGACTTGGGTCCAGGCTCGTTTGGTACGAGGAGTGGCCACTACCAAAGTTCTAAAGCCTTCTAGGGCTAAGGGCACCGCGATCAGTAAAAAGAGTGGCACGTTGCGTACGGCTAAGAGCGACGAGACAAAAAAGGCCAAGGTCAAGCCCACATCGGTCAGATCGGCGCGCTTTTGGCGTACCACCAAAAAGCCGATATACACTACGATCATCCCAAACAAAATGTACCCAGTGTGACTGTAGGGATCCGGGGCAAACCATTCCACAATATTGTTGTGTAAGGCTTTGTCGGTCAGGGTGCGGTAGGGTTCAAGCCAAATGTTCCACCCGTAGGCATTGGCAAAAGTAGCCGGCACACTGAGAGCACTCGCCACTGCGAGCCAGGCCACGGATTGGATCCGTGGGGTTCGGCCAAACGTATACACGGGCGCAAAGATGGCCTTGATCGACTCACAGATGATGCAGACCAACAAAATAATAAAGCCCGCTACAAAACTAGCGTGTAGGTTGGCCCAGAGCGCAAACAGGAGTGGGATCAGGCTAAACCACCCCACTGTAGTACTCGAAAGGGCCCGTCGGATCAGCCCAAGCAAGAGTAGTACTAAAAGCCAGGTGAGCATCTGGGGCCGAGCGCCAATAAAGGAGCGCGAACCGAGGGCTACGAGTAAGCCACCCGCCAACGACCAGGTCCAGGGCAAACGACGCGCCAGACTCCAGCGCAACCCCACGCTCAAAATCAGAGCGACCAGGATCGCATAGACGATGCTGAGTCCCTTAAAACCGACCAAGCCGTGCACCCAGTACATAAAAACATCTTGAGCGTACTCGTGGTCGATCCAAAAAAAGGTCGGGAGCGTGTGCGAGTACCAATCCACATGGGGGATCCCCATGCGCAAAATGTCACCCCCTGCGCGGATGTGCCAAAACAGATCGGGGTCACTGGGCAGTTTGTAGCCGGCAAACACTAAGCCAACCGCCAGCACCACCAATACAATCCCGTAAGCGTGCCTCGGTTTGAGGCTGAACCACCCGAGTAAGCGGTCGACCACTCCTTTGCGTCGTGGCTGCGTTGGTGCGGCAATCATGTGTTCACTCGGCGGGCGTGGGCTCCCGTTAGACTCGTTTTTGCATGGCCTCGGCCAAGCGCTGAACCGCCACCACACCCGCCGCGCGCCGCAGCGAGATTTTTTTACCCTCGGACATACTCCAAACCGCCTGGGTGGCGGCATGCATCTTGGCTTTGAGTTTGGTAAAGACTTGCTCGCGGGTCCAGCGCTCATCGTGCTGATTTTGGTACCACTCAAAGTAGCTGGTGGTGACCCCACCGGCATTAGCCAAAATATCCGGGATAACCGGGATTTGTTTACCGTCCAAAATCGTATCCGCCTCAGGCGTGACCGGTCCGTTGGCGAGTTCGATAATTGCGCGCGCCTTAACTAAACTCGCGTTGTCTTTGTGGATTTGATTTTCTAGGGCGGCCGGGGCGAGCAGTTCTGCCTCCAACGCAATTTGATCCTCGAGGGTCTGCTTAGGTAACCGGTTGAACCCCACAACCGACCCCGTCTTCTTTTTGTGCGCCATGACTTGGTCGGGATCGAGGCCGGCCGGATCGATCACGGCCCCTCTAGAATCCGAGACCGAAATCACCTTGTAGCCAGCTGCATGTAGGCGTTTGGCAAAAAAGAACCCGGCGTTGCCAAAGCCGATTACGACCACACGTGTTTGGGCCGGCTGCATCCCGAGCTTGGCTGCGGCATATTCCCAGACATAAAAAGCCCCTTCGCTCGTAGCCGTGTCCCGACCTTGCGACCCGCCGGCCTCGACCGGTTTACCGGTGATAACACCGGGGGCGGTCGTGCCCGTGATCTTCTCGTACTCATCTCTGATCCAAGCCATGATAGCGGGCGTCGTGTTGACGTCCGGGGCTGGTACGTCTACCTCAGGACCAATCACCGCGGCGATCCCACGGGCATAGGCCCGCGAGAGGGCTTCGAGTTCTGCCTGATTGAGGGTTTTAGGATCAACGATCACGCCACCTTTGCCACCACCCATAGGAATATCGGCAACGGCAGTCTTGAGCGACATCCAGAGCGAGAGTGCTTTAACCTCATCGAGCGAAACATTTTGGTGGTAGCGAATCCCACCTTTGTAGGGTCCGCGCGCATTGTTGTGTTGGGCGCGAAAGCCGGTCAACACCTCGATGTGTCCCTTGTTGGGGCCACTGGTTCGACGCACTGGCAAGGCCACCTCCACGATGCGGTCGTGGCGCTCGAGCTGCGTCAGTATGTCCGGATCGAGCCCGGCCACCTCGGCTGCAGCGTGCAGCTGGGTCAGGGCGTTGGTAAAGGCGTTTTCTTGCTGGGACTGGCTGCGTGAGGATGTGGGCATAGTCCCCGTATTGTACGGGCCCGGGCTCGGCAAAGCTAGGTGTTCACCCTGTATTGCCTCAGAAAAATTGCTGGTGGGCGAGAGAGGACTCGAACCTCCATGGTTTATGCAACCACCAGGTCCTAAGCCTGGCGCGTCTGCCATTCCGCCACTCGCCCAAAGCGGCTTTTTTACACCGATTACGGCCACTGGGGGCACTCTAGCGAACCTTGACTTTTTGTTCAAATTGTGGTAGTTTGTCGGGCTCTTGGAGAGGCCTTAGGTGGCGCTCACAAGACCGGACATTCCCAATCTATTCAAACGTACTACGTCGGGTTCGTTGCCCGACCCAACTCGCTCCCCTTAGGAGCGCAAGGAGATTCATGAAGAATAAGGGAGCGGACGCATTCAACGCAGCCTTTCGCTTGGCTGAGGCATACCAGGTACTCAAAATGGTTCGCGAGATCTTTTTACTAGGGTCTCTCGACCTGGGAGGTGCTGTCACGGCTTTGGCTTTTTGGCAGTTGCACGGCGTCAAGATCAAGAAGTTCGTAGCCGATCTTGGACCCAAGAGTGCCAAGGTCGTCAAGGACAACGCCGCCGTCATTGCCAGCTTTATCGTTGGTACGCTCGGCGGTGAAACCGCTGCGACCGACAAACTGCCCAACAACGAACAGGACAATCGCAAAGAAGCCAAGCGGGAGCTTTCCCGGCATTCTTCACTTCGTTGTTCAATGGCAAGTGAGCAAAGAAGAGGAGAAGACCGGAGAAGTCTAAGGAAGATCCGTCGAGGCCTTTTTGGAGGATGAAGATGGACTTTGGGTGAGAATGACACAAGCGAGAGTTCGAGGCCTTCGCTTAAAACCCGCTGAACTCTGCTACGGACCAGCACAAGCTGCGTCTGCTCCAACCGCACTGGACGGACACATCTTCAACTCCGGCTCCTACCGGCCCATGACGGAGGAACAGGCTCGGCAGCGCGAGGAGGATCGATTTAATTCCTCGAGTGGCTGCTGGCGCTCTCTCGACCCTGGGCAGCTTCTTTCGTTGGAAGCGCAAAAGGTCAAGAATAACCCTTCTTCGTGACACCACAATGGCATGGTGATCGATGTGGCGCCGGCCCAAGAAACAACCGCTCAAGGTGTCCCGCCTGAACCTGCCGGCTTACTGCCAGACACTACGACTGGCGGCTCTCCCAATCAACTGGTGCGTGCACCCATTCGGCTGCCTCGGTCGTTCAACCTGATCGACCAGGTCCGGAGGAAAAAATAATGCACACATGGAATCGTTTCCTGCTCTTCAACGCCAAGGCCTTGACGAGGTTCTTTCGTAACCTCTTCTTGGCCAACTACCAGGATTTCTGGGCCTTCCTCGTCAGGAGGATGTTCCGGTTCGCCCTGTTCATCGTTCTCTTCCTGGTCGCACATCTGTTCGGCTTATTCGCGTCGATGGGAGCTTTTGTGGCTTTCCCCTACGTCGCATGGACCGTCGACTGTATGGCCATCTTCGTCAGCAACATCGCCCTCGTTGGTGCGCTGTATGAACTGACGATTCTGGTCGCAATCGCAGCTGCTCTGTTGGATGGTGTGGAGGGAATCGGGAACCTCGGGGCCGGTATCATGCGGCGGATCGCCCAAGTGTGGCGAGGCAGCGCCATCCCGATCGTCGGAGATGAGGATATCGGCTGGGACAAAGTTGCGGGCGCCCTCAAGTTGGCTCGTATCTATGGCGCGGGCGTACTGGCGGTACACCTGGTCTGGTGCGCGATCATTTGGGAGGGCTACCAACTAGGACACCCCATTGCCTTTGGCATGCGCGTTGGGGTTTTGTTGCTCTACCTTGCCGCCGTGGTATGGGTAGGTTACAAGGACATCCCAATGTCGCCGCCCATGAAGCAGGCTGTTCACGCCGGTCTCATTGGCGGGGTAGTGTTGTTAGTCTTACAGGCTTTTGGCCTGTTCGACTGGATGGGACTTCGGGTTCCCAACAACCTCAACTGGAACGGCATCACCCCATGGTACTTCATTGGAGCGGCGATCCTGCTGATGGTCAGCGGCATCTTCAAGATGTCGGTGACTACCAAGCCCGTTGGATCGCTGGCCAAGTTTGGGGCAGTGGTACTCTTGTTCTTGGCCATTTGGCCCACCTACAAGAGGATCAAGGACACTCCTGCTGACACGGTTCTACCAAAGTGGGCGGCTCGTCCGCTCGTTGCGGTTGGAACTGGTGTCACTACGGCAATTGAGAGTGCAGCCGATTCGGTTACTCCAGCCGGAACAGGGCCCAAGATGCCTCTTCTGGCCACCAGTGGATTCAACTTTGAGGCAGGTAACTGTGATCCTGTGGAGGGAAAGCTGGATGTGTACTGGGTCACTAGACAGGATGTTCTGCCCGAGGAGTGTCAAAATGCTAGCTTTGGCTGTGAGGCGACACCCCTTGAGAAAGAGACCTCTCTCAGTCCACGGGGAGAGGCGGGCTTCACCAAGAAGCTCACCAATCTCTCGGCTCCCCCGGGGCACTACTTGTATGTCAATCTCAAGGCGGATGACCGATACACCTGGATTGTGGACGCATCGGGACCGGTCAAGTACTACAAGCGGCATCCCCGCTTTACGACTGCCGCTGATCCCTATCGTGACTGGCGTCCTCTGGGGGGAAACGATGTCGACGGCTACTGGCTTTTGATGTCCGGCTGTAGCGACCAGGAAGCCAGCACGGTTGTGGAGCGGACCGTGCCACACGAAACCCACTCCTAGAAAGAGAAAGACAAGCGCCTCGGTCCGTCCCAGGCACTACTGTTTAGACTCTAGTTCCTTTGCACGTTTGCACCTTCACGGTCGCGGATTAGCGACCCAATTACAAAAGACCACCCGGTTGTATCCTGGTGGTCTTTTTCTTTTGCTTAAAAAGTTCGTCCTTTTGGGACTGACCGATCAGGGTGCCAAGACCTCGTTGAGGGTGAGCACGATGACTAAGGCCAGCAAGATCACGACGATACCGATGATGGCGTTCTTAATCGTGTTCTTGGCTTTTTCGATCCGACCCTCATCTCCACCGGCGGTAATGTAGAGGAACCCACCAACGATCAGGTAGAGCACTGCCACCGCACCGGCGATCCCAAGACCCCAGGTCACGACCGCGATGATCGTGTCGAAGATGGTGTCATTGCGAAGCTGCGGAATACGCGGCACGCCGACTTGGGCCCAGGCGCTGCGAGCAACTAAGAGACTACCGACTGCACCGGCAACGGCGCTGGTTTTTGCGATGACTTTTGAAGTGAGTTTGTTCATAGGTGTGTTAGGTTGCTCCTTTTTAGCTTATTGTGGAAAACCGTGCAAGTAGTATAGCAGAACTGTGACGGCCTGCTCTAGGGGGTAAAAATCGTACGTGGTGTAGAAGTCCCACTGCCACCCCCGCGGGTCAAGGCAAAGTTGATCGTGTTCACAATGATGGCGGCCAAGAGCATGATGATAATGCCCGTGATAGCGCCCTTGATGCCGGTTTTGGCGCGCTCAAGACCGCGCTCGTTACCAGCCGCGGTCACGTACAAAAAGCCGCTGATAATCAGTACCAAGATCGCGACCCCGCCTGCAACCGCGAGGCCCCAGTTGATAACGTTAACGATCGGGGTCGTAATGGTTACTCCACCGCTACTGCCTGGCAAGTTTACGCTCGAAGGCGGAGAAATATATTGCTGCGCTAAAAGAAGAGTTTTGATCATGGTGTGGTGCCCCTAAAAAGGGCGTAATTAAGTGTGTTAACTATTATAGCGGAAATCAAGATAATAATGACCCCCGTAATCGCTCCGCGTACGATAGCCTTGGCGCGATCGAGGCGGCGTTCGTCCCCGGCAGCGGTGATGTACATAAAGCCACCGACAACCAACATCAAGACCGCTACGGTTCCGGCGATGCCCAAACCCCAGTTGATAACGTTAGTGACGATCCCCTCAAGGGACCCGGTTGGTAAATTGCTCGGCGGACACACCTGCCCTGCTGGACAGTTAACAGGGTTGCCGGTGCCACCTCCCGTCGGGGGATTACCAGTTCCACCGCCGGTAGGAAAGGGGTTACGTTGACTTAGCGTAGTGGCCAGCAACAAAACCTGGTCCTTTACGTTCTCGATCATGGCTATAGCTTACCTTAGATAGGGCTTAAATGCCTGTGGGTGGAAAGGCACGGCTCTGCAAGCGCTGTGTGATTTGGCTGGCAGCGACCTGGAGCGCGTCTAGAGCCGGGCGTCGGTTGAGGATAACATCTTCGATCGCTGCTGCAAGGACCGTCTCCGTCAGGTTGATGTCCGGGGTATAGAGGCTCTTGGCCACGGCGGCTTGATCGGCAAAGACACCGAGATCTAAATCGTTTTCAAAGGCGGGAATTTGAGCCAATTTGGCGGGTGGTTTATGGGCGTTTTGCAAATACGTCAGGTTATTATCGTCCCGGCTCAGATAGTTGATAAATTCCCACGCATCTAAGACGTTGGGGCTCGCTTTGGAGACGGTCTGCCCCCAGTAATTGGCATAGGTCTGGTAGAACCGCGCGCCGGCTGGGTTAGGTAGTCGGGCAATTCCAAAGTTGAGCTTGGCATTTTTGCTCCGTACCTCGTCGACCTGGTGCGAGTAATTGAGCATCATGGCTACCTCGCCTGAGGCAAAGTTGTCGATCGAGTACCAGATAGCGGGGTCCAGGCTCCAGGTAAAATGATCGCTCGAATCGATCGCAAAATCCGTATAAAACTTGAGGGCATCCAAGCCAGGGTTGAGTTCGCTGCCGTCCGCTCGCTCCTCGCCGCGATCAAAGGCGGCAAACTGACGTTCGGTGTCGACGGGGCTCGCTCCGTTTTGGAGCATCAAGGCCGAGAGGATATCGGTCGAACGATTAATGTTAGTCGCGGCACCCAAGGCGGCTCCCGAGCGGGTGATGCGGCCATTGGCGTCGCGCGTGGTAAGTGCATTAGCTACTTTGACAAATTCGTCCCAGGTGGTTGGAACCTGCTGGTTGGCGGAGTTGAGTAAGTCCTTGTTGTAGTAGAGCGCCAAGCTATCAACGTAGAGCGGGATGGCGTAAATGCGGCCTTCCGAGACAAAATCTTGCGAGACGGTGGGGACGTAGGTATCAACAAAACTGCGTAATCCAGGCAGGGCCTCGACGCGGGGTTGAATGGCCTTGAGTTCATCCGGGGTGGCGCTGGTAAAGTCCTCAGCGACGGGCACGGGGGCAATCAAATCGCGGTGCTCGGGCAGCCAGGTATTTTGAATGGTAAAGATGTCAGGGCCGGTCCCAGCGGCGAGCGAGCGCACCAGTTCTTGCTCATACTCGGCGTAGGAGAAGGTCACGAGCTCAATGTCGACGTTGTGGTCCTCCTCGTAGGTTTTGATCATGTCTTGGTAGACGGTCGGGTCGTCAAAGACGTTCCACCAGGTGAGGTGGAGTGGCTGGCCCTGCGGACTAGCACAAGCCGACAAGATCGTTGGCAAAAGCAGAACCACCAGTAAGCGTAGTGCGCGCCCGGCAGTAGTACGACGCGCACGAGACCAGCGCCTAGGCGCGGATCGGAAGTGGGGGTTGGCGAGTGGGCGGAAAATCCGCAGAAAGCGTTGCATGCTCCTTATGGCTTAAGCATACCCGGTCTAGACCTGTATTTCTACTTGGCCGTTGCGCACACGCGTGGGGTAGACCGTGACGGCCCGCTCTGCAGGGCCGCCCACCACCGCGCCTGTTTTGACGTTAAAGCGGGAGCCGTGCCAGGGGCACTGCACAACCCCGTCGCGCAGTTGGCCCTCGCAGAGCGGGCCGCCTTGGTGGGAGCAGGTGTTAGTCGTGGCAAAAAAGCGCCCATTGATTTTGTAGAGGGCGATGGCTTGCTTGTTGACCGTGACACAGAGCGGTTTTTGGTCGGGCACCTGGGCCGCGGCCACGACCGGGACAAAGTGGCCCAGGCCAGCGGCTTTTGCTGTGGTTCCCCCCACGCCCGTACTTGGACCCGCTTGAGCGGCGCGCTTATTTTTGATCCCGCGTGCGATCCGTAAGACAAAGGAGACTACAACGCTTGCTCCAAAAAAGAGCCAGAGGTACTTAAGCGAGGTCGTGCGTACGTCCGATCCCAAAAACCAGGAGTGAATCCAGGCCGAGGTAAAGACCACGTAGTTGGCCCAGTGGATGTAGCGCCACACTTTTTGGAGTCGTTTGGATTTGCGTAGCAGTGCCGTGAGCACCGTGACGATGATCAAAGTGAGCTGGAACTCCCCCATCCAAGCAAAGATGCGGTGGTCCGGGGTAACAAACGGAAAGTGGAAGTAGTCCACTCCGTAGGCAAAAAAGATCAGACTTGGATGTAGGCCCGCAAAAAGCAACACAAAGACGCCCTCGACCCGGTGGAATTTTTCGATCCAGGGGTAGGCTCGTCGCCAGAGCGGCATGCCGGACCCCAGCATCACTTGGGCCCACACCAGGGTAAAGGCATAGAGTCCTACCAGTGGAAAGAGCAGTAGGCTGAGCGTCTTGAGATCGGGTGCGGCGCTGATAAAGCCAAAACCGTTGCGTTGGGTAAAAAAGACGAGAGCAGGTGCCACCAGTGCGATCACATAGATCACCGGCAGCAGAATTTTGGCCGCCAGAACACCGATCTGTAGTCTGCCGCCAGAGGCCACTACCGCCGCCGCAGGTGCGCTCGACTCTTTTTGGGGAGCAGGGATACTGGCGTGGGTGCGAGCAAAGGCAAAAAGATCAGCGCGCTCAGTGGTGGCGGATTTGTGCTCGAGAGCGAGCTCGGCCAGGAGCAGGCCGGCAGCCGTCCCCATCACCATCCCGTTGCCGGCAAACCCGCAGGCTACTAAGACGCGGCCCCGATAGTGCGGGTGGACGGCGGCGTACGGCAATCCATCACTCGTATACAAAAGAGTGCCCGACCAGCGCGCGGTGACTTGGTGCTGGCCCGCAAAGCGCCGCTCTAAAAAGTGCTCCAGTTTGGCGTACGAGGCTTTGGGGTCGGCGCTGGTGTTACCAAGGGGTGTGTCGGCCCCACCCAACATGAGTTGACCCTTGAGGGTACGTAGGTAAAAGTACGGGTCGGAGGTGTCCCAAACCAAGTCGTCGCTCATTGGGAGGCGCGCATACTGAGCGAGGAGCGCAAAAGTTTTACGTGGCGTAAAGAGGTGGTGCAGTTCAAATAACCCTGGGTTAGGGAGGCCTGTAGTAAAAATGACTCTGTCAGCCTTGATCTCACCCTGCTCGGTCTTGACCGTGACGCCCAAGCCATCGACCGTAAAATCAGTCACGGCGGACTGTTCGTGAACAGCGATCGTGCTGCCGGTCGGGGTGGCGAGGAGACCGAGCAAAAACGCGCGCGGGTCAAAACGCGCCTCTTGCTCGATAACGAGGCCATGGTTGGCGGACGGCACGGCTTTTTTGAGCTCCTCGGGGGTAGCGCGGTGGGAGCGAGGTTCTACCTGCTGCAAAATCTGCCACTCATGATCGAGAGCCGCACTGCTCTGTCCAAACTCAACGATAAAGGAACGGCACTCGTGCCAGTCGCAGTCGAGTCGTTGCTTGGTGACCAGCTCGCGCAGGTAGCGTTGCGCCTCGGCATTGGCCTCAAAGAGACGCTCGACAAAGCGTTCGCCGTAGCGCTTTGCTAACGGTGCCAGTGCAGTATCGGGTACGCGCGTCACAAAGGCGGTAGTAAATCCTGTGTCGCCCGTGGCAACGTGGTTGGCCTCGAGCAACACGACCTGCGCGCCGAGTTCAGCCAGACGCCAGGCCGTCAGACAGCCCGCAATTCCGGCACCTACAACCACGACCTCGGCGCGTTTACTGCCGGTCAGGGTGGGGTACCGCTGCTTGTCCGCGGTGCTTGTAAACCAGGGTGAACCACTAGTCGGAGCGGTCATGGGGCGCTCACTAGCCGGATCGAGACCAGGCCGATCAGAGCGATCAGGCCCAGGACAAAGGTGGCGAGTTGCATCTTAAACTGCCAGGGTTCAAAATCTTGCGCCAATTGGCTGTCGGGAGAACTACTCGAGAGGACCTCGCCGGTCGAGTTGAGAAAATCATTAACCCGCAAGGTGACCCAGACCCCTAAACAGGCCGAGATGAGATTGAGTAGGAGGGCGGCCAGAAGCAAATAGCGCTCAAAACTGGCCAAGCGCTCGATGCCAAAGAGTTCTGCCGCGGTAAATCCAATCCCCGCTACAAACACGGCCAAAGAGGTGAGTTTGTCGTTGGCTTGGGACATGAGGCTACGGGCCTCCTGATAAAACGACTCGGCCTGACGAGCCCGATCGCTCATTTTGGTTGGGTAAATTTGGTCAGCTGGACCTTGTCGGTGCCGCCGGCCAAATCCGTCTCAAGGGTGATAAACCCTACCGTTGGACAATAGTATTTGCTCTCGATCAAAGATTTTTCGATGGCGCTCGAGTCGCGAGTTTGGAGGCAGCCGGTGTAAGTGCCGGTTGGAACGGTCACACTTTGGTCTAGGTCCACAACCTCAGCCAGATCCTCCGCGATCCCCTTGGAATACTCTTGGCGATAGGTTTGGCCGACGGCCGGGTGTGCCTGCATGATGATACCGGGTTGGGCGCCATTGACGCCGGCCTCCCATGAGCCAGCGTGGTCTTTGATCGCGCCGTTCTCGTAATTGTCGACCGCCTCGCCAAAGTACCAGACCGTTCCATCGCGATCTTGGGCGTACCAGTCCTGGGTGTCCTCGTGGAGTTGCCCGTTGACGGTCGAGACGTCATGCACCACCGTCGTAGTCACCCCCATAATGCGCTTAGTCTCATGGGTGACGGTGACCGTAATGACCTCAAGACCCTCAGGTGTGCTGTTCTCATAGGTAAAAACGCTCCCGGGTGTAAGCGTAAAAAAGGGATTGCTGATTTCTCCGACAAAATCGACCGGATTAATAATCGGCGTATAGTCAACCATGGCTGGTTTAAAAGCTACGCCTAGTACGACGCCACCCAGTGCACCAAGCACGAGTGAGCCTGCGAGCATGAGTCGGGGGTTAAGTTGCATGAGGGTAGTATAGCAGGCGTCGCCGCCTCATCAGTTAGCTGGCGGAGAGGGTGGGATTTGAACCCACGATACCCGATAAAGGGTATGGCAGTTTTCGAAACTGCTCGTTTCAACCGCTCACGCACCTCTCCAGCCTCCTAGGTCTACCAATAGCGGCTTAGCTTTTCAAGCTGTTTGCAGGTAGGCATGGTCATAGGCTAGGGTGAACCCAGTGTCCTATTACAACCGCATGCTGTAAGTACAGCGGCGAACACACAGCGAAAAGGAGAAACACCGTGAGATTTCGCGCGGAATATATCTGGATCGATGGCGGTAAAGTGCTCGACAAGGAAAAAAACGAGCGCGACACCGCCAAGCTTCGTTCCAAAACCAAGATCGTCAGTGCTAGCTCGGACAAGGAGCGCCTACCGGAGTGGGGGTTCGACGGCTCTTCCACGTACCAGGCCGACACGGCCAACTCGGATCGGGTTCTCAAGCCAATGACCGTCGTTCCCGATCCACTGCGGGGAGGGGCGGATGTCCTGGTGCTCTGTGAGGTGCTCAACTTCGATAAGGTGCTAACGCCGCACAAGTCCAACACGCGTAGGCCCCTGGAGGGGGCTTGTTACAAGTATCGCGAGAGTGTGCCATGGGTCGGGATCGAACAGGAGTACACCTTCTTTAAGAAGGGGCGTCCACTGGGATTTCCGCCCGAGGGCTACCCCGAGCCACAGGGTGGGTACTACTGTGGGGTCGGCTACGACGAAGTGTTCGGGACAGAGATCGTCGAGGAGCATACCAAGGCCTGCCTGGACGCTGACTTGCTGATCGCCGGTACCAACGCCGAGGTCATGCCGGGCCAATGGGAGTTTCAGGTCGGCCACCAGAACCCCCTCATGGTCGCGGACCATCTCTGGCTCTGTCGTTGGCTCCTGTATCGGATCGCGGCCAAGCATGGGGCCTATGTCAAGCTCTCACCCAAACCGGTCGAGGGCGACTGGAACGGAGCCGGAGCACACACCAACTTCTCGACTCAGGAGATGCGTCAAAAGGATGGTCTCTCGGTTATCGAAGCGGCCTGCCGTAGCCTGGAAAAGCGTCACGCTCAGCACATTGCGGTCTATGGCCGAGGTAATGACAAGCGCCTGACCGGACTCCACGAGACTTGCTCGATCGAGCAGTTCCGCTGGGGCAAGGGTGACCGGGGTGCCTCCGTGCGGATTCCTCTCGGCGTTGTTCGCGATACCTACGGGTACCTCGAGGATCGTCGCCCAGCCGCCAACGCAGACCCCTACAAGGTGTGCACGGCTTTGCTCGACACGATCTGCGGAGAGGGATTTGATCCCAAGCAGTACAACTGGTAGAACCGAGGACCACCTACTGTGCCGACCTAGAGCAACTAGGTCGGCCTTTTTTGTAAAGAAAAAACCACCCTTCGGGGGCGGTTCTTTCATAAACCGGCGCTGACCTACTTTCCCTCCAGAGGAGGTATCATCGGCCCTGGCGTGCTTAACTTCTGTGTTCGGAATGGGAACAGGTGTGACCACACCGGCAGGAGCACCGTGACGAGGAGGCTATCCTACTGGGAGAACCACGTCAAGTCGGGCTTTGTCTAGCACCTGGAAAAGCGAAACAGCCGGTCTCCCCTCAAAGGGGTGATCGGCCATTTCTGACTATAAAGAACACTGCGCTGATACTAAAAAAATCGGCGGGTAAAAGCAAGTTCACCCACGTGCTGGAGCTAGATAGCCGTCTAAATACTACTCTCGATCTCGTCTTGGACGGCCTGGCTAACCTGGTCGGTCGTGCCGACAATGATCGCCGTGGTAATCGTGGCGGCGTGATCGGAGATGTAGTCGCCCGCCTCGGTTGGGAGGGTTGCGGTTTGCGTAATGATGAGTGGCGCATTGTTGTCCGCGGCCAGTCCACCCGCCAGCAAGAGTGCATAGAAGAACTGGTCCGCAGAAATCTGTGGCTTGGTACTCACTGTGCGTGCACCTGGAATATCTTTGCGCTCGCCACTAGCGACCACGATAGTGACCGGGGTCGCAAAGTACGTCTCAGCCAAACCAATGTTGGTTTTAAAGCGGTTCTCCCCGCCTTGGCGCGTGATGGTTGTAAGATTGGGGAACTTGCTGCTGAGGGTTTGCTCCATCGTCTCATCAACGGCGGCCGAACCACCCACGATTTCGAGTGAGGTAAACTGGGTGTGGTTTTGCATAAAGCGATCGGCAAACTCGTTGAGGGTCCGATTGGCCCGATCGGTGATCAAAATCGGGTCTACTTTGTCATCTGAGATATTGGCTGCGATGGCGCCGTAGCTCAAAGCATCGACCAAGCTGGTGTTTTCGGTCAGGGCTAGCTTGCTGCCGACTTTATTGTTGTCGGTCAGATGGTTAGCGATAATCTCAGCCGTCTCATTGCGATTAATTCCGCCCAAGCGGCCAATGTTGGTAAAGCCTGCGGCCTCGAGCTCGGCTTTGACCTGCTCGGTTTGGGCACGCTCACGGCCCAGGAGATAAATTGGTTGGTCGTTATCGACCAAGACACGCTGGAGCTCGGTTATGATGCTCGGGTTAGCGTGCTCGACATCATTGAGCAAGAGCGGACCATTAAAAGCGGTCGTGAGGGTCGTACCGACAAAGGCATCTGACATAAGTTCGTTACGTGCGATAAAGGCAATGTTGGCCGACCCATCCGTAAAGCGTTGTTGGGAGACTTCGATCGATTGGTCGGTAGGGTTGTCGCCTTCGACACGGATTACTTCATTGCCGGGCTCTGGCTCGGGCTCGGGGGTAGCTTGAGTCACGTACTCGAGATTGATCGTGTCGATGGTGGGCGAGCGGCGGGGGTCGGTCGCGCGGTTAGAGTCGACTTGCCAGCACAAGGCCGAACCGGTCGTCGCAAAGGTTACGGGCGAACCAGGCGTCGCCGCCGCAAAGGTGCTGCAATCGTTGCTTACGCTATAGGAGTCGGTTCCACCATTGAGGGTCTCGGTGTCGGTCAAAGTGGCGGCTGTAATGTTGTCGCTCGTGCTGTCGACCGCGGTCGAGCGGGCGGTGCCGTTGATACGCGGCCGCACGACGACCATGCCAAAGAGGTCGTTGCTGCCACTAACCTCCTCTTGGTAGACCAGGTTGACATCGTCAAAGGAGTCCAGCTTGATGGTTGGGTTGCCATTAAAGATGGCGTTGGAGTTGGAGACGTTGTGGTGGCCCAGGGTTGCGCGGTCATCAACGTGCACCCAACCGGTTCCGCCAACGTGTCGAATACAGTACACATCTGGGGCGGCACCACCATCTACTCCGGCTTTAAGAAAACAGAGGGCAGGCTCGTTGCCCGAGGCGAGATCGAGTGAGCTATTGCCATTGGAGTTGCCGGTGACGATGACCTCCGGTCCAGCGGTTGAACCATCCGATTGGACGAGGCTGGCCCCATTCCATTCCGTGTACCAGATTTGTCGGTTGGGGGCGCTAATGTTCTGGGTCCAAACAAAGACGGGGTTGTCGTTAGCCCGCAGTGCCATATCACCAAATGTCGAGTTACCCGCCCCGTTAGAAATATCCTGCACACCAGCCGTTCCATCGAGTTTTCGATACGCGCCACTTGCCAAGCGAGTAAAGTAAATTTCCGTGTCCGTCGTATCACCGTAGACCACGTTGGGCTGATCACTCGAATCAAGACGGAGGAACGGGGTAGCTTCGTAATCAGCGGCGCTGGTGAGTTGATCGTCCGAGGCGCCCAAGTACCCCTCATACGCTGCGCCGGTATTATGGGAGACGTACACGTCAGCCGAGAACCCCGCGTCATCTTGGTAAGCCACAACGGCCCGACCGTTGGAATCGATACGGATACTCGGATTGTTTTCGTTAGCGCCCGCTGTGGCGGTGACATTGTCCGGCGTACCAGGCACCCCAGAGAGCTGCCCTTGCCAGGCACTTCCCGTATAGCAGGAGATTTTGACGTCGCTCTTACCCCCGGCGTTTTCTTGGTCGTAGGCAATGCAGGGTTGGCCGGTGACTGGGTTGAGATCGATGCTGACGGTATACGTGACATGGGCTGTGTCGTCAGCGCTTACGAGCTCTGCCCCGGGCGTCACTCCATCCATCGCGGTCATGGTTGAACCATTCCAGCGCGAGACACAGGCTCCACCAATGCCGCCTCCCGCATCACAAATAAAACCGACGATCTGTCGGTCTTGGGAGTCGAGAGTTAACGAGTGGGCCGTAGTTGTCTCAGCAAACCCACCGGTGCTGGTGAGCGTCTCGATACCGGCGGTCGTAAGATCAAACTCATCGATCGTGCCGGCGTCGCGGTTGAGCTCGAGACGGCTCGCAGCCGTGTTCCAGTTGAGATCGGTGTTAGCAACGTCCCTATAGGTGGTGGCATCAAACTCCTCGGTAAAAGTCAGGGTTGCCGCGCCGTTAAAGGAGGCTCGGCTGAACTTTTCTTGGGAGGTTAAGGCTACCGTTACTAGTACTACCGCCAAGGTCATAGAGCAGGCCAGAATTACCGGTCCGTAGCGCGAAATAATCGGCTGAGACGTCTTTCCGCGTGTTTGGCGGTATGTGCGGGAAGTCACAATAGAGCTATTCTAACTCAAAAAGCAGCCTTTGTCAAGAAATCTCTAGCGTGCGCGGCCCGCTTGCGTCGTTTTTTGGTAGAGATCTGTAAAGCGACCAGCCGGATCATATTTCTTCTTGAGCAGGTCATAGGCAGATTTGTTATAGAGTTGCCAAAATGTCTCGCGGTCGTAGTAGGCGGTGGAGTACAGAGATTTTTTGCCACCCAGTTCTGCCGTCTTGGCCTCAACCAACTTGTTACGGTACCCATCCGGATGCGCGGTCTTGCTTTTGACCACGTCCCAAAAACCAAAGTTAATGTAGAGCTCGCCCGGAGCCATGCGATAGAGCTCGTACCTGCTGGCAGTAGGTCCGGGCACGAGCGGACACATCCAAACCGGTTTGATGCCAATCTTTTTTTGGAAGAACGTAAGAAAAGCGGCAGCGTTTTTGAGCGGAATTTCTACGTCCTGGACCACGGATTCAGCTTTTTGCAGCTTTTCTGCCGAGTCCTTGGCTCTGCGTGCGCTGACACCCTGGTACCAGTGGCGGATCTTCCAGTAGGTGGTCGAACGCAAAAAGCGCCGACCAACCAAGAGACGGATCAAGGGATTTTGCACGCCAAAGTGACTCGAGCACCAAAACCAATCCGTATCCCAGCGCCAGATGTAATCGTGTGTTGTTAGATAGTCGGTTTGTTTTTGTGCGATCGATTTGTAGTAGATCTGGCGGTAGGTGTAGTCGCTCGTTGTCGTTCCGGCTGGGTCTGATGGGATGGTGTCGACAAAGCGGCCCAGTGTTATGTAGAGATTGTCGCGCTCAAAAATAGTGCCGTCGATATAATCGAACGGTTCACCCGCATGCGATTTTGCACTGACCAGGTGTGCTACGGCAGAAAAATAAGCCTGCGGATCAGAAAAATGCAGGTGACGTAGTTGCACAAACGGTTTGGTGCGCACGAGCTTGATCTTGAGCCGTACGATATAGCCGAGCGTGCCATACGAGTTAGGCAGGCCAAAAAACAGGTCGCGATGCTCGTTGGTAGGTGTGCAAGTCACGGTTGTTCCGTCGGCGAGTAATACTTCACACTCCTGGACCGTCTCGTGCACGAGACCATATCGCCATGAGGACGACTCGATCCCGATGCCGCTTACGGCGCCGCCGATCGTAATAGATTTGAGCTCCGGTACGACGGGTGGGAGTAGTCCATAGCGCAACGTCTCACGTACCAGATCCTCGTAGGTGGTCATGCCTTCGACATCCGCAACGAGCGCGTTTGCATCGACGCTGATCACGTTATTAAATGAACGCACGTCGAGCTTATGCTTACGCGAGTCATCTCGATATCTAAAAAGATTGGACGTTTTTTTGCTTAAGCCCACTTGTTCTGCCGGCGCAAGCGCGACAAACTCGCGCAATAACGCTTGTTTTTTGGCCTCGAATACCGCGCGGGTGATCATACTGATGGGGATTGGGCGGGGCGGTTCATCCCGATTAACGGACGGACTGGTAGCCGCCGAGCACGCCGTTTTTACTCAACACGATCTGCCATAGTTGTGTTTTACGGGCTCTAAACAGGGCGGCGCAGCTGAGCAGGTAGAACTTCCACATGCGGTAAAAGCGGTCATTAAAGTGTGGTTGAGTACCTTTACTACTTGGCCAATTGCGGTCAAAGTTTTTGAACCACGCCATCAGCGTCAGGTCGTAATCGGCGCCAAAGTTGTGCCAGTCCTCCATAATAAAGAGACCTTCCATGGCTTTGCCGAGCTGCTTGATGGACGGCAGCATTGAGTTGGGAAAGATATACGTGGCGAGCCAAGGATCGGTACCGGTCACCGAGCGACGATTACCGATGGTGTGTACCAGTGCCAATCCGTCGTTCTTGAGCGTGCGATTGATCACCTCAAAAAAGCCACGATAGTTTTTGTAGCCGATATGTTCGGCCAGTCCAATGGAGACGACTTTATCGTACGTGCCGGTGGCGTCGCGGTAATCTTGGAGCTTAATCTCAACGGGGAGGCCTTGGGTAGTTTGTTTAGCGTAGGCCACCTGCTCGGTCGAGATGTTGTAGCCGACCACATGTGCGCCGTATTTTTCGGCGGCGTACTTGGCAAAGGTGCCCCAGCCGCAACCAAGGTCGAGGACTTTTTCGCCTCGCTTGAGGCCGATTTTTTTGCAGACTAACTCGAGTTTGTCTTCTTGGGCTTGGTCGAGCGTTTTACTGGTACGACCGGGGAGTGGTTCACCCTGTGACTCGGTCTGACCAAAATAGGCACAGGTGTAGGCCATGCGCCGGTCGAGCATTTTAGCGTAAAAGTCGTTGCCAAGGTTGTAGTGTTCTACCGACACGCGTGAGGTAGTGCGATTTTGCTGGTTGACCAAAAACGATTTGAGCAACGGCAGCACCATGGTAGCCGGCTGCACTTTGTCTTCTAATTTGGCCCTAAAGACTTTGTAAAAAAATTGATCGAGCTGGGGCGCGTCCCACCAGCCATCCATGTAGGCCTCACCCAAGCCCAAGGAACCCTGGCGAAAAATGCGGGCGTAGAGTGCCTCGTTGTGCACCTGGAGGTCCCAGGGACGGGAGCCATTGATTTTGATATCGGCGAGCGAGACAAGTTGCTCGGCCCGCGCCTTGAGCGTTGCCATACGGCAGTAGGATTTACCATTTGAGCCCCAAACGCAAGCAAATAAAAAACCGGCCGCTAACCGACCGGTTTTTATTGCAGGTTTAACCTGCTGATCGCGTGCAACGGCACGCTGTTACCAGAGATGACTCGTCAAAGTCGGATGAACGCGTCGATCAAAACGATCTTCGCGGTTCATACAAAGACCCACAAATAAAACAATGAATATTAGTATGGCTTGGCTCCACGCCTCGCGGCGCTTCCACCTACCACCTATCAACCTAGTAGTCTCCTAGGATTCTATGAAATCTTATCTTGGGGAGGGCTTCGCACTTAGATGCTTTCAGCGCTTATCCCTGCCGAACATAGCTACCCAGCGATGCCCTTGGTAGGACAACTGGTACACCAGCGGTTCGTCATCCGTGGTCCTCTCGTACTAACGGATGCGCCCCTCAAATTTCCACGCCTTCTGCAGATAGGAGTCCGAACTGTCTCACGACGTTCTGAACCCAGCTCGCGTACCACTTTAATTGGCGAACAGCCAAACCCTTGGGACCTGCTCCAGCCCCAGGATGTGATGAGCCGACATCGAGGTGCCAAACCTGATCGTCGATATGGACTCTTGGATCAGATCAGCCTGTTATCCCCGGCGTAACTTTTATCTGTTGAGCTTCCGCGCTCCTACGAGCAACGGTCGGATCACTTTGTTCTACTTTCGTATCTGCTTGTCTTATAGGACTCGCAGTCAAGCTCCCTTATGCCAATGCACTATCGCTCCGATTTCCATCCGGAGCTAGGGAACCTTTGTAAACGCCTCAGTTACTGTTTGTGAGGCAACCGCCCCAGTTAAACTACCCACCAGGCACTGTCTGTTCTACCCGATAGAGGGCGAACGTTAGATACAAAAACAAATCAGGGTGGTGTTTCATTGACGACTCCGCGCGGCCTAGCGACCGCGCCTCAAAGTCTCCCACCTACACTAAACAGATTCGTCCTTGCACCAATACCAAGTTGTAGTAAAGCTGCACGGGGTCTTTTCGTCTAGCAGAAGGTTGACGGCATCTTTACCGCCCATGCAATTTCACCGGGCTCCTCGTTGAGACAGTCTTCAGATCGTTATGCCATTCGTGCGGGTCGGAACTTCATGTGTGTTAGCAAACGCTTTCGCGTTTGATCAGACTATATCTTCATCTCTCTAAGAGCTGTAGGAGTTCGTCTTTGTGATATCGTCGTATGCCGCTTTCGTTCATCCTGTATGCATCATTGATGATGACACTGAGTGAACCGCGGTTTAGATGTTTGTTGCTGGCGACTGACTGGCAGATCGCGGCGAACCGCTCAAAATCTGCTCGCTTAGTCGTGTGCAACGGATACTGTTGGAAGTGCGGAATTATGTGCTCGATGAGGTCGTTGATTGCACGAACCTCGTATTTGTAGCACTTGTCCCGCTTTGAGTAGCGGATCGCGCCACACCCAAAGTATTCCTTGATACGCTCGAGAATCTGCACGTTTCGCTGATGTTGCGAAAGTGAGAAGCTCGGTCGTACCTCGATACCAGTTTTTAGCTTCGTACGTCGGTTAAAGGAGACACTAAAGGTCCCTTCTCCGTCGGTAAAACCAGTTATGTACGAAGCGAACTCCATGACTCTCATTGTATGAGAGAGCTGGCGTATTCTCCACCCATTTTACGGGCTGGAGCTCACCTTTCGGTTCAGTCGTTACGGGGTTATGGAGGTCCATGTAGACCGTCCAAACTTCCCTCGATATTAGCGTAGCGGATCGTATCCGCTGTAGCCTTCACCGATATTAGCCAGATTGCTAGGACGCATCGCTGCATCCATCGGGCAAATTGCCGACCAGGCATTACCCGACAAGGAATTTCGCTCGAACCATTCTAGTGGTTCTAGTGTTATTCGTGTCGTTTGTCCCTGTTTCCTGCAGGGTCAACACACTCTCTATATCGCTATAGAGTTCGGACTATATCTTACTCGGTTGAACCGAGTTCTGACGTGTAGTCTCTGAGGATTCTGACTTGCGTCAGTCTTTCCTGCTGATTGTCTGGACTTGATCCAGAGGTTCCAGCATTTGGTCAGATTTTTGTTCTACCTCTTTGCTGGCAAAAGCAAAGTTCGAACAGAGGTCTCGTAGTTGGTTGAACCGAAGTTCATCCGACTACATACCTCACTAGGGCAGCGTTACCTACCTTAGGACGATTATAGTTATCGCCGGCGTTCATTGGCGCTTGAGGCAAGAGCTTGCACCCCCGCCCTTAACGTTCCAATACTGGCCAGGCATCAGCCCCTATACGTTGCCTTACGGCTTTGCAGAGACCTGTGTTTTTGTTAAACAGTCGCCTGAAGTCTTTTACTGCGGCTCTGACCGAAGTCAGAGCAGACCATATCCCGAAGTTACGGTCGCTGTATTGCCGAGTTCCTTAACGAGAACTCACCCGATCACCTGAGGCTACTCGCCTCGTTCACCTGTGTCGGTTTTGGTACGGACACCAACAAACCTCGTCGGCAAGGTTTTTCTCGGAGCCTAGGTCTTGTCAGATTGTGCTAGTCCGTAGACTAACTCTTTTGACCTACTTCGTGGTTTAAGTATGAACCGGATTTCGCCTAGTTCACCCACTACGGCAGTCCACGGCCCACAACCAAGTGGCCGCTGACATACCCATGCTCGTCACCCTGCGACTAGCTTCTACGTTCCACCAACGTTCATCCATCATCGACCCCGAAGGGCCGACAACTTCTGTTCGCTGGCTTCCCGCAGTTGCTTGATCGGTTTATCGGTGGGACAGGAATATTAACCTGTTGTCCATCGGCTACGCTTTTCAGCCTCGCCTTAGGCCCGCCTCACCCTTCGCTGACTTTCGTTGCGAAGGAAACCTTGAACTTACGGTGTGTGCCATTCTCAGGCACATTCTGGTTACTCATGCGCACATTCTCACTTCTTGCCGCTCCACGACTCCTCTCGGTATCGCTTCACTGCTGGCAAGAACGTTCCCCTACCACTGCGCCGACCGAAGTCGGCTACAGTTCGTGTCTTCGGTATTAGACTTACCCCCGGTATATTTTCCGCGCAGAACCGCTGGACCAGTGAGCTGTTACGCTATCTTTAAAGGATGGCTGCTTCTAAGCCAACCTCCTGGTTGTTTAAGCGGTTCTACCTCGTTCACGACTTAGTCTAAACTTAAGGACCTTAGACGACGATCCGGACTCTTCTCCTCTTGACGATGAAACTTAGCTCCCACCGTCTGACTCCTGAGCCAATAGCCATGGAATTCGGAGTTTGATTGGAACTAGTAGGCACAAGGCCATCCAGTTCCATCCAGTGCTCTACCTCCACGGTTTGACGCTCAAGGCTAGCCCAAAAACTATTTCGGGGAAAACAAGCTATCTCTGTGTTCGATTGGAATTTCTCCTCTACACTCAGGTCATCCCCCAGTATTGCACGGCTGGTGGGTTCGGCCCTCCGCGCGATGTTACTCGCGCTTCAGCCTGCCCAAGTGTAGCTCACACAGTTTCGTGTCTACTCCCAGTGACTTGTCGCACTTGACGTGCTCGCTTTCACTGCGGCTCCGGCTGTTAACGCCTTAGCCTTGCCACCGAGAGTAACTCGTGCGCTCATTCTCCAAGAGGCACGCAGTCGCACGTATCGGTAAACCGACATAGTGCTCCTACTCCTCGTAAACAAATGGTTTCAGGTTCTTTTCATCCCCCTTCCGGGGTGCTTTTCACCTTTCCCTCACGGTACTAGTTCGCTATCGATCTCAATATGTATTTAGCCTTGGGACGGTAGTCGTCCCGGATTCCTACCCGATTTCACGTGTCTGGTAGTACTAACGATCTATACAAAGATGTACAAATAATTTTCGCGTACAGGGCTGTAACCTTCTATGGCGCACCGTTCCAGATGCTTCTGCTAACTATCTATTGATTTACATCAGCGTGAGTCGAGCGACTCACACGTATAGCCGTACAACACTTCTGCCACAACGGCGCTCGCCTTGGCATGGCAAAAGTTTTGGCTGTTCCCCGTTCGCTCGCCGCTACTAGGAGAATGCGTAGACCAGTGTTTTGATCAGCTCGTTTTTCGTCACTCGCTCCGGTTGAACCAGCGTGCGCCGGCCAGAGGCCTGCGTCGTTTTTGTTCAGCCGCAACGATGTGACGAGCGAGCTAATAAAAATAGTCCACATTTTTTTCTGTTCCTTCAGTTACTAAGATGTTTCAGTTCGCTGAGTTGGCTTCTCACGGCTATATATTCACCGCAAGATACGCGCGTATGACCGCACGTGGGTTACCCCATTCGGACATCCCCGGATCACAGTGTGCTTGGCCACTCCCCGAGGCTTATCGCAGCCTGCTACGTCCTTCATCGTCATATTGAGTCAAGGCATCCACCATTTGCCCTTACGGTTTGTATTCGTGAATCTTGCGCCGACTTGCGTCCGCGCTGTTCTCGCTTGCGCGAGATCTTTGACGAGTCATCTCTGGTCTCGACCTTGCGGTCGAGTCCCGCCACTTGCGTGACGTTTGAGCTGACAACGATTTACGAAGTTCAACTGTAAGTTCTGTTTAATGAGTAACTACTAACTATTAGATTTGGTGATCTAACTTAACTAATTGTTGAAGTGAAATTGCAATTTCTACTTCTATTTATGGATCTTCAGTTGTCAATGAACGGGGTGAACGGTTCGCACGTATCGGTTGCGGGGGCCTTGCGGCTGGCCGCGGTCGTTACGCGTCGGAACAATTTGCGCCCAGTGCGCTGGAAAGGCGTGGTGAGTCTTTCCAGCGCACTGCTCACAAATCTGATCGAGCTCGTCGATGCGTCTGCTGTGCCGGGTTCTACCGGCTTTTTAGGTTTTCTTAAGAAATTGGGCTGTAAAGAACAAAAAACCGCTCAAGTAAGCGGCAGGGGGAGGGACAAATAAGTGTCGGACAGGAGGCTAGGCGCCGCTTGGGAAGCTAAAGCTGGTGGGTGTCTGTGTCATATATGTCAGGTAGCAGGAGTATATAAGAGGTCCCTAGCCGCGTCAACGGCTAAGTAGTGCACTTGTTATGCGCAGGATTGAGAGGGTTGTGCTCACTACTACGCTACTTTTTGAGCTCGCTGTCAATAATGGCCTTAATCTTGTCGAACGATACGGCCCCACCCTCTACTCTGTTGCCGTTTACAAAGGTTGCGGGCGTTCCGTCTACGCCAACTTGCAGGCCGAGATCAAAATCGGCTTGAACCTCGGAGAGCGACTGCTTGTTTTTGTAGCATTCGTCGAATTGTGCTTGGTCCAGTCCTTCGGTTTGATCGGCCAGCTTGTAGTAGAGTTCGTCGCCGAGTTCAGCCTGGTGCACAAAGAGTTGATCGTGGTACTCAAAAAAGGCAGCACTGCCGGCCAGATCCATTACGCACTGCGCGGCTGTCGCGGCTGGTTCTGCATTAGGGTGAATGTTACTGAGCGGAAAGTGCATATACACAAATTTGACCTGATCGGGCGTGTAGCTCTTGCGGATTTTTTTGGTGGTCTGGGAGAACTGGTTGCAAAAGGGACACTGAAAGTCGCTGAATTCAACTACGGTGACTTTGGCGTCTGTATTGCCGACAAAAGGCACGTGCGAATCAAACGCTATATCTACCGGCCCGGTCGGGGCGGCTGCGCCATCGCCTACATCAATGGCACCAGCTTGGTTGGTTTGTGCGCGTTGCAGTTGTGCCACGATCGAATAGGTCTGACTCGAACGCAAAAATGCCATGGCGCCAGCCAGTACCGCCAGTCCACTAAAGATGAGGGCGACAAAATCAAAGCCACCCCAGCGGCGAGAGCGGGTGGGTTGCGTCTTCATCTTGCTTGGTGCAGGTGCATGAGAAATAACTGGGCCACCCATGACGGGGCTATCTTTAAAAGGAGGGAGGGGTGGCGGGTTGCCGTTGTTGGGCATGGGTAGGGTTGGCATGTGAATGATCCTAGCAGTTATTTAAGCGCGTTGCTGTTTTTGATGCCACCAAAAAGTACACGAATGGCGCCGCCAAAGATAAGGTCAAAGAGCCCCACCCAAATAAAGAGGCCGAGTAAAATGAGGATTGCACCCACGATACGTAGGAGCGAGACCGTTCCACCGCCGCCCAATTTCTCCTCGGCCCAGCGATTGGGGCCAAAGTTCTCGTAAATCTTTTGGGAGAAGATCACGAGCAGGATGCCTGCGACTAATAAGATGACGCCGATTAAGATGCGCATATGGCAATAGTACAACAGTCTGGTTTTGTTGCTCGATGTACCCAGTAGTGTTTGAATGGACATGCTGGGATGGAGGCCAGGGTTCATTGTTAATCGTTGCTTCTTTCCGCGCCCGCCTTGCTGGTGAGGGTGCATAAGGAGAGAACCGTGGAACAGGTCAAGAGTGCCGAACGTCCGAAACTCCAGCTAGAAGAAATCCAGATGCTGTTTTATGACGCATCTACTGAAGTTGCGATTGCGCTGTTGCGTACCATGCTTGAACTGGTGCCCGCCTACGATGCAACAAAGTTCGTGATGTCCGTCGCGGACGAGTCCACGAGAGTCGAGGCAAATACCAAAGTTCGTCAAGAGGCCACAATACTCTTGGCGCGCAAAGTCTCGTCCTCATTTGGACGATGGGTTAGTGACTCTGCGATGTACGGCCGACACGCCGAGGAACAAGCGCCAATCGTGCGCGAGTTGATTCGTTTCTATGGACGAAGTGCGCAACACATCGCTGTGTATGAGAGTGATCGCGAGAACGTTCGCATGTTTCTCGTTAAAGCGCTTAAGCGATGGGATCTTGGTCACCTATTCGGTATCGGCGAATCACAACGCCGGCGCGAGTGCTTTGAGGCACTCTTTGCGACGGGTTTTTCGTGCGAGCTCCTTGCTCAGCGGGGAGGCTACGAGGAGGAGGGTTACTGCGATGCCGTTCCCACGCTCTACCGCTGTTTTTTGCCCGCCATCGGAGGTGGTCAGCAGCTGGAATGGCGCCAGTGGGATTCCATCAGTGAGTGGTACGACAGATACCACAACGAGCCGTACAGTCACATGATGGGCGAACACGGAACGATAGCATTCGATACTACGGATACGTTGATGTTCATGACGGACCTGCGCAAAATCTACGAGGCGGCGGAGGCGGGCATGGCCCACAAGGATCTTCTAGTCCGCGAAGATGCCGGAGTGTTGATCCAACTGGCAATGCGTCTCAAGAGAGGGATGCTCAAGGTGCTGCCTGACTAATGCAATCAACGCGCTAGTTCCCAAACGGGGCTGGCGCTTTTTCTTTACCTTGTTATGAAGAAAAAAGCCGGCAGAAATGAATTTAACCGGCTTTGGCTACCATTCTTGCTCTTGAATGGTGCGTTCAGCTATCAAGAGCTCTTCTGGGGTATTAACGGGCAGCCATCTTTGAATAATACGTACGTACACGGGGAACGGTTGCATCGTTAAGGAATGCGGTATTGAATATTCGCCATTTTGCAAGCGCTCAAAGGGCGTTTTGAACAAGGCTGGTGGTAGCAGGTACGCTCCAATTCCGAAGTGCCTCGGCTTGTTGGCCGAAATTCGCTGACGACCTGTAAGTCGGGAGCAGGCATCAAACGTTACGCTTTCCGGTCTTGCACTGGCGCGAGAGCCGAAGGTAATGCCTTGTGTTGGGACGCTTCCCAGGAGTTTATTCAGCTCCCCCTGACCGAAAATGTCATCTGAACCAGTGACCATGAAAAATGACTCGCTCTCGATATGTAGCCTTGCGGAGAGAAGACCCCCGCCAGTACCAGGGTGTTGTTGCCAAACATATATAATTGGGTTTCCCCCATAGGACGTCCCGAGAAATGTTCTTATATCATCTCCGCGGTACCCGATTACTACGATGTACTCATCGATTTCTTTTGGTAGTGCATTGAGTGCATGCATGATTAACGGCTTTCCATTAACAGCAATAAGTGGTTTTGGCAGAAAGTCTGTAAGCTTTCCCATTCTGCTACCGCGTCCGGCAGCCAAAATGATTGCTTTCATGGCGTTCCCCCTCTGGTGTGTTATAGAAGAACAGGCCCCTTCACTGAATGTCAGAGTATCAAGACGCTCTCAAGATAGAAAACTTAACTTGATCCTTCGGCTCAAAAACATCGTATTCCTTTTTCTTGATCTGGTCGTACGAAATGTATAGCAAGTTCTTAGCTTCCCCATCATTTTTTTGCATAAATCTGGCGGTCAATTCCGTCTTTGTAAGTGATAGAGATGCTTCGAAAAGCAGGCAGACGTTCCAATTATCAGTAAGATATCCCGTGCGTAGTAACAGACTTACTATGTGGTTAGTGGTGAGCCCTAACTCCTCGCTGATCTCTTTCTTTGTTGCCTCGAACAAGTCACTTCCAGAGGTAAGTATGGCCTCACTCTTTGAAAGTATTCCGCCAATCCAAGAATACTTTTTGTTCGTGAAGAACTTTTTTGACTTTTCAATGAAGACAAAAGACTTATCAGTGGTACTTACAAGACAAGAAGTGTATAGGCCGCGGGTGGCAAACTTGGGACCTAGACTTTTTATTGCTCGGGTGTGCTTGTTCATCCCTAAGCGTATAGAAAAAGGGATCGTAGAGAAACGCAGTACAAGACTGGCAGCATTCATGTGTGCACTTTCATAGCGATACGCCTCGCTATCCCATAGTTTACTGCCGTTTTTTGCAGCCTGTACTAGGCTCATGTTCCATGCATTTTGTGCTGCTTTCTCTAGGTTGGTATCGATTAAGCGAGATGATGCCACCTCCGATATCGATACTTGATTTGGTGTCCATGAACCCCTGAAGAGAATAGACAGATCGCTTTTTGAAGCTTCCTTCATCACGCTTAGCCAGCAATTATTGTTGCATCGCCTGCCCCTGCGTTTTTCGCTGCTTTTGCATCAGGGTATTGCTTAAGCATCTGGCTATAGATAATTGTTTGTGCATTTCGAAAGGCTCTGTATCCATTCTCGAATGCCTCCTCGACACTTCTCCCAAAAGTAAATAGCCCGTGTTCATAGTGCGTTACGGCTATACCATGACGCACGAACTCACTATTTCGTTCATGCAGAATTTGACCAACGGCTTTTCCAACCTGCTTCATCACAAAATACACGTCCGATCTAGCGTGTAGTCCCGAAGGCACTTTTGGTGATTCTTTTTTTCGCTTCGCGATCCTTTTTTGTTCCCTGTCATCGACAATCACGCATGGTACGTCACCAATCAGCTTTGATTGGAGCGTAAGAGGATGAATAGTTTTGCCATAGCACGCAAATGCGTTGGTGAATGGGTCGTGCCAATGAATACATCCTTGCGCAGCTGAGGCCCTGTAGCCTTCAAGATGAATCGCCACATTTACTGGGGCAAGACGAGGATTCTTTGCAGTTGGACGATACAGGAGCTCGCCATCAGTGCTAATGAGTAGAAGATCTCGTGGTTCAATTCTATTTCTCCTAAAACCAGTTCCTGATTTGTCAACGAGTACAAGATCAGTATTAGGAATCTTTTGACTTATGCTAAATCCTGTTGAGTCAGATATTCCCCGTTCCCAGCATTCACGCGTCAAATCGCAGATGATCTGTGCATATTTCTGCACTTCTTTGCTCTCAAAAACTTTCTTGTAATTTTCTTTCTTCATGATGGTATTTTTCTCTAATGGCACAATAAAAGGGCTATATATTGAACAGAGCGTAGCATTGCCATGCTACGCTCTGAGTTGTCCAAAGGCAAAACAGTTTATGGTGTTTCTACCGCTGCCTTTATCCCCCGGAGTTTCCCTAAAATGTTTTCGTAGCCGCGATAGATTGGCCACATGTTGCGAATCTTAGAGGTGCCTCGTGCTACAAGGGCTGCAAGAATGTAGGAAAAGCCAGCCCGCAAATCTGGGATGAGGATCTCTGCACCCTTCAGAGTGGTGGGTCCTGCAATTGCTGCGCTGTGAAGTGCGCCACGGTTTGCAAAACGGCAATTAATCTGACCGAGACACCCTTGGTAGAGTTGGATTTGAGTACCCATGGTCTTGAGTGCCTCCACGTAACCAAAACGGCCTTCATAAACAGTTTCGTGGATTACGGATAGCCCCTCAGCCTGGGTTAACATGACGGCAAACGGTTGCTGCCAGTCGGTCATGAAGCCAGGGTGCACATCTGTTTCGAGTGCCATGGGCCTGAGTTTACTGTTCAGGCGCCAGAAACTAATCCCAGTCTCTCGTACGTCGAATGCCCCACCAGCTTGGCGGAATGCGTTGAGAAACGTCATCATGTTCAGTTGCTGCGCTCCCCTCACAAAAATCTTGCCATTGGTTGCAGCGGCAAGACATGCCCAGGATGCAGCCTCAATTCGATCGGGTAGTGCCCTGTGTTCAAAACCCGACAGCTTCGCAACTCCGTGGATCGTTATGGTTCGGTGCGTGTCAACTCCAATTATTGCTCCCATCTTTTGCAGAACGGCGATGAGGTCCAATACCTCGGGCTCGACGGCAGCATTGCTGAGTTCAGTAACGCCTTTTGCCAGTACGGAGGAAAGAAGTACCTGCTCGGTTGCACCAACGCTAGGGTAGGGTAAACGCAGTTTAGTTCCTTGCAAGCCATCGGCGAACATTTCGATATGCGTTCCATAGACCTCAATCCTTGCGCCGAGGGCCTTTAAGGCTTCGAGGTGGAAATCAACGGGTCGATCTCCAATCTGACAGCCTCCCAAAACGGGGACTGTTACATGTCCGGTTCGAGCTAGAAGCGGACCGCAAGTAAGAATTGGTATCCGGCTTTTGCCGGTGAAGGAACCCATTTGTTCTGCGGGGATATGTTCAAGCGACGCAACCTTTATCCGCAATGAATGATCGGCTGCAATCTTTGCGTTTCCTCCGAACGCTTGAATCATCTCACGCATGATTTCAACGTCAGCAAGACAAGCGATGTTTTTAATTACGCATGTATCAGCCGTAAGCAGCGCGGCCACCATATTCTTTGGCACTGTGTTCTTTGCCCCGCGAACCAGCACCTCACCCTCGAGGGGGCGTCCCCCTTCTATGCTCAAGGTTTTTTCTTGAGCTTTTTCTCGTTTTTCCATTGTCTAACTACTCCTTGTTGATTGTGAAAGAACTGTCAGAGATGCTCCGTTATCTTAACGACCACCTTTTCAGGGTACCGACAGGCTATATCTATAAAGCAAAAACACAAGCCGGTTAAAAAAACACGTTATCGGAGTGCTAGATAATGTTGCCGCCGTGGATTTTACAGTGGTACACGATCTTACCGTCAAAGGAAATTTGTTCGTCTCCTGAGAAGTTAGAGAGATCGCCCTCTACTACAAAAGTGTATTGCTTATTTCCTTGGATGAACCGCTTAGGTCCCCGCACTGGAATTTTGTCGTTATGTACTTGCATCAAAGCTGTTCTGAGAAAATCGTAGACATCTTCTTCCCTGGTTTTTGAATCAAGAATAAAGCCAAAGTAGTTGGCTCCCCACACCGGCTTCTCTTGTTCATACACGATTTCTTCTCCAATAAAGTCGCGACTGCCAAAATACGTATCGTGGTAAGCCAGCTTACCCTTCTCAAAGTGATAGTCTTCCGAACCTAAACGCGCCGAGACTACTTTCTTTGCACTCTTATTGGCATATGTTGCTTTGTTAGATTCGTTCAGAAAAGCTGCGAGTTCTTCAATATTCATTTTTGTGTCACCAATGGTGGACCTGAGGGGATTCGAACCCCTGACCCCCTGAATGCAAATCAGGTGCTCTACCACTGAGCTACAGGCCCGGGCAAAGCCTAAGCTGTTTAGTGACTCCAATCAAGTTTACCTGGTGGGCGCTCGTGGAGTTGAACCACGGACCTCGGTCTTATCAGGACCGCGCTCTAACCACCTGAGCTAAGCGCCCGAGCCCACCGACACTAGCAGGATACGCGAGGGCTTTCAATCTGGCAGGGTGAACCAAAACAAAAACAGCGCCCTTGGTACGTGGCGCCGTTTTTGGCGTTGACTCCTAAAACGTGACTAAGACGAGCAAACATCTCTTCTCATTTGTGTTAGTACAATGCGCAACTGCACCAACGAATTGTTTTACGTACTGATACGCTCAGAGTACGAGTGGTTCACCACTATTATGTGCACGTTGGTCGAACCGAAGTTCAGCCAAATGCGCATACGACAGATGGTTCAAGCAGACAGAAGTCTGTTGAACAGATACTCCTAAGAAAGGAGGTGATCCATCCGCAGGTTCCCCTACGGATACCTTGTTCAAGGTATACCCATCCGTTTCCGGATGGCTTGGACTATATCTTCAACCTAATGTATCGGCTTTTTTCTGGGTGATCAGAACCGATTATCTTTGCAAAATCCGGATAGGACTTTGCTCGAATGTAGAATCTCCAGTAATTCGGATCTATTCGAGAACTCGGATTGTGCGTTTTACCGCACTCGATTCCAAATTCTTCGAGATAGCTTCGAACTTCTAACAGATCCATTCGGTTCTTTTGAGCAAAATACAAGTAGTATCTAACTGACTTGGACTTTGCTATTCCACCTTCGGCATCAAAGTAGCCACGGATGTAGTCTCGTTTGTCTTGGCTGGAAGAAATTACTGTTCCTCCAAGAAAAGACTTTGAGAACTCGACGACATATACCGAGCGGTCTTTACCCTCTTTGTAGGTCCATGCTGAACCTCCAAGAGAGCGAATGCCACTCGCAACCATCTCCACAAAAGCTTTTGACTTTTGCGAAATGCGATATGTCTTCTTTGTTTCCGTGGCGTCATGTAAGACGCCTAGAATGTAAGCCTTTGTGATCATTTAGGTGCTCGCGTGTAGTCTCTACGGAGTCCCTTAAATCTTTGTGATAAAAGGGTTCCCTCGGTATTGCCAATCCATTGTACGTTGGATAGGTTTCACCGATATAGCGAGATTTTTTGCAGAAATTACTCTCTGCAGTCGCAACAAGTTTACGACTTAGCCCCGATCACCAGCCCCACCTTGAACGCACAGAGTGCGTCTTTGAGTGTTTCTGGCTTTCTTGACTTGACGGGCGGTGTGTACAAGACCCGAGAACGTATTCACCGTGGTATAGCTGACCCACGGTTACTAGCGATTCCGGCTTCATGAGGGCGAGTTGCAGCCCTCAATCCGAACTGGGGCCGGCTTTGATGGGATTTGCTTCACCTTGCGGTTCTGCGTCCCTTTGTACCGGCCATTGTATCATGCGTGTGGCCCTAGGCATCAGAGGGCCATGCGGATTTGACGTCATCCCCGCCTTCCTCCGACTATACGCCGGCAGTCCCCTGTGAGTATTCAACACAGGGCAGGGGTTGCGCTCGTTGCTGGACTTAACCAAACAGCTCACGCCACGAGCTGACGACAACCATGCAACACCTGTCTAGCACCCTCGAAGGCTTCCTCTGTTTCCAGAGGCGTGCAGCTAGATGTCTAGCCTAGGTAAGGTTCTTCGTTCAGTATCGAATTAAACCACATGATCCACCGCTTGTGCGGGTCCCCGTCAATTCCTTTGAGTTTTAGCCTTGCGGCCGTACTTCCCAGGCGAGATACTTAACGCGTTAGCTTGCGACACTAAAGCCGTCGAAGGCTCCAATGCCTAGTATCCATCGTTTACAGCGTGGACTACCGGGGTATCTAATCCCGTTCGCTCCCCACGCTTTCGTCCCTGCGTGTCAGTAATTGAATAGCTAACTGCCTTCGCAATTGGTGTTCTTCCCGATATTAACGCATTTCACTGCTACACCGGGAATTCCATTAGCCTCTCCAATACTCAAGCCGTACAGTATCGAACCCAGGTCGGTGGTTGAGCCACCGGATTTTAAGTTCGACTTATACAGCCACTTGCGGACGCTTTACGCCCAATGATTCCGGAAAACGCTCGAGGTCTCTGTATTACCGCTGCTGCTGGCCGATTTTTGCTCTATAAAGCCAATATCTTGTATGCGAAGTCTGGATGTACATGTGGCTGAACAGTTTGAATGAACCGCTCCATGCTTTTAGCAGGCACGTAGAGCCTGTAATACATCTTTCCTCGCATCTGACACCGACAAACGGACATTTCTATTCCGAAATTCCGTTTAACGGTCTTGGCTAGTAGAACGCAATCACTGTATGGAAAACAGTACGTAGCGAACATCGCGTTCCAGTGATATCGATCTCTTCTATCCAGTGTTCCATCGTCTTGGTACCAAATAGCCAAGGACAATGGATTGGTTAAAAGTTGATCGATGTTAGTTGGAACTCTTTTCACTCCCTCATTTGGGTAGAACCATTTTCGTAGTTCACCGATATCGGCTCTAGGCGAGATTCGAAAATAATGCTGAGAATATTTCCGGATTTCTTTGAGCTCCTGCGGTTGTAACCCGCGAAGTTCATGCCGAACCCATTTGAGAAAACGAAGTGATTTGTCGTTATATTTTAGCTGGAATGATGATCGGTAGCTCTTGGTCAGCCCGTTGAGCCAACCATCGCCAAGGATCGATCCTACTAAAATATCTCGCTCGTGTTTTTCCATACGAGTTTTGGACTATATCATCATCTCCTTAACAAAATGTGTCATGGAGAGTTTCGCGTGTAGTCTCTGAGGAGCCCGACCAATAGGATCGGTTTCCTGCTGATTGTCTTGTAACCTGTACCGGGAGCAGCGATGCGCCCTTCATAGGTTTTGTGTTCGATTTTCACTGGATGAACAAGTTCATCCGAGTACGAACACATTGACAAGATGTTCCAGCATATAGCGAAATTTTCTTTGGATACATTGCTGCATCCACTCTGCGCCGTCCCTTTAGGGACCACAGAGTTAGCAACCTCTTATTCCTGCAGTACAATCAGATCTTTTTCCTGCAGAAAAGCGGTTTACACTCCGAAGAGCTTCATCCCGCACGCGGCGTCGCGTCGTCAGACTTTCGTCCATTGCGAACGATTCCCAACTGCTGCCTCCCGTAGGAGTGGGTGCCGTGTCTCAGTCACCCTGTGGCTGGTTATCCTCTCGGACCAGCTACCCGTCATAGCCTTGGTGGGCTTTTACCCCGCCAACAAGCTGATAGGACGCAGGCTCCTCTCAAAGCGCCGTAAGGCTTTAATTACCAGACCGAAGTCTGGTAATCACATCCGGTATTAGACCCGCTTTCGCAGGCTTATCCCAAACTTTGAGGCAGATTCCTACGTATTACTCACCCGTTTGCCACTAGTAAGTAGTTCCCGACATCCGTCGGGCTTACCCGTTCGACTTGCATGTTTTAGGCACGCCGCCAGCGTTATTCCTGAGCTAGGATCAAACTCTCAAAAAAGAAGAGTTGTGTTGTAGCACCGTCAGGATGCACCAGTACAACTGGCCATATCCAGACGATACACAAACCCTAGAGAATTAACGTTTGCTTTTTACGTGCTGTATCCCGATGGTCCGGCAGGTGCCGGGGGACACAACACGATCTTAGTCACGTTTCAGTTGTCAAAGATCCGCTCACTCGTCTTAGACCTACTGAGGCCTACGAGTGGTGCGCATCGGGCGCGTCGGGTATCGATTGACTACTAGCTCCGGCAGAACCGGCCTGCTAGTTCGCTAAAACGCTGGTTTCCAAGCTCGGGTGCGGGCAGAACAATGCTTGGACGTGCTTCGTTTGCGTAACGACAAAGCTACCTAACCGGTCGCGGCCTGTCAAGCCGTCGTGCAAATGGTAGGATGGCGCGTATGGCCAACGTTTTTGATGTGATCGTGATCGGAGCAGGACCGGCCGGCTTGACGGCCGCGACCTATCTGGCCCGTGCCGGACTCTCCACTCTGGTTTTTAAAGACAACGAGGGCAGCAACCTGGAAAAAGTGCCGATTATTGGTAACTGGTTTGCCACACCTGAGACGATCAGTGGGCCAACCTTATTACGTCGCGGCGAAAAACAAACGCGCAAGTACGGGGCCGTGATCAAGCAAGAAGAAGTCTTGCGTTGTCAGGATTGTTCACTTGAGCCTACGGCTACCAAGAAAAAATCTAGCAAGTCGCAGGCCCAGTTTATGGTTAAGACTATGCGGGGCGAGTACGAGGCTAAGGCGCTGGTCATCGCGGCGGGGATGCAGATTAAATCAGCTGGAATTACTAATGAGTTTAAATATTTTGGTCGGGGCGTTGCGGTCTGCGTAGCGTGCGATGGTCCGTTTTTTAAAAACAAAACCGTTATGGTTATCGGTGCGGGCAACTTAGCTGCCAACGAGGCCCTCGAACTCTTGGCCCACACCAAAACGATCACGGTTAATCTCAACGGTGCCACTAACGAGATCGACAAGGTCATGCGCACTAAGCTCAAAAAAAACCACATCGCCGTGTTGGACAAAAAAATCGCCGCCGTCCACGGTAACGGCTGGATTAGCGAGCTTGAGTATATGGATCACACGCGACAGCCAATCCAAGGACTATTTTTAGCCACCGGCACCGCCTCTGCGGTCGATTTTGCTAAATCGATGGGACTCCTCATGCGCGGTAACGCCCTTGAGGTCGACAAATCTTGCCGAACCAGTCTCCTCGGCGTCTGGGCCGCGGGCGACGTCACTGGCCCACCTCGTCAGGTCGGTAAGTCTGTGGGAGACGGTGTGCGGGCCGCTATCGACATCATCGAGCACATGCGTGGCGGGAGTTACGTCGACCACCGCGAGGACTAGGTAGTCTACTCCGGTTGAACTATTTCTTTTTTGACTGCTGCTTGCGCCAGGCAGCGATTTTGGCGTGATCACCGGAGAGCAGAATCTCTGGCACTTTGTATCCTTTAAAATCAGCCGGCTTGGTGAACTGCGGATATTCGAGCGTCTCGTCATTGCCGTGGCTTTCTTGCGCGAGGCTTTCTTCTTTGCCGAGCACGCCGGGGATTAGTCGCGCTGTTGCCTCGATCACGGTCAGGGCTGGCAACTCGCCGCCGCTCAATACGTACGGTCCAACGGAGATCGAGCGATCGACAAGGTGCTCTCGGACGCGTTCGTCCACGCCCTCGTAGCGGCCACAGATAAATACAATTTGGTCCAACTGCGCGAGCTCCTGCGCAATTTTTTGGGAGAACGGTTCGCCCCGAGGATCCATTAAAATTACTTGCGTTGTCTTGGAGCGCTTAGCGCGCTCGCCCACCAGTGACTCGACGGCAGTAAAAAGCGGCTCGGGCTTGAGGAGCATGCCGGGCCCACCCCCATAGGGGTGTTCATCAACGGTCTTGTGTTTGTCGTTTGTAAAATCGCGTAAATTAATCGCCTCGATCTGTATCACGCCGGCCTTTTGACCGCGACCCAAAATAGAGGCAGCGGCATACTGCCCGATGATCTCCGGAAAAATAGTGATGACTTGGTAGCGCTTGGGCAATGTGGCCATGTGGTTCATCCTGCCTTGGCTGAAACAAAAAGAAAAGCCGCCTGTTGGGTTAGGCGGCCCTGACGACTAGAAATTACGAGTCTCTGGACGAATCACCTTTGCGACTCCAACCTTTTGGTTGAGTATACATTCGCGCGTAATCCTGAGCTTATCGCCGAATGTAATGCAAATGGCGTCCCACTTATCCAAGGTGGAGTAGTCGACCAACTTGTAGTTTCCGAGCAGCTTCCTCCCGGTTACTTTGTGGTATACCTGCATACAGAATAGAATCTCCGTGAAGTAGGCGCACTGTACATCTTCCTTTTCCGCTAAGTCACGGCATTCTTTGTAACTGAGGCCACTTTTACCGAGAAGCTCAGTACCAAAGAGTGTCCACTGAACTCCCGTACCGTTGGGAGTGATTCGTTGATCCCACCAGTCTTTCCAGTACTCCTGTGCCGACTCGGATACCTCTACGATACTTCCCGGTTCTGTGCACAGTCGCTTTAGCGATATGGGCGAGATAGGGATCAATACAAATTGGTCTCTGGTTTCCGTAAGCAGTGCAGGTGGATACGGCAGGCGATCAATCCCTATGAGCCCATCCAGCGGACCTTGAGGGAACGGACTGACCATTCTATCCCCCAAGATTTGTTCTGCCTGCTTTATGGTGCAGAGTTCGTAATGGCTCCGGATGAACTCAATGATCTTAGGCGCGAGTGCGTTGTTGTGGCGCTCGATGACCTTCTGTAAATCCTTCGAGGTTCCTCCTGCTTCCGCGAACTTGCGCATGAA
>JAXLZM010000001.1:0-291925 GCA_046350855.1 Candidatus Anderseniibacteriota bacterium | reverse complement strand
CGCGGGCCTGCAAACCGGGGTACGATACCCCCATGCGGATTAGAGCTACGCTCCTAGCGGTCATCGTAGTGAGTGCTATTTTTGCTGGACTCTTGTTGTGGGTCTTGCGACCTAAGACGGTCGTAGCGCCACGCGAGTTTGCGACCACCAGTACGGTCGTTTTTGAGGATGCGCAAGACTATCCGGACAAGCCAGCGTCACTCCAGGCCACTCACTTGCGAGTGATCAGGCCGGATACTAGTGAGGCGGCTGATTTTACGGTTGGACAAGCAGCGCGCAGCCGGCCAGTGGTTCTGACACGTCACCACCTCTACTACTTTGATAGTGCACAGGGCGCGATCGTAGACGCGACGCGGGCCAACCCCCAGCCGCTTGAGGGGACCCAGGTGGACGATCCACGCTTTGGAGGCTACCTCGCGGTCGCGGCTAGTCCTGATGACCAGGTGTATGAGCGACTGGCCTACGGCCTGACCGAGCGCAGCGGCGCGGAGTTCACCCTGCGCTTACTCGTCTTGACCCGTCGAGGGGAGACGGTGGACTCCCGCATCGTTTGGGAACAAACCAGTAAAGAGGCGCAGGTTGTCGTACCGCTGGCTTGGGCGTCGGATGGCGAGACGATCTTTTTTGGGACACGTCTGGCCGAGGAGGTCCAACATCCCCGCTTTGGGTCTCTCTTACAGTTGCGTGTGCCGGCTGACGGTGAGACCCCTGCGGACAACACCGTTGTTTTGGCCGACATCAAAGCGAGTTCGGTGGCTTTTCCGGGGGAGGCGGCGGAGTTGGTGGGCCTCAGCCGCGACTCCAACCTGGCCCTCTTTGTCGAGGCGGATCCAGCACAGGCCACAGATGCGGCGGACACCACCCCGCGTGAGTCGCGTTTGCTCTTGCTCAATCTGGCCTCGGGCAGAACCCAAACCGTCCCGGTGGCTCCGGGGGGTTTGGTGGGTTCGGTAGCCTTTGGGGAGCAAAACGCGGTCGTAACCGTCGCCGAAGGTGGCGCTGAGCATCTGGAGTTGCTTCAATTTGGTCTCGATCAGTCCACCCGTTTTGCAGTAGAGGGAACCGCGACGCAAGTCTGCGGTGTGCAGGGAAGCAACGCGATCATTGGGGTGCTGGATCACAGCAGTGCGCGGGGTACCTGGCGAATTACGCTCAATGGGGGCGCTGGGGCGGCCGCACCAAAAAAACTTTCTCAGTTTGCCTGTGTTACCTCGGGTAGTGTTGGCTCGTAAAGCAATGGTCTAGTACCGCTCACGTGGTATACTTTTTGCTGTATGCCAATTAGACGGACCTATGCAGATCGTGCTGAATATCTAAAAGCTGCTGTTATCAAACGGCGCAAAAAAGTTAAACGCGCTCTCGTTGCTTATAAGGGAGGCAAGTGCATTCTGTGCGGGTACTCGCGGTCAATCGAAGCTTTGGATTTGCACCATCTTAATGAAAAAACAAAATCTTTTGGTCTTTCTCTTGATAAAATAACGAGATCTTGGCATCGCGTTAAACAAGAAGCAGACAAATGTGTTCTGCTTTGTGCTAATTGCCACCGAGAAGTGCACGTTGGCTTCGCAAAATTGCCTACAACCACCGCGTATGCCACCACTTGAATTCTGCCTCGTTGCAGCGTACTCTGGTCACACGTTCCGGGGTAGCTCAGCGGTAGAGCAACTGACTGTACCTTTTACTCTCTTAGCTAGGCGTTGCAGTGCCAGATAAGAGAACATATGCCGACCGTGCCGAATATCTAAGACGGGCCGTCGCAAAAAGACGGCGCAAGCTTAAAGAAGCTATCGTTAGGTATAAGGGCGGTAACTGTATACTCTGCGGTTATTGTCGTACGACGGCCGCACTTGATTTACACCACATTGATGAGACCAAAAAATCTTTTGGTCTGTCAGTAAAGGGATTGAACCGCTCGTTTGCGGTCATCCAACGAGAGGTCAACAAGTGCGTGCTCGTTTGTGCCAACTGCCACAGAGAATTACATGCCGGCATAGTGCAGCTTCCGCAAGAAATTGCGGTTGTAACTCGGGGTGAATTGCGAGAAGCCTACATCGCGCAAGCGACACGGTGATTCGCAGCCAAGCCGGTTTAGTCAGCTCATTTTTGCTGGTCAAACGGGAAGGTTCAGAGACTATCTCACATGAGAGTAGGTCGAGAGAAGTTTTTCTCGGTCGAAGCGCCCCGCATCCAAACGTTCAGCCGTGGATGAAGATATAGTCCATTCCAGTACGAAAGTACCGGGTAGATGTAATCAGTGGGTCGTGGGTTCGATCCCCACCCCCGGAGCCAATTTATTTCACGTTTGCTTAAGCTGGGCGCGGTACGCGTAAGTCATAATCATTTAGAAAAGAAACATGCCTAACCGCTGGAAGTACTCTTTATGTATCCTTGCCGCCTTTGTTGATGGGCTATTGTTTGCAAGCGTTGGTACGAAGATCACGTATCAATGCCCTCATCCCTATGACGCCGGCTGCGTCTCGTTTGAGAAGGCAATCATGCACCCTGCCGATCTCGTTTCGAATTATCAGGACAGTCTGTCACGGTTTCTCCTCAATTTTGTGGTTGTATTTATAGTCGTGCTGGTGCTGAGCATTGCCGTAAACACGGCCTCGGCCTGGGCAGAAAAACGCAAGCATCATCGTGCTACACATCATTAACTCCTACCCGTATGCAAAAGATAGTCCCTCATTTGTGGTTCGATACAGAGGCTAAAGAAGCGGCTGAATTTTATACGTCGCTCTTTCCGGACTCCACGATCACCAGCACGAGCACGATCCATGACACGCCCGGCGGCGACACCGGGGTCGTGTCGTTCAAGATCTGGGGGTACTCCATGATGGCTATCAGTGCTGGTCCGGTGTTTACGTTTAACCCCTCGATCTCTTTTTTAGTGAACTTTGATCCATTTAAGGACAAAGAGGCAAAAACGCGCATCGATACGGTCTGGAACAAACTGCTGGAGGGCGGACAGGTCATGATGCCGCTGCAAAAATATCCCTACAGCGAGCGCTACGGTTGGGTGCAGGATAAGTACGGTCTCTCGTGGCAGCTCATGCTCACGGATCCCAAGGGGGAGGAACGTCCGACTATTGTTCCGTCGCTCATGTTTGTCGGCAAACAAGCTGGTAAGGCCGAAGAAGCAGGAAAGTTTTATCAGTCGGTGTTCAAAAATACCAAACGCGGCACCATCTCACGGTATGACGCAGATCATGCACCAGACAAAGAAGGAACCATCGCCTTTAGCGATTGTATGCTCGAGGGTCAGTGGTTTGCGGCAATGGATAGCGCCTATAAGCACGCCTTTACCTCTTTTAATGAGGCCGTCTCGCTGATGGTGCGCTGCAAAGATCAAGCAGAGATCGATTATTATTGGGAAAAATTGTCGGCCGTTCCAAAGTCAGAACAATGCGGCTGGCTTAAAGATAAGTACGGCGTCTCCTGGCAAATCACGCCAATTGCACTGGACGAGATGATGCAGAACGGTACGCCGGAGCAAATGCAGCGCGTGACTAAAGCATTTTTGGCCATGAAAAAGTTCGACCTAGCCAAGCTACAAGCGGCCTACGACGGCAATAACTGACCCCTTTGAAAACGAGTTTCTCTTTTTTGGCTAGGCCTAGGGGGCCGTTTGATTTGGCCAACCAAAATCAGTTTTTTGGTGGCTGGCCGACGTTAGCGGATGAACCTGGTGCTCTGGTACTGAGCTTTCCGGTAGAAGGTTGGGATGGTTCGGCCGCAGTGGTGTTGCGACAAACAAAAACAAACGGTCGTGTGACAGGTGAGGTTTATGGAACAACGCACGCCCCGGCAAAAGCTAAGGCGCAAGCCTTGGCCGCTCTGTCGTTGGATCAAGATGGCACCGGTTGGCCGGCCATAGGCAAGCGCGATCCGGTGATCGGCGCACTGCAAAAAAAGTATCGGCTGCTGCGACCGTCACTGTTTAACTCACCCTACGAGGCGGCAGCGCACTTTATTATCGCGCATCGAATTTCGATGCTGCAGGGCCGGGCGATCCGAGCACGCATGGCCGAGGAGTTTGGTGAGGCGATCAGGGTAGGCCGCGAGACTTTTTACGCTTTTCCTACGCCGCAACGCTTACTGCAGATCAAAAAAATCAAAAGCCTGCCGGCTCGTAAAATCGACCGACTACACGGCGTCGCCCAGGCGGCCCTAGAGGGGACTCTCGACCGGGCGTACCTTCGAAAAAAGGCCAGCGCCTCGTCCGATCAAGCACTCGAGGAGCTGCAACGTATCGCGGGGATCGGACCTTTTTTTGCGAGCGGTATCTTGCGGCGTGGCGCTGGCCTCGTGGATAGCATCACGCGTGATTCTATGACTCGCTACGCCGTGCAAAAAGCCTACCGCCTTCCGCAACCCCCAAACGACGCGCAACTGGATGCGATCGCGGACAGGTGGCACCCCTACCGCATGTGGGCCATCATTGTGCTGCACATTTGGGTGCGACGGGAGGTTGGGAGACCCGGTCGCCTGGCACCGCGTCGTTCTGCCAGCCGGTAACTACTACTAGTTGCAATTTGGCCCTTGTCGTAGCATCCTCCTGCCATGCAAATTGAGCAGTATACGGCACAGCAGCTCCGTTCCCGAGCCCGGCACGCGGATATTTTGGTCGAGGTAACCGCTCACGACGCTCCTGATATGCGTACTGAGAGTTTGAGCAAAGATGCCACCCTGCACCTCCGCCGATATGCCTTTGACTCGACTCGCCAACTCGACGAGGCCCTCGAGGTTACACCAGAGCAACGATTGCTCGTTACGATTAACGCGGCTGGTCGTGAGCTACTCGTCCTCCAAGGCATGCAGCGCTTGTTGCGTGAGGTGAGGGAGGTAACCCTCCTGTTTGTACCAATTCAAAAATCCCATCAACTGGAGCCACAACTGCTCTCGGTCTTACACCAGGCTGGTCTAGAACTTTTTGTGTTAGATAACGCGACCTACCAGCACTACCGTCTCACACCCGAGCGTTTGAGCATCTGGCAAGAGGACGGCAAGGGACGCTACGGCCTGCTGTGTCTGCGGCCCGAGCGCGCCATGAGTGTCGTGATTTTTTCGCAATTGGCCTCGCTGACCGGCTCGGAGCGCAGCATGCTCGAGTTGGTTCGGGAACTCACTACAGATCATGGCGCGCTCGTCACCGTGGTCTTTCCCCGCGAGGGATCACTCGTGACCGCGGTTAAAAAAACGGGTGCTAGCACGCTGATCGCGCCCTATCACACCTGGTACAGTGCCACGCCCGTGGGGCGCGAGACGCTCAACATTTGGATGCGCATGAGTGTCCCTGGAGTTTTGTCGGTGCTCGACACGCTGCGGCGGGTCAACCCGCAGGTCGTACTTAGCAATACGCGGTTCATCCCGTGGGGGCTACTGGCCGCGCAACTTTTGGATAAGCCTCACATTGTGTTTCCGCGCGAGGCGCAAGAGCTCGCCGACATGGGCGAATGGCTGACCGGTCAAAAAACCGCCAACGACCTTTTTTACAACAACTCGCACATCGTCGCCTGTAATTCGCCCGAACCCGCCCAACAATTTGGCAACCGCCCCAAGTGCGAGATCTACAAGACCCATCTCTACATCTCCAAGGAAGATCGCGAGCAGCCCGCCCCCAATGTTTTTATCCGGCCCACGAGTTTTAAGTTGTTTTTTCCGGGCAACATCTATCCTGACAAAGGCCAGATGGATGCCCTCGAGGCGGTCAACCTACTCGTTAAAAAAGGCCGCGATGTCGAGCTCGTTTTTTTGGGCGCCCCCTATGAGCCCTTTATCTCGCAGCTTAAAGCCAAAATCCAACGCCTCGGCCTCACTCAGCACGTGCGTTTTGCTCCGTTTAGCAATAATCCGTATCCGCACTTTGTACAGGCCAACTGTATTTTGGTCTGTACCCGTGGGGAGGCCTTTGGTCGCGTGGCCGCCGAGGCCATGGTGCTCGGTGTGCCGGTGATCGCAACTAACGTGCTCGGTCTTGCCAGCATTGTGACCGATGGCCAAACTGCGCTGGCCTACACGCCTGGTAATTATCAGCACTTGGCAGAACTAATCGAACGTCTCATCACCCAACCGCACCTCGCAGAGCAGTTGGTCCGTAACGCACAAAAACAGATGGAGAGCTTTACCCCGCAAACCTACGGTGGTTCGGTCTGGAAAATGCTCTTGCGCCTTAAAGGTCAGTCCGCCCTTCCTAATCAGGGATTTGCTGAACTCGCCCAGGGTTGGATTACTGAGGCCTTTGGGGAGCTCGTCACCACCAACAATGGTGTTAAGGCTACTGTGGCGGCAGCGCAGAGTAGGGTTAGGACCCTGCAGCAAGATACGCTGCGTCTCAAGGCGGAGAACCAAATCCTTAAGCGTGATCGGGATCAGCTTGCCCAGCAATTACTTGGGGTCGCAAAAAATCTCGAGCGCATTACCGCTACTAAGACCTGGAGAATGCGCGCTAAAGTTCTGCAGCGCTTACAGTGGTAGACTAAACGGCATGTTCCGCCGTCACAAGTGGCTTAAGCGTTTCTTGCTTGGCCTGGGGTCTCTAGTAGTGCTCTTTGGGCTTTTTGTTGGCGGATTATTTTTGTGGTATCAGGTCCGCTACAGCGCGACGCCTTGGTTTACGCACAACCGCATAACGATCAGCTTGCCTTTTGCGCCTGAGGACGAGGCCACAAGTATCCGGGCGCTGGGCGAGGTAGAACAGGTTCATCCGGATGGGCACGGGGGCATGGATTTTCAATGGGATCAGAGTGTGCCGATCCGCTCGATTGCGGATGGGCGAGTGAGTTCGATTAAGCGGGCCGAGGACATGGGGGATCCAGTCTGGTACATCTCTATTGATAGTCGTGAATACCGGAGTACCTACAAAGAGATGGAGAACTACGTCGACGGGCTCGCTACGGGTAGCCTGGTCAAACAAGGTCAAGAGATCGGCCGGCCCCACTGCACCAACAAGCCCGATGGAGTGCACACGCACTGTCAGATCCACTGGGAGTTTAGTTACGCCTCGGGGGTGCCAACGTTTACCGGACATCTTGATCGGCTCTGTCCGCTCACGTACTTTGACGCAGAGGCCTCTCGACGTATCACTGCCATTTGGGACGAGGTTACGGCCCGCAACGCGACGATTCCCGGATATCCAGACCTGTGCAACGGGCCATTTAAGGGATTTGACCAGTGAGCAAGTGGTTTAAAACCGAGGTGTTGACAAAGCAGCCAAGTAAATTGGATAATAAATCCTGATGTGCCCTAGTAAAAGGGGGCCTACTGCATGTCAAAACGCACTTCTCACAGGGTCAAACTGACTCAAAGACCAGAGCCACTCAATCGGCCGTACATCAAAAATGTCTTGGTCGGGTTTACGATTTTGTTGCTCGGTTTTAGCGCCGTCTCGGTCACGGTGAGCCTTTTGCTGCGTCCCGCGGCGGCCGCGACCTGTACCTGGACCAACACCAATGCCAACAACTCCTGGAACGACGCCGGCAACTGGTCGGGCTGCTCGAGCCATGTCCCAGGTACGGGTGCTGGGGTGGGGGATGCCGTCATTTTGAACAACACCTCGACCGCTAACGTTAACGTGGATGTCTCGGTCAGCTTGGGCAGCTTTTCTATGCAGGGCGGCGGCACCTCGTATACCGGAACCGTTACGGTCCAAAACAGCTTTACTGCCACCAGCTTCACTCAAGCAGCCGGTACTTTTAACAGCGGCAGTCAAACCATCGATATTAATGGCGCTTTTGCCGTGTCGGCCGGTGGTTTTACCGCGTCGAGTGGCACTACCTCGGTCTCGGCGGCTTTTACAATGTCCGGAACCGGTACCTTTACGCACAATAGCGGTACGTTGACGTTTGATGGATCCGGGCTGGGTGGCACAGCCACACTGACCTGTAACAGTGTGACTTTTAACCTAGTAACTCTTGCCCAAGGTGCGAGCGCACAAAAGACCGTGGGTAGTTCTTGTACCCTGCCACTTGGTAGTAATCCATCGATCAGTAGTGGTGGACCGACGGTGCTCAACGGTACGCTCTCAGGTTCGGGCACGCTCAGCTCGCCCAGTGCGTTGCTAACGATTGGCGCAACGGGTGTTTTATCTGGTTTTAGTGGTCTGACCCCAGCCAGCTTAACCGTCTCGGGCGCTACACTTGATTTGAGTAGCTACAGTCCGGTCACCATTTCTAGTAACTTTTCGCTCTCTTCCGGTACGTTTACGGCACCCTCAGGCACTATGTCGATCGGTGCTGGTCTCACCATTAGCGGCGGAACCTTCACCCATAACAGCGGCACGGTCAACTTTAACGGAACCGCCAACGGCACCTTGAGCTGCAATAGCGTAACTTTTAACTCGGTCACCTTTACCCATACCTCTAACACCAAGACCGTTAACAGCAACTGTACCTTGCCCCTCGGGAGTGGTCCGTCAGTGGGTTCTTCCAGCGGCAACCTAACCTTGGCCGGCACCCTCTCAGGCTCGGGCACAATTGCCTTTGCTAACGACTTTACTCTTAACAGCACCGGTGTTCTCTCGGGGTTTGGCGGTCTCTCAACCGGCGGTGCTTTTGCTCAATCCGGCGGAACACAAAGCTTTAGCAGCTACAACCCATTTGATGTTAACGGTGCGTTTTCTTTGAGTTCTTCCGCAAGTTTTACCGCCCCAAGTGGGACCATGACGGTCGCGGCAGGCTTTACTATCAACTCAGGCACGACTTTTACGCATAACAGTGGAACACTTACGTTTGACGGCACTGGCAACGGCACGCTGGCTTGCAACAGCACCACCTTTAACCTCGTGACTTTTGCCCATACCGGCGGAACCAAAACCGTTAACAGTGATTGCAGTCTTCCTTTGGGTAGCAGTCCGACCACCGGCACGGGTGGTAGTTTTTCTGTGGGCGGTACGCTCTCTGGTAGTGGCACTCTCTCGATCGGGGGCAGCGGTACAAGCAGCGACTTTACGACCTCGACTGGCAGCGCCCTCTCGGGTTTCTCGGGGCTAATTGTCTACGGCGATTTTTCGCAAACGGGCGGCACACTCAACTTTGGGAGTTTTAATCCGTTTACCGTCAACGATAGCTACTCGATCACCTCTGCGGCCAGTACAGCCATTTTTACCGCACCCTCCGCGACTATGACGGTCAAACATGATTTTACGATTAACGCCGGGACCACCTTTACTCATAACAGCGGCACCCTCAATTTTGATGTGGTCAGCTCGGATGCAACCCTGAGCTGCAATAGCACGACCTTTAACCTTGTTACGCTTACGGCAACCAGCCAAACCAAAACGATTAGCAGTAACTGCAGTTTTCCGCTCGGGAGCAATCCGACCACCGGCACGGGTGGTAAAATTACCTTAAACGGCACCCTAAGCGGCTCCGGGACGCTGACCAGTGGTGCGTCAGGGACCGCGAGTGATTTTTCGCTCGAGAGTACAGGCGTTCTCTCGGGCTTTGGCGGTTTTGCGGTCAACGGCAACTTTACGCAAAAAGGTGGAACCCAGAGCTTTAGTACTTACAATCCACTCGATTTTAATAACAACTTTACGCTCAGTTCAGCTGCCAACTTTACCGCTCCAAGTGGCACGATGACCGTTGCGACTAATTTTACGCTCAACTCCGGCACAACCTTTACCCACAACAGCGGCACGCTCACTTTTGACAGCGGTAACGGTGGGTCGCTCTCCTGCAACAGCACCACTTTTAATCTCGTAACCTTTAATCATGACGCTACTAAGACGGTCGGCAGTGACTGTACCTTGCCCCTCGGTAATAATCCTAGTACCGGTTCAGCCTCGGCTACTCTTGCCTCGATCACCTTGAGCGGGACCCTGTCTGGCACGGGTACACTCACGAGTGGCACCAATGCTTCCTGTTTGTCCTGTGACCTGACGCTCCAAAGCAGCGCCGCTCTCTCCGGCTTTAGCGGTCTCGCAGTCAATGGATCCTACAGTCAATCTGGCGGAACCATAAACCTCGGAAGTTACTCTCCGGTCGATATCAACCATAGCTTTACATTGGACACTTCGGGAACCTTTACTGCGCCCTCCGGCACCATGACGGTGGCCCGTAACTTTACGATTAGTTCAGCCACCTTTACCCATAACAGCGGGACGCTCACCTTTGACGGCAGTGGGGGTGGAACCTTGAGCTGCGGCAGTCAAACCTTTAACCTGGTGACTTTTAATCACACCAACTCTAAGACGGCTGGCAGTGGTTGTACGCTGCCGTTAGGAAACAACCCCTTTGTCGGTAACAGCGGCGGTGGAGCAAGTCTAACACTCAGTGGAGGCACACTCAGCGGTACCGGCACGGTTACGTTCCGTGGGGGCGATGCAACCCACGGACTGGTCTACACGAGTGGGTCGTTTAGTGGTTTTTCGGCTCTGGCCAGCACCGGCTCGCTTACTGCCCAGAGCACGGCCAGCCTCAACCTCAGTACGTACTTTACTTCGGTTGATATCGATTTTGATCTCAATATCCTCAACACGGCCACGCTCACTGCACCCTCTAGTATGACCATTGGGGAGAACATCAGCCGTGACTCAGGCACGACTTTTACCCACAACAACGGCTCGATCATTTTAGACGGGGTCAACCAAACTATCTCAACGCCTGCGACGACCTTTTATACGCTCTCCAAAACCGAGAGCACTAATAACGCGACCGACAGTATCCTCACCATGCCGGTCAGCACTACGATTACGATCGCTAACAGCCTTACCCTCGATGGATTAGATAGCACTGATCGCATCAATATCGTCTCGAGTTCACCTGGGACGGCAAGTGGTTTGGAGTTTAGCGGTTCATCCACGTTTACAGGCGATTATCTGGATGTCTCAGATAGCACTGTGACGGACAACTCCTCGGGCGTGACCGTGCCGCTCAACCCAGCTAACTCGATCAAGGGTAGTGGCACGACTAACTGGTTTGGTCCAACCGAAACGCAATCAGCCTACCGCTGGTTTGCTAACGATGACTCGACCGATGTAGGGTCGGCCCTCGCGGCGCAAGACACGCCCGCGACAGCACCCACACAAGGGACACCCTTTAGACTGCGTCTGCTCTTACACGTCGATAATGACACACTCGGCGCAAATGCTGTGGACTTTGATCTGCAAGTCGCCGAGCGGTCGGGCACCTGTGATACTGGTTTTAGTGGCGAAAGCTATGGCGCTGTCAATACGGTTACTGGTGATATCCGTTTTGCCGATAACCCGACACCTACGGATGGCGATGCTGCGACGCTCAACGCGGCTGATCCAACGCATGGCGCCGATGAGATCGTCTACCAAACCTACGAAGAAGAAAACAGCTTTACTACCTCGCAAAGTCAGGTCGACTCCTCGCAGGACGGACTTTGGGACTTTGCGCTGGTGGATTATTCGGCCGCGCCGTCCGTCTCGTATTGTTTTAGGGTGGTCGATAAAACTGGAGGGTTGTTGAGCAGCTACGGCGTTATTCCTGAGATTGCCACTAACGATGGAATCCTGACGGTCGACATAGTGGATGGCTCCGGTGTATCGGTGCCAAGCCCCTCCGTGGCACTTTCGGCTGGGACAGTTCAGTTTAATTGCCAAAACACCACCGGAACGTTTGGGGTCTCAACTCAAAAAATTCGGGTGACAAACACCACGGCCAACCCGTCCTGGTCGCTCTCGGTTGAACCCAGCGGCGGCCCGACCGACGCGTGGACTGATGCTGGTAACGCCTTTGACTTTAATGACCCCACGGCCAGCGGTTGCTCCGACAATGGCGATGCGGATACGTACGGTGGACAAATGAGTCTGGATCCAAGTGGCCAAAGTATTACTGCGGGTTCTGGTTGCACCACCACCGGTTTGACCGGAGGTTCTGCCGATGCCTTTAATGAGGGCGTGACCGACTCGATCGCTCTCACTAATGCAGGCGGAACGGCCGAGATCCAGTGTCATTGGGATATCCAGGGCATCGATGTGTCACAGCAAATCCCCGAGGACCAGCCGGCCGACTCCTACAGCATCGACATGGTTGCGACGGTTGTAGCGCTTTAGCGCGCTAGCGCGCAATTCTAGTGCGTAAGGCCCTCGTTAGCGCAAAAAGTAATACCAACCGGCACCCGCCAAGAGTGCTAAGACGAGCAAAAAGAGAAAGATCTTGGCTAGCCGTGCGCTCAGTTTGAGGATCACAAACAGGATAAGGAGTGCAACGGCGACTCCGCCAATAGTCCAGTACATAGCACAACTGTATCACAGCTGGCTGTTAGACTAAGGGGGCTAATCAGTTAATTTTTAAACGTATGGCACGCTACGGCAAAGTCTCTCAGCGCAACGTCAAACGCGCTCTACATCGGTACAAGCGCGGCACGCTCAAGAGCGGTCGTGGAGGTAAAGCTGGGCGAGTCAAATCTCGCAAGCAAGCTATCGCGATTGCGCTCTCCGAGGCGCGTCGTAAGGGACAAAAAGTTCCGCGCCGCAGACGACGGTCGCGTCGCTAAGCCGAGGTCTGTGCTTTGACACCTATCGTTCAAACCCATAGAGTAGCGGTAGTGCGGGGGAACCATCCCTCGCATTTTGCTAATAGTCCTATGGAACCTCTCGCTTCTAAAATACGACCGACACAGCTCTCAGAGTTTGTAGGCCAACGGCACTTAGTTGGTCCGGATAAACCCTTACGCATTGCCATCGAGCAGGGGCATGTTTTTTCGTTTATTTTGTGGGGCCCACCCGGCGTTGGCAAAACGACCCTTGCTAAACTCTACGCAGCCTCACTCAAAGCCAAACTGTTTGAACTCTCCGCGGTCTCAGCCGGTAAAGCTGACATCAAGCAAATCGTCGAGGATCAGACCCTGCGTAACGGTCCCAAAGTGCTATTTTTGGATGAAATTCACCGTTTTAACAAAGCCCAGCAAGATTTTTTGCTCCCCTATGTCGAACGCGGCGACCTAGTCTTGATTGGTGCCACCACCGAGAACCCAAGCTTTGAGGTAATCCCCGCACTGCTCTCACGCTGTCGGGTTTTTGTTCTCAACGAGCTCTCTAGCCCTGAGATGGCAGAGATTATTACCCGCACCGGCATCACGCTCGAGCAAAGCGCCCGAGAGTGGCTGATCCAGCTTGCCAACGGGGATGCCCGCCAAGCCATCACCGTCCTAGAAAACGCCGCTAACCTGTACAAAAAAGTCGATGTAGCGGCGCTCAAAAATACTGTGCAAAACAAGTTTTTGCGTTTTGATAAAAAAGGGGACGAACACTACAACACCATCAGCGCTTTTATTAAAAGTATGCGTGCGAGCCAACCAGACGCAGCGCTGTATTATTTGGCTCGTATGATCGATGCTGGAGAAGACCCCAAATGTATCGCCCGTCGAATGGTGATCTTTGCCTCCGAGGACGTTGGCTTGGCACAACCCACCGCCTTGGTGGTGGCAAACGAAGTTTTTAGAGCGGTTGAGACCATCGGCTTACCCGAGGCAGCCATCAATTTAGCTCACGGTACAGCCTATCTTGCGCGGGCTAAAAAGAACCGCAGCGCCTACGAGGCCTACGGCGCAGCGGCTGCGGACGTAAAAAAATATGGCAACCTGCCGATCCCACTGGCCGTGCGTAACGCACCCACCAAGCTCATGCAAGACCTCGGCTACCACAAGGGCTACCAGATGTACACCGACACAAGCTACCTCCCCGACAAGATCAAAAATAAAAAATACTTTAACGTAGGCGACTGAGAAGTCTCCTACGTTAAGCAAATACCTATGAGCTAACGCTCGTTAGCGTTTCTTTTTTGCGCCCTTCATTATGCGCGTTTAACGAGCACTACGATCCCGAGCACGATAATCGCGCCGATCGTAGCGGTAATGACCGACCCAATAAATCCATACGTCGGGTCGAACCCAAACAGGCGAAAGACAAAGCCACCGACCAGTGCGCCGATGATACCGACGATGATGTTACCAAGCAGTCCAAAGCCAGCCCCTCGCACGACTACGCCTGCTAGCCAACCAGCTAGAGCACCGATCACTAAAAAGATAATTGCTTGCCAGATCATAAGTCCTCCACTTTATCGTGTTAACGTATTTTTAGTATAGGCCCCTGTCATAAGAGCACAACCCTTTTTTGCAGTTGTGAACCCATGGTTAGTGCTACAAGAATGAACGCCAAAAAAACGGCGGCCGAGAGGCCGCCGTAGTCGTTTGCTTGACGCACGCTGTACGCGTACAGCGTGCGTGAGCAGATCGTCGGCTCTCTAGTAGAGCGCCTCCAAAAAAGTCTTAACCGCATCGGAGACCGCGGAGGTTCCGCCGTAGACATGGCCGCCTTCGATGGTAGCAGCGTTGTCTTCGACGTAGACGGTTGACTCATCCGGCACGTCGTTTTGTTTGACCAAGACGAGTGGGCGATTGAGACGACCCGAGTGGGCACCACCGGTTAACGCATCTGGGAATTTTTCGCCACTGGCGACCCCGATCGAGGTGGGTGCTTTGCTACCCGTAAACATAGCCGTGTTAAAGATGTTGGCCGTGTCGTAGCGGTTCACTCCGCCGTAACGGGTGGCCGGGATAATCGCGTCCGTAGTGGTAAAGGTTGCGTCTGAGATGACCGAAGTTCCGCCGACGACATTGACCATCAGGACCGTGCCGACGTTATCGCTCAAGTAGGTTGAGACACGCGAGTCGAGTGCGGCGGTTGGGTTGAGTAAGATCGGCATAAGTCCGGGCTCCACGATGCTACTCGAGGCAGCCGCGCTGGCGCTCAAGGCATCCGGGAAGTTTTGGCTGTTAGCCAAAACCAGCTGTACCGGGCCAGTACCACGCAAGTCCGTGAGTTCATCCGCAACCGCGAGGGCCGTCGCGATACGATCGGTCCCCTCGAGGCGTTTGATATCGAGCTTAGAATCGAGTGCAGCGATAGCGGCCTCTACCGAGGGATCAATCGCGGCATCGCCACCCAAGATGTAGACGTCCGTACCGGTATCGTCTTGTCCATCAAAGAGGCGTGTAATCTCCGCCGCTACAGCAGCATCGAGACTGTCGCCTGGGGTCAGCAGGAGTGGACCACCAGCCATAACACTCAAAGGGCCACCTGCGAGACCATCCGGAAAGTTCTTGCTCGTGGCAACCACTACCGCAGTGGCACTGCCATCGGTGGGAAAACTATCCTGACTAATCTCCAAAGCGGTCTCGACGCGATTATCCCCGGAGAGACGCACAAGCGGTGTGCTGGCGTGGTCAAAGTCGATGCGAGCCGAGTACATACCTGGCGCATCCGCACGGTTATCATCGTAGGTAATCCAGGCGTGTGCACCCAGGTCACTACCGGCCCCAGCGCCATCTTCTGGCGTTGAGAGCAAGACGCCCAACTCGCGGCTTAACAAGACCGTGTGTGAGCCCGTAAAGCTGTTAAAGCGTTTTTCGTGCGAGAGCCACAAGGTGCCACCATCCGGTGAGTAGTTAAAGTAGCCGTGTGTTGTTCCACCGCGACCATCCGTAAACCCGACCACTACGTCACCCTGGGCCGTGATGCTGGTTGTGATGTCGACCGGATTATTACCGCTGTTACTTGCGTCATCCACATCCACTTTTTTGGCAGAACTCCAGGTCGCGCCGCCATCCTCGGTGGTACTGACACGAACATCGTCCAGCATGCTGCCGGCAGTTCCACCATCAAAGGCGATCACGGCACGGTCACCCGCACAGTCAAGCGCTTGGCCGTTGCCGAGTGTGTCGAGAGTACCGTTAATCGTCACAGGTGCTGCAAAAGTTTTGCCAAAGTCATGCGAGGTGCGTGCTTTGACATCAAAAGGTGAACCCGTGCCGATTGTGTAGCTCAAAAACACATGCTCCCGATCCGCGCAGAGTCCATAGGCAGGTACGGCAACCGTGCCGGCTGCCTCGGTATTGAGCCGAGCATCGGCCGACCAGGTCGAACCACCATTGGCCGAACGCGCCTCATAGAGGTCGTAGCCTGGGCCATTGCGGTTAGACAGCCACGCCACAACTAATCCGCCATCTTGGGCCCAAGTTGTGATCGGGCCATAATCATCCGTCGTGGTTGGCGCTTGGTCACTGATTTTTTTCTCGGTCTGCCAAGTCGCACCAAAGTCGTTAGAGACGATGCTGTAGATCTCGGTACGCAGTAACCCACCGACGTCGTCATTGCGTGAGTCGCCCCAAACCACAAAGATCTGTCCGCCGTTACGGGCCGCCATATCAAAGGAGCTGTCCTGAGCAACCGAAGCCGCTGAGAGTCTCTTTGCAGCACTCCAGGTGTCACCACAATCATGTGAGACCGCTACAAACGGTTGTCCGTCGGCGACGTTCCTAAAGTCGTTCCAGCCAACGTAGACGTTACAAAAATCATCCGCCGCGATCTCAACAAATTGGGTCGTGCCTGCACCCGAGCTACGATCGAGGCGTTTGATAGCGCTCCAGGTTTGGCCGTGATCGAGGGTCCGGCTGAACAAAATCGACGAGCCGCCGTTGCGCGTATCCTGCCAAACTACAAAGACGCGACCAGAACTGTCCGTGGCTTGCTGACTCATTTGTGTGTAGGTCGAGGCGGCCGCAATCTTTTTCTCGGTCACATCCGGTGTCGGTACCGCCGAGGCTCCTACCGAGCCTGTACCACTGACGGAGCTACTAGTGACCCCCGCGCTACTCGCAGCCTCAGCTGCAGCGTGGCGCTCTAGGAGCTGCGTGCTTGCCTCGCGACTCATGCCGGGTACCACATATCCCGCGGCTGAACTGGTTGATTGGGCCGCCTGCGCCCGTGGCGTCAAAGCGACAAAATAAAAACTAATACTGAGGACGGCACAAAGAACCGCCCCGCCTTTTGAGAAGTAGTGTTTCATACCGGACAGTATGCCACGCGCCCAATAGCGGCGCCAACTGGATAACGACCGATGCTACCAGAGGAAATACTTGAGGATACGGCGGAAGAAAAAGCCTTCAAATTCAAGTAAGCGCTGAGCTCCTTGGGTCTCGATCGTCACCTGTGTTCGATGTCGGACCGGAATCAGACCAAAAAGCTTTTTTTGGCTGAAGCCGGTACCATACAAGATCACCACCTCGCCCTTTGCAGGATCTTGCCGCAGCTCGAGGGTTTTGAGATTAAGTTTGGCGTTTTGTAGACCTTGTTCAACCCAGGCCATATCTATGTCTGTGATGTCGTTTTCAACATCGTTGGCAATGGCGGAGACGGTTGCAGCTGCCTCGTTTACTTTGAGCGGCAGACTCGTCGTGATGGGCGGTAGCGAGCCGCTAAAGTTTGGAACACGTATGTTGATCTGGTAGAGACCGGCGGCGTCACTCGTCACGGTAAAGCTAATGGTAATGCTGCGCTCTTGGTCTCCACTGCCGCGCTCGATCACGATCGAGACCGGTTTATCAGGATCGCCTGCGATCACTTCTTCGCGTGCAGCGGCTTGGTCCTCATCCGGTCCGATTTTGCGCAGGATATGGTAGAACGGCCGGCCATTGACGATCTCAAGGCGAATTTCAACCGGCTCTTTGTTATCGAGGAGCGCCGCAAGTAAGGTCGGATCGCCCGAGACCGAGGTCGTGACCGGTACCCCGGCCGTGGTAGTGGCCTTGGTAGTACGCACCGCCTCATTAGTGGTTACGGTCGGCTTAGTTTGTGTGCTTGAGCTTGGTTGTGTTGTCGGCTGGGTAGTTGTGCCCGTTGTACCACTGCTCGGCTGCGTGGTTCCTCCGGTTGAACCCGTACCAGTGCCAGAGCTCGGTGTGCCGGTCGTGTTATTTGTTGGGGTAGGGGTAGGTGAGGGTGACGGAGATGGAGACGGGGATGGACTTGGGCTTGGTGACGGACTGGGTGACGGCGAGGGTGGCACGACAGAATTGGTCGCGTTATTGCTAACGTTGTTGAGCGTATTGCCCGTATTGTTGGGGGTGTTGTTTACGGAGATTTGGGCGTTCGAACGGTTCTCTCGACTGGAAGCGACCGTAACGACAACCGCGGTGATGACACCCAGTGAGGCGACGATACTAATTGTGTTGACGAACCAACGTCCCATATCCTTTAGTCCTCCCAGTGTACGCTCTGCGAGTACCAAGGCAAAGCCACCTGTGCGAGGTACATGTGCAAAAGTCATTGACGGCCCGACTAAAAAATTAGATACTTAGCCGCGTATGACATTCCCACAAAAGGTTGCCTCATCGGCCGGAGCGCTCGTCGCTATTGTCGTTGCTATCATTGCGGTGGCTGCGACGGTCGGCGGTTTGGTCTATGTGTTAGCTAGCAACACCTCATCGTTTACGCAAAACATTAACGCCGGGACGCTCACCACGGACATTGTGGACGGCAGCTATGCTTCGGTAGCGAGCCCCTCGGTCCCAATGAGTACGTTGACCTTCTCCTTTAGTTGTCAGACCTCAACCGGTAGCTTTGGAACTTCGACCGAAAACATCTACGTACAAAACCCAGACGGCGCCGATAACGGTTGGACCTTGTCACTCGCCGCCTCTGCCACGACCGACCTCTGGACTTCGGGTAGCAATACCTATGACTTCAATGACTCGAGTGGTTCCGGTTGTACCGATGGTGCGGATGCCGATAGCAAGGGTGGTCAAATGACGGTTGATCCAAGCGGCGGTACTCTCTTGACCGGTCAATGCGCCAGCTGTGCCACCACTGGTATTTCTAAGGGTAGTTCGACCCCCTTTGTACAAGATACGACCGACAGCGTGACGCTCCTCTCGGCTGCGGCGGGTTCCAACGATATTGGTGACTGGCGTTTCCGCGGCGTTTCGATTAGTCAAAAAGTTCCGGGTGAACAACCAGCCGCCAGCGGCTACGCCCTGAACATGGTTTTATCGGTAGTTGCTCTGTAAGTTTTAGCTAAGGGAGGAACATGGTTTTAACCGCATCAGTCCGCCGCACTCGCCACGCTATCATTGGGTTGGTGGCTATACTTGGGTTGGTAGGAATTTTGGTACCGCAAGCCAGCCAAGCCGTAGCAGGACTCGGTGCGCGGCCGGCCTATCCGCTCAAAAATGATCCGCACACGGAATCGATTTTTATTCACACGTTGAGCCCGGGTGCCTCGGTTGGTGAGGGCGTCAACGTCATCAATAGTAGTGATACCGATCGTAAAGTCCTGGTCTACGCGACCGACTCGGCCGTCTCGAGTGATGGAGCCTTTACCTGCGCACAGCGTAGCGAAAAACCCGATTCCGTCGGAGCTTGGCTCGATTTTGGTGACAAGCGCGAGGTCACGGTTGCCTCGCACAGTACCGTCTTGGTGCCATTTACGATTAAAGTGCCCGATAATGCGACCGTGGGTGAACATGAGGCTTGCGTTGTAGTAGAAGAGAGCAAAGCCCAAAGCACCAGTGCTGGGATCCACATTACGACACGCTCTGGAATCCGCGTAAGTATTACCGTTCCCGGTGACGTCAAGCGCAGTCTCGAGATTACCGACATGCATATTGATCGCACCGGAGCCGAGCCGCTCGTCTCGCTGACCGTCACCAATGGTGGCAACGTCTCAGAGGATCTGGTTGCCAATGTCGTAACTCGCCGTGCGCTCTTTGGCAACGGGTTGCACAAAGATGGCGGACAATTTTTGTCGCTCTCCGGCGAAGCTCTCACTATGAACTTCCCGATCGCGCGTCCGCGCTGGGGTGGCTGGGTTAAAATCAGTTCGCTGGTTGAGATCGATGGCTCGGGCTACACCGCTAAGGGGGACAAAGTCACGGATAGCTCGCAAATCGATCGTCTTGAGGGTGCCGACTTTGGCGAGCCCCTCGTCACCATGAAGCCCTGGGATGACAAGGACGAACTCGCACTCCGCGGACCGGTTGTCAGTATGTTTGTCATGCCAGATGCCGTGGCGCTCTCGATTTACAGCGCCAGTCTGATCGCAATCATCCTCCTGGTGGCACTCTTCTTGATCGTCCGTCACTACCGCAAGCACCCCAATCGCAAGGGCAAAGCTAAGGCTGCTAAAAGCACTAAGAGCAAATAAAGCCCGTCAGTACTGAGTGATACGTGCTAGGCTAGTTCCGTATGCACTATTTTGTCTCACGTTTTTTAGCCTGGATTCCGCTAGGCCTAGCGATCATCCTTGTAACGGGCTTGCTCTACGCAACCGTTCAGCAAGTGTACCGACGTAGCGCCGATGATCCACAGGTCCAGATCGTGCAAGAGCTGGCGAGAGATCTTGCCGCTGGACAAGATCCAACCGCCCTGGATGCCGGTAAAAAACTTGATTTGACCGAGACCAGCGCTCCCTTTGTGATTTTGTATGACAAAGACGGCAAGGTCATGGCCAGTACCGTCACCCTTAACAACAACCCCGCGATCGTCCCGAGTGGCGCTTTACACGAGACCGACAACGGCCAGCAAAATCGCATCACCTGGCAGCCCCAGGACGGTGTACGTGAGGCGCTGGTGATCGAGCACTACAAAACTCAGGACGGTAAAGCCGAGGGCTACATCGTCGTGGGCCGTTCGCTCAAAGAGATCGAGGCGCGCGAGGCGGATCTCATGACCATGCTCGCTCTCGGTCTAGGGGTGACCCTGATTACAACGCTCGTGGCTAGCCTACTGGTCGGTAAGCTACAAAAACCAAAAAACTCTGCGACGACCGCGGCTTAATTGGGCTGCGCTTTGTTGAGAATGTCGATACCCGTGACGAGCGACCAAATCCACATGGCCAGCATGAGGGGGAACCCAATCAAGATTAGGCACAAGGGGATCGAGACCAAAAACAAGGTTAGTTGAAGTACGCCTTCGGTGGTTCGGCCAGCAACAAGTGTGCCTATCCCCGGTAACACAAGGATGTTGAGGATGAGAGCCAAAATGGCCGTATCATGCCGAACTTTGTTAGTCGCCATAGCAGGTAGTGTAGTACATTTTTTGTGCGTATACTATGGCCATGGCACAGACTTCCCCACGGGCGACCGCCGTCGCTCACGTTGATACACGTTCCTCCTGGAAGCTCGACCTCAAATGGATCGCGGGTTTGCTCGCGGCCTTGTTTGTGGGAGCAGCACTCCTGCTTTTTGGTTTGGCCCGGGTAACCGCGCCAACTACTGCGATCGACGTCATGACCACCTCGACCGCCCTGCTCTTTAGCCAAAATGGCTTGGACGATCCGACCGATATCGATCAGCTGCGTCAGCAACTAGCCGAGTCACCCACTGGCACGCTCCAGCCCCTGCCCGGTCAAGACATCACCGTACGAGCCGCGGATCTAACCGGTAAAACTCCCCGTGAGATCCGACTCACTATTTTTAAAAAATTGGCCCAACAAATCTACAACGTTGACCAACGGCAGGGTATGCTCAAGGGTAGTAGTCCCGCTGAGCAGCTGGGTGTGCTGGCTTTCTTTACGCACCCTATGCATCTGCGACTCGTGCACTGGTCCTGGATTGCCGCCGCTGTGGCACTAGTTTTTTTGGGGGTGCTGGTGTGGTTCTCACGACGCTTTGGGCGCTTAGTCAGCCCAGGTGTTGTCCTACTCGTCATGGGACTGCCCTTTGCAGCCGCAACTCTTATTGTCGAGCGCTCATTTGTGCAACAGGCCGCACCACCCGGTCAGGCTGAGACTTCGGCCGTGATTGGCTATGTAGGTGGGTACGTCGGCCCGGCTATCATGCGTGCTTTGGGCAGCCCGTACCGTTGGGCGGTTCTTGTGGGACTGGGACTACTGCTTGCAGCACTGGTCGCCCGTCTGCTCTACGGGATAACCCACAAACATAAAAGCGCTAAAAAGGCCTCTTAAGTACCTCTAGACGAGTAGGTATACATCGTGTGAACTATTTGTTACTCGGCAGTTTTTCTTCGCATTGCTTTCACAGGGCGGGCGTGTATTCTCGCCAGGTTAATCAGTAACCACATACCTATGCAGTTCAAAAAGTCGTTGCTCGCGGGCGGTCTTTTGGCCGTACTCGGAGCGGGATCACTCGTTGGCCTGGCCTCGGCCGCTGGCCCCAAACCCGTCGACGGGCAGGTCGGTGCACTCAAAGCGGTGCATCAAAAAAAGATCGCTGATCGACTGCAGCAAGCGGTTGAAGCCGGCAAATTGACCGCCGAGCAGCGTGATCTGATCTTGGCCAAACTTAAGGAACTGCAGGCTTTTAGAGAAAGTCTCAAGGATAAGACCCCTAAAGAGCGTCACCAGGCCCTCAAGCAAAAGCACCAAGAGCTCAAGATCTGGGCTAAGGACAATAAAATTCCTTTGCCGCTCTTGCATCGTAAGCACGGTCCACACGGCCCCAAGGCCCACCTCAAAGCGCACCTGCGTCACAAGCACAAACTCCAGCAGGAGTTCCAAGGTAAAAAGTAGTTCTGCCCTCGAGTGCGTTAAAGAAAAAAGGGCCAGCTCACCAAAGCTGGTCCTTTTGAAAATTAAGGCTGCGCATGACACTTAGACGTCATTGGTCTGGGTATCGACACGTGCCATGTCCCGTGAGTCTTTGTTGGTGATTAGACCGACTGACTCTAGCCGAGCAAAGACGTACCCGATCCAGCGACCCATCCTGGCCGCACCCGCTACGGTGGTGCTCCTGGGCATGGGTAGAATCTGATCAAGCATCCAGAGGCAATAGTCGAGGGTGGGAGACCAGTTGTGATCGTCAACGTTTTTGTCGGAGGCGTAGCTTTCTGGAGCTTTTTCCAAGATCAAGCTACGGAGTCTTTGACAGGAGTGAGTGTAAGCCATGGTTCTCCCTCTGGGCGGGTTCGCCCGTGTTGGTAGTTACAAAGAACGGAGACGTAGGCTAGCACGTAGCGCGTCCAAATCAAACCAGGTACAATCGCAAAATGTTGACGCGTCTTGCAAAAACCGGCCGAACCGTTGTCGTAGTAATGGCTCTTTTGTCGGTGCTTGCAACGATCCTGTTAGTTTGGCGCACCGATCGCTCACCCCGCACGCCCGTTCAAACGACTCCAACTAATTTTTATAAAGCGCGCGTCGTTGAGATTTTGGAGGAGGGAACTCGTCCCACCGGTGCCTCGGATGAGGCCTACCAAAAAATTCGGGCGCTCATTTTGAGCAAAGGCGACTACAAAGACAAAACCGTCGAACTCGAGGTCTCCGGCTTCTCTGACACGCGTCCGTATCTCAAAACCCGCGTGGGCGAAAAACTCGTTTTGATGCGTGCCCAAAACGCCCAAAGCTTTTTTGTGGCCAACAAATTACGACTCAGTGGTCTCTACGTGCTGGCTGGTCTCTTTGCCTTGGTTGTGCTCATTTTTGCCGGCCGCAAAGGACTTTTTTCGATCGTTGGGTTGGGCGTCACTATCGCGGTCCTAACCCTTTACTCGGTACCCAGCTTACTGAGTGGCTCCAGCCCACTCGGCGTTACCCTACTCTCAGCCACGATTATTTTATCGTTGGCCTTACCGCTAGCGCACGGGTTTAACCTGCGGACCGCGATTTCGCTCATTAGTTCTTTGGCCGCTTTGTTGCTAGCCGGCCTCATGGCAATTCTGGCGGTCAAAGGACTGCGTCTATTTGGAACCGGCTCGGAGGAGGGCGTCTATCTGCAATTTTTAGGAGACCTCACGGTCGATACGCGCGGAATTTTGCTGGGCGGCATCATCATCGGTACGCTCGGTGTGATCGACGACATTGTGGCCAGCCAAGTTGCTACCGTGGCCGAACTCAAATCTGCCAATCCCGCCCTGGCCTGGCGCGAGCTTTTTACGCGGGGCCTGCGGGTCGGCCGTGAGCACATCGCCTCACTGGTTAACACGCTCGTCTTGGCCTACACGGGTGCCTCGCTGCCACTCCTGCTCTTGTTCTCCTACTATCAAAGCCAACCCCTCTGGACCATTCTCAATAGTGACGTCGTCTCCGAGGAGATCGCGCGCACGCTGATCGGGAGCATGACCCTCGTAATTGCGGTCCCGGTCGCTACACTCCTGGCTGCTCTCACGTTGGCCGAATCAGCCCAGTACGGTCCGAGCTAACATCTGCTAAACTTTAATTATGCAAACTACCACGCCCAGCCCCCGTCCTTTTGCGGATCTCCCGCCACTTACTTTTGCGGTTAGTCACAAAAAATACAAACCCACGTTACTGCTGCAGAGCATCAACGAGATCGTCTCGCAAACCCCGCTCATGTTTATTAGTACGACGCAGTACGGCGAGCCGCACGCCTGCGTCGTGGTCTTTAGCTACGATAAAAACTTTTGTCTTATCTTTTTCTCAGAACCAATCGCTAATACCAACCAAACCTGGCGCTTTCCACGACGTGGCATTCAATTTACCGGTACGGCTCACCAAGCCAACCTGCAGGAATTGCATAGCGCTGTCAGCCTCTATTTAACGCGGTTCCCAAAATTTGATCGCAAAAAGATTGATCCAGGCTCACATGCGGTTGAACACGTCAAGGTTGTACCATTCATCATACGGCCGCACCGTCTCAAAATTTTTGATGAAAAGCTCTTTGGACGGGAGACGTGGGTCGAAGTCGATCTTTCTAAGACCTGCGACCTCGATCACTCGCGCGGATAATTGTGACGTGGCTCTACCGCTGGATTCGTGCCTTGGTCTATGGGTTGGCCGTACTTTGGTCGATCCTGCTCGTTGGTTGGACCCTCGCTAAGCTCCCGGCCTTTAGTCCCGCCGTGGCCGAACTCGGTCGTAACTTTGGACTCTCGGCGCTGATTTGGCTCTTGGCCACCTATATACCGGGGTTGTTGAGCGTAGCGGCACCACGTGGACAATTGACCGCACTTTTGGTCAGAGCACGTCGGGCGATCGGCCTCACAAGCTTGCTCTTTGTGCTGGTGCATGTTGCGATTGCCTTCTTTTTTGCGTTCCATGGGTCGTTTGTAACGATTGGGCGTTTGAGTTATCCCTACTCCCTCTCGATTGCACTTGGGACGGTCGCATTAGTTGGGTTGATTGCCTTGGGGCTAACGGCCAATGACTGGGCGGTGCGTAAACTCGGCAAACGTTGGAAGCAGCTGCACCGCCTGACCTATCTCTTTACGCCCGCTGCGCTCCTGCACGTGATCTACATCGGTTCAGATTTTATCGATACACGCCGACCCTTGGCCCTCTCGATTATTGTGAGCGCAATTATGTTGACCCTCCTTAAAGTGTGGGCCTCAATAGTGCAGCTGCGGCGTCGGACGGTTCAACCAAGCGCTGTGCAGGCTGCGGCCGAAAAAGCTCTCCTGGTGCTCCTCGTCGCGGCCGCACTCTATCTTGGCTACGCCAGTTTGATTAGTGGTACGATTGGCCATAAGCACGGCCTATGAGCTACCTCTTGCCCGCGCCTCTCCTCCTGGCGCACGAGTTTGAAAAAAACGCCACCGTCAATGTAACGGTGCACGTTGATCCTAATGACGAACCGATCGCCAGCCAGCCCACTACGGTCTTTGTGGAGGTGACGGGTGAGGAGTGTGGTTGCACGCTGACGGCTCAACAAGCTGGCCAGGTAGTTGCGCGCTTTGCGCTGACCCAAGCTAACTCGACCACGTTCGTGGAGGGACTTAGTGAGGGGCCACTTACCTTGACGGTTGCGACCCACGACGACTCCTTTGATTTTGAATACTACGTGCAACCACCTCCGAGCCAAGCACTACCTCTCGCCCTGGCCATCGGAGCGACGGTACTGGTTACCGCGATCCTCGTGGGAGTGCTGGCCTGGTTTGGCCGCAAGAAAAAAGCGACCACGGCTACTACACAGCCGGCCGAGGTAGCAGCCGCCCCCGCTCTCCCGCCACAAAAAAAATTTCCGGCCGGGGCTTTGAGCCTCGTGATCATTGGACTCATTTTGCTCGGGGTGGGCGTCTTCTATGTCTTGGGTTCGCACTCGATTTTAGAGCAGATTCCTGGACTCGCGACCCTGCCCCATAGCGCCCACGTCTATATTGGTGGGGGAGGGGCGGTCCTCGGACTGCTTAGCCTTTTGCTGGGCGAGGTGTTGCGCCGTCGCTCTGGCCACTCTGATTGGACTGACTCTCAGGCTTAAGCTCAAGCGCGCAGGAGTTGATGCAAAAGCGTTTGCCGGACGGTTGATCCGGTGCGTCGTCAAAGACGTGGCCCAAGTGCGCGCCACAGGTTTTGCAGATGACTTCTGTGCGACGCATCCCACCAGAGGTATCCTCGCGCAACACAACATTGTCCTCAGAGGTCGGTTTATAAAAGCTGGGCCAACCCGTCCCAGAGCTAAACTTTGTTTTGGAACTAAACAGCGGTGTCCCACACACCGCGCAGACATACATGCCGGCCTCGTTAGTGTGCACGTACTTACCCGAGAAGGGTGCCTCAGTGGCTTTGTGTTGGGTAACCGCGTAGGCCTCTGGAGAGAGCTTTTTTTTGAGCTCGGCTTTGCTCGGGATGCGTGGTGTGCTGGGTGTGTTCATACTAGAATCCTACCTCTAGCTAAGCCCAAAGGACAGTGCTAGCATCCGGCCGGCAGGAGGTGCTCTTACAACAAATGAATAGACCGGTGATCGGAGTTTTGCTCGTGGGTGGCATGGGTACGCGCCTTTGGCCGTTGACCAAGACCACCAACAAGCACCTACTCTCTATGGGCGCGATGCTCAATCGCGTACCGCATGAGTACGCTACGCTCGGCAAACGTATCGGTGCCGTCATGTTGGACTGGCCGATTCAGACGCTCTTACGCAACAAGATCCAACTGATTCACGTGGTCACGGGTGGTGAGCACATGTCCGCCGTCGGTCGCTATCTGGGCAGCGGCACTCACTATCCCTTTGTGCCAGACGGCTGCCCAATCCCAGACTTCTTTACTCGTAACCAGGATGATGCCAAGGGGATTGCCGACGCACTCCGTCAGTTGGAAGGGGTCATTCCCAAGGACGCCATCATCGTGGTCATACTGGGTGACAACATGTTTTTGGGCGAGGGGATGAACACCATCGTTCAAGACTTTATCAAGGAGCGCGACGGTCACGGAGCACGCATCTACGGCTATCGTGTCGACGATTGGCAAAAGTTTGGGGTAGCTGTCATGGACGCGAACGGTCGGGTGATCAAGATCCAAGAAAAACCCACCGAGTACATCGGCTCAAACACGATCGTCACTGGTGTGTACGTGTACGAAGCTGCCACGGTGTTTGATGTGATTCGGGAAATCAAGCCCTCGCCTCGTGGTGAGTACGAGATCTCCGAGGTCAACCAACGCTACGTGGAGCTTGGTACGCTCGACCTCAAGATGGTGGACGGACCTTGGCTGGACATGGGTGACTCACTAGAGTCCTACGAGCGAGCCAACATGATCCTGAGCTCAATGAGTGAGGGACTCTCGTACGATGAGGCCAATCTGATCTATCGCCAAGCGCTCGCTTCTAAGGCTTTGCGAGGCGTGAGTGACCTGCAGCGCGACTTTAACCGGCGACGTCTCACGGAGAAACAGTGAGATCAAGGGCATGGGGAACTCGCAGACGGCCAGATGCACGCGTGCATCTGGCCTTTTTCTTAGTACACTTTCCCTCAAAAAGTCGGTGGTTCTGCCTGCCTAAAAGTCTGTGGCGACGCGTTGACAATGCCGCTATACTGTCGTAGAACTGACTCTTTGATCATGGCCGGTTTTACCCCCCAGGCGCAACAATTTATCTCGTTTGCTGCCAAGCACTCGCTGCTCCCGGCCGATTTTGAAGAGTTGCCCAAGGTCCAAACCGACAAACTCTCCAGCTCGATCGCGCGTCTCTACGAGCAGCTGCGCAACACCGTCGACAGTACCGACCAGCACCTCTTGCGTCGCAACGCCATCCACCGTTTTTTGCGCCGCCACATTTTGATTTATCGCAACGGTTCGCACGATTTGGGAGAACTGCTCATCCGTGAGCTTATCCGCGCCGGGTATATTCCTAACAACACGTTTCCGGAGAACCAAGTTCCGCGTGTGGAGCGCGCCATCCAAAAGTATCGCCGCATTTGTGAGGAGCTTCAAAATCGGTTGCCAGCCGAAAACCCCCGCACAACTTGGACCTGGGGCTTAGGTCTGGCCTCGGCCGAGATCGAGCAGATCATTTACGACCCGACGCGCGAGGAGGCCCTCATCCAATTTGCTTTTGCAGAACTCAAAACTCGCATCAAGTGGGACGACGATGCCTTTGCCGCGTCCGAGCGGGAGCTGCAGCTGTACATCGCTCTGCACCGTGCGGTCTTTAAGTCGGATACACGTTTGGTGGAGTTCCACCTCCTGACCTCATATCTCCCCGGCTGGAACGACAAAACGGCCGGCGAGGCGGCCCAGCTCGCGCAGCACTTGCTGGAGTACCGGGACCGGGTCCGTCAGCAGCTCGACCACCCCTACGCGGGGCAGCTCGCCAGTAAAGTACGACGCATGACCATTCCGTACCAGGTTTTGCTCGACATGGTGCGCCAACATCCTCACGAGGCGGCCGAGCGTTTTACGGATGAACCGACCTTTATCAAAGATGCCCTTAAAGTGATCGAGGGCTACTACAAACAAAATAAGCGAGCCGTGCGACGCCGGACCTTCCGCAGTATTTTGTTCATCTTTATTACTAAGATGCTGGTGGCGTTGGCCTTGGAGATTCCGTATGACCTTTGGATTGCGGACAAAATCAATTACCTGCCGCTGGGGATCAATGTGCTGTTCCACCCGCTTTTGCTTTTTGCGCTCGGGACTTTTGTGCGATTCCCGGGCAAAGAAAACAGTAAGCGCATCGTGGCTGATTTATGGGCGACCTTGAGTGCTGCTAAGCGCCCGCAACATTATTACCTACGCTTTTTGAGTCGGCGTGGACCGACCACGCGTGTGGTCCTGGGGATCCTCTCCGTTTTGACCTTTGCGATTACGCTTGGGTTGATCATCTGGGCTTTGCACGCGCTCCAATTTACGCTCATGGCCGGTGTGCTCTTTATCTTTTTCTTATCGCTCGTGACGTTTGTCGGGATTCGGTTGCGGATCCGAGCAGGGGAGTACTTTATGGCGCGCAAGGCCGATACGTTCTTTGGCACGCTTTTACTCTTTTTGGCTAACCCCATGATTGAACTCGGCCGCTGGTTCTCGACCAACTTCCGGCGCTACAACCTATTTTTGTTTTTCTTTGACCTCGTACTCGAGGCCCCGCTCAAAGCTTTTACCTACGCGATTGAAGAATGGTTTAGTTTTGCCCGCGAGCGCTCTGAGCGGATTATCGATTAACAGCAGGTTGAACCCAAAACTCCCGGAATCGGCGTGACCCTGCTCCCCCGCCGGTGTGCATAGTTGCAAGTTTTTTGCGTTTGCGGTAGAGTCGGTTTGTGCCGCACACGACCACCCAATCCGACCAAGCCCTCGCTGGACTCCTGCGTTCGGCCGGGTGTAAAGCAACTCCCCGCCGGATCGGCTTGCTGCGCATTTTAGCCGCCGACCAAACTGCGCTCAGTATCGCGGAGCTCCAACAAAAGCTCAAAAGCCTGCGCCAGAGCGTCAACCAAACCACGATCTACCGAGCTCTGGAAGATCTCATGCGCGCTGGCCTGGTACGGCCGGTTAACTTTGAGCACCAGCACGCGCACTACGAGTTGATCGCGCAAAAACCGCACCATCACCATGTCATCTGTAAAAGCTGCGGCTTGGTTGAGGATGTCGAGGCCTGCAACGCGCGCCCGCTGGAAAAACAAATCCTCAAACACTCCAAAAACTTTAGTTCGATCAGTACGCACGCGCTGGAGTTTTTTGCCACGTGTACTAGCTGTGCCAACTTGGCATGAAGTCCCCCGGCCTCAAACTGTTTTGGTTCGGTCTCATAGTCGTTGTGCTTGGCACTGGTATCGTCTGGTACGCCCGCAGCAATCGGGCTCCAAGGGACACGCGTCTGTCGGTAAGCGCTAGTTTTTACCCTCTGGCCTTTTTTGCTGAACAAATCGGTGGCGGCAAAATCATGGTCACTAATCTCACCCCTGCCGGGGCTGAACCACACGAATACGAATTAACTCCCCAACAGGTCGCAACGGTAGTCTCGAGTCGCCTCTTACTCCTTAACGGTGCTGGTCTAGAACCCTGGGCCGCGGATGTCACCAGTAACCTCGATCAAACGCAGACCCGTGTGCTCGTGACCGGCCAGGACCTTGCCACGCAAACCGTAGTTGAGGAGGGCCAGACCGTCACTGACCCCCATGTTTGGCTCTCACCCGTCTTAGCCCAAAAAATTACCGACCGGATCGCACAAGCCCTGCAAGAGATCGACCCCGCCAACGCGGATCTGTACGACCGCAACGCGGCCCAACTAAAAAGTCGTTTGGTCAAGCTCGACACCGCCTACCGCACAGGGCTTGCGAGCTGCCAGCAGCACGACCTCATCACCACGCACGTCGCTTTTGGCTACTTGGCTAGCACCTACAAGCTCAACCAAGTGGCTCTCACGGGCATCTCGCCCGAGGCTGAACCCTCGCCCCAGCAGCTGGCGGATTTGGCAGAGTTCGCTCGAGTCAATAAGATCCGTTACATCTTTTTTGAAAGTCTCGTTAGTCCCAAATTGGCCGAGACTCTGGCCCAAGAAGTCGGTGCTCAAACGCTCGTGCTTGATCCGCTGGAGGGCTTGCATCAGGATGATCTAGCGGCCGGCAAAAATTACTTTACGCAAATGGAGGATAACTTGCACAACCTACAAACTGCACTGGGATGCCAAAGCTAAAGCGTCACCCTGCCAACGTCGAGAACGTGCTTCAAGTCTCGCACGTCTCGTTTGCCTATGATCAGCGCGCCGTTCTGACGGACGTCAACCTCACCATCCATCGGGGGGACTACTTGGCCTTGGTGGGTTCTAACGGCTCGGGTAAAACCACCCTGGTCAAATTGATTTTGGGGTTGCTCAAACCCACCCGCGGCACGATTACGCTCTTTGGCGAGGCACAAACGCAGTTTAACGAGTGGCCACGGATCGGCTACGTCTCGCAACGCGCCACCCAGTTTGATACCAGTTTTCCGGTCACGGTCGAACAAGTCGTCTTGATGGGCCGCTACGCCCGGGTCGGGTTACTCCGCCACCCGAGTCCCGAGGACCGCGCCAAAACCCGCCAAGCCCTCAAGCAGGTCGAACTCTGGCCCTACCGTCAGCGTCTCATTGGGGACCTCTCGGGTGGACAGCAGCAGCGTGTCTTTATTGCCCGAGCCCTGGCCAGTGATCCCGAGGTCCTTTTTTTGGACGAACCGACCGTCAGTGTGGATGAACGCATTAAGCAGGAGTTTTACCAGCTCCTCAAAAAACTCAACGAGGAACTGCACCTCACGATCATTTTGATTACCCACGATATCCAGACCATCGCGCACGAGGCCATGCACATCGCGTACTTGGACGAGCGGCTGCGTTTTTATGACACGGTGCACGAGTTTTTTGCGGCAGAACCTAAGGCCCGCTCGGTATGACGGAATTACTAGCGCTCTTTAGCTACGATTTTGTCCAACGCGGCTTAGCGGCAGGGGTGGTCGTGGCCCTGATCGCGCCGCTCATTGGTATTTTTTTAGTGTTGCGGCGCTACTCCTTGATCGCGGATACACTGGCCCATGTCTCCTTGGGCGGTATTGCTCTGGGTCTGTTGCTTGGGATTAATCCGATTTTTACGGCGCTCGGAGTAACCGTTATCTCCTCGATTGGTATCGACCGCCTGCGGGTCAGCAAAAAAGTCTACGGGGAGTCGGCTTTGGCTCTCTTTTTGTCGGGGAGTCTGGCCTTGGCCACGGTGTTGCTCAGTCTCGGTAACGGCTTTAATGCTAACTTGTTCAACTATTTATTTGGGAGCATTTTGACGGTCACGACGCGAGACGTCTACACCATCGCGCTTTTGGCCTGCCTGGTCCTGATCGCGCTGGTACTTTTTTACAAAGAGCTGCTTTTTATCAGTTTTGATGAGGAGGCCGCGCAAGTCAGTGGTATCCCAACGCGCTTTATCAACTCGATGTTGATCATCCTGGCCGCTCTGGTCGTCTCGGTCTCGATCCCAGTGGTTGGCGTGCTCCTGATCGCGGCCCTGATCGTGATTCCAGTTCTGGCCGCTCTGCAGCTCAAAAAAAGCTTTGGGCAGACCATCTTGTATGCCGAACTATTCTCGGTGCTCTCGGTTGTGCTCGGGATCGTGACCTCCTTTTATCTCAACACTGCCACGGGCGGCACGATCGTCCTGATTGCACTTGGGATCTTTCTGTTCTGCCTGCTGCTCCGGCGGGGTACAAAGCGCCCGTAACTCCTCCATTGCACCCGTCGGGCAGGTGCGGCATACTGGCCATATGAAACGCATTTTTTATCTCATCATCGTAGCCGTGCTGGTAGTGCCGTTTTCGGCATCTGCCGCTCAATTTAAGTCGGGTGAGTCGATCACCCAGCAAGACAAGCTCTCCGAGGATCTCTATGCCGCGGGGCAGAACCTAACCGTCAAAGGCGAAGTCGATGGCGATGTGTTTGGTATGGCCGGGATCATCACCTTGGATGGTACGGTCAAGCAAGATGCCAACTTGACGGGTGGCACGATTACGGTAGGCAACGTACAAGATGACCTCCGCGTTGGTGGCGGTACGATCACGATCAACGGCCAAGTGGGCGACGACGCTATGGTCGCAGGTGGCACGATCCATTTTAGTGACGCCTCCAAAGTCTCCGGAGATCTCAGTATCGCGGGTGGCGCGCTTATCTTAGATGGAACCGTCTCAGGCACCACGCGCATTGGAGCCGGAGATGTCCAGCTCAACGGAACCTTTGACGGTCCAGTTTTTGTGCAAGCCGATCGCATTACGATTAACGGCAAACTCAACGCTGACTCCCAGCTCGCTGCACGCCAAGTAGTAGTTGGTGACAAGGCTCAAATTGCTGGAGATGTCCGTTACTGGCAGGAGAAAGGCGCGATCAGCGCCGATAACGCACTTAAAGGCGGCAGCTTTACCTTTGACGATAGCCTCGCCATCAAGCAGCAAGACGGCGCCTTTGCCGGCCCCTTGTTGATGTTCATGCTGTTCTCGCTCCTCTCGGCCGCCTTGGTCTTGGCGCTCTTTGTACACTTTGATAAAGACAATAAGTCCGAGAAAGCCGCCCGTCTTTTGAGCGCGCAGTACTGGAAGAGCCTCTTGACCGGTCTGATCTTCTACATCGTCACCCCGGTCCTCGGCCTCTTGCTCTGCGTGACCTTGATCGGGCTCCCGATCGGGTTATTTGTCCTGGCGATGTACGGCTTTATTATGTACGCCGCTCCGATCATTGCGGCTCTCGTCCTGACTAAATGGATCGATCTGCGCCGCACCAAACAGTTTGGCAAGTGGGCCACCTTTTTTGTGGCGCTTGGGCTCTTGGTCGCGCTCAAACTGATCGCTTGGATCCCGTTTGTCGGCATGCTCCTGCTCTTGCTGATTGTGCCGGCTGCACTTGGAGCCAAGCTCCAGGTTTTGCGTGCAGAACGTAAAGCTGGCACGAGCAAATAGGCCGCGACGTAGTTCAGACACCAGATGAAGTCTCTCTTAAACCTCTATACAGGTGACGATTGGTATCGTACCCAGCCACTCGAGACCAATGGGTTAGATCGCTCGTATGCGGCTTGGGGTCGTGTCATGCGTCGCCGAAAAGTACAGTTGGTGCGGGCCTCGATCCATTGGTACCACAAAGGCCGCTTTACCAAATACTGGATTTACGACCTGGCGGGTAAACGTTGGGAGAAGGTTCGCAAGCCAATTACGCCAAACGGGATTTATGACAAAGGCCGCACGCATGATCCCGAGACGGGCGAACAACTAGTCAGCTTGCTCGCCAAAAAACGCGAAGTAGCTGCCCATTTGCGGATGATCAACCTGCCGCAGTTCTCCGAGCTGGTCGATAACAAGCTCAATCAGGCCATTATTTTTAGCAAGGCCATGCCGATGACCCGTCTCTGGTTGCCTGGTGGTGTGATCCATAACCCGCGCAAAAAACACGTGGTGCTCAAGGCCCTTGGCGGCTCCGGCGGGACCTATGTAACCATCACGCAAAAAAAGCGTGTCAAAGTAGAGCATCTTTCGGTGCAGCAGGAGTTCATCCAGGCCAGTAACAAGGGTGAGCTCAAAGATTATCGGGTTTGTTTTATTGGAGATGAACCGATCTACGTCTACAACCGTGTGGCGCGACCGGGCAGTCTTTACACCAACGTGCACATGGGTGCGGCGATGGAGTGGATGCGTCTTAAAGATATTCCGGATCTCCTCAAGCTCTGTGATCAGCTCATGGAACCGCTACGGGTTTTTCCAAAACGGGTTATGAGTTTTGATTTTTTGTACGACGTTAAAAAGCATCGGCCCTACTTGGTCGAGACCAACACTATGCCGGGCACCAATAATTTTAGTGATGAGTTGCTCGAGCGCTTCTTTAGCAAGGTCACAACCTGCGTCCTGTCGGACTAGTGTGGCTTAGCCTTTTGCACTACACGTTACCGGTCGTACGTTTGCGCTTGTTGTGATCCAGGACTGCTTTGCGCATCCGGATACTTTTGGGTGTGACCTCGACGAGCTCGTCGGGTCCGAGCTCCTCAAGTGACTCCTCCAGGGTGAACTCTCGGGGCGGGGTTAAAATAATGCCTTCATCGGTACCACTAGCCCGCATGTTAGTGAGCTTTTTACCTTTGCAAATGTTAACCACCAGATCGTTGGCGCGACTGTGGCGACCGACCACCATGCCGGCGTAGACTTCGACGCCCGGGCCGATATAGAGTTCGCCGCGCTCTTGGGCATTATTTAGACCGTAGCTCAGTGACTTACCATTCTCATGGGCGATGAGCGAACCGCGCGAGCGGGCCGGGAGGGTAAAGGTCTTGGGGCGGTAGGATTCAAAGACGTGCGAGAGGAGAGCGGTGCCACGCGTTTTGGTAGCGAGCGCGGCTTTAAGACCAAGCAGTCCGCGGGTTGGGGCACTGTACTCTAAGTGGACTTGGTTTTGCTGATCGGGTGCGGTCAAGCTGAGTTCGCCACCCCGGGCACCCAACTCTTGGATGACGGCGCCTTGGTGCTCACTCGGGACGTCGATGCTGACAAACTCAAATGGTTCGAGCTCTTGGCCGTTTTCTTTTTTAGTAATAACACGGGGCGGGGAGACTTGGAGTTCAAAGCCTTCGCGTCGCATAGTCTCGATCAAAATTGCCAAGTGTAAATCGCCTCGGCCCGAGACCAAAAAACGATCAGGGCTGTCGGTCGGTTCTACCCGCAAGCTGACGTTGGTCTCAAGCTCGCGCTCAAGCCGCTCTTTAATCTGACGGCTGGTGAGCTTATCACCCTCGCGACCAGCAAAGGGGCTGGTGTTGACGCCAAAGGTCATCTGCACCGTGGGTGGATCGATATGGACGGGACCCAAAACGGTGGGCTTGGCCGGGTCGGTCACGGTATCACCAATCTTGATGTGCTCGAGGCCCGCGACCGCCACGATTTCGCCGGCTGAGACCTGGGGCACGGACTGCATGCCGAGTCCCTCAAAAACACGCAAGTCCGTGATGGAGGATTCGGTCGCCTTGTCTTTTTTGCCGTCGGGCGTCATTGAAATGCACGCCACGCGCTGCCCTTTGCGCAAGGTACCGGCGAGTAATTTACCGATACCGAGACGACCCACATACGAGTCTTCTTTGAGGGCCAGCACGAGGAGGGCGGGTTGTACGGATTGCAACACTTTTGGCGCGGGGATTTCTTTAAGAATCGTGTCGAACAACGGCTTGAGATCAGGACCCGGCTCCGCGGCATCCAGTGTCGCTTGACCATTGAGTGCGCTAGCATAGACGATTGGGAACTCGAGCTGCTCATTGGTGGCATTGAGTTCGGAGAACAAATCAAACGTCTTGTTGACGGCCTCCTCGGGGTTGGCGTCCGGTCGATCGATCTTATTAACGACCACGATGGCACGCAAACCCAACTCGAGGGCTTTTTTGAGCACAAAACGAGTTTGGGGCTTAGGGCCTTCTTTAGCGTCGACGAGTAACAGCACGCCATCCACCATACGGAGGATGCGCTCGACTTCGCCACCAAAATCGGCATGCCCCGGAGTATCGACGATATTAATTTTGACGCCTTGATATGTCAGACTGGCGTTTTTGGCCTTGATCGTAATGCCGCGCTCACGCTCGAGGTCCATCGAATCCATGATCAGTCCGGTTTGTTCATCCGACTGTTTAACCGTTTGGGTCTGTTTGAGCATGGCGTCTACCAAGGTGGTCTTGCCATGGTCAACGTGTGCAATAATCGCTACATTACGCAAAGTGGATACTGCCGATTGCACAGCGGACGGGCTCATGCGATCGTTATTGGTACTGGCACTCCCAATTTGAGACATAAATTGAGAGGATGCCAGGTATTTCCTCACTTGTCAACTTTTGAACATGCCGGGTGAACCACGCGAACCCCATCCAGTCGAGAGCGACGATCAAATCACGCGCAAACTGCGTGTGCCTGAACGTCCTAAAAAAACAAAGAGCCAAGAGTTGGCCGACTTTGATCGAGAAATTGGTGGCGAAACCACCCGACCAGAAGAACTCGAAAAAGCGGTACAAAAGGCCCGAGCGGTTACCGCTGAGATCCGTAAAAAAGAGTTAGAAAAACTGCCCGGGGGCGCTGCCACGCCCCAAGAAATTGCGGAGCAACGAGCTATGGTCGAGGCGGCCTACGAATCGGCCGGGGAACTGCCGGGTAGCGAGACGCAAAAGAGCGAGCCACTCTTAGAACAAGAACCGGCCGAGACCCGCGAGCAAGCCGTGCAGCAAGAAACCCTCGGGCGGTTCTCACGCGAGCAGCTCAAGTTTGCCCTCGAGCAAGCCGTGCAGACTATCGAAGCTGAGCAACAACGCGACCCGGTCAAGCAGCAAGAATTCTTAGCGCGCCTCAAAGTTCTTTTGCCGAGTGAGTTAGTCTTGCGCCATGGCCCTGAACTCCAAAAAGAGTTGGGAGTGCAACGGCTCGATCCTGAGTTTGTTCTTGAGATGTACAAAGCCGAAGACCCCGCGGTCCGCGCTGTACTGGAGCGCTATCGCTCCCAGTTTTCCTTACCCTACCTCTCTCTAGAGTATCGACAAAATCGTTTTGTCACCGAGGTGCACGACCTGGTTCCGGAGCTTGAGCGAGGGGTTACTGAGGGCAAACTCAAAACCAAAGAACTTGAGCCACAACTGGAACGTCTGGGCGAACGCGGCCAAGCCCTCCTCGAAAAACTGCGCGCAACCGAGCTAGAGTCTGGTTCGTTGAGCCAAAAATAGTTCTGCCGGAGGACCCGCCTCCATAGCATAGATTTTGGGAAACTGCATAAAACCCCTCCACTTGGCGTCGCAAGGCCTTGTGCTATACTCGGGCAGAAATTTACTAACCTACCCGAGAGGGGGTGATTTACATGGCAGCAGATATGATGCTCGTCGGCAGCAAAGTTAAAGCCTACATCAAGAGCAAGGACGGCAAGACCAGTGGTGAGCTTTTGGAGGAGTTGAACAAGCACGTCTCCATGATGTTGGATCGCGCAGTAGAGCGCGCCAAAGGTAACAAGCGCACGACCGTTAAGGCCCAGGACGTTTAGTCCAAAGCCCGTGTATAAACAAAAGCCACTCGTTAGTCGGGTGGTTTTTGTTTTGCTGCGTGGGATTTTGGTATACTCTGGGCACAATGCAACCAGGGATTAGATCGGTCGTTATTATCGGCTCCGGGCCGGCGGGTTTGACTGCCGCCATTTACACGGCGCGGGCAGAACTCAAGCCGTTGGTCTGTGCGGGTGCAACCCCCGGCGGACAACTCATGATTACCAGCGAGGTCGAGAACTTTCCAGGGTTTCCTAAGGGGATTCTGGGTCCTGATCTCATGAAGAGCATGCGTGAGCAAGCCCAGCGCTTTGGCGCCGAGATCATCGACGTTAACGTCGATGCGGTCGATCTCTCAAAAAAACCCTTTGTGGTGACGGCGGGTGGCAAGCAAATTCAAACCCACAGTATCGTGATTGCAACGGGGGCTTCCTCCAAGTGGCTGGGCTTACCGAGTGAGCAAGCGTTGATCGGCCACGGGGTCTCAAGCTGCGCTACCTGCGATGGTTTCTTTTTTAAGGGCAAAGAGGTTGTGGTCGTAGGTGGGGGTGATGCCGCCATGGAAGAAGCCCTCTTTTTGACCAAGTTTGCGACCAAAGTGACGGTTGTGCATCGTCGCGACAGTTTACGTGCCTCAAAAATCATGCAAGAACGGGCCAAAAAAAATCCCAAGATTAGTTTTATCTGGAACAGTGAGGTCGCCGAGGTCCTCGGTAAAGAGCACGTTACGGGCGTACGTCTGCGCGAAGTCAACACTAAAAAAGAGACTGAGTTTACAACGGATGGGCTGTTTGTCGCGATCGGCCACGCTCCCAACACACCCTTTTTAAAAGGCCAAATTACGGTCGATAAAAAAGGCTACGTCGTGGTCAAAAACAATACGCTCACCTCGGTCGAGGGGGTCTTTGTGGCCGGTGATGTACAAGATTACCGCTACCGCCAAGCCATCACGGCAGCGGGCCTGGGCTGTATGGCAGGTATGGATGCCGAGCGCTGGCTCTCTGACAGAGGACTAGCCGGTGGAACCGCTCCGACCAGTTCGTACGGGGGTTAGTGGCTTAAAAAGGCCTGTGCTACACTAAATCCTAAAGGAGATGAACTTCCTCAAGACCCCGGTTCAGTCATTTAGAGAGCTTAAAAAGAATGCGCTGGTCACGGATTCTCTTTTTGTGGTGGGAAGTATTTGGATCGTCTTGCTCGGTTTACAGCTCTCACGTCTGGCCAACCATGATGCCCTGACCACCGTCCTGATCGTGCGCAGCATTGCCGAGATTACCTTTTGGATTATCGCGATCTGGCTGACCGTCTCGGGGCTAGCCTATTTACTGACCCAATCCTCTGGAGCCAAAGCAAATTTTAATGCGATCTTAGTTATGTCGGGCTTGGCCGCAATCCCACTGGCTTTTGCAGGAATTATCGCTATTTTGGTGCAGCTGCTTGCTCTGATGTCGTTTGCTCCGGAGAACGCTGTTTTTTGGGCGACGCGACTCCTGTTAGTCGTGGCGCTCCTCCTTGGTACTCCGGGTCTGTACTTTGCTCTCGGTTTGCACGCGATTACAGGAGTCCGTAAGTCGGTCGCCATCGTCATCTCCGTCTTTTTATCGATTGCTACGATTTTGATTTTGCTTTTGCAGGGTAGCGAGGCTCTGCAGTTTTAGGCCGGTCGCTTTAGCACCTTTTGGCCTTGCGTTGGTAGGGTGGCCGCGGTATGGTCAGCGGACATGCAGATCCCGCAACTCACACTGACACCGCTCAAAAAAACGACCTCGGTGGATGGCCTGGTGGCCCTCGTTTTTACCGATGATCTTGCGCGTCCCCAGCTGGGGCTACCCAAGGCCGCATTTGCTGTGGCGCAACCGAGCATCGCGGACCTCCCCGGCTTTTTAAAAAAGCGGGGGTTTAGCGCTGCTACAAGTGACGCACTCTACTGTCCGGCCCAGCAAAACCGCATTTTGATTTTGATTGGTCTAGGAGTGCGCAAAGATTTTTCCTTGGAGCGTGCTCGAGTTGCGGCGGCGACTAGCTTGCACCTGCTCGAAAAACTCCGGATCGATGAGGCCGCTTTAACGTGGCCAGAAAAACTCCCAGCTGTTGCAACGCCGGCTGATCTGGTCGGCGGCCTAGTCGAGGGGGTGCTCCTGGGTGGCTATGAATTTGATCGCTACAAGCACGTGCAAAGTAAGTTCTCGACCAAGCGTCTGCATCTGGTACCCCTGACCATCTCCAAATCGATCAGCGCGGCTTTTCAAGAAAAACAACTCATCGCAGCTGCCGTCAACGAGGCGCGCGATTTGCAAAACGACAACTCCGATGAGGTTACCCCGGCGACTTTGGCCAAACATGCCCAAGCTCTCGCACGGGAGTACAAATTACGCTGTACTGTTTTAGAAGCACCGCAGCTCAAAAAACTTGGCCTCAATTTATTGCATGCCGTCGGACGTGCTAGCAACTGGCCACCCAAATTGATCGTCTTAGAGTATCAGGGTAATCGTGCCAGTAACGAGCGTCTAGCGCTTATCGGCAAGGGCATTACCTTTGACACGGGTGGTGTCAATCTCAAGCCGACCCATGGGATGCTGACCGAGATGCATCTCGACATGTCCGGGGCTGCAACCGTTTTGACCGTGCTCAAGCTGGCGGCCCAACTCAAACTTAAGACTAATCTGGTCGCGGTCGTGCCGGTGGCCGAGAACGCCATTGGAGGCAACGCCTACAAGCCCGGTTCCGTTCTCAAAGCCTACAACGGTCAGACCGTCGAGATTGGCAACACCGACGCGGAGGGCCGCCTGATTTTGGCCGATGCCAACGCCTACGCAGTAAAGAATGTTCACCCGAGTGCCATTATTGATGTGGCGACTTTGAGTGGGGTCACGCTCGTCACCTTTGGCGAGCACTATGCTGGCCTGGTCAGTAACCACGATCAGCTGGCCGAACAACTCTACGCCGCCAGTGTTCGGACCGCTGAATGGACCTGGCCGCTCCCGCTGGTTGATTTTTATCGCCAGCAAAATAAATCCAGCAAGGCCGATTTGGTTAACGTCGCGCCCGGCAAACGGATGTATGGCGATACGATTCAGGCCGGGGCCTTTTTGGAATCTTTTTGTGGCGAGGTTCCTATGGCCTTTTTAGACATTGCCGGGACCTCCATGCGCACCCGTAGCTCGGGCTATCAACCAGCCGGCGGAACCGGTTTTGGGGTGCGTCTCTTGATCGACTATCTCAAGCGTAACCCCAAGGGCCCACGGGCGGCGGGTGCTGGAAGTCGCGGCTTGGGTCGCTACGCGAGCGTCGACGGCGCCGTGGTACGATAGACGACTATGCAACGTACACCACAACCACTCCCATACACAGAGCTCGACGGTATCAGCGCCGACCAACTCGCGCAGCACCACGACGTGCTCTACACCGGCTACGTCAAAAAACTTGGTGAGATCGAGGAGACCCTGCCCAAGGCTAGTCTCGAGGGCACTAACGCGACGTACTCTGAGCTGGGGGAACTGCTCCGCCAGCAAGCTTTTGCCACTAACGGCATCACCTTGCACGAGTGGTACTTTGCCAACTTAGTAAAGGGTGGCAAAGCGCCGGAGGCCCCGCTCAAAAAAGCCGTCGAGAGTGCGTGGGGATCGTGGGACGGATTTGTTAAGACCTTTAAAGCGGCGGGGCTCGCGGCACGTGGTTGGGTTGTTTTGGCTTACTCGATGTACGACGGCCAATTGCATCTCTACTCGCAGGACGCCCACGACAAAGGTGCGATCTGGGCCAGCGTGCCGCTCCTAATTATGGACGTCTACGAGCACGCCTACATGATCGATTACGGGGTCAAGCGCAAAGACTACCTAGAGGCGTTCTTCAAAAATGTCGATTGGACCGTGGTGGGCGAGCGTCACGACAAGGTCAAAGGCTGGAAGCTTTAATACGTAACGTACTTACAATGATCAAGGTTGGTCATCCGGTCCCCGATTTTGAACTCGAGGGCTACCACAAAGGGGAGTTCAGCCAGTTTAAGCTTGAGGAGTATCGCGGTAAGTGGGTCGTGCTGGTTTTTTATCCGCTCGACTTTACCTTTATTTGCCCGACCGAGATCAAAGGCTTTAACAATGCCGCACCCGAGTTTGCCAAAATCAAAACGCAGCTCTTTGGGATTAGCATCGACTCGGTGCACTCACACAAAGCTTGGGAGAAAGATATGGGCATCACGCTCAACTTCCCGTTGTTATCGGACATCAAAAAAGAGGTCGCACGTGCGTATGATGTTTTGATTGAGGAGGAGGGCACGGCGCTGCGCGGTACCTTTGTGATCGATCCGGAGGGCGTGCTTAAGTACCAACTCGTCTCGTTTAACGATGCGGGTCGCTCGGTCGGGGAGACCCTACGCGTGGTACAGGCTTTGCAATCGGGCAAGCTCTGTCCGGTTGAGTGGAAGCCCGGCCAAGAGTTTGTTGGCAACAACTAGTCAATGGCTGAACGACGTCTTGTCTATACAGCGCTTTCAAAAAAGCGTTTCTATATGCGTATGTTCGTGAGTCGATTTGTGATCCAACATGGCGCAGTGCCGCTCAATCCATTTATGATTTTTGATTACTTTTTATTAGACAGTGTTGAACGAGATGCTGTGCGGGATGGCAACAATACCCTTGTCCGTCGCTGCGATGAACTCTGGGTTTTTGGGCAAATCAGCGATGGAGTCCTGGTCGAGATCAATCTAGCGACGAGCCTCAATAAACCAGTCAGATTTTTTGACTTTACTAAAGATCAGGTGATCACTGAGGTTTTAAGATCAGACTTGCAACTCGAAGCCGAGGCGGCTGTCAAATAACAACTTTATGCCCGTTCAGCTGCAAAGTCCTAAACGGCTAGTTCCGCTTTGGACTTGCTGCGTGCTTTGCGTTGGTTGAACCACGCAACCGTTCGCTTGAGTCCCTCTTCAAAGTTGACGAGTGGTTTGTAGCCGAGGATTTTGGTGGCCTTGGAGATATCAGCCTGGGTGTGTTTGACGTCGCCGACCCGGGGAGCACGCAGTTCTAAATCGAGTTTTTGACCCGTGTATTTTTCGATTAGATCTTTGACCTCAATCAGACTGGTACGTTCACCATGGCCGACGTTAAAGACTGCGCCGCGGAGTGGTTCAGTATGCTGCATGGCTAAAATGTTTGCGCTAACCACGTTTTCTACATAGCAAAAATCGCGCGACTGGGTGCCATCGCCCTCCAAAAAAGCTCTCTTAAGCTTGCCGTCCTTGCCGGTCTTAGGAAAATACAGGGCCTCGAGCCAGGCCGACATGACGGTCGAGTAGGGCGCATCGCCGTATTGCCCGGGACCAAAAACATTAAAGTAGCGCAGGCAAACCGTGTCGAGCCCGTACAGTTTGCTAAACATTTGGGCAAAGGGTTCGCAGGCCCACTTTTGCAGTGCATAGGGTGATTGTGGATTGGGCGGGTTCTCGTCCTCGCGCGTTGGCATTTTGTCGGCGCCACCATACACGCTGGACGAACTCGAAAAAATCACGCGCTTGGTTCCGTTTTTACGGGCTTGGTCAAAAACCTGGACGGTCCCGAGAATGTTGGCTGCGGTTGTCTCGGCGGGGTAGTCGACCGAGAGCGAGACACGTGGCATGGCCGCAAAATGAAACACGTACTCCGGCGTGTGGGTTGAGAAGATCTTGGTGAGAAGTTGTTTATCCAAGATGGAACCCTCGTAAAAAGTGATCGTTGGGTCGAGTGCATCACGGCGGCCACTCGAAAAATCGTCTATGCCGATGACCCGGCGATCAGGAAATTGCGTCTTGAATTGCTTAACGAAGTTGGCACCGATAAAACCGGCGCAACCGGTGACGAGGATAGGTTGTGACATGCGGATTAGTGTAGCGCTGCCCCTCGCTCGGGCAAGTGACAAAACGTTCACAAGCGCATAGGATGAACGACTCAGTTTTTGGAGGCTCTTTACCACGCTAGAAAGGAAAAAAATGAGCTGGAAAAATCCTAAGCTCTTGCTGTACATCGCCATGGCGGATGCGTACGCGGCCGCCTGCGAGTACCTCAATGCGGACGAAACCTACCAAGTAGGAGAGGCGCTCAGCTTTAACCGGTATCTCCGTCATCCAAGATTACAACACCGTGCTGGCCAGTATACCGACGATACAGAGATGTCGATTGCCAATACTAAGGTCCTGCTCCGATTGCCGACGGGACCCTGGACGACCTTGGACTTTGCCAATGCGTATGTCGAGGAGTTCCAGTATGGCGGCCGCCGGCACGGCTACGCGCGTGGCTTTCAGGGGTTGCTCACGGAGTGCAAAGATGGCACTGAGTTGCTCGCGCGAGTTCGGGCGCATTCGACCAAGAACGGTGCCGCGATGCGAGCGGTCCCCTGTGGTGTGCTTGCTAGCGTGCAGGATGTCGTGCGTGCGGCGATGGTCCAGGCACAGGTCACGCACAATACGCCGTCAGGAATTCTCTCCGCAAAGGCAGTGGCTCTGCTCACCTACTTTGCGCTCTATCGGGAAGAACCGTTTGAGGAGTTTCGCGACTTCTACCGGCGCTGTCCGCTACAGAATCTAGGTGAACTGGAATTCATGTATGCGCGGTGGTTCGATACGCCAATTGTGCCCGACGTGCACGAACCGTTTGCGCTAACTACAGTGCGAGTAGTGTTCACCCTGTTACGAGAGACCGACAGCCTACTGGAGGCCATGCGCAGGATCTTGCGGATGGGCGGTGATACGGATTCGGTTGCGGCGATTACCTGGGGCATCCTCTCCTGTCGTCATCCGTTCGAACAGCTGCCTGTGTTTATGGAACAGGGTCTTGAGGACGGTAACCCCGTAACTGGCCCAGAGCGCCTCAAGTCCTTGAGCACACAACTCATGCGAATCGGAAAAGAATAAGAAGAAGTATCCCCGCCAACGGTTAGAACCGCCGGTAGGTTCATCCTGCTGGCGGTTTTTCTTTATAAAAAAACACCGTCAGACGAATCTAACGGTGATAGATAAACGGGTAGGTAAGAAAAAGCCGACTGACTTCGATCTTGACTAAGTCGCGGATTAGTCGCAATTCTGCTGTGAGCGTAGCATTGACGATGCACGTCTCATCGTTCACTTCGAGTGCGATACAGTTGTCTTCGATCCCAAAACAAAAGCTGATGTCCTTGATTGTGTCCTGTACGCCGATCGTCTCTGCCACAGGTTCATACTCAAGACAGACGCAGTAGATGCACTCGAGTTGCGGATTGTGCAGATAGAACTCCCTCCAGTCCTTGTCATTGATCAGCTCTTCTTCCACTCTGACCAGGGTAAAGGCGTTAGGTTTGATGATCGCGCGTATCCTTTGGAACTCCAAAAGGATGCTCTCGTGCATAGGCCCTCCCTTGTAAAAGGTGCGATTTCGCTGGCGCCAGACTCGCACGTAGGGTGGTGTATGTCAACGCGCTCTCAGGTCCGTCGTTGACGTGTGCATCCAGCTGCGGTAAAACGGAGTCCTATGCGAATCGATGAACTCCGCGTTGGAGCCGTACTCGAGCTCAATGACGCGCCCTACGTGGTGCTCAAATCGGATTTTATGAAGACGGCCCAGCGCCGCCCGGTCATGCGTACCAAATTGCGCAACCTCAAAGACGGCAGTGTGCTGGAAAAAACCTTTAAGCAGGGCGACAAGGTCGAGGCCGCCGACGTCAACCGCAGCCAGGCCCAGTATCTCTACAAGGATGAGTCGCAGTATTATTTTATGGACCAGGCAACGTACGAGCAGTTCGGGATTCCGGCGGAGGTCGTGGGCAGCGCCGCCAAGTATCTCAAAGAGAGTGACATCAATACGATTCTCAACTTTGATGGTAAGCCCATCACGGTTGAACTCCCCAACAAAGTCGACTTTAGAGTCACTGAGGCGCCGCCTGGTACCAAGGGTGATACCGCCACCGGCGGCACTAAAGAAGTCACCCTCGAGAACGGGCTTACGGTTAACGTGCCGCTGTTTATTAAAGTGGGCGACACGATCCGAGTTAACACCGAGACCGGCAAGTACAGCGAGCGCGCCGGACAGGCCTAATTACAGCTCGACTTTTGTGGACGCGGTCATTTTAGCAGCGGGACTGGGCACGCGGCTGCGGCCTTTGACGCTCAAAACCCCTAAGCCGCTGCTTGCGGTCGGGGGTAAGTCGATCCTTACACACACGCTCGACGCACTTCCGCCTGAGATCGATCGCATTGTGATCGTGGTCGGCTACTTATCCGAGCAAATCGTTGCGGCCATCGGCACTAACTACAACGGCAGGCCGGTCACGTATGTTCACCAGGAAAAACTAGGTGGAACAGGCGCGGCTCTTGTCGCCGCCAAAGTTGGACTGCGACCAGGCACGTTTTTGGTCTTAATGGGGGATGATCTGTACGATGCGCGTGACTTGCAGGAGATGGTCAAGCATCCCTACGCGATTTTGGTTAAAGAGGTGAGTGATCCCAAGCGCTTTGGCAGTATCGAGCTCAATACAGACGGCTACGTTGCCGCCATCCGAGAAGCCGGTGATGGCACTCCCAAGCCGCCCTATCTCGTTAACTGCGCGGTCTATACTCTAGACGAGCGCTACTTTGCGCTGCCACCTCGGCTGACTCCTAAAGGCGAGGCCGGACTGCCGCAAACTATGGCACAGCTCGCACATCTGCCGGCCAACCAAGGCGGCCCGCAAAAAATCACCGCCGTGCGGGCCCACGAGTGGTATTCCGTAGGCACGCCGGAAGAACTAGAGGCCGTACGTGCACTGCCTCGTTTTACACGCTAGGCTAGAGAGATGGAACAAAAGTTTGAGCGTTACTGGCTGATTCCGCTGGCGTGCCTCTTTGTGCTGCTGGCGGAGTATTCCCGCTACCTCACCGCGACGCGCCTTGGCGCTCTCGTCTTTGCTCCGCGTAACTTTTTGATTCTCGGTGGGCTAACACTGTTAGTGTGGGCGCTCGTTGTGCTCTTTAAAAAAGAGTCGCGTCAAAAGGCGGGTCTGTGGCAGCTGCTCCTTGTGCCCGCACTCCTCATCGGCTGGACACTGCTCTCGCTGACCTGGTCGCATTTTCCGCAGACTATCCCACTTGCCTACGAGTGGCTGAACGGCTTTGTGTTGGTCGCACTGATTGGAGTTGCTGTTCGTCCTAGTATTGGTAGCAAGTACGTGGCGACCGCGTTGCTCGTTGCCGTGATCGGCATCGTGCTCATCGGCCTCATCGAAAAACTCGCCGACACACACCTGCCTCTCTCAAATTTACACAACCCCTATCGTCAGCAGTGGGCGATCACCTCCGTCTTTATCGGGCAGAACCACCTGGCGGCCAGTCTCGGCTTGTTGTTGCCGCTGCTTGCCGGTTTTGGATTGGCCTGGAACGGCCTGCGGCGCTGGCTCTCACTCGGTACGGTCGCAGCCGGCTTGGTTGCCGTTTTTTTTACGGGTTCGTCCTTGACACTCCTTGCCCTCGCGCTTGCCGCTCTCATCTTTTTTATCGTTGCCTTGGTGCGTCTGCCTAAATATCGCAGCAAACTGTGGCTTGTCGCGTTGGCCGTGGCGTTGCTCATTGGACTCAATTGGTTTGTTTTGCCCGACTCGGTGCGCGAGCGGGTGAGCTTGGCCACGATCGGGGTGCGCCAGTCCTTTGATGCGCGTTGGACCCTGGTGCAAGAGGGGATCCGCGTGATCAAGCTGCAGCCCTGGCGTGGGCTGGGGCCGGGTGCCTCCAGCCAGTTAGTAACGGCAGAACTCCCGGGTCAACCGACCCTGCACGCCCTGCATAACTTGTCGCTCGAGTTTGTGGTGACGTTTGGGCTGATTGCGGCGTTCGTCACAGCCATCTGGTTGGTCTGGATCGTCGTGCGCGTGGCGCGACGCCTCGCCGGTCCCGGCCAACGTTGGCCGACCACCGGCATCTTGGCCAGTCTCGCGGCCCTCCTTAGTATCCAAGCCGTGCCCAGCACCTTTGAAGGTGTCCGTGCGCCCTTTATCGTGCTCGGGTTTGCGCTGGCTCTGGCGCTGCGGCCGCGGCCGGTCGCCCAAAAGAAAGTCGTCGTAGTCCAATCTTAGCGAGATTGAGTACCGCGCCCGCAATGAGCTTGCCGTTAACTTTTGATTGGCCACGCTCGCGCTCTTTAAAGATGATCGCAATCTCGCCGATCGAAAAATCCATACGCTGCGCCAAAAAAAGTGTCTCAACTAAAAAAGTGTAGTTGGCCGATTGCACGCGCTCTTTCACCAACTGCTCAATAACCTCGATGCGATACCCGCGGAATCCACCCGTGCAATCATGCACCGGTAATCCCGCCACCGATCGTGCCAGTCGGTTGGCCACGGCCGAGAGCACCTTGCGACGGGTAGGCCAGTTGACCGTCCGACCACCGAGTACATAGCGACTCCCCACCGCAACATCGGTGTGCTCAAGCTGCAAGGCCAGCCGAGGCAAGGCCGCCGGATCGTGCGAAAAATCACAGTCCATCGTAAACACCGCCTGGGCTCCGAGTCGCAGTGCCTCGCGCCAGCCCGCCATAATGGCGCGACCGTAGCCTTCTTTAGCCTGACGTCGCACCACCTCCACTCGTCCCGGCCAGGCACGGCCGGTTTTTTCTGCTAAGTCAGCCGTTCCATCGGGTGAACCATCATCGACAACGAGTACGCCAAAATCTTGACCCTGTTTGAGGATGGCAGGAATCAGCAAAGCAATATTTTCGACCTCGTTATATGTTGGCACCACAACCCAGTTAGAGGAGTGACCGTCGCCAGGGCTTCGTAAAACCATCCTCGCAGGCTAGCAAACGAGGTCCGCAATGCAAAGCAGAACACTTGCCAGAGTGCTCCTAGCATGCTTGAATTGCTCGTCCAATGCGGTTCAGCCTACTCAAAGAGCTCGCCATCACCGACTTTAAATTACGCTACAAAAACTCGGTCCTCGGGTATTTGTGGTCGTTGCTTAAGCCACTCGCCATCTTTGGCAGCCTCTACTTAGTGTTCTCAATTTTTGTCCGTTTTGATGTCCCTAACTATCCGCTCTTTCTCTTGCTCGGGATCCTGCTCTGGAACTACTTTACCGAGGCGACCCTCAATGGCATGCACTCCTTGGTCAACAAATCGAGCTTACTCACTAAAATTAACGTCAATAAATTTACGGTGGTGCTGGCCAGCAACGTCACCACCCTCCTCACACTCCTGCTCAACCTTGTGATCTTTTTTGTTCTGGCCGCGATTTTTCAACATGAGATCGCCTGGACGTTTGCCGCCCTCCCCCTTGTCATCGCCGAACTTTTTTTGATTGCCCTCGGCGTCTCCTTGGCCCTCTCGGTCTGGTATGTCCGTCTGCGTGACCTCGCTAGCATCTGGGAGATTTTGCTCCAAATCGGATTTTGGGTCACGCCCATTATTTATCCGCTCGCGATCGTCCCCCAGCGCTTTGTAAAATTTATGGGCCTCAACCCGATGCACCGCATTATCCACGAGACACGCGAGTTACTGGTAGAACTGCACTGGCCCAACGGTAGTGACTTACTCATTACACTAGCCGCCTCGCTTTTGATTTTTTCGCTGGGCTATCTGATTTTTAGAAGCCGCGAAAAACGTGTTGCAGAAGAAGTCTAACCGCGCGCCCGCTACCACTATGCCCCTGATCGAACTCAACAACATCACTAAAGTCTTTAAGGTGCCGCACGAGCAGCGCCGCTCGGTTAAAGAAAACCTGGCCTCTATCTTGCGGCCGCGTACCTACGAGCAATTTAAAGCGGTCGATAACGTCTCGTTTAGCGTTTCGCCCGGGGAGTTCATCTCGCTGATCGGCCCCAACGGCTGCGGCAAATCAACCCTGCTTAAAATCATTGCCGGTATTTATCAACCGACTGGAGGAGAGTTAACCGTGCGTGATCGAATCTCACCGTTTTTGGAGTTGGGAGTTGGCTTTAACTACGACCTGACCGCCCGAGAGAACATTTTTCTCTACGGCGCGATCTTGGGACTCAGCCGCCGCGAGATCAACGAAAAGTTTGATGACATCGTACGATTCTCCGAGCTTGAGCGCTTTATCGATACGCGCCTACGCAATTTTAGCTCGGGGATGTACGTGCGCTTGGCCTTTGCAACCGCGATCCAGAGCGACGCGCCGATCTTGCTTTTTGATGAGGTATTGGCGGTCGGCGACGAGCGTTTTCAGCAAAAATGCTTTGCCCTCTTTGAAAAAATGAAGCAGCAAGAAAAAACGATCGTGTTTGTCTCACACGACCTGCGTAGTATCGAACGGTTCAGCGATCGCGTCATCCTCATGGACCGTGGCCGCAAAGTGATGGAAGGTCCACCCCAGGTTGTGGTGAGTGCCTACCGCTCGCGCATCGGCTAGCCGAGTGGGCAACCCGCCCGGCCGGCGCTTGCTGGGTTCTGTCGGCTTTGTTATACAAAGAGGACGCTATGTTGCCAGAGACAGGGGAACGGTACTTGCCATGGAGTGAGGCAATCGAGGGAGGGTACGAACATCTACATCGCTATACGTACGCTGCACAGTTTGTGCGTGGCAAGCGCGTTTTAGATTTGGCCTCGGGTGAGGGGTATGGAGCAGCTTTGTTGGCCCGCCAGGCCTTACAGGTTACCGCGGTTGAACTCAACGCAGAGGCACTCCACCACGCCGCCTCGCGCTACAGCGCGCACAATTTGTCTTTTGTGCACGGCTCTATCACGCAGATTCCCATCGAGGGGGTACAGCACTTTGATGTGATCACCTGTTTTGAAGCGCTCGAGCATGTCACCGAGCACGAGGAGCTCCTGCGCGAAGTCCGCCGCCTGCTCAAACCTGGCGGCGTCTTTATGGTCTCGACGCCCAACAAGGCCATCTACGAGCACGACCAAAAGCACGACAATCCCTACCATATCAAAGAGCTTTTTTTGGACGAGTTTGAACAGCTCACCAAAAGTCACTTTGCCAACGTGCAACTGTTTGGTCAGCGGGTCTTGAGTAGCTCGCAGCTCTGGCCGATCCGCTCGACTAAGACCGAGCCGTTGCACGAGTTTTACCTCATCCGCACCGGGACCGAATTTGTTGGTGCACAAGCTTGGCAGCGTACCCCTAAGTTTTTTATTGCGGTCTGCTCGGACGGACCCCTCACGGCGCTCACCGCCCCCTCGCAACTGACCGATGTGGAGGACTTACGCTACACGAGCGAGGTCAAGACTAAGTTGGAGGTCATTGCACACCGTAACCAAATCGAGGCGGAACTACGGCGCCTACAGGCACTCCAAGTGGGACCCCAAGCTGATGCAGCCGCCTGGCGCAAAAACTATGAGACCCTCCATGCCAAGCACGAAGCCCTCTGGAGAGAGGTCGGGCAGCTGCGCCCTTTGCGCTCGGAGCTAGAGGCGACGCGGATGCGTCTTGAGCACATCGAGCACTCCCGAACCTATCGTCTGGCACAGCGGCTCGCGCGGTTCAAAAAGGCGCTGGTCGGACCGCGACAGTCATGAGCCCGCCGCGACTGATCGCGTTTCATCTCCCGCAGTACCACCCGATCCCCGAGAACGACGCCTGGTGGGGCAAAGGTTTTACCGAGTGGACCAACGTCGCCAAACAAAAGCCACGTTTCCCCGGCCACTACCAGCCCCACGTGCCGGCCGACTTAGGCTACTACGATTTGCGCGCTGAGACGGTGCGCGAGCAGCAGGCCAAGCTCGCTGCTGCCGCTGGTATTTTTGGTTTTTGCTACTACCACTACTGGTTTGATGGCAAACTTCTCTTACAAAAACCGCTCGAGGACTTGCAAGCACTAGGGACACCCGACTACCCCTTTTGTCTGTGCTGGGCTAACGAACCCTGGACCCGAGCCTGGGATGGTTCACAAAAAGAGATCTTGATGCCACAGCGCTACAGCCCCGCTGGAGAGCGCAAACATCTCCAGTACCTCGCCCCGTTTTTTAAGGACCCGCGTTACATTCGCATCGACGGTAAACCCCTCTGGCTGATCTACCGGGCCCACCACATGCCCGATCCGCGCGCGCTGACCACGGTCTGGCGTGAAGAGGCGCGTCGTCTTGGCATCGGCGAGCTGTACCTTTGTCGAGTGGAGAGCTTTCCTAATGAGCGGGACGAACCCACCGCCTTGGGCTTTGATGCAGCCGTAGAATTTCAACCTAACTGGGAGCTGGTGATCCCGACAAGGCCGCGCATCGACCGTGAACGCGACGTCGTTTTTGCCTACGAGGAGCTCGTGCACGGTGCACTCGCCCAACCCAAGCCGGCCTACAAACGCTTTGGCTGTGTCACGCCCGGTTTTGATAATTCGCCTCGCCGTAAAAAGGGCGCGCACCTCTTTACCGACTCGACTCCCGCCCTCTATCAGCTCTGGCTCTCCCTGACGTTGCTCCAGGCCCAAAAAAATAAACCCTCCGAACAACTCGTCTTTATCAACGCCTGGAACGAGTGGGGTGAGGGCAACCACCTCGAACCCGACAAACAGTTTGGACAGGCCTACCTCGAGGCGACCCGCATGGCACTACGTGATTTTTCTAAAAAAGAGTTGGTCCTGATTTTTAATCTTCTGGCAGAACTCCATGCCCGTCGGCGACAGCTCAACGCAAGCGAGCTGCGGACCAGTCAACAGCGCACACTCCTCGAGCAAAAAAAGCGTGAACTAGACCTGCTGCGGCGCTGGTCGGTTGAACAAGATCACCAGTACCGCAGCGCCCTCAAAAGTCTCTTGCAGCTACACGCATAGAGTGTCGGCCGCCGTGTGCGTTAGCCCTTGCAAAAGCCCGGCAGCTGTGGCTGAATAGTGTGCTTATGCTAACGATCAATCGCATTGGTGGCGCTGTTTTACGACGCTTGTCCTTGCGTCTACCGGAGAGTATGCCGGCCGTGGTTCGGGCTGGACACCATGAGCGCGTGACTCTCCCAACGCTCAAGCCCTTGACCAACTGGCCCACCGTCGACATCGTGACCGTTTTTTACAACGGTGCGCGACACGTGACCCGCTACCTCGAGGCAATCCGCGCACTGGACTATCCCCCTGATCGGTTGCACTTGTTTTTGCTCGATAACGGCTCGACCGATACCACCCTGGCCTTGCTACGGGCTCAAACGGCCGGGCTAACCGTCACGCTCGTAGCAGTAGGTACCAACAAGGGTTTTACGGGGGGCTGCAATGTTGCCCTGCGCGCCTGCCAGGCCGATTACATTTTACTGCTCAACCCCGATACGCGCATTGCTCCGGAGGCCCTCAAGACCTTAGTGATGCGGGCCGAGCAAGAGCGCGGGATTGGCATCGTCGAGGCCGCGCAGCAACCAGTCGAACATCCCAAGTGGTTTGACCAGCAAACCCAGGAGACCCCCTGGTGTAGTGGGGCAGTCTCGTTACTTCGGCGCCGGGCGCTCCTGCGTACCGGTGTATTTGATGAGCGGCTCTTTATGTATTGTGAGGACGTCGATCTCTCCTGGCGCATGTGGGCCAAAGGGTATCGCTGTGTGTACGAACCCCGTGCCAAAGTCTGGCACGAGCAGGGGGTCAAGAGCGCCAAGGGCGGTGAGCGCGAGTACTACCTAGCCTTTAGAAACGGTCTGATGCTGCGCTTTGTGTACGGCGGCCTGCGCGAGTACCTGCGCTATGGCGGCAAGATGCTCCGTCTCGTTTTTTTGCAGTCAGATCACTCCCTGACCGGCAAGCGTTTGTTGCTGCGCGCTCTGGTAGCACACTTGCGTAACCTGCCACACTTGATCCGACGCCGGCGCGAGCAGGCCGCCGTACCGGGGCATCGCTGGATTAGATTTGTGGGCTGGGACTATCACATTAGACGCTGGTAACTATGTCTCAGACCGCTACGCCAGCGACCTCTCGGAGTTCGACCGGCAAAAAAATTACGGTGGTAATCCCAACCTACAATCGGGGCAAGCAGTTGCCTGAGACGGTGCGTTTAATCATGGAGCAAAGTGTGCCGCGCTCTGAGTACGACGTGATTGTGGTCGACAACCGCTCCAGTGACCAAACCCGTGCCATGATGGACGCGCTCTGTCAACGCTATGACAACCTGGCCTACGCCTACCAAAAAAAGCCGGGCGCAGCACCCACGCGCAACGAGGGAATTCGGCGTGCGAGTACGCCGCTGGTATTGTTTATTGACGACGACATCCTCGCCACGCCAACCTTGATCGAGGAGCACTTGCGTGGACATGCGCAGGGACCGTGCTCGGTGCTGGGGCATATTTCGGTCAATTGGGAGGAGAGCCCCAGCCGCTTTTTGCGCTACCTCAAAGAGAGCGAGGACCAAAATACCTTTAAATTTTTGGATCCTAAACAGACCAGTTTTGCTTACTTTTATACCGGCAACGTGAGCTGCCGCACCGAGGCCTTACAAAAAGTAGGCGGCTACGACGAGGGCTTTACGGTCTACGGCGTTGAGGACATCGACTTGGGCTACCGGCTCGAGATGTACGGCGAGCGCATGATCTATCGCCAAGAGGCCGCTGCGGTACACGACTACCATCCTACCTATACAGAGTTTTTGCGTAAGCGCTACAACAATGGTCGCTCGTTGGCGTATTTTTTGGCTAAATTTCCGCACCTTGAGGCGCAGTTCACCTTTGGACGGCACCCCTTACTTAGTCTCGGCCTGCCGCGTTATCTGACCGCCTGGCTTGAGCCCTGGATCAACCGTGACTCTAAAAAACCGCTGAGTAAATTTCAGTACTATTGGTTCACCCGCGCTCTACGTTGGCAACTCTACAAAGGCTATCGCGCCTACAAAACCTATTGGAACCGCAGCGGCCTCGAGTTGCTGCCAACCAAATCGGTACTCTTGGACAACACCCTATGAGCAAAAAGCTTGCTCCCAAAGTCAGCGTGCTCTTGCCGACCAAAAATGCAGGTCCACTCTTTGAGCACGTCCTACGTGCCCTCGAGCAGCAACGGGGTGTCAATTTTGAAGTGCTGATCGTTGATAGTGGCTCGAGCGATGGCACGGTCGAGCGCATTAACGCTTTTGCCGAGCGGGTACAAAAATCAGTGCAGCCGTTTGACGTGCGCTTGATGCACATCAAGGCTAGCGAGTTTGGTCACGGCAAGACCCGTAATTATATGGCCCAGCAGGCCCGTGGTGAGTTGCTCGTTTTGATCACACACGATGCCTCGCCTATGACACCCCAGTGGCTCGCGCACATCACCGCACCATTTGCTAATCCCAATGTCGGGATCGTTTTTGGGCCACAAGCGCCGCGGCCGGATGGTAATCCGGTGATCCGGGCAGAACTCCTGGCTTTTTTTGCGGGTTTTGCCGAAAAAAATACAAACGGACGTGGGCGTGCTACGACCTATGCCACTAAGCCTGGACCGGGCGTTGACCGTGCGGGTCAACCCAATGACGAACTCATGCGGTTTTCCTCGGACGTCAATGCAGCCATCCGGCGTTCGGCCTGGGAGGAGTGCAACTTTAGAGATGTGACCTACTGCGAGGATCAATTGATCGCGCGCGACTTACTCGAGGCGGGTTGGTTTAAAGTGTATGAACCACGCGCCGCCGTCTACCACTCGCATAACTTTGGCACGCTGGAATTTTTTAGACGCTACACCGACGAGTGGCAGGGGATGTATCGGGCCTTTGGGTATATTGATGTTAAGCGCTTTTGGCATTTGCCTGGTCGGGTGCTGCGCGCTAGTCTCGCGACGCGTCATGCTCTGGCCTCCGACCCGCGTCTGTCCTGGGTTCAAAAAACGCTCTGGTACCCGCGCGCAGCCGCTCTTGCTACTATGCGGCAGTTGGGCGGGTACGTCGGCCCACGCCTCGAGCGCCTGCCACACTGGCTGCAAAAACGAGTTTCACGTGAGTATCATTTGATCAATGCCTAACGGACTAATCGCAAAATTTAACCGAGAGCGTACACGTCACGGTTTTGTCTATGCCGTGCGCCGCACCATCTCCTATGTTACCGACCCAACCAAGGGCCGGTTTAGCGACGATTTTGACTATTTTGGTGCGGTTACCCGTACGGTTGAACTCGATACCTGGAACACGCGCCCGCTCACGGACGCCTCACGCCTCAAGAGTGTGCGTTCGACCCTCAAAATTAATTGGGTCATCCCCGATATGGACATCGGCAGCGGGGGCCACCGTAATATTTTCCGGATTGCCAGGTATTTGGACGAACGGGGCCACGATCAGCATTTTTACGTTTTTGGACGGAGCAAGTTTAAAACCGCGGCAGAATTCCGCGACACGGTACGCACGCATTTTCAGCCGGTCAAGGCGGAGTTCAGCCTGCTGGGTGCCGACTCGAGCCAGGCCGTCAGCAAACTGCGTGCGTGCGATGCCCTGATCGCAACCAACTGGCACACGGCGTATCCGGTCTACCAAGCGCGTAACGCCAAACGAAAGTTTTATATGGTGCAGGATTTTGAGCCTTGGTTTTATCCGATGAGCTCGAGCTATGTCTTTGCCGAGAACACCTATCGCATGGGTCTGGCCGGTGTTACTAACGGCGCTTGGTTGGCAGGGTTGCTCCAAAAAAAGTACGGTATGTCGGCGGCCTACTTTGAGCAAGCTTTTGACCCCATCAAGTATTTTACGGATGAACAAATCGGCGGAGCGGCCAGCGTGCAGCGCGACCCCAATCTTGTCATCTATTATGCGCGACCGGCCACGCCTCGGCGGGGCTGGGAGCTCGCTCTGCAAGCGCTCAAGCAACTCAAGGCGACTCGACCGCAAACCAAAATCGTTTTGTACGGCTACGACTTGAGTGGCATCCACGTGCCGTTTGCGTACGAGAGTCTCGGGGTCCTCAACGAGGAGCAACTCGGGGCACTCTTTAGACGCGCTAGTGTTTCGTTGGTGTGCTCGCTGACCAACTACTCGATTTTTCCGCACGAGATGATGGCCTGTGGCTGTCCGGTCGTGGACATCAAGAGCGAGACGACCGAAGGTGTCTTTGAGGATGGCAAAACGGTTCTGCTGGCCCAACCAACTCCGCAGGGGATTGCTGACGCGCTGGCAAAATTACTTGACGACAAGGCACTCGCGCAAAAAATCCGCGAAGGGGGACTAGTAAAAACAAAACAGATCAGCTGGCAATCTGCGGCGGACCATGTTGAACGTGCCCTCAAGCAAGCTTTCTAAGACGAGAGAAATTTCACAAAAAATGCTGGCCGGTGGGCGAGTGGCGCTACGGTTACTGCTCCGTTTTTTGCGTTCTCGATATCTTTGGGCGGCGGCGATCCTACTGCTCTTGTTGGTCGGATTTTTTGCGCGGACCCTTTTTACCGACAGGCTCAACTCCCCTGCCGACATTTTACAAATTGAGTCGACCACGCGACTCGCTGAGCCAGCGGCCAGCGGCGGAACGGCTCCACCAGAGACGAGCGACTCCCCCGCTGTTCAACCGCAAAATCCCCTCTCCGGCGATGCAATTTTACAGTTTGAACCCTGGTACCAATTTGATCGGCGCTCACTCAAAGAAGGTGAGTTTCCTTGGTGGAACCCCTACCAAGGTAACGGTGTCCCCCACGTAGCCAACTCTCAGTCCGCATTGTTTTACCCGCTGACCTGGCTTGTGATCGTCCTCGGGTACAAGTGGGGACTCTTGCTCGCTATGGCGGCCAAATTGTTTTTGATCGGCTTTTTTACCTACTGCTACCTACGCGAGATCCGGGTGCGACATCTGCCCGCGCTCTTTGGCGCGGCCGCCTTTATGTTTGCGGGCAGCAACATGGTCTGGCTCTACTGGCCGATCCCGACGGTGATGTTCTTTTTGCCGCTGGGTCTTTGGCTAGTAGAACGTGCCACCAATCACCCTAGTCAGCTGCGCAACTACGTCGGCTTTGCGCTAGCGCTCGCGGCTGGATTTTTGGCCGGGCACGTGCAGACCTTTACCCACTGCGCTTTGATTATTGTTGCCTACGCGCTGGCGATCTTGCTTTTTAAAACGTACGGCCCAACAGGCGGGCTCAAACACTGGCGCCGCAAACTGGGTGTCGCACTCGGCTTACTGTTGGCAGGCCTAGTCGGTCTAGCACTCACCGGCGTGCAATTGCTGCCCTTTATCGAGTACCTCCAGCACAGTTTTGAACTAGTCGCCCGCAGTTCCCTGGCACAAAATCCCTACTGGCTCTTGGTGCGCTACATCGGTCTCAATGTGGTTCCGGATCTGCTCGGTAACCAGGCCTGGCACGGCCTCGCCCAGGTGCCAGGGTTTGTGGCGAGTGCCACCAACTACAACGATGTCACCTCCGGTTACGTCGGTTTGCTCGTGGTGGGGAGTGCTCTGGCGGGGATCGTTGCCTGTGCCAGGAGCAAACGTGTTTGGTTTTTTGTGGCACTCCTAGCCGGCACTCTTGGGTTGGTCTATCACGCACCCCACTGGTTTACTTTGCTCACGCGCGTACCGCTCCTCGATAGCACCAATCACATTCGCTTGCTGTTTGCGGCCGCGTTTGCTCTCTGTGTCTTAGCAGCTCTCTTTTGGTCGAACCTGATCGAGCGGCGGGCCAGCCGGACCGCACGTTGGATCGGTGTGACGGGTGCACTGACCCTTCTCGGTGCGGCAACCGTCCTCACGTTTTTGGTGGGGATGGAGCAGGTTCTGCCGAGTGGGGAACTCACGACGACCTACCTACGCTATCTGCACTGGGTGCTACCGTTTATTGCGCTCGACGCGGGGCTCCTCGCTCTCGTCTTTGCCTTGACCCGCTGGCGTTGGGTTGCGTTTGGGGTGGCTGCCCTCGTCATGCTGGCTGAGACCGGCTTACACGGACTCTGGTACCAGCCCGCCACCACACCCGCCCAGCACTATCCCGTCACGCCTCTCCTGCGCTACCTCCAACAGCAGGCGCGGGTCGACCGTTTTATGTCGATCTCCAGTACCGCACACGTCTGGCCCAACCTCGGCATGTACTACGGCTTTTTGGATCCGCGGGTCTACGACTCGCTCGGGGTGGCTGATCAGCAGCGTGCCTTTAGTACCTACGTCGCCTCGCTCGGTAACAGCCAGGGGATTACCGCCGCGCAAGCGCAGTATCTCAGTGCCATTGGGGTGCGCTACATCTTGGCGCGCGACGAGTACGAGTTGGTTACGATCATGGGCCTTCGTCCGGAAGAACTACCCTCGTACCGACCCGTGCTGCAAACCCCGGATTTTATTCTCTATGAGAACCTACGCGTCTGGCCGCGGGCTTTTTTGGCGAGCGACCTCTCCTTTTTTGCCTACCCCGAGCGGGTCGACCGCACGGTCCCGATCACACTCGAGTCTTACAAAAATAACTCTCTCTCGCTACTCTTGACCGCCCCGGCCGACCAGTACGTCGTGGTCTCCGATACCTATTACCCCGGCTGGGTGGCGTACGTGGACGAGGTGCCAACCGAGATCGAGCAAGCCGACCTCAATTTTAGAGCCGTCTTTGTCCACGCCGGTCCGCACCGCATCGAGTTGCGCTACGAGCCGCGTTCTATCCGCTACGGTAAGGGCTTGTCCGTGTTAGGATTGATTCTGCTCATCACCGTTCCCCTCTGTATTTTTTTGATCAAGAAAAAACGCCATGCGCCGTAACCTCCTCATCTTTTTAAGCCTAGCACTCCTCTTGATTGCGGGAGGTTTTGGGGTTTGGTACTGGCGCTCGCATACGGCCGTTCCGACCAATACGCCGTATGTCGAACAACGCCCAACCCTAAAAACCGCCAACAACGAGCCGATCGTGTATTTTTCTATTTGGAGTTGGCAGGCCGAACACGCCAACCTGACCTCCTGGGATCGCTTTTTGGACGATATCAAATCTTGGGGTGCCAACACTATTATCACCGACGTGCCCTGGCAAGGCGTCGAGCACACCCCGGGCCAGTTTGAATTTGCGAGCTACGATCCTTACCTCGACCACGTCCGCGACCATGGACTTAATGTAATCCTCGTGCTCGACGCCGGCATGCTCTTTGGTACGGACCAAACTAAGCCGGAGTACCAAGCCGCCCCTACCTGGCTCTTTGAACGCTACCCCGAGGCCGCCTCACAAGATTTTGACGGCACGCACTATCCGCAACTCTCGTTTACACACAAGGCCGGCAACGAGGCCTATCAGAGCTACCTGCGCGAGGCTGTTCAGCATTATACAAGCCGCTATGGTGACCGCATGCTGGCCTTTAACCCCAACCTCAACAACCAAATGGAGACACGTTTTGCGCAGCAGGGGTTTAAGTGGCAGGACTATGGGCCAAGTGCGCGCGCGGAGTTTGCGGAGTATTTACAGGACGAGTACGGCACTGTCACTGCGCTCAACGCCCGCTGGCACACTAGTTACACCAGTTTTGCCGAAGCGCCCATGCTGCGGGTTGACTACAACCAGGTTGGCCTCAATCCCGATCTCGATCCGCGTTTTGTCGACTTGATGCAGTTCCGCGAGCGGGCCCTGGAGTCCGCGGTGCAGGGTGCTAGTCAAACTATTAAGCGCGCGGGTGGCAAAGTCTACCTCCACTTTGGCGAGGTCCTCACCAAAATTGACGCGATCTTTACCAGTCCGTTGGAGTTGGTGGCGCGCTATGCCGACATCGTCGCGGTGGACTGCCACCACTTGACCGGTGACGGCAGCATCAGCGATCCCTCTATCGTCGGCGTTATGGTCAGTCACGCCCGGGGTAATGGGGCCACGGTGATCTATGAGGATTCGGTTGAACCAATTGCTCCACCCGAGGTTGGCCAGCGGCGGGATGTCATCGTCCAAGAGAGCATCCGCTGGGCTATGCGTAACGGTTCTGCCGGATTGGGCGTCGCAAACTTTTTGCAGCAGTGGGACAAAGATGGCACGTACACTTGGCAACGTACGCTCAAGCAGACCATGGCCGAGCGTACAGCCTTTACGCAAAAACCGGTGGCGCTCTTGGCCTCACGCTGGATGGCCTATGGCGTGCATGCCAGCCGAGAATTTACCAAGGCGGGGGAGCCCTATGACTTTTGGCAGACTAATCTGCAGGGGATGTTTAAGTTGCTCGAGGAGGCGGGAGTACCCGTGGCGGTCTTGTCGGACGAGGCTATCGCTGCGGGACGGTTGGCGGACTACGACACCTTGATTGCACCCTACCAGTTTGTGGTGCCCGAGCCGACCTTGGCTACGATCAAGGCCTGGCACGCGCGGGGCGGCAACCTCATTGCGGACATGCGCTTTGCGGAGTTCTCCCTGACCGGTGAGCGAGACGCGCAACAAATTCAAGAATGGTTCGGTCTAACCGGCCTGCAATCGGGTAAGGCCACGACCGCGCGCGTGAGCACCGCAATCGATCCGCAAACGGTCGGACAAACCGTGACGATTGGCGATGCCGTGCTCGAGCAAAATAAATCCGAGGGTCTACGCACCCTGCAGGCCGTCACGGCGGGCCCGGGTACGACGACCTATCTTGAGGCACAAGACGGGGCACTCTTAGCCATCAATCCCACTAAAAACACCGCCTATCTTGGCTACCTCCCGGGGCTGCTCTATCTGCAGCTGGGTGATGCAGCGCTCCAAAAGACCTTGCAGCAACAGGTTCTTTTTGCCCTGCGGCAGCTGCGCTAGGCCTCCCGGGGCAAAAAAAGCCCGGTTGACTTTGGGCCTAAATTGTGCTAGTTTTTTGAGTCAGTTCTTTGACAGTCCTGTGCCCCTGTTGGTTTTTTTTGTGACTACTAGACACCCCAAAAGGCCAGCACGGACACAGGAATATCGACACACCCTAGAGCTCCAAGGAGGATCCATGAACCGTCGCCTCGCCCTCGAGATTCTCGGCTTTGTCTGTCTCGTTGCCTTTCTCTCCGGTCAGTTCTTGATCGGGGACGACCTCAACTACATTGGGCACATCCGCTACTCGCGGATCGCGCTCGAGATCTTCACCATCAGCCTGACCACGCTGGTCGGCCTGGTGATCATGTTCTACCCGAGCCTACTCAAGTCGGCTCCCGCCGAGGCCCAGATCGACAAGGAGTAGCACAATGTCCCTGGAGACCACCGAGAAAAAACTACAAACCTGGATCGTCAACTTCATCGTCGTGTTCTTGGTCTGCGTGGTGGCCGCCGGCATCAGCGGCATGCTCACCATGCAGGGCTACATCGGCGTCATCCCGGTCTACCTCTGTGGTGCTGGCATTGGAGTCGCGGTTCTCGCAATTGTCGCGTGTGGCGTACTGCTGGAGTTCGTCCGGCTGCGCACCGACCGAAAGGACCATACCTCATCCTCGAACTGAAGATCTTGGTCATCACCGTCCTGATCGTGACGGGTCTCGGGTACGTCATCGTCACCGGCGGCGTGCGGGTCAAGCGCAAGGTGCGCAAGCCGTTCGAGTTGCTCCACAAGGAGCACTAGCTCTGCGTCCGTCGTGTCGTCATCATGAGGCCGTGTTGGAAACTTCCAGCCGGCCTTTTTGTTTTGGCTTAGGCCCTTGAAAAACCAGACCAATCCTGACATACTCCGTCGACTATGGAAGTCGCCCAATCGGCCCTGAGCCCCCTGGTTAGCTACGTGATTTTGACGCGTAACCGCACGGCCGACCTCGCCGAAAATCTTGTCGCTCTCGCGCAGCAAACCTACAAACCGCTCGAGGTCATTGTGGTCGTCAATGGCCCGGATGAACCTACCTTGCAGCTCTTGCGCGAGCGATTTGGTTGGGTGCGCGTGGTTCAGCCGAGCAAAAATTTGGGGGTGGCGGGGGGTCGTAATGCTGGGATGCGCGTGGCGCGGGGCGAGATTATCGTCTGCGTGGACGACGATGCCAGCTACCGTGACGTGCGTGCGACCGAGCGGATCGTACAATATTTTAGGGTTAAACCGATGCTGGGGGTGCTGGCCTTTGAGGAGCGCAGCTATTTTACGCCCGACAAAAATTTGCACTGGGGGTTTCCGGGCCGATTGCCAGCGCGAGATCGGGCGCGACCGTTTGAGACCTATTACTATCCCGGGGCCGGCCATGCTATTCGGGCCAGCGCGCTCAACGAGACCGGTTTATACCCCGAGCGCTATTTTTATTCGACCGAGGAGAAGGACCTCTCCTACCGCATGCTCGATCGCGGCTACGAGATTTGGTATACGCCTGACATCAAGGTCTACCATAAGGTCACACCAGCTGGCCGCAACTACAATCGGGATCGTTTGGAGCTGCGCAACCACTACTGGTTTGGCATGCGGCTCTTGCCCTGGCCGCGTGCCGTTGGCCACGCAGCTTTTTGACGGGCCTACGAGCCGGTGCGGACGTTTCCGCGCTGGTCACTCGTGATGAGTGGGATCATGGAGAAAGCTGCGCGCGCCAAGCGGTGTTGGCTGAACGCCAACCGGTCAGCCTTATGACCTCGCGTACATGCGGAGCTTGCGACCCTTAGGGGGAGAACTGCGTCGGCGCCTGGGGCAAAGCAACGGTGTCGCGGTACATCTGCCCACGCTCATTTGGCAAGTGATTTTTTATCTAAGCTTGGGCTTAAAGGCGATGCGTTTTTGGGCTACCTTTGCTCTGGATCGTTTTGACTATTTCTCAGGAGGGGGCGCTCTCCGCTGCTAACCCCGCGGCTCAGCTCAGAACTACTACCCCGTGTCTCGATGTCGTGGTCGCGGCCTATAACGAGCGAGACACTATTTTGGCGACTCTTAAAACCCTGCTTATACAAGATTACCTGTCAGGCGGTTCTGAGACGTCGTGTTTTTTGATGGTCAAACTGATGGGACCGATCAGTTGGTAATGCACCTTGCAGCGGCTCTCGCGCGCCGGCCAACCTCAAATCGTTTGATCCGCTATGAGGTCGCATCGGTAAAACGGAATGTCAAAATCGTACACTATATCTGGGTGCAACAACCGCAAACCAGAGATCGTCGTTTTCGGATGGCAATATCTCTTCGGCAACGCATGCGGTCCGCCGCTTGCCTTGCCATTTGCGGACCACCTGTCGCGGTAAACAACGGGAGCGCTCCACCTGATCCGTAGCCACTCAAACGCCACAACCCAACTCGAGCGGGTTAATGATAATGTCTCGTCGCTTGGATCACGTGATTAAGCAAGGGGAGAGTCGATTGCTCTCAACGGTCGGGGTCAACGGCCCGATTTATGCCGTGCGACGGAGTGACTATATCCGTTTACAGCCGCGTTTGGTCAGTGATTTGGTGCTACCGGTTTTGCTCGTGGCCCGAGGTAAACGTGTGGAGTATGTGCCCGAGGCGGTCGGGCTCGAGCCCAGTACTACCTCGGTCTGGCAGGAGTTCCGGCGTAAGCGCCGACTCGTGACGCAAGGCTTTGTCGCGTTGCCACTGTTGCTGCGTGCGGCCACACCGCTGCGTCGACCTGGATTGTGTATGTTGCTCCTCTCGCACAAGTTTTTGCGCTGGATCGGGGTCGAGCTGCTTGGTTTGACCTTGATCGCTACGCTGGCACTTGTATTGGTCGGTGCACCCGGCTTTGGGGTGGTGCTGGTGCTCCAAGTGGCGGCACTCCTCGCCGCGGGACTGGGGTTGCTCTTTAGTCCATTTGCGGCCCTGGCCTTTTTTGTCCTGACTAATGTGGCTAGCCTGGTAGGCGCGATCGATTATCTACGGGGCGAGACCGCCACTCGTTGGCGTACGGAGCGACCGACCGTATGACCTTCGATCTCTCCATTATCATCGTCACTTATAAATCACGCGCGTATATCGAGCGCTGCCTGGCAGCACTTACACGTCACGCGCCGCGTGCGAGTCACGAGGTTTTTGTGGTAGATAATGCCTCCGGAGATGGCACCGCCCAACACGTTGCAGGTTGGGCCCGCACGCACGGGCACATCACCCTCCTGCAAAACACCCAAAACGAAGGCTTTGCTCGAGCTAACAACCGCGCTATCCAGCAGGCCCGCGGCCGCTACATTTTGTTACTCAACCCCGATACCGAGGTCACGGCCGGTGCCCTGGATGCGCTGGTGGCCGAGGCAGATCGCTTAAACACTCCGCACCCGGCTGACTCTCGAGGTGGTGCGCGTCGCTTTGGGGCACTAGCCCCGCGCCTGCAGTATCCCGACGGGAGTTTTCAGCCCAATTTTTATCGGTTCCCCAGTATCTGGGCCCAGATTGCCAAACTCTTTTTTGCCGAAAAACTGCTTGAGCGCCGGGTGCGGGCGGGAGGATTGGTTCCCGTTGACTGTGCCTGGGGTGCGGCCCTCCTTTTTGAGCGCACTCCACGAGCGGGCGCTGGCCCGACCGTGCTCGACAAGAACATTTTTTTGTACTCAGAGGATCTCGAGCTCTGCTGGCGGCTAGCCCGCCAAAATCAGCAAACCTACGTGCTGGGGAGTGCCGTGGTTGTGCACGCTCATAACAAATCAGGCGAACAGCTCTATGGCGGAGCCCGGGCCAGCCGCGCTCGTCTGCAAGAATTTAAAAAGACCTTGCGGTACGTAACCCGTCGCTACTGGCGCGGCCCGCTCAAAACGGCGCGCTTTTGGATCTACTGCCAACTCGAGGCGCTCAACGCCTCTTGGCGCGCCCTGTTTTTGCGCACGCTGGCGCGGCGGCGCTTTGCACCACCTGAGCGGGCCGCGCGTCTGGCCGAACACGCCACCACGGCGCGCGTTTTTTCTGGTCGGGCCCAAAACACCCCACTCACCACCCTAGAAAAAACGATCCTGACACTAGCCTTGGCACTCTTTTTGTCGCTTTCTACCATCATCGCCGTGCTCTTACCCCGCGGGGCGGGTAACGACGAAGACAGCCACACTACCTATGTACGCTACGTCACCGATTACGGGCGCTTGCCGCAGCCGTTCCCCATCGACTTTGGTGTCAATCGCGAACCCCACCAGCCCCCGCTCTACTATCTAGCCGGAGCCACCTGGCTCAAGATGGTTCGTCCACTCGGTCTCGGTACCGACTCGCTGCGGCTCTTTGCGATCCTGCTCGGTCTGGTACAACTCTACCTCGTCTTTACGATCTCGCGCTTGGTCTTGCCGAGCGGCTGGCGCGTCGTGCCGCTGCTCCTCTTTGCGGCGCTGCCCATGCTCGCGCACGAATTTGCCACCATCAACGACGATGGACTCGCCTTTATTTTTGTCAGCCTGCTCACCCTGGCCCTGGTGCACCTCTGGCGCCGCAGTGACAGCGCCCGCGCCCGGAGCACCGCCTGGTACCTGGTCGCCGCACTGGCGGGTTCGGCCGCCGTTTTGTCCAAACTGTTTGCCGCGCCCGCCGTCCTCGTCCTCGGATTGGCCATCACGCTTTTGGCGCGTCGAGCCCACCACTTCCGCATTTGGTTGGGCACGCTCTTGATCGCGAGCATTCCACTCATCGCCTGGCTGATTTTTAACTACCACCAAACTGGACTCGTACTACCAGAGGTACACTTGGGAGAACTCCCAGAGCTGGCACCCTACCGCGAGAACGTCACCTGGAACTACGCTCTCTCGTTTGTGGTGGTGCTCTGGCAGACGTTTGTCGGACGCTATGGCAGTTGGACCGTGCCGTTGCCTGATTTACTCTACGTGGCCTACCTCGTGCCGATCGCGTTAGGTGTGGCGGGAGCGGTGCACTTGCAAACGACGCAACGACTTGGTCGTCGCTTGACGCGTTGGATGGCCGCTGCTTTTTTGGCAGAACTTGCCGGCCTCGCCTACCTCAATCGCGATTATTTTCAGCCACAGGCGCGCTACCTCTACCCAATCGTTGGCGGGTTGCTCGTGGTCTTGACGCTCGGGTTACGTCGTACACTCTCACTCAAAACTACGGTCGTGCTGCTCACGACGCTCGGGCTACTCTCAGTCCTCGTGACCCCGTTTGTGTTGCGAGCCTTTTTTGCCTAGCGCTTAATCCGCCTCGGTCTCGATGTATTGCAGCCCGGTCGGGTAGGCGATCTTGATGTTGTTGCGCTTAAAGGCGTCGGTTAGGTTGAGCAGTGCTTCGCTGCGCACAATAAAGTGTTCCCGCCGCGCGGCCGCCCCCGTGTAATAAAAAGCCAGCTGCATCGAATCGCCAAAGTAGCGTAAGTAGCCGCGCGGCGGTACTGAGGAGTCCACGCCACGCGTATTTTTAATGGCCTCTTCGCCCACCTTGATCGCCACGCGTAAATCGGTGTCATTATCGACTCGCACGCGAATCACGTCGCGTTGCAACCCCTCGACCGAGGAGATCAAGACCGCGTTGCGTAAGATGTCCGTGTTGGGCACCATCACGTCGTTCTCTTTAAAGTCGCGCACGATGGTGTAGCGCGCCTCGATCGACTTAACGACTCCGGCCGTGCCGTGCACCTCAATTTGCTCACCGATGTTAACGTGCTTTTGGTTCAGAATTAAAAAGCCGGCAATGTACTGTTGAATCAAGTCCGACAAAGCAAACGAAAGGGAGACTCCCAAAAACCCTAAGCCCTCTAGCACGGTGCGGATGGCGACTCCGCTGGCCGAGATCGCTCCGACCCAAGCCAGGGTCAAAAAGAACAACCAAAAAAAGCGTCCGATAAAAACTTTACGCCGAGCCTTGTTGTATTGATTGATAGCCTCTTGGGTAGGTTTGCGGTAGAGGTTGACGTCGACGCTGCGATAGCCGTAGAGCTTAAACAGTTGCGCGACCAGGTAAAAGAATCCAAAGATGAACAAGACCAAAACGGCGCGCGGGGCTCCTGTCTGAATTCCCCCTTGTACGCGTCTTAAAAAATCAAGCCAAAACGCCGCAAACGATCCACTCATCTCGCACCAATTGAGCCACGACCCCGCGTGACTGTCAAAGTCCGGTCGAGTAGGGTAGACTGCCCCGCATGCTCGAGTTGCTGCGCTGGCTGACGCAAACCACCTTTACGGTCCTCTACGCCATTATCATGGTGTTGACCGCGGTCTTTGTGTTACCCGTAGTGCTGCTCAAAGATTGGTTAGCTATCCGGCAGAACCAGCGTAAAGTAGCCCTCTTGCTCATGGTCGTCGCTGTAAGTCTCGGTCTAGCGGGCTGCACCATTAATTTTGATCAGACTAAGCAGCGCGTGCAGGACTCGCTCGGTAAATCTAAAGAGATCGTGGATCGCTCAGTAGAGTTTGCGCGCACGGCCCCCGAGGTGCCCTACCAGCCACTCGGAGAGACCGAACACTACAAACCCGTAGTGGCGGACAACGATCTGTACTTGAGTGCCGATCAGTTGGCCCACATCGCCGGTGCGGCCGCGGCCGTGCACACCGAGCCCGCCCTGGTCGCTACCATTATTGAACAAGAACTGCGCTGGCTCGAGGACAACGAGCTGGAGCGGGATGTGCTCACGGCCTTAAGCGGCGAGGATTCCAGTATTGGTCTGGCGCAAGTGCGTGTCTCGACCGCCGAGGAACTTGAGCAGGAGGATCCCGCTGGTCTTTTACCCCAGTACCAAACGGGCGACACCGCGCGTACCGAGCGGATCCGCAGACTTGCCAACGCAAACTGGAGTATTTTGTACGCGGCCTCGTACGTCAGGCTCCTCGAGCAACGCTACGCTTTTGATGCACCCCTCGACATCGCCCAGCGCTACATCGGAGCTTCCCCAAACGACCCACAAACGGGGGACCAGGCTCGGTTGTTCGATATGTTCAGTCAGCTGTTCAAGTAACGCCGGACTGGCCAAACTCGTTATCCACACGCGCGCTTGCACCCGCCTCACAACGGGCTACAGTTAGGTAAACGCACTTCCCCCTATCGTTTGTCCCACACTCTTGTGTTTCTCGGAGGTGCTTTTACGGGCTTCCCATCTGGCTCGTTAAAACCAGAAGAGCTCCAAGGGGAGGGAGCTCTTTTGTGTTTTGTTGAGCATCCGCCCCCCCGCGTACGGCAACATGCGCTACACTTTGCAGGATGAACCCATTCCGCCGTCTCAGTCCCAGTCAGCGCACCACCCTTAATTGGGCCCTGGTAGTCGTGTGGGGTGCCGTGATTTGGATGTTCTCGTCGATTCCAGATTTACGGAGCGGCTTTGAACAGGATTTTATTTTACGTAAACTCGCGCACGGCCTCGAGTTTGCGGTGCTTGTGATTTTAATTTTTAGGGCCTTACCTGTGCCGCTCCGGTCTCGTTGGCAGCGTTACGGGTTAGCCGCCTTACTGGCGGTAGCCTACGCCGCGGTCGATGAGATTCACCAGGGCTATGTTCCTGGACGCGAGCCGGCTGTGCGCGATGTGGCGATCGACGCGCTTGGGGTTACACTCGGACTTGCCTCGATTTTGCTGGCCTACACGTGGCTGCGCTCGCGTAGCGCAGAAGCAAAATAAATTTTTTTATACAACGTGCTGCTCTAACACATAAACCCGTTTTTTGAGGGCGACAAAGTCTTTTTGCGTCGGCAGCCGCTTGACGACTTTTTTGATATCGGTGACGTCACCCAAGACGTTGTCTATTTGTTTTTGTAAGTAGGCGTCCCGCTGTTTAGATTCCTCAAACCCCTTTTGCATTTTTTTGTTTACTTCATCAAATCCCCGCTGAACCATACCCGCGAGGTCATCCAAAGTGATTTTTCCGTTAGTTGTTGGCTTAGTCATTTGTAGCTAATTACGGTTAAGCAGAGCGACACTACCGCACCGACCTTAAGAGAAGATTAAATTTTAGTAGGACTTTTCCCCGCGTCAATTTGTGAACCGCTTTCCATACAAACTGGAAAACGTTTTGCACAGCAGAATACCCGAGTGCAGCCAAATTGCGGATGATAATCGTGCTTTTTGCTTTTAAACCTGTGTATAAAAAACGGTAGTATCCCTAGGGTCTAGAGTCGTGCTCGCGACGTGCGAGCAGCGCAAAGGGGAGGCAATAGTTCACCAGGTCTTGTAGGTTAGCACCTACCTTAATCTGCTCTTTAAGCAACCCTAACTCGCGTCGTTGCGCATCCCGTAGCCCAACTTCGCGCAATGTTCGATCCACTAAACCCTCTGCTCGTAGCAAGGATTGCTGACGTAATTCCGGTGAACGACCCACTGCACGAGTCAATTCGCTCCCTATGTTGCCCATCTGTTCTGCAAAGGTCATGCTCGCGGGATTAATCGGGTGATAACCATTTGGATTTGCTCACGCATCTTAGGATCTTGAATTTCCATAGTGCGGTTACCAGCACGCGGCTTGATATTAATTAAAGAAACATATTCGATCCAGCTCTCCCTTGGTAGGCCAGGCACTAAGTTGATACCCCACAAGTCCGCCTGCGCTGAACCGTCTTCGAGGAGTGTTTTTTCTGCATCGGCGTGCATCTCGCCACCCATGGCCAGGATGCCTTTTTTGAGATCGACAACCGCCTTAACCATCTCGCCATAGGTTTTGCTTGCGGCCTGCTGGACCGCCGCGAGGGTGATCGGTTTACGTACTATTCGGATACCCCAGTCATACTCCATGGCCCTACTATAGCTACAAAATCGGTAGAACGGCACCGGTTGACAACAAGCTAAAAAAGTGCTATTTTACTTCGATTGTTCTTTGCCAAGCGTCGAGATGAGCGCTTTGTGGATTGTTTGTTTTTGGTACGCAACCCACAGGGTGCTCGTCTCCGACAAAGAGACAAAGCCTGAACCCGCAAGGGTCAGATATTTGCGCTAAGGAGAAACGACGATGACGACGACGTCGATCACGTCTGGTCAGCACAAGCAGTTCAAGAACTTCGTCAAGGAGACCGCCGAGAAGGCGCTCAAGGAGTCCAGCATCGACAAGGATGCCCTCCAGCGTCTGATCGCCAACGGCGGCGAGCTCCAGTCGAGCATCTTAGCGGCCATCAAGCGGCTGTCCGTGTCGAACCAGTTCGCGGGCGAGGAGGTCAGCTCCTCGTACGTCTACCCGGCTGGCTACAAGGTCAAGCCGGTCGCCGACCAGGTCAGCATCCTGCGCAGGTACTTCCCCGGACTCGGTCCGGACAAGAAGGACACTGGCCGGGACCTGCCCACCGGCGCCGAGGGGTTCTTCGCGATCCCGCGTTGGGACAAGATCGCCACCTCGTACAACGAGGCGGTCGAGAAGGTCCTGACCGCGATCAAGTCGACCCGCCAGCTCTACAACTACCGGGAGAACCAGCTCGGAGCGGATCGTCTCCGCCAGCACCAGCGCACCGTCAGCATGTTCGCCCAGATCGGCGAGCAGCGGACCGGTGACACCCTGGTCATCCCGGCTCAGTTCGGGATGCGGCACAGGGGTCGCTCGGTGCGTCGCGCTCGTGAGGTCTTCACGGCCAACGAGTTCGGACTCGGTGCGTTCGCCATCGGCTGCATGCTGCTGACCCACCCCGAGCGTCTCACGCGCTACGAGGACCTCTGGATCGACTGCTCGGGCGACGAGTACAACGTTCCGGACGGTGCTCGGCGTTGGTTCCGCGCACCGTACTTCGGCATCGGCGGCGGCCGCGTCTGGTTCGGCGCCTACTGGGTTCACCACGCCCACGAGCTCTACGGTTCCGCGTCCGGTTTTCTCCCGCAGTAGCGCTTGTCTCTTGTTCCTCGAACTCTCGAGTCTTCGTCAGCTTGACTCTTGCGTTCGGGTAGAGGGGTTGTCCACATGGATGGCCCCTTTTTTCTTTATTACAATCACGACGAGAATAGGTTCATACAGTACGGTTTACGGATCGTGCTTACCGAAATCTCTCTTTAAAACCTAACGATCAGAATCATGCTGAAGTCCGTTTTGCATGAGCGTATCGTTTTTGAGGAGATACTGCTTGTTGCGATCTCGCACAGGTGTCTCGTATGAGACTGCTGTCAAATTAAAAACAGAGCAAAGGGTGCGCTCAAGCGCACTCAATACTCGGTGACGTAGATGGATCGCGGCAAATTCCGGACGATGCTCAGCGTTGGTTCAACGCACCGTACTTCAACTTCAACGACGACAACGTCAAGTTCGACACCAACTGGGTCAACAACGCCAACGAGAACTACGGTACCGCGTCCGGTTTTCTCCCGAAGTCTCCCTCAAGCTACAAGCGCTCAAAAACGGGCGCTTGTTTAGTTTGTGCAGCTACGCGCGTAGCTCGTAGCCAGCCACCAAGCATACGTCCAATCTCGTCGATCAGAGTTTGAGCGGCGATGTACTTTTTGGCGCTAATAGTAGTAGTCTCTTTAGCGAGGCGGACCAAAACGCGCAGCAGATTGAGTTTACGAGCGGCCTCCTCGAGGGCGGTGAGCTTAGCGGTTCTGCCAAGTTGACTGGCCTCTAAAATATGGTCGACCACGTCTAAGGTCGTATCCTCGCAGCGCTGCCAAAGGGTATAACGGTCGGCCTTAGGAATAACCCCGCGGTAGCTGTACAAAAGCTTGTAGAGCTCGTAGGCTTTTTTGAAAATCGGTATCTCAAAGATGTCCATCGCATGAGGCTAGCAGAAGACGTATTTTTACGCATCACTTCGCTCGAGAATCTTTTTGCGGCTTGGGATGAGTTTAAAAGTGGCAAATTGAGTAAGGTAGACGTGCAGCGCTTTGAGTGGCAGCTTGAACCCGAGCTTTTTAAACTACATCGAGAGTTACGCTCGGGTCGTTACCGCCATGGACCGTACTATTCGTTTGCCTTGCGAGATCCTAAACCACGCGCGATCCATAAGGCCACGGTGCGGGATCGGATCGTCCACCACGCTGTGTTTGCAGTGCTTAACCCACTCTTTGAACCCAGTTTTTACTGGGGATCGTTTAGTTGTCGAGTAGGTAAGGGGACGCACCGCGGGGTTTTGGCGCTCGAGGGAATTTTGCGGCGCGTGAGTCGCAACTATACTCGACCGTGCTTTGTGCTTAAGTGCGATATTAAAAAGTTTTTTGCCTCTATTAATCATCAGATCTTACGGTCTCTGCTCGACAAAAAAGTAAAAGACGATCGCACGCGACGGCTTTTGCAACTGTTGATTGATAGCTTCACCACACACACACACACACACACACACACACACACCAACGGGTGCGACCAACTGGATTGCCAATCGGCAATCTCACCTCACAGCTTTTTGCTAACGTCTATCTCAACGAGCTCGATCACTTTATAAAAGAGCAGCTACACGTTAAGCACTACCTACGCTATACCGACGATTTTGTGGTTATCTCCGACAGCGAGTCCTATCTACAAGGACTGATTATGCCTATTCAACAATTTTTGGTTGAACGACTGCACCTTCAGTTGCATCCCCATAAAGTGACTATTCGGAAGTTCAGCCAGGGAATTGATTTTTTAGGGTATGTGCTCTTGCCGCACTATCGCCGGGTGCGGACACGGACTAAGCAACGAATATTTAAAAAACTTGCCTACCAGCAATCACGCTACCGACAAGGAAAAATCTCTCGAGAAACACTCGATCAGTCGGTCCAATCGTATTTAGGGGTACTCTCACACGCCAACTCGCACAAGCTAAGCGAGAAGCTCAAAAATGCTGCTTGGCTTGATTAGTTATTTGCCAACTACAAACTGTACCACCGCAGCAAAGGCCTTGGGTTGTTCGGCCGCGAGGTAGGCCAAGGATTTGCGATCCAGCTGAACCTTTTTGACCTTGGCTTGATGCACAAAGGCCGAGTAGGTCGTACCGTTGGCGCGTAGTCCGTTGTTGATACGCACGATCCACAAGCTGCGGAACTGGCGCTTCTTCATGCGGCGGTGTTTTGGGCGTGCTTACGAGCATGCAGCTGGGCCTCGTGGGCGCGGCGGACGCTGCGTGTTCGACCGGCGGTGTAGCCGCTGGTGCTCTTAAACAATCGCTTGTGACGTTTGCGGGTCGCTGTTCCGCGCTTAACTCGTGGTACGGCTCGTTTAGTTCAAAATTATTTGTAAGGCAATAAAACTGCTAATCGTTTGGCGTCCGAAGGATGCACTTCTTGATCCACGCGCTTAAGTCGCACGGTCGTACCGTCTTCGCGGGCGTTAAAGTGACCTTGCGTGGCTTTGCGCTTCATAAACTTACCGTGCTTGCCGCCGGTTTTTTTAAAGCGCTTAGCGCTGGCTCGATGGGTCTTCATTTTAGGCATTGGAGTCTGGTTTGGGTGAAGGCTTAGTCTGGCTCTTGGCTGCGGCAGCGGCTTGTTTGCTGCGACCAAGGAGAAGGTTCAGCCGGTTACGTTGCTTAGTAATGTTTTGCTCGCGCATGATCCCGGGACCGAGTGCGGCGATAAAGGCGTCTAATTTGTCGAGAGCGCGACTACGGAGCTGCGGGGCTTGTTCTCGGCCGCGCATGACCAGCTCGAGCTTGATCTTGTGGCCCTCATCCAAAAACGCTTTGGCCTGCTCAACCTTATGGGCAAAATCGTGCTCGCTGATGCGCATTCCGATCCGAATCCCCTTGATCTCGATCTTTTTTGGTTCTTGCGCTGCTGCTGGAGTTGCTTCTCCTGGCGGTAGCGGTACGCCCCAAAATCCATGATGCGGACGACCGGCGGGCGAGCGTTGGCGCCCACTTCGACCAGATCCAGGTTGGCTTGCTTGGCCATCTCGAGGGCTTGCCGGGTCTCGACAACGCCTGATCGGTGCCTTCTGCGTCAATTAAATGGATCTTTGGAACGCGTATCTGCTCGTTTACGCGCGCTTGATTTAGTAGAAATCGGTGCTCTCTAATGACAAATGACCTGTTTAGGCCGCCGCTAGACTAACCCACATGTCCTAGGTTGTAAAGGGGTGAACTGACCGGCTGGCGGCGGGCGGGTTCCGCGCGGCGGGGCCTCCGAGACCCTGGTCCCCACCACATGCAATGACGGCAATTCTAAATGTGGTTGCGGAGGGTCTCGTCGCACCCGCCACTACAACTCACCCGCCGCCCGATCCAATAGTTCTGCCAAATGAAAAATAGAGTTGAGAAAAGCAGCAAAAAGAGAATAATCATACCCATGAAGAACTACCCGAAGGTTAGTATCGGTGTGGGCGGCCTTGTAGTTAAAGGCAACTCAGAGGTTCTTTTGGTGACGCACGCGGCTAAGCCGCATGTGTGGACTATCCCGAGTGGGTTTGTTCAGAAAGGCGAGAACCTTCAACAAACCCTCGAAAGAGAGGTCAAGGAAGAAACAAATACAAGAGTTACGTCAAAAGGCGTTGTCTGTGTACGGCAGCGTATTACAAAAAATGGCAGCAGCAATGTCTGGGTTGTTGTCATGGCCGAGTACCGCTCGGGAAAAGTGATGCCAGACAAAACGGAAGTGCTCCGTGCTGAGTTCGTCAAAACGAGCCAGGCACTCAAAAAGAGGATTACTCCCGTTACAAAGTATCTTCTGACCTCTCTGAAGGCAGGTAGGTTGCGGCCCCTACAAAAACAAAAAAGCCTAACGCACGCGGATTACGAAGTGTTCGCGTAAGTAGTTTTTTGCGGAGACTCGGTTAAACCTGGGTCTCCGTCACTTTTTTAATAGAAAAAATTAAGGAGGGCCAATAAAAAACAGAGGCCAGTCGTGAGAGCACGAGCTGGCCTGTGATGTTCTTCCCTTGGGCAGAGAGTGTGTTTGGAAGGAAGTATGACTGACAGACCCGGACGACAAGAGGACAAATGGGGTGAGAGCGAGCGTGGCTCGGGGCGCGGGGTAAAATCCATGCTTGTCAGGCAGGAAGTGTTCGGATTCCTAAACTGTTGCCGGCTTAAAGAAGAATCCCGGTCCGATTGGACGATCTTTGCAAGAACGCCTGAGCTAGTCCTTTTAAAGATCCACCTTTACTCTCACAGCTCTAAGTATACGCCGATCTGGGGCTTGTAAAGGGTTTGTCCACAAGGGCTGAACCGCCTGCTTAAGCTTTGGAGCCCACGTCTACCGAGGCCTGCTTGCTCGCGCCAGAGGGCGGCATAGAGGCCGGCTTTTTTGAGAAGGTCCTGGTGTGAGCCAGACTCAATAATTGCACCGCGCTCTAACACGTAAATGCGTTGGGCATGCGCGATGGTCGAGAGGCGATGCGCGACAAGGATCGTAATCACGTCGCCCATACCGCCTTGCTTGCTGGTTTCGAGCTCCCGGATGGTGCGCGTGATGGCGTGCTCGGTGATGGAGTCGAGGCTGCTGGTAGCTTCGTCAAAAATCAGCAGGGATGGATTGCGTAACAGCGCACGCGCGATCGACAGACGCTGGCGTTCTCCGCCAGAGAGTTTGAGCCCGCCCTCGCCGATTTTAGTATCGAGTCTCCTTGTCGCCCCGCTCTAAGAGATCGAGGAGGGAGGGGCCTGCCGTAGCGCCGCATGCATTTGCTTTTGGGTCGCTTTGAGGTTTACAAAGCGTAAGTTGTCGCGGATCGTGCCGGCAAAGAGCTGCGTCTCTTGGGTCACCAGGCCAATCTCCCCTTTAAAGTCATCCACATCGAGTTGGTCCGCAGAAACTCCGTTGACCAAGATCTTGCCGCCCTTGGGTTGATACAACCGCACCAGCAATTTGATCAGGGTACTTTTGCCAGAACCCGACGGCCCGACAAAGGCGATGGTCTCGCCCGCTTTGACCGAGAGTGAAATGTTCTTTACGGCGGGCTGGCTGCCGGAGCGGTAGGTAAAGTTCACCCGGTCAAAAATGATCTCTTTAACGCGCTCGAGGTGGTGGGCTTGCGTCGGTTTCGGTTCTGCCGGAATTTTGAGCAATTTACCCACCTCATCTGCGCTGGCCTTAGCTTGCTGGTATTGACTAAAGACGGGATTGAGCTGCGAGAGCGGGCCAAAGATATAAAAGGTGTAGGCAAAAAAGCTAAAAGAGCTCGCCGACGGTAAGGCTAAAAGCACGTAGACCAGCCAGAGCATCAGGAGGACGAGGGAGGCGCGGATGGTGTTGAGGATCGTGCCCTGGAAAAACTGAGTGTGCGGATCAAGCGGGCCTTTTTGATCTCAAGGTCGAGGATGGCGTTGTTGTCGTGGTTGAGGCGGTCCATCTCTGTTCTTCGAGGCCGAGGCTCTTCAAGGCGAGTTCGACGTTGCGGAGGGTCTCGGTGGTGGAGCCCGCGAGCTCGCTGAGCTGCCGCACGATGGCGGCCTGCGAGGCTTTGATCCGGCGATTGATGATAAAGGTAATCGTCCCGATGGTCGGGATGATGAGCAGGTAGATCGTGCCGAGCAGGGCGCTGCGCGTGTAGGCGTAGGCGATCACAAAGGTGATGTTGACCGTGGCCGAGAACAGGATGTTCACCACCTGTGACAAAGGCCTGGACGTCCGTGCGGGCTTTTTGAAGTAACCCCAAGAGTGAACCCGAGCTGCGGTCCTCATGCACGCTGTAGGGGATGGCGAGCGCGTGCGAGATACCCTTGGCGTACATGGCGCTGCTCACGCGCTGCGTCACCACACTGACGTAGTACTCCTGAATGTTTTGAGTGATGCGTGCGACCAGAGCCACACCGATACCGATGGCTGAGAGACCGATAATGCCCATTAAAATTCATGGCGCGTGAGCGTATCGATGTGTCGGGCGTATTTATCGACCAGGATCCTAAAAAATCTGCGGATCTGCCAGGTAGAGAGCGTCGCTGACCGCGCCCAACACCAGCCCACCAAAGACCATCCATTTGTATTGCTTAAGGTAGTGCCAGATGAGCTTCATGTTGGGTTACTTTATCACGCATGCGCACGCGCTGGACGAACCAACGGACAACTTATAGCGGCGGGCTCGCTGATGGGAGCGGGCGCAAAGAACTCCTCCACAACCGCATTTGGAATTGCCGTCATTGTATGCGGTGAGGACCAGGAGTTACGGAGTGTCCGCTCCCATTTAGAACCAGCCCGCCGCCAGTAGTCGCCACCCGTCGGTTCACCCGGCATTTGTGCACAGCTGTTGAGAAAAAAATCCACTTGCATCGGAGCAACTTCTGGTACAATCCTCGTAGACCGTTTTACAAACCAGAGCTCGGTGCAGGATCAGGGCCCAGCACCTCAGGGACGGAACCCAACAAAGCTTTACAACCGCGCACTCACAGTTTTGTGCGTAGGTTTGCTAACGGCCCCTCACAACGCGCCACTTTAGTCCATTTAGATAACTTCCCATGTCTAACCTCCAAAAAATTAAAAAGCGTAATGGTGAACTGGTTGATTTTGACCAGGCTAAAATTGTCATTGCGATTAAAAAAGCCTTTTTGGCGGTGACGGGTAATGAGCACGAGAACGACGCCCTGGCCGTGGCCGACCAAGTGGTCCGCGAGCTCGAGGCGGTGTACCTCAACCGGGAGGGCGCGCCCTCGGTCGAAAACGTGCAGGACCTGGTCGAAAAGGGGATCATGCAGCGCGGCTTTTTTGATGTTGCCAAATCCTACATTATCTATCGTTATCAACACGCCAAACAGCGTGAGGAAAAGAAGCTCGAGGCCCTCGAAAAGCTCGAAGAAGGCCAACTAGCGGTCACCAAGCGCTCTGGTCGTAAGCAGGGTTTTAAAATCGAGAAGCTCGAAAAAACACTCAGCTACGCTATCGCTGGCCTCGAAAAAGTCGTCAACGCTCACGAGATCGCGGTACAGGTTCAGGCCGAGATTTATGACGGGATCAGCTCCAAAGATATTGCGCGCTCGTTGGTAATGGTGACCCGCTCTATGATCGAGCGTGATCCGGCCTACTCGATCGTAGCGAGTCGCTTACTCCTGGCCGAGATGTATAAAGACGTCATCGGCCGCGACCAGATTAACTTTAAAAAACTAGACCAGCAGCTGCGTGAGGCCTTTGTGCGGAGCATCCAGCGTGGGGTTGCCATCGGGCGGCTGGACGAGCGCTTGCTTGAGTACGATCTAGAGTCGCTGGTCAACCACATCAAGCCTGAGCGGGACGAACTGCTACGGTATCTCGGCACCCAGACCCTCAACGATCGCTATGTTGTGCGTGACCACGACACCAAGGAATGTTTGGAGACCCCGCAATTTTTGTGGATGCGCGTGGCCATGGGCTTGGCCTTACCAGAAAAACAGCCCTTGCAACGTGCGGTCGAGTTTTACAACGCCATCTCGACGCTGCGTTTTGTACCGTCCACGCCGACACTGTTCCATGCTGGGACCCCTCACCCGCAGCTCTCAAGTTGCTACCTCAACACCGTGCAAGACTCGCTCAAAGACATCTTTAAGGTGTACAGCGACAATGCGCAGCTCTCTAAATGGTCGGGTGGGATCGGGACGGACTGGACTAATATTCGTGGTACAGGTGCCTTTATTAAGGCCACGGGGGTTGAGAGCCAGGGCGTGATTCCCTTTTTGAAGATCTCTAACGACGCGACCCATGCGATCAATCGCAGCGGGCGGCGCCGCGGTGCGGCCTGTGTCTACCTCGAGACCTGGCACTACGATATTGAGTCCTTTTTAGAGCTCCGCAAGAACACTGGCGATGAGCGGCGCCGCACGCATGACCTCAACACGGCTAACTGGATCCCGGATCTCTTTATGAAGCGTGTCCGCGATGACGGTAGCTGGACGTTGTTCTCTCCCGACGAGACGCCTGAGCTCCACCACACCTACGGTAAAAAATTTGACCAGGCCTATGAGCGCTACGAGACCATGGTCAAAGAGGGCAAAATCCAACTCTACAAGACCATGAAGGCGCGCGACCTCTGGAAAAAGATGATCAACATGCTCTTTGAGACGGGCCACCCCTGGATCACCTTTAAGGATCCTTCTAACGTACGATCACCGCAGGACCACGTCGGAGTGGTGCACAACTCCAACCTCTGCACCGAGATTACGCTCAACACCTCAGCAGAGGAGACCGCCGTATGTAACTTGGGTTCGGTCAACTACGCCAAGCACGTGGTCAACGGTAAATTGGACGAGGCGCTCATAGCAGACACCGTCACGACCGCACTGCGTTGCCTCGATAATGTGATCGACGTCAACTTTTACCCAACCATCGAGGCTAAGACCTCCAACATGCGCCACCGCCCAGTCGGTCTGGGGGTAATGGGCCTGCAAGACGCGCTCTACCAGCTCAACATCAACTTTGATACCGAGGCCGGGGTCGAGTTTAGCGACCGCGCCCAAGAAGTCGTCTCATACTACGCGATTTTGGCCTCAGCCCATTTGGCCCGCGAAAAAGGTGCTTACCAAAGCTACCGAGGTTCTAAATGGGATCGTGGCCTGTTTCCACAAGATACCCTCGACCTTCTCGAGCAAGAGCGAGGCGAGCGCATCGATATTCCGCGGGGCGGACAGCTCGACTGGGCACCCGTGCGCGAGGCGGTCAAGCAGTACGGCATGCGCAACTCTAACTGCTTGGCGATTGCACCGACCGCAACTATCTCTAACATTGCCGGCAGCTACCCCTCCATCGAGCCGATCTACAAAAATATTTACGTTAAGGCTAACCAAGCCGGTGACTTTACCGTGGTTAACCCGTACCTGGTCGAGGACCTCAAAAAACTGGGCCTCTGGGATTACGAGATGCTCGGCAAGATCAAGTACAACGATGGCAGCGTCCAGCAAATTCAAGAGATCCCGGCTGAACTACGTGACAAATACAAAGAAGTCTTTGAGATCAGCACCCGTTGGCTGATGTTAGCCGCCGCGCGCCGGGGCAAGTGGATCGATCAGAGCCAGTCGCTCAACATCTTTTTCCACGGCAGCTCCGGTCGCGATCTGTCAGAGTTCTACCAGTACGGTTGGTCGCTTGGACTCAAAACCACCTACTACCTGCGCACCATGGCGGCCTCCCAGGTTGAAAAATCCACCGTCAACGCCTCGACCTTTGGCTCGACCCACAAGCGCGAAAACGCTAAACCAGTTGAACCCGCTCATCGTCCCACACTTACGGTCCCTGATCGTCTCCCGAGTAGGCCCGCTCAAGCACCAATCTTTGCGGGTACCCCTGCGGTTGGTTCGGCCTTTAGAGGGGCAAACTCGGTCAGCGATGGCCCAGGTGCCGCGCATGCCGGTGCCCCGGCCTTTGCCGCACCCAACCCCACTAGCGCCGCTAATCGCTTGGCCAAGGCCGAGGCGGCCGCACAGGTTCCACAAGCTAAGCTTTGTAAAATTAACGATCCCGACTGCGAAGCTTGTCAGTAGCACTTACCGCAATTAAGTATCCTCACCATGCCGATCACCAGGACCGCTCGTAAAGTTGATATCAATAAAAGGAGGATTATTAACGGAGCCGACGCGGACGTTATCCAGCTCTATCCCATGAAGCACAAGTTTGCCTGGGAGGCCTACAATGCCGCCAACGCAAACCACTGGTTGCCGACCGAGATCTCGATGCAGCAAGACATCGAGCAGTGGAAGTCCATGGACTTTTTGACCCCGGACGAGCGCAAAGCCTTTGAGACCGTGATGGGGTTCTTTACCACGGCAGACTCGCTGGCCGCTAACAACGTGGCCCTCGCCTTTTATCGGCACATTAGTTCGCCCGAGGTGCGCATGTACCTCCTGCGCCAAGCCTATGAGGAGGCTATCCACACCCACGCCTACCAGTACATCGTGGAGAGCCTTGGTCTCGATGAGGCCAAGATCTTTAACATGTACCGCGAGGTGGATGCTATCTACAACAAAGACGAGTTCATCCTGAGCCTCAACGAGGGGATCTTTAATCCCAACTTTAACACCCACTCCTTTGCCGGCGCACAAAAATTCCTGGAGAACATGTGCGTCTTCTCGCTCATCATGGAGGGGATTTTCTTCTACAGCTCGTTTGCGGTGATCTACGGGTTTCAACGGCAGAACAAGATGAAAGGTTCGGCCGAACAAATCCAGTACATCATGCGTGACGAGTCCATGCACCTCAACATGGGGATCGAGATGATTAACACGATTAAGCAAGAGCAGCCCGAGCTCTGGACGCCGGAGTTCCAGGCCCGCATCATCGAGTTGGTCAAAAAAGGCGTCAAACTGGAGTACACCTTTGCGCAAGAAGTCTTTCCAAAGGGGATTTTTGGCCTCAACGCGGATGGCTTTAAGCGCTACATCGAGCATATCGCCGACCGTCGCCTTGCACGGGTAGGGTTGCCCGAGCAGTACCACACGCCCAATCCGTTTCCTTGGATGTCCGAGGCAATCGACCTCAACAAAGAAAAGAACTTTTTTGAAACCCGCGTGACCGAGTACCAGGTCGGCGGCACCCTCAACTGGTAAAATGGCCCTGATGGCCGCTAGCGATCTGGCCAAAAACGTGTGCTAATATAGAGGAGAATCATGAGTACCAAGCTCCTCCATGAACTTACCCTGTGGAGCGGTCGGCTAGCGGCCCTTGCGCTCGTACTTAACTTTACGACCTGTTTTGTGATGCCGTGGGCACGCAACCGCTTGCCCTGGCGCGGGGGACGACCCGGACGCGACCAAAAAGATAGCTATGGGTGGTTTCAATTTACGGCAGCACACAAACTTTTTGCCTGGCTCACCATTCTACTGGTTTTGGTGCATATCATTATCTCGATCATGGCGCGTTCATGATTCCTTTTGCGGATGGCTGGTACGATCTTGCGGGAACCCTGCACGGCATTGCAGCGCTCGGTATGTTTGTTGCCTTTGTGATGGGGTTGATCTTTTTACTGGCGGTCTCAGCACACAATTGGAAACACATTCAGCTCGCCGGCTTTGCGGCGACGCTTTTATACCTAGCCAGCTTTGGTTTTGGAACCCTTTTGTACCCCCATTTTAGTGTGTTTTTGCGGAGTACGCTCGAAAAAACACCAAGTAGTGCCGCCTTATTTGCCTTTAAGGAGCACCTGACCGCCCTTGGCATCTGTATCGCTTTGCCCCTTTTGGTTTTGATCGTCTTTGGGCATCTTCGTCACGCCTCCACCTGGCGACGACAGCTCTTTGCTGCGCTCTTTGTCACTCTCGCTTTTTGCACGTTTATCACGATGGGGATTTCATTTATCTTGGAGGCACGCCGCGCATGAGTAACCATCCTGTTCCACCGCCTTTGCCCAGCAAATTGACCAAAAAACAGAGCTACCGAGGTTCACTCTTTACCTCTTCGATTGCGGTTTTTGTGACCGCCGCACCGGTCCTCTATATTTTAATCCAACAAGCAGGAGTTGCCCTACCGCATTACTATCCCAGTCTGCGCACGGTCAGCTACACGGTTTTACCCAGCCTCCCAGTGATCGATCTCTACGGTCGGTTGGTCTACAGTCTTGGCGGTGCCTTTACCATCATGCTGATTCATTTTCTACTCCGGCCGTTTTTTTCGCACGTCCACTTGATCCGACTGGGGTACCTTACTGCTTTTGCAATGATCAGCCTTTGGTTTGCTATTGCGCTACTGATTGTCGAGACCGGCCGTACTTGGCTGGTTGAACAGGGTGGTTTAGCAACCCAGGTCCCAATTAATGGCGCTTTTTATTTAGCAGTGACAGGCGTCCTCGTCTTTTTTATTGGAGTGCTCGTCTCCGCACTGGCAGTGCGTCGTGTCGCACACCTCGGCAAAATCACACAAATCGCTCTAAAAAACGGCCATGTCGGTTGAGACCTGTGACCCAGTGCTGTGTTGCGGTGGAATGTGTCGCTCAAAGCGTGGCGAGCGATCTGGTCTGCTCATTGCTCTTATACTGCTTTTGCTTTTAATAGGCATAGAAATCATTCTCTCATGAACGCCGTCTGTCACCTCCTCAGTCCCACCACGATTTTGCCGGAGATCCCGGCGGTTGCGTTGGGCTGGTTATTTACCTATGTACTCAACCCACTTGCTCTCTTTGTCGCTGCGGTCAACCTGGCTGTCGCGGTACCGTTGGCCAGTCTCGGCCGGCTGTTCCAGCAGATTTTTACGCAGCCTGGATTGCTGTTGCTGCGTCGGCGACGCAAGGGCTACGGGCAAGTTTTTGAGAGCTTGAGCAAGCGTCCCATTGATCTCGCACTCGTACGGATTATCGATGCCGACCGCCAACGTATCGTCGCCACCCGCGTCACGGATGCAGAGGGGCGCTTTTTGGCTCTCTTGCCGGCGGGGCGTTACCGCTTTTTTGTGAGTAAACCGGGCTTTGAGTTTCCGACGCGCCTACTTGCCGGCGAAAAGTTCGACACTACGGTGGGACCGATTTACACGGGAGGGGTGGTAGCGCACGCCGCCAAAGGTCCACTCGAGGCCAACCTACCGATCGACGGGCCGGAGGATCGCGTCACCCTCAAGCAAGCCTTGCGTCGTGAGTCTCGGCGCACCCTCCATTCAGTCTTGGCCTACACTGGCATCATCGTGGGTGCTATTTGCACGGTCTTTGCCTGGAACTGGCAATCCTGGGCCCTGCTCGCAGGACACCTACTACTCTTTGTCCTTTTTGAGCGCTTGACCTACAAACCCTACGGTCGTCCCTGGGGGAACGTCTCCGACACCCTCACCAACGAACCCTTGCCGCATTCCGTCGTGCGCATTTTGGATACTAAGTTCAACCGTGTTTTAGAGACGGCCGTCACCGATCGACGGGGCCAGTACAGCTTTATCGTAGGCAGCAACACCTTTAGGCTGTTTGCCGACCGCTCGAGCTACCAACCCTATCGCGGCAACCCCTTTGTGATCCGGCAGCGCTTTGGCACCGTGACCCGTCCCATTGGCATGCAGCCCGGCCAGGCTGCGGATGGGCAGCATAATCCAGCTGCGCTATACTAGGTAGAACTTCTCTATGCCCGACCAACCCTTCCCCTCGAGCTCAGCTAGCGACGTTCCGATCCCTGGTTCGCCCGTCTCACCCGGCCGTCCACCCCTGACCCGTCCGACTGGACAAAACATTCCAGTTGGTCAGCCTGGGGAGACTACCGAGCTCGTCAGCGAAAACCCTCTCGGCCTGGCAGGATCGGCACGAGCACTGCTCTCGCCGCATGCATCTTTTTATCGGCCTAGGTTGCTCTTGTTAGCGCTCTTTGGCGCGTGCGGCGTACGATAACTACCAATTGCGTACGCCAGTGAACAAGGTTTACGCGACGCTCTGGAGGATCAAGCACTCAAACTCTCGCAGGTCGGGGACATCTCGGCCTATTTGGGTAAGGATTTTGTACAACCGGGGACCGTGTTGACCGGACCGGACGGTAAGACCTACATCTGTGCACCTCAAAGTGGGACCGGTACGACCGGTGGTACTACTGGTGGAACCACGGGTGGGACGGGTTCGACGGGAGGAACGGGAGCAACAGGCACAACGGGTGCGGCTGGAACAGCGGGTGGGACGGGTGCCACCGGAGCGGCTGGTGCTTCTGGTACGACGGGAGCGACAGGACCGGCTGGACCGACGGGTCCGATCGGGCCAACCGGACCGCAGGGTGCGGACGGCGACGTCTCGACCATCGATATGGACGACACCTACAACAATTTTGTGACACCAGCCCGGGTGACGATCGACAACGCACAGGGCCAGGGTGGTCTGGTGTTTGATCTGACCAGTACCAACGATTTTGTGCTGCAAAATAGCGGCGCAACCTTTGCTACCTTTGGCGACGATGGCGTAACTACATTTAATAACAGCGCCAACTTGCTGCCGTCCGTGGTGATTTCTAAATCAACCGTAGTAACCGACCCCGGTCCTGCTCTACAGGTCAACCAGGCCCTCGAGGCCAACGGTATCGAGATCGATCAAACTGACGAGGGCAATGCGATCGATGTTGACCATACGGGTTCCTCCGGCAGCGGTATCGATATCAATTTGAGCGCGGGCCCTACCTTGGGCAACGGTGTGCGGGTCCTTAACAACCGCGATACCAGCGCAATCTCTGTTACGCAAAACGGCGACTTTAGTGCGATCAATGTGGTGGTCAATAGCTCCGACGCTGAGGCCCTCTCAATCGATCAAAACGGTAACGCTAATTCGCTGGTTATCGATGACAGCGGCACCGGCGCGGCCCACCATGCCATCGATGTGCAGTTTGCGGACAATGACACGAGCTACCAAACGGGCGGTCCGATGCGCATTTATGCCACCAACAACTCGTTGACGCAGCCGCTCACGATCGGTGGTGAGCGCTCGGCCTTGCTGCAGATCAACACCAACTCTGAGACGGTCGACACCTTTAACTTTATGGCTTTTAACACCGACGTGGATGGCACCGACAACGGGGTCTGGCGCGTGAGCTCGACGGGTGGCACCTTTGCGGACGCAGCCTACTCAGGGGCCGGCGCTGACTTTGCTGAGTACATGACCACCAGCGAATCAGATCTCCTGCCAGGCGACCTGGTGACGTTGGATACTTCGGCCGAACACGCTGTGCGCAAGTCCAGCGCACCCGAGGATCTGGCGATCGGCGTAGTCTCGACTAATCCGGCCTTTATCGGTAACAACCCCAACCAAAACGACCCTGCCGATCAGACCGTGCACGACGCCTTGGTAGCTTTAGTCGGACAAGTTCCGGTGCGCTTTAGTGACGAGAACGGCCCGGTCAAGGTGGGGGACTATGTGGGTCCATCCAGCAAAGCTGGTCAGGCGCGCCGCGCTGCGGCGGCTGACAACGTGATCGGAATCGCCCTCTCGGCCTCCGGAGCGGGCTCTGACGCTGATCAGACCGTTATGGTCTTACTCCAGCCGCAGCGCGGCGCGCTCGTCGTCGATAAGGCTGGCCAAATCGGAGTTACCCAAGGGGAAGAGCTGCCCGGTCTGAGTTTGGAGAGTGGTTCTGCCGCGAGTAACCAGGCCGAGCTCAAAGCATTTACCAAAGAACTTGCCGACCATATCAGCACCAACACGCTCGAGGTCTCAGGTCAGATCCAGGCCGGTAGCTTGGTAGTCGATGGCGATGCGCGTGTAGCGGGGGCCATGACCATTAACGGGCATCTTACGGTCGGGCGCGACACGGCCGGCAGCGTCACGGTTAAAAAAGGTCAGACCAAGGCGAGTGTAACCTTTAGCAGCAACTACGCCAGTGCGCCGCACGTCCTACTCACTCCGCATAGTTTTGCTACCTACAAAGTCACAAGTGTATCCACGCATGGCTTTACGGTCGAACTCCTCAACGCTCCAAGCGAGGATGTGGTCTTTGACTGGCTCGTGGTCGACTCAAGTACGGGCCAAGCCACTCCGCAAACCGAGACCCGCAGCCCTGCCTCGAGCGGCAGCGGTCGGCAAAGTCTCCGTGAGCACCTCCTCAACCTCTTTAGTTTTCGCGGGTAAACTATTCACGCTGACATAACGGATTTGTGCCAAGTACGTGTGCTGGCCGACTTGACAGGTAATAAAAAATCTGGTACAAACGGGCCATCCTTTTAGGGGAGGTTCCTTTCATGAAGAAGCAAGCCGTCTTGATCGGCGTCCTCTGTGCATGTACATGCCTCGGTCGCTCGCAGGCGGCCGACTTCTCCTGGGTCGAGTTCAACTTCGACCCAGCTGCGGACAACGGCCCCGGTAAACCGACGGGTCGCGAGAGTGTCGTCTATCGGCACTCCTCCGATCTACTCGCTAACCTGCGGGTCGTCTCAGATGGTGAGACGTACGCGACCGTACACGTCGGCGGACCGACCGAGCCAGCCTGGGCTACCCAGACGCAGCCCGTCGTTTTTTTGACGGGAGAACAGATGCTCGTCTGTGATGACCTAGGCAGTTGCCAGGTGGTCTACTGCCCCTACGACGCGACCGAATCTGCTATTGCTACGGGGCAACAGGGTGCGCCCAAGTACTCCGTTAGGCTAGTCTGGATCGATACTCCGGCTGGTGCCCAGATGTGGACCAAGGGGTACTTTAGGGTTTTGAGTCAAGAAGTGGATACCATGGAGCGTTGGTACAACACTGCTCTCGGTGGCCACTCGTGGGACTCACCCAGAGAACTCTTCACCCTGCCCAAAAAGTGCATCTATGATCAAGTCGATGACACGATCTCAATGCAGGCGGGGATGACGTTGGATCACACCACGTGCGATCCGATCCCGGGTGCTTTTTACACCTCGCGTTTTGCGGTGACACTCATCGACAACGAGTGCACCACGAGCGCACAGGATGGAACCCCGGGTCTCGTGAGCGCTACGCTTGGTCCGACTGCGCCAATGCTCATCTTGCACGAAGAGCGGAGCGGTTATCAGGTGATGCAGGGAGAATCGCTCCTCAGCACCAAAGTTCCGCTTTGCACGCCCGTGCCGTAGTACAACAAGACCGTTTCTCTGGAGGGGAACGGTCTTTTTTCTTTTGGGACGACTTTCGCTATCATGAGCACACTTCCATGAAAAAGCTTTGGCTAGTGCTCTCTGTAGTCGGAGTCGCGATCATTGTAGGCGCACTCGGCTTTTGGCTCTCTCGGCGAGCGCAGACCGGTACAATCGTTAGCTCTGGTGCTACAACGTCCTCCAACGCCTCGCAAACTAACCCGGTCACTACCCAGTCCAGCGACATGCTGATTAAACAAAACTATGTTCAGCCGGATGCGGTCACCATCCAAAAACTCTCACCGGGCTTAGGCATGGATCAGATGGTGGTGTGCGATCCGTTTGGGATGTGCCAAGTTAAAACCATCCCGTTTAGTGCAGAAGAACAAGCTGTTTTGAGCGGCAGTAAAGAAGTCTCGGCCCGGGCGGTCTACAACGCGGACGATCCCACTGGCCCGGTGCGCTTTTTAGAAAAAATTTATGGTCGAGTGATCCTCAAACCGACCCCGGCGGTCGAGCGCTGGTATCGCACGATCGACTTGGGCGTCTCCTGGCAAGGTCCGAGTGAGGTTACCGTCACACAGGGTGACCAGACCTGCAACTCGGTCAAGGTTAGCGCCGGAATGCCCTGGCAAATTTTTGCGACCCTCGACAACTCGACCTGTGATGCAAGCACTGATCCGATCGTGATTCGCTGGGCGGCGCTGTTAGCCGAAAACGACCAGCAAGTCTGCTCCGGACCAACTCCCTCCGGTTGTAAACCCTTTGCTCCAATTACAGTGTTGGGCTACAAACGCAAAGGCTACCAAGTCTTTTACGGGGACGAACTCAAAAACGCCTACCAGGCCCGGGTTACTTTGGGTGAACCGCTCCCCTAAAGACGAACGCTCTCGCGCACTATTTCCAACGCGTGTAAGCCACGTTGAGACTCGCCACCGGGATTTGCTGAGTGTAGTACCAGACCAGGTGCACGTGGCCGGTGGCATCCAGGGCGGCTTGCTGGTAGTGGGCGTTGTTGAGCGAGGCGTCCTTAAGATCGACTTGCGTTTGTGGTGTGCTGGCTAGCCCAACCCAGCCGCCGTTCCACTGGGTAACGTACATCTGGTTAGCACTCCCGCTAAAAAACAGATAGCTAATCACGGGGGCATTGGTTACCGGGTTGATTGCCAGTGTCGGCGAGGCGCCATTACTGCCACTCTGTACCGTGTCCGCCGTGGCACCCCCATGTCCGCGCCACATCGCGCCACTCCACTCGAGATAGCGCACCTGCTCATTGACCGTGGCATCCTCCCAGGTGACCGCAGGTCGGCCGTCGTTAAAGAGTGCTAAGCGTGCTTGATGTTCGCTCTTAAGCGGCGTCAAACTCAAGTTATCGGAGTTAGTCGAGACGTAGCCGCGCCACTTGCTGCCATCCCAACGGCGAAACAGAATCTCGCCGTAGCCGCCACCATCGTAGTTGGTCCAGAGCACGCTCGGCGCCTGGTTGCTGCCCATGGCGAGCGAGAGCTCTAGCGCGTTAACCGTTTTATCCTGGGTACCGTTGATCTTGTCGTAGCTGCCGGTTCGGCCTTTCCAGGTGAGACCGTTCCACTCCCGGTACAGCACGCTCTCTTGATATTTTGAGTTCCAGGCCACGGCCGGATGACCATCGATTGGGTTTATCGCCAAAGTTATTGAGGTACCGGCGCTTAAGCCTTGACTCACGACGTCATAGGGACCGGTAAAACCGCTCCAGTTCGTTCCGTCAAAAAAGACCAACCGAACCTCTCGATCGGGAATTGGGCCTGCTTTAGTGCTCTCCAGCCAAGCCACATAGAGCGTACCATCTGGGGCGATGGCGATGTCGGGGTTCTCACTAGCAAAGGGGGAGTTGCTAATGTTGCTATAGCCATTGCCGTTATCCGGTCCCGTCCAAATCGAGCCGTTAAAGCACCCGACCAAAATATCTGCGGCGCCGGAGCCACTCGCACTCATAAAAGCTGCGCAGGGTTGTCCATTGGGTCGTAGCGCCACGTCGGGGATCGACTCGTCGCCGATGTCACCCCCGATCACATCCGCACCCGTTTGACCCCCCGCCTTGTACCAACCGTGTCCAAACTGGATCACCCCCAGCGCCGTCACCGCATTAGTCTGAACCATACATAGTGAGGCCGTCAGGGCGATAGCCGAGAGGACCAGGGCGATGGTGCTACCTGCACGAGAAGCCTGCTTACGGGAAGTAGTGCGCATAGGTAGCAAGAGACTACCACAGGCCCTGACCCTCATAAAGTGGTAACAAAAGGACCCCTAGGTAGAACCAAGGGGTCAGCGAAAATGTAACTTAAGGATGGCCAGTGTCGTTGGACAGCAGGTCTGGCGGATGAGCTCAGTGCGGATGTGGTTGGCCACCACAAAGGACTCAAAGGTTTGCCAGCCGTTTTCCCGACAACTCTGGCGTCCCTCAAATCCGCCGCCGTTTACCCTGGGTGGTCCAAAGAGTTCATACTGCCCGGGGTCAGCACCAAGCGGAACCGGAAACATGACTGCGACCAAGTAGCACTGGTGCTTAAAGCTTGCTAGGTCCTCCTCGGTCTCTGCCAAACAGAGGTCGAGATACCCAAGCCGCGAGCACTTGATATGGCCAAACGGGTTAGGGTTTAAAAAGGCGTCGTGACAGGTCTTGAGGGCCTGGAATTCTTCACGGTAGGCGCGTAGCCCGTTGCACTCCAGGGCCTGGTAGGTTTGAGGATTGTCGCGGTGCGGGCCGTAGAGGATGTGTTGCTCATCCGTCCGCGTCACCCCGCAGACAAATCCACGTATGCGTTTCATGTTTCACCTCCGTAAACGATCGATGACAAGGTGCACTCCAAGATGCCTAGTCGACTAGTATTACAGGCTCTTTGGCAGAACACAACTGTACAAAAGAAAACCCTTTAGCAGGGGAGATCTGAGGATCGGACTAGTTTTTTAATAGCTGCACCTTGATTGACGTCGAGTTCCAAGAATGTTATAGAGGAACGTTCCAGAAACGGCTTGGAACGTGTGTGATGGGATGGTTCGTTAACAACAAACACCTTGGACTACGCATGCCGCATTCACTTGCGGCAGTGGTTCAGCAAGGAGATCAAGATGGCTGGCAACGAAGGCATCATAATTCGGGAAGCACGTACTGGAGATTTTGAGTGGGTTGAAAAATTGATGCAAAACGCACTCGAACCATATTATGGAGGTGACCATAGAGCTCATGCAAAACGCATCTTTCAGGCCCATATAACAGGTGGCACGGACCATCTTGGCTTTTTTTCTTTTGAACAGAGAATGTTCATTGCGGAGGTTGGAGAAAAAGCTGCGGGCATGATCCATGTTGTAGGGAAGAGGCAGTCTACGTATAAGATCAGTCCCCTAATTGTTGCACAAGAATTTCAGGGTAAGCTCGGTGTCGGTAGCAGATTGCTGGAGCATGCGGAAGAATATGCAAGGCAGCATGAAGCCCGACAGCTTTACTGCACTGTCGCGGAACAGAATGTTGCAGCTCTGCAGTTTTTCCTTCGCAAGGCCTTTATTCGGGCAGGAAGATCCGAAAGTCATTACAAGAGCGGTATTACGGAGACAATGCTTTACAAGCCGCTCTATGGACTCAACGAGCTACTGTCCTTGGACCGCCCTCATGTCTCCGTCTTGGCACTAGACGAAACGAACGAGTTAGTGAAGGGACAGGTTAGTAAACTACTGCTTCAAAAGCTGCAGGGCTCATTCGAAGGCATCACGACCGAGTGGGTTCAAGCCCTGTTCGACGGCTATAGTCGGCGCGAGAGCTTCGACATCAACACCAAGTACAAGCTCATATTTGTTGCTAGCGACAGTGACGGAAACGTGACTGGTGTTGCCGGTGCTACTCCAAAGAAGGGCAGTCCTATCAAAGTTATGCCTTTTATTGCTACCAACATCATGGTGTTCGAGGCCTTGCTCATCGACGTACCCCATCAGCTGGTGCCCTACGGTCACAAGTTGTACATTCACATTAACCCTACTGTTGAAGAAGTGGCTTCATTGCAACGTCTGGGCTGGAGGTTGGATGCGGCAATGCCCGCAGCCTATCATCCGCAGGTCATTACCCAACAGTGGAGCATGGATATTGGAGAAACCACCATGAGAAACATGCGAGTTAAGGAAAGGTTCTTTAATTTGATTCGTTCAGGTAAGAAGAACCTTGAGGTCCGAGTTGGTTACGATACGATCAACCGAATTCAGGTTGGAGAACGTATTCAACTTGTGACCCACACGAGTAACTTTTTTGTGAAGGTCACTGATATTCGACGTTACCCAACTTTCGAAGAGATGCTCATCGTAGAGCCCTGGGAGCGTATTGTGCCAGACGCACGTTCTCAACAGGATGTTCTTTCTCTGCTCAAACAGATTTATCCCCAAACAAAGGAGAAGCTCGGGGTTGTTGTGCTCGAATTTGGCCTTAGCCAATAGTCTTCAAGCCCAGCTGGTAATCCGGTTGGGCTTTTTCTATTTATCAACTTGTATTTTTATACCAACAACGCCGTATTTTTCTTGTTCAGCCGGAGAATAGAATTGTTCTATTTCATTGAGTAATGCATCTTTTGATGAACCTCCGAACAGTTGAGGATCTAATTCAGAAAAAAGATCATCAAAAGACTTGAACAAAAAGAGCGCGACTACTTTTGTAGTAACTTTTTTATCCGAGTTATCATTGGATGTAAATTCAATTTTATCACCAACCCTGATTTTTTGACGTTTTTCATCGAATAACCTTGACTCTATAATTTTCTGACCTCCGACAATTTTTTTGAACGGGCCAGGACGCAACTTCATTTGGTGCAACATTATCTTGTTGTTGTAAGCGATTAAACTTGGTGCGCATTTACTGCGCTGCTCGAACATACTTTATGAAAAGTACCTAAATTGCAACCGATCCGCGGCGCGGCAGTCCTTCCCCCTTGACCCCCAGTCCTGCCGCGCCGCGGATCTGACTACGTTCTCGCTATCACCGGCCTCAAACGATTTTGAGAAAATACGTTCGAGCGGTACGGTAGAGATGCACCAGGATACGACGTTCCGATATTTTTCCGCCCAAACGTAAACCGTTGGCGGCCCTGCGGGCCGCCAACGGAGTACGAGAAAACTTATCGGATAGTCGGAAAAGTCAGATTGGGGTGGAGATGGCGGGAATCGAACCCGCGTGGAGCTAACAGCATGTTGGTCGTCCACGTGTACTCTCCGCGCTTGGTATCTGACGTCACCGCTCAAAGTGCGGCAAAAAATGGCGACGCGAGTTTCACAAAGTCTCGATGTTCAGCCAGAAACCTGCTGTACACCAACCCCGCAAAGATAACACCTCTGATCGTAAACCACGGGGGAGCCTACGGGAGATGGCTGTTACCTACAGTTAGGCAACGGCTGGCAGAGCGGAGAGGCTACGAACGTAGTCGCTCGCTTTGCTTACAAATGACTTAGCATTTGTTGAGTGATGCGATTGATTTGCGAGTGGCACATCCCACTCGTACACGCCCGAACAACACACGATCGCTCTCGAAGCCGATCATCCCCAAGGGAGGTGCGAAAAGACGCGTAAGGCGACTTCGCTCCTCCCTTGGGGATACCAGACCAAGGCTGAACTTTTGCAGTTCAATTAGATAGCGTGCTGAGGGTTTAGTTGTCAAAGAGACTAATCCACATGGCCTTAGCGGCGTCGTCGTAGGGCCCGATTAATGGTGCGATCCGCTTCGCGCTTACGCAGGACGTCGCGTTTTTCGTACTGACGCTTGCCGCGCCCAACCGCGAACTCAATCTTGATCAAGTTCCGCACACCTATAGCACGCAAGGGCACTAGGGTCAATCCTTTTTGGTTCAGCTGGCCGACGATAGTGCGCAGCTCCGAGCGTTTGAGCAGGAGGGGACGGCTGCGAGTCGGGTCATAGTCAGGTTGCGGACCCGCGGGCTTGTAGGCGGCGATGTGCGCGTTGACCAAACTGGCCTGTCCGTTGTGGAGCGTGACGTAGGCGCCCAGGAGTCGCATGCCGCCTTTTTTGACGGACTTAACCTCGGCTCCGCTCAACTTAATGCCCGCTACAAAGGTATCGTGCAGCTGATAGTCCGCTCGTGCGCGTTTGTTGGTGGCGTATATCGACATTTGGGTTCCGTCGGCTAGTATAGGACGTACCGTATATGGCACAAATCGATCTCAAACAAGCCATTGCCCAAATCCTCGATGAGGCGCTCAAGCAGTACAAAGCGCCGCTTGCGAGCGAGGGCCCTGCTCCTGTGGCCATTCCGGTTGAACACCCCCTCGAAGCCCACGCTGATTACGCCAGTCCCGTTGCCTTTATGTTGGCTAAGCAGCTCAAAAAAAAGCCCGCTGACATTGCGGCAGAACTAGTCCCGGTCATCCGTGCTGTCGTAAAAAAGATGTCGGTCGATGCCTGCGGCTACAAAGGTACAGCCGTCGCGCTCTTTGAGAAGATCGAAGCTACGGGTCCGTTTATTAACTTCTCGCTCTCTCAACCTTTTTTGACTCATCTGGTCGCCCATATTAACCAACGCGGCGACAAGTTTGGTACACGACCTTTGACCGATGCCACAGGCAAGGCAAAAAACCAAACGATCGTGGTCGAGTACTCGGGCGTCAACATTGGCAAGCCCTTTAGCATTGGGCATCTACGTTCGACCGTTAACGGTGCGGCCATCGCGAGCTTGCTTGAAGCGGTCGGGTACACAACGGTCCGCCTCAATTATTTGGGTGACTGGGGCACCCAGTTTGGCAAATTGATCGCGGGATTTAAAAAGTGGGGGGACGAGACAGCGCTCAAGAAGAGCCCTATTACAGAACTCATGCGTGTCTATGTTAGATTTCATGATGAACTCGCCAAAGACGATTCCCTGGCCCAAGAAGCGCGTGCTTGGTTCCGTAAACTAGAACAAGGTGACAGAGAAGCGCTGGGCTTGTGGCAACGTTTTGTAGACGTCTCGCTGGCGCACGCCAAAAAAATCTACGCTTTACTCGAGACGCCCTTTGATCGTATCGACGAGGGCGAAGCCCAGTACCGTGGCGATCTCAAGACGGTTATGGAGCTACTTGCTAAAAAAGGTCTGCTCAAAAAGAGCCAAGGTGCGACGATCGTTGACCTTGAGTCACAAAAATTACCGCCACTCCTTGTACAAAAAACCGACGAGGCCAGTCTCTATGCCACGCGTGAGTTAGCGGCCGCGATTGCTCGTCAAAAAAAATACCAGTTTAGCGCCATGCTCTATGAGGTTGGACTAGAGCAAGAGCTCCACTTTAGGCAAGTCTTTACGGTGTTGCATTTGCTCGGATTTACGTGGGCCAACAGCCTTGAGCACATTGGTCATGGGCTCTATCGCATGCAGGGCAAAAAAATGAGCACGCGCGCGGGCCGCGTGGCAGACATGTTAGAAATTTTAGAAGAGGCAATCGAGCGCGCTCAAAAAGTCATTGCCAGCAAAAACCCTGCCCTCAAAAACAAAGACGTAATCGCGCGCCAAGTTGGTATCGGTGCGGTTAAGTATAACGATCTCTCGCAGAACCGTTTGCACACCATCGACTTTGATTTTGATCGGATGCTCTCGCTCGAGGGTAACTCTGCGCCCTACCTCCAGTACACCCACGCCCGGATTAAGAGTATTGTGCGTAAGGCGCAGTCAGCCCAACCGCCCGGCCCAGCTACCGCAAAGGACGCCGTTACCAATGACCCTGTCGAACAACTGCTCGCTCGTCGCTTAGTGCGCTACCCCGAGGTCGTGGCCGAGGCGGCCCAGCGTCGTATGCCGCATTTGCTCGCCACAGAACTATTTGAACTAGCCAGCCGGTTCAACCTGTTTTATCAAAAGGTGCCAGTGCTTAAAGCGACCGAGGAGCAGCGCACAGCCCGTCTAGCACTCTGTCAGGCCACCGCCCAAGTCCTCCAAAACGGCTTGGCCTTGCTTGGGATCCACGCGCCCCACGAGATGTAGGGTTGACAGAGTAGCTAAAAAAAGGCATTCTACCCGCGGTCCCTATTACTCCGAGGGAGGAATTATCGTTGGAAGCAAACCCCAACACCAACCCCGTTCTACCAAGCTTTGTCTTTGTCACGGACCAGCCCGCGCAAGGTGAGTTTGACAAGGACCTTGCTCTGTTCTTTTCCAAGTTTCTGGAGTTTACCGCCAGCCGCCACATCAAGGCGCACAAGCAGATCGTGTACTTTCGATCGCGCTTGCTCTCGATCTGTTTTTTCCGCAACGAACACGCCCTGGCGGTCTGCTACACCGAGCGCGGCGTCCAAGAGGCACTCGATTTCAATCGCTACCACCCCGTACTGCTCTTGACCGCGTTCGATCCCGAGACCGTCATCGCCCGGCATCACACACATGCGCTCATCGTCGAGCGTGTGGAAGCCTTTAAGGACGGGCACGCCACCCTGTGGAACCTGATCCCGCGTCTTTGTGACGAGGAGCTCGCTGTCTTAGCAAAGCATGCCGTACTCGAGGCCAAGAAAAAGATCGAAGAGGCAGTGCCGATCCAGCTCCTGGATGCCACTCCGGCCAGCGGCTAACGCAACGGCCCGTTCCAACTGGAACGGGCCGCTTTCTTTATGCGTTAGAGTTCGGCTGGGATACCCAGCGCGACCTGCTTACTGGAAGTTGAACTGAACGTTGTTCAGACTGTCCAAAGCGTTTTGTACCTCGCCGTTGTAAAGCGGGGATTGAATGATGTTGGTGGCGGTATTAAAGACCCAAAAGAAGAAGATCAACCAGATGATGATCAGCGCCACACCGATAAAGCCGATGATGATACCGGCGATCGCAAAGCCGCGACCCTCACCACCCTCTTTTTTAATTTGATTGAGGGCGACAAAGCCCAGGATGATACCGATCACGCCCAAGCCGACGAGGCTCAGGATAAACGACGCGATGGCCATGCCATTCATGCCGGTTTTTTTGACGCTGTTTTGTGCCATTTGGGGAAGTACTTAAGGGTTAATAGAGTGAGTATAGGGATTTTTCACAGATTTTGCATCTTTAGGGCTGTGGACGAACAAAAACGGCCCCGGCCAGTATGGCCGGGGCCGGTTGTGTTACCAAGGTTTTGGTGCTGGTTTGCCGGTACCACCCATGGGGATGTGTGCTTAACAAATTAACCTACGGTAATTTTAGCCTGCGTCACTTGCACTGCCGCTACCAGTCTGCACAAAAAAGTCACCAGCGGACCACGCGGCGGGGTGTTCAGGCGGTATAGTGGTTCATCCGGGCAAAGCGCCGTGGGGATGAATTGTGCCGTGCTAGAGCGCTTGCTACTATCGCCAGGTACGTAAAACACGCCCATCGATGCCTTTTAAGCCGGTTGAACCTAAGCAAAACTTTGCAAAACTTGAGCACGCGGTGCTCGATTTTTGGCAGCGCGAGCAGATTTTTGAAAAATCCCTCGAGCGGCCAGCGGGTGCGCGACCCAAGGGTACCTGGGTAGCCTACGACGGTCCGCCCGGGACCAATGGTAAACCGCACATCGGGCATATGCTGCAGTCCGCGCTCAAAGATGTGTGGCCGCGCTTTAAGACCATGCAGGGCTACCGGGTGTTGCGTAAGGCCGGGTGGGACACCCATGGATTGCCCGTTGAGTTGCAGGCCGAGAAAGAGCTCGGTCTCGACGGCAAACGTGACATTCATAACTACGGCATGGCTAAGTACATCATGTACTGCCGCGATACGGTTTTTCGCTACGTGCGCGAGTGGGAAAAATCGATCAAGCGCATCGGCCGTTTTTTGGATACGAGCGATGCGTATGCGACCTTGACCAACGACTACATTCAGACCGACTGGTGGGTGATCAAGCAGGCGCACGCCAAGGGGTTGCTCTATAAGGATTTTAAGGTCCTGCCGTATTGTTCGCGTTGCGGGACGGGTCTCTCGAGTCACGAGGTGGCGCAAGGCTATCAAGAGGTCACCGATACGTCCGTCTTTGTAAAATTTGCTTTGCAGGATGAAGCCAATACGTCTTTGGTCATCTGGACCACCACGCCGTGGACCTTGATCGCCAACGTGGCGGTCGCGGTTGGGCCGGAGATTAAGTACGTGCGCGTGCGACCAAAGAAGAATGCTCGTCCGGGAGTCGATGAGCGCTTAATCGTGGCTAAGGCGCTGGCCGACAAAGTGTTAGGTGAAGGGACCTATGAGATCGAAGATGAGTTTGATGGACACGCGCTCGAGGGCAAGTCCTACGAGCCGCCCTACAACTTTTTTAAGCCCAAAGAAAAAGCCTTTTACGTAGTTGCGGAAGAGTTTGTCACGACGGAAGACGGTTCGGGCTTGGTCCATATGGCCGCCTACGGCGAAGACGACTACAAAGTGATCAAAAAATACAAATTGCCCTTGATCCAGCATGTCGACTGGGATGGTTCACTCAAAAAAGAGGTGACCAAGTGGTCGGGCAAAAACTTTAAAGAAGTCGACAAAGAAGTCGTGCGTGACCTCAAGGAGCAGGGGACGTTGTTCAAAGCGTTGCCGTACACCCACAGCTATCCATTTTGTTGGCGCTGTAAGACACCCCTAATTTACAACGCGCAGTCGAGTTGGTTCATCCGGACGACGGCCTTTAAAGACAAGATGATCAAGGCTAACCAAAAAATTAATTGGCAGCCGGAACACATTAAGGACGGGCGCTTTGGAAAGTGGCTCGAGGACAACGTGGATTGGGCCGTCTCGCGGGCGCGCTATTGGGGTTCGCCCTTGCCGGTTTGGATTTGCAAAAAAGAACACCTGACCGTGGTCGAAAATCTTGAGGAGCTGCGCCGACTCACCACGACCGAGCTGCCGCCGGACGACAAAATCGATTTGCACAAACCCTTTATCGATACGGTTAAGCTTAAGTGCGCCGAGTGTGACGACGAGGCGGTGCGCGAGCCGGACGTGTTGGACTGCTGGTTTAATGCCGGCAATATGCCCTGGGGCCAGTGGGGCTATCCGCACAAGCCCGAGTCGCGCGCGATCTATAAGTCGCAGTACCCAGCTGATTTTATTTGTGAGGCGATCGACCAGACCCGCGGCTGGTTTTATGTGCTGCTGGCAACGTCGGTGATGGTGACCGGCAAGAGCAGCTTTAAAAATGTGATCTGCACCAACCATATTTTGGATGAACATGGTCGCAAAATGAGCAAGTCCGAGGGCAATGTCATCGAGCCGCTGCCGCTATTTGAAAAATTTGGCGCGGATGCGGTGCGTTGGAGCATGTTCCGGACCGATCCGTGGTTGCCCAAGCGTTTTGGAGAGTCGGTCGTGACCGATGCGACGGGGGCCTTACTCCGCCCGCTCTGGAATACCTATAGCTTTTTTGTGACGTACGCCAATATCGACAAGTTTGAACCGGGTTTGGCTAAGGCCGGCAAATTGATCGCACCTAAATCAAAACATGTTCTTGATCGCTGGATCTTGGCAGAACTCAACGACACCCTCGCCGTCGTGAAGGATCGGCTGGAGGACTTTGATGTCACGCCAGCGGTTGCCCGCGTCGAACAGTTTGTCGAAGGTCTCTCAAACTGGTACGTGCGCCGCGGCCGTCGTCGCTATTGGAAGTCCGAGAACGACGACGACAAAAAAGCCGCAGAGGCAACGCTCTATTATGTGTTGGTCCGACTCTCGCAGTTGCTTGCGCCGCTCACGCCATTTGTGGCTGAGGAACTCTACCGCAACCTGACCGGAGCCGAGTCGGTTCATCTGGCGGAATGGCCAAAAGCCGGCAAAATAAACGCAGCGGATAAAAAATTGCTCACAGAGATGCGTTTGGCACAGCAACTTGCCTCGCTCGCGCGCGCCGCGCGGCAGGATGCCAAGGTCCGTGTGCGCCAACCGCTCGCACGGCTTGTGGTTGCGCTGCCGGGTAAAGTAACGCTCAGTTCAACCAGTGAGGAATTGGTCAAAGACGAAATCAACGTCAAGGCGTTGGAGTATGTCAAAGATCCCACGGAGCTTGGGACGGCGCAGGTCAAACTCAACTTTGCCGTGGCCGGCAAAAAGTATGGCGCAAAAGTAAAAGAGCTCGCAAAGCATCTTGCGAGCGGCGCATTTAAGACGAGCACGAGTGGTGTTCTGGTGGGCGAGACTAAGCTCTCATCGGATGAGGTGCTGATTACCTACCAAGGCAAAAAAGGTTTGGCTATTGCGGGCGAGCGAGATGTCCTGGTAGGTCTCGACACAAAGTTAACGCCCGAGCTCGAGCAAGAAGGCTTGGTCCGTGAACTCATTCGCGCCGTGCAGGATCTACGCAAGGAAGCCGGCTACGATATTAGTGATCGGATCACGCTTGGCGTTGTGAGTTCGGACGAACTAATGACTACGGGACTCAAGCGTTTTGGCAACATGCTCGCAGCCGAGACTCTCGCGACAAAAGTTGTCACAAGCAAGGCTGAATCGGGCCGCGTCATGCAGTTTGAATTTGAATCTCACAAAGCCGAGATCAGTATCAAACGCGCTTAAGCTATTTTTCCGCGATGATCATGTCCCGGACCTCTTTTGGCCGGAGATCATACTTTTTAAGTTCACTGACGACGAGCCATTCTGCGGTATAGGTGCCGGCAAGAGGATTTGGCTCGGTGTATTCTGGACCCGTGCCGGTTCCGATCTGGCCGCCCGTCACACGCGCATGATAAAAGGAAACGAGCTGAGGACCGGTGCTGGAGTGATAAATGTTTTTTGTTATGAACTCTTGCACCCGACATTTGAGCCCGGTTTCTTCTAAAACCTCGCGCTCAAGCGCTTGTGTGTGAGTCTCTTTTGCTTCCACACCTCCGCCAGGAAATACCCAATACGTCTGACCGTTTCTTTGCCGCTTGATCGTGAGCAACCTGCCGGTATCAAGGATTATTGCGCGCACTCGTTCTGGTTGTGCTTTAGGCGTCACAAGCCTCCTACGCGATCCCGACTTTCCGCTCCAGGACGACAATGCGCTGCTCTATCGCCCAGAGCTCCTTCTTTGTCGCGGCTTGTTTGAGTTCTTCACGAAGTTCATGCACTTCGTCATTGATGGTATCGAGCTTTTGATCCAGACTGCCAATCTTTACCTCTATCTTGTCGAGCCGCACGACCAGGCGGTTTTCGACATCCTCAAAACCTCGGGCGGTCATTGCGGCAAGTTCTTCAATATCCTTTTTGGTTGCCATTCGTGCCTTGATGCCGGCAACATCGAATTTAAGGCCGGAAATGTCCATTTTGATGCCGGAAACATCGGTCTTGAGGCCGGAAATGTCGGTTCTGATTTCAGAAAAACCTGCCTCAATCTTTGTATCGAGCGCACCGATCCTGAGGTCAATGTTCTTAAGTGTTTCTCCGACGCTCTCGAGCGTCACTTTTGGTGTCATTGGGGACATGGAATTAGTTTAGGCGAGTATAGCTGAAACTATCGTAGAAAAAAGGTCATTAAGAGAAGATAAAAAAATAGCCAGGTAAACCGTGTAGACTGTGGATATGGCCACTTTTGCCGTTGACGCTCTCGTGCTCAATCGCCGCGACATCGGCGAGGCCGACCGCCTCATCACCATTTTTTCGCGCACCATGGGCAAGCAGCGCGTGGTTGCCAAAGGCGTGCGTCGAACCACTAGCCGCATGGCTGCCCACCTCGAGCCCGGCCGCGAGTCCCATCTTTTTTTAGTCGAACGCCGCAGCCTCCCGCTCGTTACGCAGGCCGAGACCCAACAGCTGTTTATCTCGCCCACCGCTGACCTAGCAGAACTCAAAGATCTCTTTAACATCCTCGAGATCACGGCCAGTCTCCTCGATGACAACCAGCGCGATAGTCGTTTTTACGAGCTCATTATTGCGACACTCACGCGGTTCAAACTGACCGGTAGCCAGGCCGAGCCGCTGCGCACCACCAACCGCCAGCTCCTCTCGGCCGCCTTTATGCTCAAGGCTCTGCACATGCTTGGGTACAGTATCGAACTGACCCAGTGCGTCGCCTGCGGTAAGCCGCTCCAGGCTGAACCCGAGTTCTACCTAAGTGCTGCTCGTGGCGGTGTGGCCCATACAACCTGCGGAATGCCGGGGCCGGGCGTGTTTGTTCTACGCCAAGAGGCGCTACGAACCATGCGCAAGCTGCTCGGGGCAAAACTTGATACACTAGAGACACTCTCAAAAGGAGCCGCTGGTAGCGAACTCACTCGGCCGATCGTAGCGTTTGTGGAGTGGACCAGCGAGCGCACCCTTAAGAGTAGCCAACTATAACGTAGTGTCGTGAAACTATTTCCCTTTGCTAACAAAGAAAAGCGTGAGTACGCGCCAGACGAGACACCCCTCGGTCCCAAAACCTACCCGCGCGTAGGCAGTAAGCCCACCGTCCTCGACATTTTGTCCCGCCGCCGCTGGTGGTTTATCAGCATCGGTCTCGGGGTCGTACTCCTCATCGTCTTTATCGTCCTGCTCGTCCAGCGCAATGGCGGCGGCGGCATCCTCTCGCAGGTGCAGCTCTCAGTAGACGGGCCAGAACAAATCACCCTAGGCAGCGACGTGACCTACACGGTTACGTTCGCCAACAACTCCAGCGACCCGCTCGAGAACGCCCGCCTCCTCGTGATCTACCCGGAGGGTTTTAGCTTTACCAGTGCTGATCCCAAAGCCGACAACACTCCTGGCACGGAGTTCTCTTTTGGCACGCTCAAGCCGGGCGACGGCAAGGAGGTCTTGATCAATGGTCGACTGGTGGGTGGGGTCAAATCCGACCAGGTCTTGATCGCGCGTCTGCAGTTTACGATGCCGGGTTCGACCGACATCTTGCAGGTCGAGGCGACCTTTACCACTAAAATCGAGACGGCCGGCTTTGCCTTTGCTGTTGACGCGCCCGCCACAGCACTCCCCAACAACAAAATCAATCTGAGTGCCACGCTTGAGAACAACGAGTCAGCGCCCCTGACGGGCTTGCAGATCCGTGCCACCTACCCTGGTGGCTTTGACTTTACCAGCAGCGACCCAATCGCGGATGCAGAAGAACGCATCTGGGACATCAAGAGCCTGGGCGTGGGAGAAAAACGCACCTTTAAAATCGAAGGGGTGCTCGGCGGGGGAGCTGGTGAGATCAAGCGCTTTGTGTTTGAGGCGGGTGTACTCGACCAGGACGGCAACTTCTTAAAGCAAACCGAAGTAGAAAAAGCTATCAAGCTGACTCAGCCAGCTGTAACCGTCACGCAAACGCTCAATAACGAGCAAAAAGATGCCGCGGTAGACGGGAGTGAGAGCCTTGAGTACACGGTAGCCTTTGAGAATACCGGTTCGACTGGGTTATCTAACTTGGTTCTCGAGGTGAACTTTACGGACGGTGCCTGGGACCCGAGCACGCTCGTGATCAACGATGGAGGTGCTTTGCAATCCGGTAACGTACTGCACTGGGACGGCACGGCCGTGCCAGAACTCCGCACTCTCGGCGCCCGTCAAAAAGCCGAGGTGTCTTTCCAGGTGCGACCCTTTTTCGAAATCCAAGTTGACGATGCCGCGGACAAACAGTTCTCAACCACCTCGACCCCACGCATCAAGATCGGTAATGCTGGCACCGAGGGCAATCCAATCACGGTCAAATACCGCGCCGGGATTACGCCAGGGGCCAGCGCTAAGATCGTCTCGGGCGCCAATCCTCCCGCGGTCAATCAGCAAACCATCTACGAGGTCACTTGGACCCTGACCAACTTGTACAACGAGCTCTCGGGCGCCCGCCTGGTCGGGACGGTTCCGCCGGGAGCAGAGTTTGTGGCAGGCTCGGGCCATGTCTCGGCCGGCGAGGACCTCACCTTTAACCAAAACACTGGCCAAATTCTCTGGAACATCGGCAAAGTCCCGGCCAACGTGGGCAAACTCACGCCTGTGATCAGTGCGACCTTCCAGATCAAGATTATCCCGCAAGCCAACGAGTCCAAGACCAAAAAGCTGCTCGTCACCAACCAAAGCTTTACCGCGCACGACACCTGGACCAACGAAGAGCGCGAGGAGGCCGTGCCCGACGTGCAGTCAGCCAAGATTAAGTAGCCTGCCTCAGCTCCTTGCAGGAGCGCGGTTGAACCGTTACGCTCAGTGCTATGCCCGACAAGCCGACCGGAGCTAACAGTCTCAGTATCGACACGATCGTCTCGCTCGCCAAGCGACGCGGCTTTGTCTATCCCGGCTCTGAGATTTATGGCGGTCTGGCCAACGCCTGGGACTACGGTCCACTCGGGATCGAGCTGCGGCGCAACGTCAAGGAGCTGTGGTGGAAGCGGTTTGTGCGCGATCGCGAGGACGTGGTTGGTCTCGAGAGTTCCATCATTATGAACCCCAAAGTTTGGCAAGCCTCCGGGCACCTGGCGGGCTTTGCCGACCAGCTAGTCGAGTGCAAAAACTGCCACGAACGCTACCGGGCCGACCAAATCGATCTCAAAAAAGCCTGCGCCTACTGTGGCAAAAAGGGGACCTACACCGAACCACGACACTTTAATTTGATGTTCAAGACGTTTATCGGACCGTCCGAGGAGCAAGCTAATGTGGCCTACCTGCGACCCGAGACCGCGCAGGGAATGTTTGTCAACTTTAAGCAGGTTGTGGACTCGAGTCGCGTCAAACTGCCCTTTGGGATCGCGCAGATCGGTAAGGCTTTCCGTAACGAGATCACACCCGGCAACTTTATTTTTAGGACCCGCGAGTTCACCCAGATGGAGATCGAGTATTTTATTAAGCCACCCAAATCCGACACAGAGTGGCAAACCGTCTTTGAACACTGGCGCACGGAGATGCTGGCCTGGATTGAGTTTGTCGGTATCGATCCTAAAAAAGTCCATCAACTTGACGTGCCAGACAAAGAGCGTGCCCACTACTCCAAAAAAACGATCGATTTTGAGTTTGAGTTTCCCTTTGGGCGCAAGGAGCTCTACGGGTTGGCCTACCGGGGCGACTTTGACCTCACAAATCACATGGACAAGTCGGGGCAGGATATCCGCTACATCGATCCCGAGACTAACGAGCGCTATCTACCGCACTGCATCGAGCCGACCTGGGGTGTCGACCGGACCTTTTTAGCGATCTTGTGTTCGGCCTATAAAAAAGAGGGTGAACGTGCCTACTTGGCACTCAAGCCCGCGGTAGCACCGTATAAAGCGGCGGTCTTTCCGTTGCTGCGCAACAAACCCGAACTCGTCAAAAAAGCGCGCGACGTGTTTGAGAGCCTGCGCAAAGAGTTTCATGTCACCTGGGACGACCGCGGCAACATTGGCAAGCGCTACTACTACCAGGACGAGATTGGTACGCCTGTCGGTATCACAATCGACTTTGACACCCTCAAAGACGAGACCGTGACCTGGCGCGAGCGTGATACGGCTAAGCAAACGCGCGTCAAACTAACTGAGCTCGCGGGTAAGCTGCGCAAACTACTCACGCAGTAACGACCAATGGCTCCGGTCATTGAAAATTTCTTTACTCCGGGTGACTTTGCTCAGCGCGAAAAAGAGGTTCTCAAAAAAGTACTGGGCAAAACCGGTTTTGTAGTAAAGCGCGAGCTGTTTCGCGGGGTTATTTTTGATACGCATAAACTAGGGAGTGTAATCCTCCTTGGCACTTGGCAAAGCAAGCCGGCCGTACTCAAACTCCAAGGTCTCAAAATTGGAGTCGACGAGGTAGAGATGTTTAGGCAGTTCAGCCGGCAAAACAAAAATCCTCGTGTCCGCGTCCCGCGCTTGTATGCCCACGAACCCTGGGAGCCGGAGCGTGGCTACGGGTACCATATTATGGAGTACATCGACGCCGCACCAATCTTAAAAATGCCGTGGCCGAGCAAAGCAGAGCTCACGCGATTTGCTCAATTTTATGAGGAGTATCGCACATCAATCCGTAAGCCCTGGGTTGCAAAGCCCAGCGGCGATGTCGTTGCGTTTGGAACAGAACGGCTTGAGCGCTGGCGTACAATTCGCGAATCAAAAGAGGGTAATGATCCAAAAGAATATGCGGGACAGCTTGAGCACTTTACGCGCTTAGCTAAAAAAGCCTATAGAGCTATCGAGCTTGTTTTTTGTCATGGGCATCTCACGGCCAATGATGTTTATCCGGTGGGTGAACAATTTGTGCTCATGTCCAACATCTACTGGACCTGGCGACCGCCTCTGTATGACGCGGTGTTTGCCATTTGGGGCTGTCTGATTCGGATGGACGGTTCGACCGATACAGCTGACAACGCTTTTGAATTAATTGGTGACTGGTTGAACCACTATCGTCAACACAGCCCACATTTTGCTGCCACACCAAATCTCGAGCGTATGTTTTGGATTGCCCTGCTCGAGCGGCTGATGGGTGTGCTGTTGGCCGATTTGGCGCTCCACGATAAATTTAAAACGCCGGACGGCCAGGTGCGTCGTGCCAATCTCCTCAAAATCAACCAAGAGCTTTTTGAAAAAATCGCAAAACAAGTCGAGCGGGCACTCTAACCGTGTTACAATCGACCTCTATGTCAGAACCCAAAGTCGTCTCTCATACTCTCCCCAACGGTGTCCGATTTTTTGCAGTACCCGAGGCGGGGACTAGTGCCGTCACCGTTTTGATCATGTACCAAGTCGGTTCGCGCTACGAGACCGACCGTATCGCCGGGATCTCGCACTTTTTGGAGCACATGTTTTTTAAGGGCACGCTCAAGCGGCCTGACGCCAAAGAGATCACGCGCGAGCTCGACAGTCTGGGCGCGGAGTACAATGCTTTTACCAGTAAGGACCATACCGGCTACTACGTCAAAACCGCGGCTGAGCATCTGCCCAAGAGCTTTGACGTCTTGGCCGACATGCTCCTACATTCCAAGTTTGTCCCGACCCAGGTCAAGCGCGAGCGCACCGTGATTCTCGAGGAGATGCGTATGTATCTCGACAACCCAATGCTGTACATGAGCGACCTCTTTGAGTCGGTCTTGTTTGGCCAAAATGCGCTCGGGCGCGAGATTATTGGGTTCAAACACTCTATTCTCGGTACGACTTCGGCAGAACTCAAACGCTACGCCCGCATGTTCTACCACCCCAAAAATATGGTGGTAGTTGTGGCGGGTAATGTGCAACCGGCAAAAGCGTTTGCCATGACTAAAAAATATTTTAGCTCGCTCAAACCCCAGCGCCGCTTACCGTTTTATACCTGCAGTATCAACTATAAAGAGCCACAGGTGGCTGTAATGACCAAGCCGACCCAGCAAGCCCAGCTCTGTTTAGGCTTTCCGGCTTACTCATACACCCATCCCAAACTGACTGCGCTTGAAGTACTGCACGGTGTACTCGGCTCAGGGATGAGTGCGCGCTTGTTTGAAATTATTCGCGAGCAGATGGGGTTGGCCTACACTGTGCGCACCGGGGTCACGACCTACGAGGATTTTGGCGCCTTTTTTGCCCGGGCCGGGACCGATCCTGCTAAAGCCCTACACGCGATCGAGGCGATCCTCAAGGAGTTCAAACGGATCAAGCGGCAACTTGTTACTGCAGAAGAACTCAAACGCGCCAAGTCCTACTTGACTGGGCAGCTGGCGCTCGAGCTGGAGGAGTCGGATAATTATGCGCAACTCATCGCGCAGCAAGCACTCTTTAGGCCCAAAATCGAGTCGCTTAAACAAATCCATGACAAGATCAACGCGGTGACGCGTGAGGAAATCCGCGAGGTCGCACGTGAGGTGATGGATCCGAGCAAGCTGACGTTGGCGGTCATTGGGCCGTTTAAGGATAAAAAGCCGTTTACACGGTTATTACGGACCTTTGCGAGGGCATAGGTGCCGCGTTACACTAAGCGCGTGGCTACGAGCACGCAGCAACCCCAGACGATCAACATTACGACTGGCACGATCGTCAAGACCGTCGCGATTTTGTTGATCGTCGGTTTTTTGTGGCTGATCCGGGATATCGTCGTGATCGTTTTGTTCTCGCTAATTTTAGCCTCGGCGATTGACCCAATCGTCGACTGGTTGCAAAAGCGTCGCATCCCACGGGCCATCAGTGTCTTGGCGATCTTTTTGCTCCTCGTTGGGGCGATTGCCGGGATCGTCACGCTCTTGATTCCGCCCATTGCAGAACAGATCAGCGCTTTGGCGCACCAAGTGCCGCAACTCTTTAGTGATGAACGGATTAACCTTTTGCAAGAGCTCAAAAATACGGCCAGTAACTTGCAGTTGACCGACAGCATCCGGGACTTTTTTAGCTCCGTCGGAACGACTCTCAGTAACACGACCGGCGGAATTTTCTCGACCGTCTCGAGCTTTTTTGGTGGCATTTTTACGGTGATCTCGATTGCAGTCTTGACCTTTTATCTAACCGCCGAAGAAAAAGGTATCAAAAAGTTTTTCCATTTTATCGTGCCGACTAAGCATCGCGAGTACACGACCGATCTGATCCAGCGCATCCAGCTCAAGCTGGGCTCTTGGCTACGCAGCTACTTGGTCCTAGCGCTCTTTGTGGGCATCCTAGTCTATATCGGCCTAACCCTGATTGGAGTTCAGTACGCTCTGGTCTTGGCCTTGCTCGCGGGGATTTTGGAGTTCATCCCGTTTATAGGACCGATCGTCTCGACGGTACCCGCGGCTTTTTTTGCCATTGCCGACAGTCCCGTCAAAGCGATTTTAGTGGTGGTGCTCTACGTCGTCATTAACCAGGTTGAACAACACTTGATCGTACCCCGCTTGTTGCATCGGACGATCGGGCTCAACCCGGTCGTGATCGTACTGGTGCTCCTGGTTGGGGCTAAGTTGGCCGGCGTGATCGGGTTGCTCTTGGCGGTTCCGCTCACCATTGCGCTGGTTGAGTTTGGACGAGACGTGTTTGACCACGGACACTTGGGCACGGCACGGTTCAGCCGAGCCAAACGCTAGCGGTGGCCCCAGGGCAGCAACCAACCGACGAGTAGGAGCAGGCTAATCAAGATAGGTAGGCTGGCTGTAAAGCGGGCGTGCCAGTGACCAAAGTGGTGCCAACGCGAGTGCCAGTTGAGTACCCGCGAGCGCAAAAAATACTGGGCGGACTCGAGCAAGTCGGGGATAATCGCGGCAAAAGCCGGGACTAAAATATGAGCGTCCCAGTGGGCCCACCAGGCCAGCCCCAAAAAAACCGGAATACTAATGAGCGGCTCGAGGGCCATTTTCCAGCTATCTTCCCACTTGCTGCGGTGCTTGGGGAGGTAGTTCCAGTGGGGGAGATGGTCGATGGCGTAATGTGAGAGCAGGCCCAGGCCGGTTGCGGCCGGGAGGTCTGGTACGACCGCACCGATCGCCGCGCCCGTCAATAAATGCACCCCAAAAAACATACCGCGACTCTACCCCTGCAGCGCCAGGTACGCAATCTCAGTGCTCGAGTGCGGCTGACAGCTATCTGTCCATTTGCTATCGTACGCGCATGTCCCAGATCGATTTACGTGCCCTCGAACAGGATTTGTTGGAGCATCCCGACCTCACAGCAATGACTCCGGCCCAACAACTTGTCTTACTTAAAGAGCGGGCCAAACATATCGCCGGCGAGGATCGACTATTGCGTTACCTCGAGCGGGCTAAAAAAGCTCGACGTGGACTACGCGTTAAATTTGGGATCGACGCGACCGGCCGTGAGTTGCACCTGGGTCATGCCATTCCGTTGGTGCTATGTAGGCGGCTCCAAAAAATGGGGCACCAGGTCACGCTGGTCATCGGCGATTTTACCGCGCGGATTGGTGATCCGGCCGGTCGCGTGGCCGAGCGTCCAATGCTGACCGAGCAAGAGATCGAGCGTAACCTCAAAACCTACAAGCAACAGGCCGGTCGCCTTATCGATCTCAAACAGGCTAGCGTGCGGCGTAATAGCGAATGGCTCGACAAGCTCTCGCTGGCCAACTTTCTTAAAATGATTCGGGGCCTCACGGTCTCGAGCGCTATGCAGCGGGAGGATTTTCGTAAGCGTGAGTCGGTCACTCGCGTGGAACTCCTCTACGCCAGTCTAACCGGGATCGACTCGATCGAGCTCAAAACCGAGCTCGAGATCGGCGGCGACGATCAGCTGCTCAATTTTTATGACTCGGCCCGAGTGATGGAGCTTAATGGGCACGCGCCCGAGGCTGCCCTCACCACCGACATCCTCATCGGTACAAGCGGTCAGGGCCTCAAAATGTCCAAGTCGCAAGATAACTATATTGCGCTCGAGGCAGAGCCAGAAGAGATGTTCGGCAAGCTGATGCGGATCCCGGATGCGCTGCTCGAGCAGTACTTTACATTGTTGACGGACATCCGCGATGCGCAATGGAATCCATTAGCGCGTGCCCTCAAGTCGGGTGAACTCAACCCCATGCACCTCAAGCGTGCCCTTGCACGTATCATCGTGGCTGACCTCAACAGCGTCAAAGACGCGGACAGAGCTGAGGAATATTTTAATACAGCGGTCGTACGCAAAAAGACGGACGAGCTTAAGATTCCAGAGGTGATGCTTACGCGTAAAGACGTCAGCTCGTGGATCGCCGTGATCAAGGCGCTCGATCTGCCTGGTTCTGCCTCAGCGGCAGCAGCAGGACGACTCCTCAAGCAAAAAGCTATCCACCTCAAGACGGAGAACGGCTGGAAAACGGTCTCGTTGACCGACAAAATCCCACCCAAAAAATTCACGATTCGGGTTGGTAAACGACACTATCGAACTGTTAGTATTCGGTAATGCCAGTCACGCGCGCCCGAGAAATTGCCATCTTTGCAGGAGGCTGTTTTTGGTGCACCGAGGCGATTTTCCAATCGCTGAGAGGCGTGCTCAAGGTTATGCCCGGCTACACGGGTGGCACGGTCCCTAATCCAACCTACGAGCAGGTGTGTTCTGGCAGAACCGGTCATGCCGAGGCGACCCGCATCGAATTTGATCCGCGCGAGATCGCGTACCGCGATTTGTTGACGGTCTTTTTTGCCACGCATGACCCCTCTACTCTCAACCGCCAAGGCAATGACGTGGGTACCCAGTATCGCTCGGCCATTTTTGTGACGACCCCAGAGCAGCAACAAGAGTCCGAGCAGTTTGTGGCCGAACTCAAAAAGAGCGGGGTCAAAGTGACCACCGAGATCAAGCCGTTCGAGACCTTTTACGAGGCTGAGGACTATCACCGTGATTACTACCGCAAAAATAAAGAGCAGCCCTACTGCCAAGCGGTGATTAACCCCAAGCTTGCCAAACTTAAGCAGCGCTTTGTCCAGTTACTTAAAGAAAGCCAAAGCGATGGTGCTTGAACTACCGTCCAATCCAACTCTGGCTGAGGTGCAACGCTACGTCAGTGAACTCGAGCGTCAACGCGGATTCAGCAATGAGACCGCGCTCCAAAAGTGTCTCTTGCTCGGAGAAGAAATTGGCGAGCTCTTTAAAGCCGTGCGCAAAATGGAGAAGACCATTAAGATCGATCCCACTTCTAAGGTCGGCTCGGTCAAAGAAGAGCTGGCCGACATTTTGATTTATCTCTGCGCGATCGCCAACAAGTACGACCTCGATCTAGAAGAGGCTTTTCGCGAAAAAGAAATCAAAAATAAAGCGCGCGTTTGGGTATAACACTGGTGGGCAGGGAGGGATTCGAACCCCCGAAGGCGTGAAGCCAACAGATTTACAGTCTGTCCGGTTTGGCCGCTTCCAGTACCTGCCCATGCAACTGAGAAAAAACGAGGAGACGCTTCAAATGTTTTCTGTTACTGAACCCGACCTGTCTTAGATAGTTGCCCAGATCTTTTTGACGTGTCAGATATACCTTGTAACAACTAATCTTGGATGGTCTTAAACCTAATTGCTGCATCATCAAACGCGCAGATTTTAGGAGTGGGTACGATCGATTACAGAATGATATTTGTACGCCGTGACGTAAGGTATACACCGAACCATCGGTATCAATCAAGCCGCGCAATACCGAGCGAATGAACGTGCGCTTAGAAAAACACCACGCCGGTACGTCCACCTGAGAGCGCACTTTGTTGTGGACCAACCCCATTTCGAGAAACCACCTCACCACAGCTGTTGATCCAAAGTATACGGTCAGATCCCCATCCAGATTTTTAATTATCGCAGGGTATATTCTAAATATCGATTTAATTAAGTCTGCAACATACTCTGCGTATCTTTTTTCTTTTTTACCCAACGTAACGGTGACCTGAGTTGATGTTAGGTGCCCATCTCCTAAGAGAATGCCGATAAATTCTGCAAGCTCGGGTGAATACGTTGTTGGTATCCCGACGTCAGTACGTTGATTATTGTATCTTGTTTTTGACGCGCGTGATCTCGGGATATTTAGTCGCACAAGACGGTCATATACGGAAGTCGGATCTAAATTCAAGATATGCGCTATCTCACCAATGGTCTTATTTTTCTTGACGTATAAGAAATGTAACCCCCTATACAGTTTCTTTTCTTCAGCTAAAGTCCAACGAGCTGGCATAGAGATATTTTATCGCCAGCTAAGGTAAATTTCAATTAACCGGTTGGATACCAATGTTCTTTTCATGCTCGATTTTTGAGGCATTTCGTTCTAGTTGACAGAGAGGCTTTTTTGTGCTAAAAGAGAGCCAGCAGTGCTGGATCGTAGCTTTACAAGAGGGGAGGTGAACGGATGTCACTCTACACGGTTCCTCCAGAAATCATCGGCAGTGTCCTGGTCGAACGACCAGAGCTCAACATCGACACGCTGCTGGAAGCGATTCGGATCTCAACGGAGTCAAGCAATGTCCGTGAAGACGTGCCTAGCTCGTTTGTCAAGCGGCCTGTACCCACGCGCGAAGCGTTAGTCGAAAAGCTCTGGCAGCTCGATGCCGAAGAGCTCGGCATCCTCTGCGAAGTCTTTGCGGGCGATACCCTAGACGTCTACATCGGAATGCAGGGTATGACGCACGAAGTGCTTCGAGCCCGCGCAATCGTCGAACGTCTCCGCGAGAAGCGTCCGGGTCTCTCAGACCGCGAGCTCAAAGAAATCGGGCTCACCAACTTTGAGTCCGGCGTCTTGCGCTTTCACCTCGGCATGGTGGACGGTCATGATTGGCCCCTCCAGCTCGTTGCCGGCAAGTTCGGCAAGCCCATCAAGGTCGTTCAAGCAGCCTACTCCGAGGCGATGCACAAGCTGCGGTGCTATGTCCGGCATCCGCCCGAGACAGAGGCGGAGGAGGACCACGTTCTCCCCGGCTACGCCGCCAAGATCACCCCCACCAGATAACACTGGTCGGGGGTTCTTTTTTTGTGCAGTATGTAGTAATGGCTACGTTATATGTTGTTGGAACACCGATTGGCAACCGCGGAGATCTGTCCGCGCGGGCTGCGGAGACGTTAACCGCGGTCGATTTGATCGTGAGCGAAAAGCCACTCGCCAGCAAAAAATTGCTCGATCCTCTGGGGATTCGGGTGCGGTTGATCCCGGTGTTTGAACCCGGCAAAAAGTTTGCAACCACTCCGGTGCTCGAGGCCCTCGAAGCGGGTAAGGATGTGGCTTTGATCAGCGAGGCGGGGACACCCGGCATTAATGATCCCGGGGGCGTAATCGTAGCGGCTGTGCGCGCAGCCGGATTTGTCGTCATCGCAATTCCTGGTGCGTCCGCGGCAATCGCGGCGGCGAGTATCTCGGGCTTCCCAATGGATGAGTTCGTCTACAAAGGGTTTGTCCCGCACAAAAAAGGCCGCGAAACATTTTTTAAGACCCTCACTGGCATCCAGAGCTCGGTGATTTTTTATGAGTCCCCGCATCGGATCGATAAAGCACTGGCCTCTCTGGCAGAACAAATGCCCGACCGCTATCTCTGCGTCGGCCGCGAACTCACCAAGTTGCACGAGCAGTCTATTGTAGACACGTGCAAGGCCATTGCAGCCCGCACGCCCGAGCAACTCCCGCGTCTTGGTGAGTTTGTCCTCGTGCTTGCCCCGATTGGTTTTGTACCGCACCATAACGCCTAGCCGCTAGCGGCCCCACCATGTCGAAGTTTACCGTCACAACCGCAATTGCATACGTAAACGCAAAGCCGCATATCGGCCATGCTTTTGAGTTTTTGGCGGCGGATGTGTTGGCGCGCTACCACCGTCTCAAGGGGAGCGAGGTACGTTTTATCACCGGCACGGATGAACATGGCACCAAAATCGCCCGCGCCGCCCAAAAAGCTGGCAAGCAACCCCAAGAATTTACCGATGAAATCTCTCAGTCCTTTAAGGACTTGATGGGTGCGCTTGAGATTAGTGCAGATCAATTTGTTCGGACGAGCGACGAGACTCACAAAAAAGTTGCGCAAGAAATCTGGAAGCGCGCCGACGCCGCGGGTGACATCTATAAAAAGAAGTACAAAGGCCTCTACTGTGTCGGGTGCGAGGCATTTTTGACCCCGAGCGAGATCCGCAAAGACGGCGACCCGACCGGCAAGGCCGGCACCTGCTGCATTCACGGCACAAAGCCCGAGGTCGTCGAAGAAGAAAACTATTTTTTTGCCCTCTCGCGCTATACCGCCTGGCTCAAGCAGCACCTGGATGAACACAAACAGTTTGTTCAGCCGGAGGGGCGGTTTAATGAGATTTATGCACTTGTAAGTAAGCGAGGATTAGAGGACGTGAGCATCAGCCGGCCTAAGGAGAAGTTGGCCTGGGGGATCGAAGTGCCGGGCGACCCGTCACACGTGATGTACGTTTGGTTTGATGCGTTGACCAACTATTTGACGGGCTGTGGCTTTTTGCAGGACACGCCGACCTTTGAGCGACTCTGGCCCGCGGACGTGCAGATTATCGGTAAGGATATTTTGCGGTTCCATGCCGCGCTCTGGCCGGCCATGCTCAAGTCGGCTCGCTTGGCCCTGCCGCATCGGCTCTTTAGTCACGGCTTTATCGGCAACGAGGGTAAAAAGATGAGTAAGTCCCTCGGCAACGTGGTCGATCCATTTGCCGTGATCAAGCGCTACGGCCTCGAGGCGTTCCGCTATTTTTTGCTGGCCGAAATTCCGTTTGCGCAGGATGGTGAGTATAGCGAGTCACGTCTGGTTGAACGCTACAACTCCGAGCTTGCCAACGGGATCGGTAACTTGGTTGCACGCGTCACTACCATGACGCAAAAATTTGCCGACGGAAAGGTGCCGGATGCTAAGCCGGACCCGGTCTATGTCCCCGAGGCCGAGAAATTTATCAAAGAGTTTGATGCTGCGATCGAGGAGCTGCGTTTCCATGATGCGATCAGTGCGCTCAACCGCTTTGTGGCCTGGGCCAACCAATTTGTCGACAAGTCCAAACCGTGGGTGCTTGCTAAGTCCGATTCCAAAAAGTTGGCAAGTGTTTTGCGCACCTTGCTCGAGGCGGTCAAGATCGTGGGCTTGCAGGTGCAGCCGATTATCCCTGCGACTGCGGAGCGGATTACTGGGATTTTTGAGTTGCCCGCCGGCACCTTAGTAGAGCAGCGGGCCCAACCGTTGCATCCGGGTTCTGCCGTGACGCGGCCGGATAATCTCTTTGCAAAGATCGAAGCTGAGAAAAAATAAAAATAATGGCGCAACTTTCCGAGATCATTGACTCACACTGTCACCTAGACGATGCCGCTTTTAAAGAAGATCGCACAGCGGTTTGGCAGCGTGCTCAAGATGCAGGCCTTGTCTCGATCGTAAATCCAGCCAGTAGTCTGGAGGACAGTCGAACTGCGGTCGAATTGGCGCACGAGGTGTCAGGAGTTTTTGCCGCCGTCGGTATCCACCCACAGGTTGCGATTACGCTGGACGAAACTGCTCTCACTAAAGCTGTTCAAGAGTTGGATCAATTCCTTAAAGATCCACTCGTGGTTGCACTCGGGGAATTTGGATTGGATAGTAAAAATGGTTCTGCCGAAAAACAAGCGCCAACGGTGCGGGCACTGCTCAAGCTCGCCCAAAAAAACAAAGTGCCGATCATTTTGCACTGTCGAGACTTATATACAGAGTTGTTCAGCCTGCTGGATGAGGCAGGGCCAAAACATACCGGAGTCGTACATAGTTTTACGGGCGGACCACGGGAGATGGAAGAAATACTCAAGCGCGGGATGTACGTCGCGTTTGGCGGGATCGTGACCTTTGAGAAACGCACCGAGCAGCTACGCGAGGCCGCTAAGGCCTGCCCACTCGATCGGCTGCTACTTGAGACCGATTCGCCCTATCTCACGCCCGTTCCGCGCCGTGGCAAGCGCAACGAGCCGGCCGAGGTGGTCACGGTGGGCCAGTTTATTGCCAATCTACGTGGTATCTCGTACGCTGAACTAGCTCGCGCGACCACCAAAAACGCGCGACAATTGTTTAGCCTACCCGATGCCACCGAAACGCACGAAAACGCCCAAGAGCACTAAAAAAGCAAGCAAAAAAACGGCTTCTCCTAAGCCCACGCTTTTGGCTGAACCCAGGCCCGACTCTGAGCGGTACGACCCCTCTACGATCGAGCCCAAGTGGCAAAAAATCTGGGCGGACGCAAAGATTTTTGTTCGGCCAGACAAAGCGCCAAAAAAAGGCGCCAAAAAAATGTACGTGCTCGATATGTTTCCGTATCCATCCGGAGATGGCTTGCATGTGGGACACGTTGAGAGCTATACGGCCTCGGATATTTTGGCCCGGTATTATCGCGCTCAGGGGTACACGGTTTTGCATCCGATGGGCTGGGACAGTTTTGGGTTACCGGCCGAGAACTATGCTCTTAAGACCGGGGTGCATCCGCGCATAACGACCAAGAAAAATATCGACAACTTTAGACGGCAGATGCAGCGGCTGGGGTTCTCGTATGATTGGTCGCGCGAGGTGACTACATCGGATCCGACCTACTACAAATGGACTCAATGGATTTTTGTGCAGCTGTTCAAACAGGGCTTGGCCTACGAGGCCGAGGTCGCCATCAATTGGTGTCCCAAAGACAAAACGGGTCTCGCCAACGAAGAAGTCGTCAACGGCTGTTGTGATCGCTGCGGTACGCCCGTGGTCAAAAAAAATCTGCGTCAGTGGTTGCTGCGGATTACCAAATACGCTGATCGACTACTGGCCGATCTCGATGGTCTCGATTGGCCCCACAAGATTACCGAACAGCAGCGCAACTGGATCGGCAAGAGCGAGGGGGTTGAGGTTGAGTTCGCGCTCGAGAGCAGTAAGAGCGTCAGCGTCTTTACCACTCGGGCCGATACGCTTTTTGGTGTCACCTATATAGTGCTCGCTCCAGAGCACGGACTCGCACGTGCGGTCGCCACGGGTGAACACCGCCCCGCAGTTTTGAGCTACATCGACAAAGCCATCAAGCGCCCTGAGCGCGACCGTACCACCGCCAAGAAAAAAACCGGCGTCTTTACCGGTGCGTACGCGATCAACCCTATCAACAGCGCTAAAGTTCCGATTTGGGTAGCCGACTATGTACTGGCCGGCTATGGAACCGGCGCGGTCATGGCCGTGCCCGCCCACGACGACCGTGACTTTGAGTTTGCAACCACGTACAAGCTGCCGATTAACGTCGTGGTAGAGCCAGATGCAGCCGGTAGCCCCCAAACCAAGTCGCTTGATAGTAAGCTCGACAAAAAACTTGACGGCGGTCAGCGTGCCTTTGTTGCCGATGGACGATTAGTAAACTCAGGCGAATTTACCGGTCTCGGCAGCGACGAGGCCCGCAAAAAAATCGCGGCGTCCCTGACCAAGCAAAAAAAGGGCCGCGTCACGACGCACTATAAGTTACGCGACTGGGTGTTCTCCCGGCAACGTTATTGGGGTGAACCAATCCCCATCATCCATTGCCCCGACCACGGCGCTGTCGCGGTCCCCGAGGACCAACTCCCGGTCAAATTGCCCGAGGTCGAGAAATATCAACCGACTGGAACTGGGGAGTCGCCGCTCGCTGCGATCGACGAGTGGGTCAAGACGACCTGCCCGACCTGCGGCAAACCCGCCAAACGTGAGACCAACACCATGCCACAGTGGGCCGGCTCGAGCTGGTACTTTTTGCGCTTTCCCGATCCGCACAACGACCAAGCGGCCTGGACCAAGGATTCGCTCAAGTGGCTGCCGGTCGACTTGTATATCGGTGGGGCCGAACACGCCGTTCTCCACCTGCTCTATGCCCGTTTTTGGATCAAAGCACTCAAGAACGCGGGGCACCTCTCCTTTGACGAACCGTTCACCCGCCTCCGTAACCAGGGGATCATCTTGGCTCCCGACGGCACTAAAATGTCTAAATCTAAGGGTAACGTAATTAACCCTGACGACGTGATCAAGCACAACGGAGCCGATGCCCTGCGTCTGTTTGAGATGTTTTTGGGCCCACTCGAGCAGCAAAAGAGTTGGAGCACCGAGGGGATTGCCGGTCTGGTGCGTTTTTTGGAGCGGGTCTGGCGTCTGCAAGACAAGGTTGAACCCAAGGCAAAGCCCGACGCACCAACGACCAAACAGCTGCACATCACCACCCGCGTGGTCACCAAGCATATCGAAGGGCTGCGCTTTAACACGGCCATTAGTGCTCTAATGCAGTTCACCAATACCTTGACCGCTCTCAAGGTGGTACCAACTACGGCCTACCAGCGTTTGCTCGTTTTGTTGGCGCCCTTTGCGCCTCATCTTACGGAAGAACTCTGGTCACGCCTCCCAGGTACGTCTAGCAAAGGCAAAGTCCTAACGATCCAGGCCGAACCCTGGCCGACCGCCGACCAAACCCAGCTTACGAGCGAGACCGTCACGCTCGTGGTGCAAGTCAACGGCAAATTTAGAGGGCGCCTTACTGAGCGGCCCACTGCCAGCCAGGCCGAGGTTCAAGCAGCGGCGCTCAAGGTAGCTGCGGTCAAGCGTGCTCTAGCGGGTCACAAACCGCGCAAAGTTATTTTTGTCCCGGGCAAAATCATCAACCTGCTGATCTGAGGTAACTAGGCGTCACTATGTTAAAGGAGCTCAAACGCTATACCATCAGCCCGCGTCGCGAGATCAAAGAGTTTTTGACCACGGTCTCGCTGCACGAGCTGGCCCAGGCCGCCATCAACATTTTTGAACCAATCTATCTCTACACGCAGCACCTGACGGTGGTGCAGATTATTTTGTTCTATCTAGGGGTGTACGTTTTGTACTTTTTGCTGATTCCGTTTGGCGGCCGGGTCGCCAAGGCTTTTGGTTTTGAGCACACCATGTCGCTCGGGATTATTTTTACGATCGCTTACTTTTTGTCGCTGATTGCGATCCCGGCCGCCCCAGAATTCTTGTACCTCTCGATCATCTTGTATGCCCTACAAAAAACCTTTTGGTGGCCGGCCTACCACGCCAACTTTGCCCGCTACTCGCGCAGCCGTGAGGCCGGGCGGGAGATTGGCGCCACGTACGTTATCTCTAGTCTCACCGCGGCGGTGGGACCGCTGATCGGGGGCGCCCTCATTACCTATACCAACTTTGCCGTGCTCTATACGGTGGCGATCGTGCTGATACTCATCTCGGTGTTCCCCATGCTCTCCACGCCTGAGCGGTTCACCCCGAGCCAACACAGTTGGCTAACTCAGATGCGCTACATTTTTGCGCGTAAGCGCTTGCGGCGCCTCGTGATGGGTCTGGGGTTTGGGGAAGAACTCATCGCCCTGACCATTTGGCCGCTCTTTTTGTTTTTGCTGGTTAAGAGTGCTCTCGATTTGGGAGCGCTGGTGGCCATCGCCACGACCGTGACCGTCCTGGCCACCACCGTGGCCGCACGCTGGAGCGATGATCGCAGTCGCCGCACCGTGTACCTCTGGGGTGGCGTCCTCAACGTGCTCTCGTGGATCGGTCGCCCGCTTTTGATCTGGCCGCTGGCCGCCCTCGGCATCGACACGGTCTACCGCACCGGCAAGAGTTTGCTCTACGTCCCGATGTACTCGCGCGTCTACCAGGACGCTAAAAATAGTCACGTCATGCTTGAGGTCGTCTCGTTTGAAGCCAGTCTGATCTTGGGCAAGATCGTGACCATGCTCGTGCTGCTCATTGTGTTTCCTCTGGCAGGCTTTAGTGGGGCATTTGTGCTTGCGGCAGTAGCCAGCCTCTTTTACTTTTTGTTCCGTAATTAACTAAGGTAGGCCCAACTCGCAACGCAAATGAGCTTGGTCTTTGGGTCTGGCCACGCTTGCCCACTCGCGCCCCGTGGGTAATACTGCCGACATGTCTACTGTTGGCAGAACAACGGATCCGGCCATCGAAAAGCTCATCACCGCTGAAGAGCAGCGTCAGCGTGAGGGAATCGAACTGATTGCCTCAGAAAACTATCCGAGTAAAGCGGTTTTGTCAGCGGTGGGTTCTATTTTGTCGGCCAAATATGCCGAGGGGTATCCCGGCAAGCGCTACTATGCCGGCAATGAGGTGATCGATCAGATCGAGCAACTCGCCATCGATCGCGCTAAAAAATTGTTCGGGGCCGAACATGCAAACGTGCAGCCGTATTCTGGTTCACCCGCAAATTTGGCGGTGTATGTAGGGTTGCTCAAACCAGGCGACACGTTGCTCGGTATGTCGCTCGCAGAAGGGGGACACCTTACCCACGGTCATACAGTGAATGCCTCCGGCAAACTGTTTGCGGCGCATCAGTACGGAGTTGATCCCAAGACCGGCTTGCTTGACTACGACCAAGTAGCCGACCTCGCCAAAAAAGTAAACCCCAAGCTGCTGATCTCAGGTGCGACCGCTTATCCGCGGATCATCGACTACAAAAAGATGCAGGCGATTGCTCAATCAGTTGGTGCGTACCACATGGTTGATATGTCGCACGTGGCGGGCTTAGTGGCAGGGGGAGCACATCCCAATCCGGTGCCCCATGCCGACGTTGTTACGAGCACGACGCACAAAACCTTGCGCGGCCCGCGTGGGGCGATAATTCTCTGTCGCACGGCCGTGGCCAAAGCCATCGACCGCAGCGTTTTTCCAGGCTTGCAGGGCGGGCCGCACGAGAACACCATCGCCGGGATCGCTATCGCCTTACACGAGGCCGCGCAGCCCGCTTTTAAAAAGTATGCACAGCAAGTTTTGGACAATGCCCAGGTGCTTGCCAAGGCCCTTGCGGCCAAAGGGTTCGACCTCGTGACAGGTGGAACCGACACGCACCTGATCCTACTGGATCTCACCAACAAAAAAATGAGTGGTGCCGAGGCGGAGGCTGCCCTGAGCGCCGTGGGCATCACCGCTAATAAAAACACCGTGCCCGGCGAAAAACGCTCTGCCTTGGACCCTTCTGGCCTCCGCCTCGGCACACCTGCAATTACGAGTCGAGGAGCTACCACCACGCACATGCAGACTATTGCGGTATGGATCAGTGCCGCACTGACACAGCCCGCCGACCCAACCGCACTCAAAAAAATTCGTGCGGAGGTCAAAGCTTTTGCAAAAAGCCTGCCCCTGCCAGGCCTAACCAGCTAGCATTAAAAAAAGAAACCCTAGATGTGTTCATCTAGGGTCATCGTTAGCACTCCTGGGCGAGTTCCTTGATACGGTCGGCCAAAGCTCTGACCTCCTTGTCCCTGATCTCGATCCCGAGCTTCGTGAGCTTGCGCTCCTGCTCCGGCGGGAACACATCGCTGCTAAACGAGAGAATGGTTGCGGCGCCGGCAGCGGCCATGATCACGTCGATCTCTTCGATGGTCTTGCCGTCGTCGAGTGTGTTGTCGAGCACCACGATGTCGTAAGGCTCCACAGCAAGTGCATTGAGTAGACCTTTGACGGTCCACACGTACGTGACGTTAAGACTGGGGACGTTCTTGAGCCACCGTGTAAGTGGTTTGCGGATGAGCGGATCGTTCTCTGCGATCAGGACGTTTACAGTCATTACGGCTCCTCGTTGGGTAAACTCGGTTGAAAGGGAACACAGAAAGAGCAACCAAAAAAGATAGCACAAATCAGCGCTTATGTCAATCCCGTTGAGAGGAGCGCTCTTTAGTTGTATGCAGCTTGATGGTGCCGAAGGAGGGAGTCGAACCCTCATGGATTGCTCCGCGCGATTTTGAGTCGCGTGCGTCTGCCATTCCGCCACTTCGGCACGTGGGGCGATTGTGCCCGTCCCGCGCCCGAGCGTCAACTTAAACCGGGCTGAACCTGTGGTACCATGGTGCCATGGCCCGTATCGTCGCCATCGTTAACCAAAAAGGCGGAGTTGGCAAAACCACTACCGCCATAAATTTGGGTGCCTACCTCGCGGCCGGTGGGCTACGTGTTTTGTTGGTTGATGTTGACCCGCAGGGCAATGCCACCAGCGGCTTGGGTCTCCGTCCCGAGCAAGCCAAAGCCGGAACCTACGAACTCATGCTCGGCCAAACCCCGCTTGAGTCAATCGTGGTGGCCACCCCGCAGCAAAACCTGCACCTCTGTCCCGCCACCCCAGCCCTGGCCGGCGCCAACGTCGAACTAGTCGAGGCCACGCAGCGGGAGTTCCGCCTGCAGCAAGCCCTGAGCCAAGCCCAGCTCCACTACGATGTGGTTCTGCTCGACGCACCGCCCAGCCTTGGTCTCGTTACGATCAACGCCCTGACCGCCGCCGACGAAGTCATGATCCCGGTCCAGAGTGAGTACTACGCGCTCGAGGGGTTGAGTCAGCTCCTCCATACCATCGAACTCGTCCGCAGTAACATCAAACCAAGTCTCGCCATCCTCGGGGCGGTCATCACGCTGCATGACAAACGCACTAAGCTCGCTGTAGACGTGGCGCGTGAGATTCGCAAGTTTTTTCCGGGCCGCGTCTTTACCACCGAGATCCCGCGCAACGTTCGACTCTCGGAGGCTCCCTCCTACGGCAAATCCATCCTGGCGTACGAACCCTGGTCCAAAGGTGCGCGTGCCTACCGAGCCTTAGCTGAGGAGGTACGCGCCGCCTGGGCCAGTGCCGCGAGCCAACAAACACACGAGGCTCATCAGCAGACGCAGGTTCAGCCGGCTGAACAAACGACTACGCACAGCAGCTAGCACGGCCCGTAGTCTATCGATCTCGACAAGGTAGGGCCCCTCTCGTACACTAGTCGATATGGCATTTGGTCTAGGACGAGGCCTTGAGGCCCTGATCCCAACAAAGGCGACAAAACCTGCGCGGCCTGATCCGCGGCAGGGCAGTGACACACGCGAGTTACCTCTGCGCTCGATCGTGCCCAACCCGCACCAACCGCGCAAACAATTTAAATTGCCTGAGCTGGAGTCTTTGGCCGCCTCGATCAAGCAGCACGGTATTTTAGAGCCGCTCGTGGTTAGTCCACCGCGCACACCCACTGGTAACTACATTTTAGTGGCGGGTGAACGTCGTCTGCGTGCGGCCGAACTAGCCGGTCTACAGGCCGTTCCGGTTGTAGTCCGTCAGACCGACGACCAAGAAAAACTTGAGCTAGCGTTGATCGAGAACATTCAACGGCAAGACCTCAACCCGCTCGAAGAAGCCAAGGCCCTGCGCAAACTCTTGCGGGACTTTAAGTTGACACAACGTCAGGTGGGAGAACGAGTGGGGCGGCCGAGCTCTTCGGTAGCCAATTGTATCCGACTATTGGATCTCTCGAGCGAAGCCCAGCAGGCGCTCCTAGCCGAGCGCATCAGTGAGGGTCACGCCAAGGTCTTGCTAGCGGTGAGCCCAGTCGACCAAGTGGCACTGATTGCGGAGATCGAGTCTCAGCACCTCTCGGTGCGCCAGCTCGAAAAACGCGTGCGTGAAGTTTTGCAAACTAAAGCACCCCGCACGGCCAATAGTGGCAGTCGCATTCAGGATCCGGTCAGCGCGCGTCTGTCTCGGACGTTAAGTCGTCATCTGGGGGCGCAAGTCAAGGTGGATGGTGTCAAAATCGGCCGCATTACGATTGGATTTTTCTCGGCCGAGGAGCGGGATCGTTTGGTCAACAAAATTACGGGCACGCCCGTCGAGTCTAGCGAAGAGCAGCCCCAAAAATCGCCGCGCTCGGCCTTTACGGTCTAGGAGTTTTGGCACTAGCTAGGAGTGTCGCCGGTGGACGACCGTAACCTTAGGGAGTGAGTGCAACTTACGGATCAGCATACTGAGCTGATCCGCGTCTTTGATCTCCGCTAAAATACTGACCGAACTGATTTCTGTGGGGCGGCGCCGCACAACGATGTCATGGATCGGAATAGCGCCCTGGGCACAGACATCTGCGATGTCACGTAACATGCCCGTATAGGTGGTCACCTGGACCTCGATCCAGACTCGGTACGTGCGCGCTGCATCTAAGATCCAGGCGGCCTTGAGGCGTTGCAGGAGCGGGATACCGTGCAGGGTATGACACTCGGTGCGATGCACCAGGACGCGCGCGCCGTGGCGCACACCTACGATCGCGTCGCCCTCGATCGGGCGGCAGCAGCGCGCACGTACCGCTTGGGGGTGAAGCTGTCCCTCAATTTTGACGTTAAGCTGGCGCTTGACCGGTACGGTCAGGTCGATGCGGTCTTCGGCAAAGATACGTTTAACGACCTGACGCGGGTTGCGCTCGCCTTTACCCACGGCGGCGTAGAGTTCATCCATGGTGCGGTAGCCGTGCTGACTGAGATACTCGCGGACCTCCTGGGCTTGAAGGCTCTCGATCGAACGACCCAGGAGCTCGTGTAACTCTTTAGCAAGGAGGGTGCGGCCGGTCGTAACAGCGTGCTCGGCGCTAAGGTGCGCGTACCACTGTTTGATTCCGTGACGCGCGTTGTTGGTTTTAACAAAGTCGAGCCACTCGCGTTTTGGCGTATGCGACTCGGGACCGAGTTCGATGTAGACCACATCACCGTTACCGAGGGCATAATCCAGTGGCCGGCGTACCCCGTTGACGCGCGCATCCACGGCCCGGTTACCGAGAGAACGCCTAATGCAATAGGCAAAATCGATCGGGGTGCCGCCCTCCGGGAGATTAATGACCTCGCCCTTGGGGGTGAGGCAAAAAATGCGGTTTTTAAAAAAGTCAGAGCGCAGCGTCTGGAAAAACTCCTCGGGTGTGTCGATGTCTTGCTGCCAATGGGCGAGTTGCTTGACCCAGGTAATATCGTGCTCGTCCGCTAAAGCTGCGGCGAGAGCACCCGGATCTTGTCGCTTGGCCTCCGCATAGGACCAGGAGGCGGCGATTCCCCGCTCGGCCCGCTCGTGCATGCTGTTCGTCCGGATCTGCACCTCGACAAACTTGCCCTCGTCAGTGATGACGGTGGTGTGGAGGGATTGATAGCCGTTTGCTTTGGGCGTTGCCACGTAATCCTTGATCTTACCGACCAGGGGTCGCCAGCGCCGATGCACAACCCCGAGCGCTTTGTAGCAATCTTCGATAGTGGGTACCACCACACGCACGGCCACCAAGTCGTAAATCTGGTTGATATCGTTGTTGTAGCGCTGCAACTTGAGGTAGAGACTGTAAAGTCGTTTGGCTCGACCGTGTACGTCGATAACCGGGATAGCATTGCGTCGCAGCTCTTGGGTGACGGCCTGACGTAACGTCTCGCAGTAGCGCGCCCGCTCTGTGTAGGCGTCTTTGACGAGGGAGCGCACCAGGGTGGCCTGCTCGGGCAAAGCGTAATCAAAAGCTAAATCCTCGAGTTGGCCCTTGATGTCACCCATACCGAGGCGATCAGCGATCGGTGAGTAGATGTCCAAGGTTTGGCGAGAGATGCGCAGACGTCGCTCGGTGTCGAGGCCCGAGAGGGTTTGTAAATTATGTAAACGATCGGCCAGCTTAATAATGATCACGCGGATATCGCGACTCATGGCCAAAAAGATCGTGCGTAGGTCTTCGATCGAACCGGTGTTCTCCCGCAGTTTACGAACCTTAGAAAGTTTAGTGACGCCCTGTACTAAAAAGTTAGTTGCCTCGCCAAAGCGCCGAGCGATTTGCTCGGAGTAGGCCGGAGAGGTGTCCTCGCGCACGTCGTGGAGTAGCGCGGCCATAATGGCGGTAGTGCCGAGACGCAACTGCGCGATGGTGTAGGCCACATGCACCGGATGGATAATATACGGCTCACCCGTCTCACGGGTTTGGCCGCGATGGGCCGCCTCGGCAAACTCGTAGGCCTGGCGGATCAGTGGAAGATCCGCCCCGGGGTTGCGCTCGCGTGCCATGCGCACAACGTCTTCGATCGTGATGGTCGAACGTTTTTCGAGTGTGGTTGTAGTAAATGGCGTCATATACAACCTACTCGGATCCTACTCCGGGGTTACCCGACTGTCTATTACGCCGTCGCACGCGGTTAGGCCGGCTGCTCGGTCTCGGCCTTGTAGTCGCACTCCTTGCTAGAGCAGCGCACTTGGCCCTTGGCGGCGTAGACCACCAAGCTTTTACACTTTGGACACGTTTTACCGGTCGGTTTGTTCCAGAGGGCAAACTCACACTCAGGGTATTTGTTGCAAGCGTAAAAGGTGCGACCTTTGCGGCTGCGCTTCTCGATGATCTCGCCTTTACCACACTCAGGGCACTTGGCACCCGTTTTTTTCTCGATACGCTTGATGCCTTTGCACTTGGGATAGGTGCTGCAGCCCAAAAAAGTCCCAAAGCGTCCGCGTTTAATCACCATGGCTGAACCACACTCAGGGCATTTTTCGCCAGAGAGTTCTTGCTCCATTTTGGCTTGGGCCTCGCGCTCGGCTTTGAGTGGGCGAGTGGTCTTGCAGTCGGGATAACCAGTGCAGGCTAAGAACTTTCCAAAACGACCCATCTTGATCACCATGGGCTTGCCGCATTTTTCGCACTTTTCGTCAGACTTCTCGGTCGTGAGTTCTTCTTTGGTAACGGCCTTATCCTTGGCTTTGAGATTAGCGTGGAATGGATCGTAAAACGCTTTAATAATAGGAACCCACTCTTTTTTACCCTCGGCGATCAAGTCCAAGTCTTCTTCCATCTGCGAGGTAAAGGTCAGGTCCACAATCTTGGGAAAGTGCTTAACGAGCACATCATCAACCAGGCGACCAATCTCGGTGGGCTTAAAGCGCTTCTCGACTTTTTCGACGTAGCCGCGGTCTTGGATGGTCGAGATCGTTGGAGCGTAGGTAGATGGACGACCGATACCAAACTCTTCCATAGCTTTGACGAGGGTGGCGTCGCTGTAGCGCGCGGGTGGCTGCGTAAAGTGCTGCACCCCCTTGAGTGCATCCGTGCCAACGAGTACGAGCTTGTCACCTTTAGCGAGTTTGGGTAGTTCAGTCTCTTTGGAGCTGGCGGCGGGCCCGAGTGCTTTTTGAAAACCCGCAAAGGTAATAACTAAGCCATTAGCTCTAAACACAAACTCACCAGCGGTAATATCTAAGGTGGTCGAGTTAAAGCGCGCATCCGGCATCTGTGAGGCAAGCGCACGACGCCAAATCAGGTCATACAATTTGTGCTGGCGAGGCTCAAGATATTGCTTAATGCTCTCCGGAGTACGAGTAAAGCTGGTTGGGCGGATGGCTTCGTGTGCTTCTTGAGCGCTCTTTGATTTGGTTTTGTAACGGCGTGGTGCGGCCGCCGTAAACTCACTACCAAACTCGTTACCAATAACTTCTTTGGCTTCTGCCAGGGCTTGTTCTGCCAAGTTAACCGAGTCGGTACGCATGTAGCTAATCAAACCGACCGAACCCTCAGTACCCAGCTCGATACCCTCATAGAGCTGCTGCGCGAGCATCATGGTTTGCTTGGCCGAGTAGCCCAGGCGACGCGAAGCATCCTGTTGCAAGGTCGAAGTCGTAAATGGCGCGGACGGGGACATCGATTTTTCTTTTTGTGAAATCTCGCTGACCTCAAACGACGCGCCCTTAAGTGCGGCGGTGACTTCGTCGGCAGTAGCTTTATTTTTGATAGCGAGTTTTTCGAGAGTTTTGCCAGCACGTTTAACCAAGTGTGCCGCAACGGTAGGTTTGACACCTTTTTTCTCGAGTTCGGCCTCGATGGTCCAGTACTCATCCGCTTTGAACTTCTCGATCTCGCGCTCCCGGTCAACGATTAAGCGCACCGCGGCTGACTGTACGCGGCCGGCCGAGAGGCCGTACTTAATTTTTTTCCACAAAAATGGCGACAATTCGTATCCTACCAGGCGATCTAGTACCCGTCGGGCTTGCTGGGCGTCGATCAAGTGTGCGTCCAAATCGCGAGGATTTTTGAGAGCCTCGTCGATGGCGCGCTTGGTGATCTCATGAAACACGATGCGCTTGGTCTTATCTTTAGCCAACTTGAGCGCGGTCATCAAATGCCAACCGATCGCTTCTCCTTCGCGGTCTTCATCGGTTGCCAGATAGATCGTGTCGGCTTTTTTGGCCTGTGCGCGCAGGTCCGTGATCACTTTTTTAGCGCGGACCGGAATCACGTAGTCGGGCTCAAATCCATGTTCAATATCAATACCCATCTTGCTCTTAGGCAAGTCACGCACGTGGCCAAAACTGGACTTAACGGTGTAGCCGCGGCCCAAAAATTTGCCGATCGTTTTTGCTTTTGTTGGTGACTCGACGATTACGAGTGACGACACAATGGTTGAGACCTTACGGTGTGCGAGCATTACTGTCAACTTTGCCACCCCGTCACTCACTCTCCACTCGCGCAAACCGACCGTCCGTCAGGCGCTTAATTTTGCCGGATAATTCCAGCTCGGTTAATTCGGTCAATAGGGCACCGGCAGAACGCTGCATCTCTGTGACGAGATCCTCAACCGAGTGCGGTTTTTTGAGCGCTTTTAAAATCCCCGCTGCTGGCGAAGGATCTGCTTTTGAGAGCTCTAGAGCCTCTTGCTCTGATAAATGACGTGTAAGCTCCTGCAGCACATCCTGTGGTGCGATAGCCACGTTTGCGCCATCCCGCAATAGACGGTTTGAGCCCTGCGCGGTTGACCGCTCAAGATCGTGCGGAATACACATGAGGGTCCGACCGGATTCGACCGCAAGGCGAGCGGTGATCAAGGCACCACTGTGTTCACGAGCTTCGCTCACAAGTGTCACGGGGGAGAGTCCGGCGATAATGCGATTACGCTCGGGAAAATGATATTTGAGAGCTGGTTCACCCGGGGCGTACTCAGAGACGATAGCTCCACCTGCTCTAATAATCTTTTTAGCCAACTCCTCCTGCCAAGACATCAGGGCGACATCGAGTCCGCCTGCAATCACTGCGACGGAAGGGCCGGAGCTGATCGCCGTCTGATGTGCGGTCAGGTCGATTCCGTAGGCCAAGCCAGAGACGATTACGACACCTCGTTTAGCTAAGTAGTCAGTAAATTGTCTGGTTTGTCGCTTGCCGTACTCACTTGCTTGCCGCGAACCGACGACCGAGACCGAGGGGCGTAGCAGTACACTAGGATCTCCTTGTATATAGAGGAGGGCAGGTGGCTCAGCGATCAAGCGTAATTGAGGTGGAAAGTCTCTCTGATCACGGCAAATAACCTTGATCCCCGATTTTTTGAGAATGGCAGAACGGCTCAGCATGTATCCGTCTTACCAAAGTCAGCTTAAGAAAAGATAAGAAAAAGCGGCGGTGGTGTGAATTTAACTTGCTATAGCGCGTTTTACTTGAGAGAGCAACTTGACCTGACTACTGCTCTGGAGCAGACTCGCCTCACGGAACAAACGGGAGGTCAACGGAATGGGATGGCTCTTTGTGAGTGTTATCATCGGCATCTGCCTACTCGAGGTACGGATGCGTCAGCAGCTGTATGGGATCAATCGAGAGATGGCTTGGATCCAGACTCGCATGGACAACGTCTCGTTTGACAACCAGCTCCTGCAAGCGGCCCTCGAGTACCTGTGCTTGCGACAGGAGTCCCTGAACCTAACTGCTGAACAATCCATCAATGATCAGTACTACCTGCAGCTGTACAAGTGCAAAGGGATCCTGGAGCTCTCGTATCCGTCCCCGGCGCCCTCGGCTCAGATGGCTGCTCGACGCGCACGGCTGGATCAGCTCCTGAGTATCGTACGAGAAAAACAGTACCACTCCTCGGCGATGGTATTGATCAACCAGCTCGAACCCACACTTCTTGCTACGCGCTAGCCCCTTGTCTTACGAGGGGCTTCTTTTTTAGGCCTTTTGTTTTTCGTCCGCCACCGGCTCTGACAAAATACGTAAGGTCTGCTCGAGCTTAGCGGTCCAGCTGCGCGGATCATCGCCTCCGAGCGTGCCGATCGTAATGCGCATAAGGTTGTCCTTGAGTTGCCAAGCCGGGCTTACATCCGTCAGAACCCGATTGATGCGGCCATAAGGCGGCTCGCTGACAAACTCCAGTGTGAGCAAGCCCTCTGCGACATCGCCCGAGCGCACGCCACTGGTCGTAATTGAGAGTACATGCGCTTTAGCGGCGAGCAGCTTCCATTCCAGCAGGTTAAAGAAGTTAGTCGCTTGTGCGGGCAGCTTGCCGTGCTCCTTGCCGAGCTGCGCTTTTTCTTGGGCCAGCTTTTTAGGATCCGTGACGCTCGCCAAAAACTGGTAGAGCGAGAGGCGTTCGCGTTCATCCGGCACATAGGTAACCGGGAAATACGCCGGCAGAGGAACATCAATGGTCACATCCAAAATCGGGGTCTCCTTAACACCCGTCTTAATCTCCTGAACCGCGCGATGGAGTAAGCGCAGATACATATTGAGACCGACCGACTTGATCTGACCAGACTGCTCGCCGCCCAGCAAGTTACCGGCACCACGCAACTCCAAGTCACGCAATGCAATCTGGAAGCCTGAACCAAGCTCGGTAGCCTCGAGCAGCGCTAACAAGCGAGAGCGAGCGGGACCTTTAAGATCCTGGCGGTTATAAAAGAGGTAGGCGTAGGCGCGTTGGTTGCCGCGACCGATGCGACCACGCAACTGGTACAACTGTGACAAGCCAAAGTTTGTTGATTGGTCCACGATGATCGTGTTGACGCTCGGGATATCAAGACCGTTCTCGATAATGGTCGAGGCCACAAGCACGTCGTATTTACGATTGTAAAAATCCTCCATGACGCTGGCGAGTTCGGTCTCGGGGAGCTGGCCGTGACCCACGCGTACCCGCGCCTTGGGCACCAAGCTGGCAATTTTTTTGGCAAAGGTACCAATCGTCTCCACGCGATTGTGCAAAATATAGGCCTGGCCACCGCGTTTGAGTTCAAACTCAAGGGCCGCTTTGATCTCGCGATCGTCATACACGGCCACTTTGGTCTCGATCGGGTAGCGTCCGGGCGGGGGAGTCTCGATTGTTGAGATATCGCGGATACCAGACAGGGAGAACTGCAACGTCCGCGGGATCGGGGTAGCTGACAAGTGACAAGCACGTGTACATTAGAGCGTAATTTTTTGAGGCGCTCTTTGTGTTCCACCCCAAAGCGCTGCTCCTCGTCCACCACCACCACTCCCTAGATCCTTAAACTCAATATCCTTGGAGAGTAGCCGGTGCGTGCCCACGACCACATCGATCGTGCCGAGCCCGCAGCTTGGCAATCGTCTCGCGCTGCTCCTTGGGACTTTGAAAGCGCGACAGTGCTCCCACGCTAAACGGGAAACTCGAAAAGCGTTTCGTAATATTCTTGTAGTGCTGGTCCGCCAAAATCGTGGTCGGAGCCAGGATCGCGGCTTGCTTGCCGTTGACCGCGGCCTTAAACAACGTGCGCATAGCCACCTCGGTTTTGCCAAAGCCCACATCACCCGACCAAGAGTCGGTCCATTGGTCGCGGCCGTTGCATATCCAACTGAATCTCGTGCCAAGCCCGTAATTGATCCGGCGTCTCCTCATACGGAAACGTCTTAGCAAACTCGCGCTCCATGGCTTGTTCGGGCTTAAACTGCATGCCACCTCGTACCTGCCGCTCCGCATACAACTGCAGCAACTCCTTAGCCAACTTCTCGGTCGACTCTTTAAGCTGCGCTCGGATTTGCATCCAAGAGGTCTCGGACAAGCGGTGAATCACCGGATTAGCCGCTCCTATATAACGGGACAACTTCTCGGCCGCCTCGACCGGCACGTACAACCGATCGCCCTCAGCGTACTGCAGTACAAAATATTCCTTCTCGATCCCGGACAGCAAATTGTGCACCATTCCCAAAAAGCGCCCGATACCGTGATCGACGTGCACCACGTAATGCCCCGGCTCGAGTTCTCCAATAAAGGCCTGATCAAAACGCTTAGCCTTGCGCATTTTTGCCGGCTGAACCGACTCTGGTCCGTAAATCTCTCGGTCGGTCAGGACCAGCAACTTACCGGTGCCATCTCTAAAGCCGGCTAAGTTCTCCCGCAAACTGCCGGAGACCATCTCGACGTCGACATAGTTAACCGAGCTATCTAATGACGCGCGGATTTTGGCCGCATCACCGGTCAGCACACGGATAGCGTATTTTTTACGATGGAACTCTTTGATCTCTTCACGCAAACTCGGCAAGTGCCCTCTAAACAAAGGAGGAACCGTAAAGTTAAATAAGTGCGTGTCGGCCGTTTTCTCTTCCAAAAAAGCGTGGAAGGTAATCATGCCGGCCGTGGCCAACTCTTTAGTCAGTCCTCGCCACTCCTGCTCATTTTTGAGACCGAGCGGATCGATCGAGGCTTTGAGGTCGTCTGGGTCATCGATCACGACCGACCATTTGCTCGGATCGCCCAAGTATTTTATCAACCGCCCCTGGCTCATCAGCAACTTGAGCGGTACCGCGCGCATTTGTTGTACGCCAGTGGTTGAACCGGATGCAGCTTGGCTGGTCTCAGCCAACGGTTTCTTAGTTTCGATATCAAAATGCACGATCGACTCTACGGTCGAACCCGCAAACGTAATCCGTACCGGATGCGTCTCATGGGGTGAGTAGACTTCCAACAGTTCACCCCGCCGGGCAAAGGTACCAACCGTAGTTGCGACATCGGCTGGCTCGTATCCAATCTCCTCAAGATCATGCAAGACCTTAGACTGGCTGGCCGTGTCACCAACCGAGAGCCGCACGGTCATGGCCTTAAAGCGCTCGACCGCCGGGAGTCGCTCGACAAATCCACGCACCGGCACGATAAAAAAGCCCACTCGTTGGCAAGCATACGGCCACTTACCCCTAGATTTTTGTAGCGACGTAAACTTGGTACTTGTGAGAGCTGCTCGGACTCGGGGAGTTCGTCATAACGGATGACTAAGGGGTCGGCCGTGGCTTGAGCGCCATCGCCACTCTTTGTATCGGTGTTCAACCGCTTGAGCCAAAAACGCAACTCGTTCTCCCAGATTTGGGCGTGCTCGTTATCGCTGGTCACGATCAAAACGGGCCCCCGACGTAAACTTGGGGTCCCTGCGATGAGATAGGATCTAGCGGCTTCCGTAACGCCACCCACGTCCAGGCGCAGGGCTTTTCCGGCGGGGCGTTGGGGCTTCTTTGTTGCTTTTTTGTAGGCGGAAGAAACTAGAGCCTCAAGTGCAGAAACATGCGTAGGCTCCATTACACTGCCACCACTATACCTCGGATTTAGTGCATCGTCAACTGGCTGAACATTGACGTGCCTGGCAGAACACGTTAGAGAAAAGCCAGTTCTCTCTAGAAGAAAGGACCCGAATTATGGGAATGCTTGCGATTGAACGCCGCGAGTACGAGCGGCAACGCTTTGTCGAAAAAGTAGTGGACCGCGTCCATCGTCTCGAGAATGATGCATACGATCGACGGTTGGGCTTTTTTCTCGCGCGGGACATTCTGGATGTGCTGATCCCGCGTACCAACGTGAGCTGGCTAGGTCCGATAGAAGATGCTCGCGGCACCGAACATGCTGCCGAAGACATGTTCAACGAGATCGTTGCTGCCGCTCGCGACTTCAAGCGTACGGACAGCGAGTACTTTGCTGTCTTGGAGCTCGTGATGCGGAGGCTGTTTGAGCCGGGCATTACCAATATCACGAGCAACCTCCGGCATGACGAGATGGACCCAAAGCTGATTCCGGTTCTCCTGGACGCGCCGAGTCGCACTACGGAGGTGGACGTCCCACAGCGCGAGATGGATCAAGGTTAAAAAGAACCCCGGCGAGATGTTTTCTCGTCGGGGTTTTAGATTTGGTCCAACCGTCCACAGGGTTACCGTGGTTCAACCCAGATATACGCGGTGTGGCGGGTAGCAGCGTTAGGCGCAAGCAAGCTCAATACGGGGATTTGCTTGGACTCTTCACCGTCCTCAACGAGGACCATTCCTGGGCTCTCTCGTGAGCCAGCCCGCACTACGCCGCACAGTTTGCCCGGATGCAACCGACAAACCAATCGCGGCGTAAAACACGCAAAAGTGTCGTGCTTAGCGCAGTAGGGTCGGCCATCCCTGTTGACCTTTTTGCATTCTGCCGGCGCATGGTCGATCGCCGAATCACTGTCCGACTCGGGACTCCAGTATCGCAGCAGGTAGCACGTGTAGAGGTCATGCTCGGCGCAGTAGGCAAACCCTTTGTCATCGATCGTCGGCACGCACGTGGTCCAGGCGTCACCTTTCCAGTTGCCGTGCGCGAGGGTCGGGCAGCGCGTAGGATCCGTGGTCTCATGGACTACGCAGTAGGCACCCTCCGCACGCTTGCGGATAGTACAGTCGATGTCGTGTTCGGCGCCTTCTTCGCGGTTCTCCCTGAGCTTGTGACGCTCGTACTTGATCTCCAACGACTTGAGGGGATTTTCGCCCGCTTGACCAATCATGTTGCTGAGTTGTGCAATCAGGCAGAACACCATCGCTCTGCTGCGTCGGGACATAGCACCTCCTGGTAGTCGGTTATATCGATTGTATCGAGATGAACGTTCGAAATTTTCGGGACTGAACAGGATGCACGTATTCTTGGTCTTTGTCAAGATAAAGAAAAGCTCCAGCCGACCGTAGTCAGCTGGAGCGTCGACGAGTGATACATGGATCACTCGCAGCGATTCCCCTCAGGGCAATAGGCCGTATGCTCCTGTCCATCGGGACCGGTCACGGTTCCGACTTCTCGGAGCATCCCTCCGGTCAGTGGACCAAAAGTCACCACGCACTTTTCGCTGTTGTTGTGCTTGTGGCAGACGGCGCGCTTGGAAGCCGTCGTCAAGGCGTCGACCGGACCAAACAGTAAGTTTGGCCGAACGTCGCGTCGTACCGCTCCGGGCAGGATGGTCCACTCGGGCTCACTGGCACCTGCGGCCTGATCCCAGATCTGGTGCGAGCGCTCGACGATGTAGTCGCGGCGAAACGCTCCGCTGCTGTAGTAGCTGTCACCAAGGATGAACTGGCAGTCGAAACTCCGCTCCACCTCGCAGTACGGCCGGCCATCCAGCAGGACGATAAAATGTGGTAAGCGGAAGGTGAAGTCGCTGTAGTGTCGCGAGTGGCGATACCCGTAGCCGGGGGACCAAGCCTGGTAGTGACGCGTGATGTAGTAGGCGCGCTTGGTGCGCTGACTGCCCTCCGGAAAGTAGATCAGGGGATAGTCGTAGCACTCCGGTCCCTGAGGAACCGTGATCAGTCGTGGAGACTTGAGGAGCTCCTTGTGCTCCTCGTGTCGCTCCTGGACGAACTTGCGCGTCGAGCGCGCGGCCTTCTCGAGCGTGCTGTCGGCCTTGGCCGTCCAGGTACAGGTGCAGCCGATGATTAGGGCCAGCATTAGATGGGCAAACGTCTTCATGGCGACCTTTCTGCCGGTGCTCCGGCAAGTCAGTAGGGCGGTGAATAGGGGAATAGGTTGGGAGAGAGCGAGCTAGAACTGGACCAACCAAGCTAGCATAAAATAGTCTCTCAGTCAAGGTAGCTTTTGGCTGCAAAAAGCCAAAAAAACGTGGCGTGGTTCAGCCATGCTAGGGGTAAGTCGGCTTAACTGAGCCATCGTTGACACACGCTTGGTTTTTTGCTACGGTGGTGTGCTCCTCTGGTCGAGAGGCCCCTTTGGCCGATCGATGAGAGCTGACATTTGTTTGTCACGCGTAAGGCACATCTAGGAGGTACATTTAAAAGCGAGATCTTCCCCAGTGTCCTGCTGTTGAGTCCGGTTGGCGGGTTTCCTCCTTTACCTCCAACCAGCTAAGTGCATATAACCGCTGGTTATATGCAGCCCAACAGTGGGACTTTGGGGAGGATGCACATGAGTGAATTCGAGAAAAGTCCGCCTTGCACAACCTGCAAGGGGAGTTGTTATGTGGAGCGTCTCGATCCAGTCAAGGTCGGACCAAACCAAACTGCGTATCTCCGCCTCAAAGGCCAGTACGAACTGTGTCCACACTGTAAAGGCAGTGGCCTCTACACAGGAGCAACCGATGGAAAAGCAATCGCAGAGTCCCGTCTCCAGTGACACGCAGGAGCGTGAACAGCCACCCGTGATCGTTCCACAGAACGTACAGAGCGGGGGCAAACGGGCCGATTTCCGTTCCACCCGCGACAAGAAGTTGGACGAGGTCCTGGACTACTTCTTCTTGTATTGATTCATCCAATTTCCCAGGTGCGCGCTGACTGCGGTCGGCGCGCTTTTCTTTTTTCGCTTACAATTCTGTAGCTCTTTAACGCTTGAGGCCGAGATCGCTAATGAGTTGCTCGGTGGTTTTGTCGATAAAGTTGCGCACGGTCGGTTCCTCCTCCGGCAAAAACTTGGTGATGACAAACTTGTCGGTCTCGATACCCTCGGCCGAATCCGCCCAAATCCCCATGCGGTAGCGCTTAAAATTGTTGCTCCCAAGCTCGCTGATCAATGAGTCCACGCCCCGGTGTCCGGCCGAGGAACTCCCGGCCTTGCTCTTGAGCTGACCAAGCGGCAGGTCTTTGTCGTCGTGCACGACCCACAGGTTGGTCAGGCGCGCGCCAAATTTTTTGAGCACGGCTTTGATCGACTTACCCGACTCATTCATAAAAGTCTGCGGTCGCACTAAAATTACTTGGGCGCCATCCACGCGGCCGTCACTGATCTCTGCAGCCAACGCTTTTTGGAGTGACCACGCTGGTAGACTGAGTTCGCCCCGCACGCGCTCTAAGACTCTAAAACCGAGATTGTGTCGGGTGAACTCATACTTTTTGCCGGGGTTGCCAAGACCCACAAGCACAATTTTTTTAGTACGCACTGGCATGACGGGTCAGTTTGCCCTATTTTGCCCACTTTTGCAAGCCCGGCACCACCGCGCGATTAGGAGTGCTACTCGGCGGTTGCGTCGATAAAATCTTGACCGAGTACTAGCAGCAGATCCGCGTCGGACTCATTTTTGTAACTTGCGGCCGTCAAAACCCGCGCATCGATATGCAGGGCATGTAATTTGTCCTGTAACTGCTTGAGCGCATTGGGAACCGTGCCGCCGGTGTTGTCCACGATAAAGGTTTCGTCGTAATCCGAGCGCTCCGCATTACTCGTGGCGATGACCGGCGTATCGAGCGTGACCATCTCACTAAAACTTGCCGCCACCCCGGTGGTCTCTGTCCCGTTTTGGACTTCCAGTGTGGCGTTCTCGGGTTTGGGTGGCTCTTTTTCGAACACGCTAGCGGCGTACTGCTGGATCGCTCCAAAGGTGGCGTCGTTAGGCAAGAGCACCGAGATGTTGAGCCCACCCATGGGTACACTTGAGCCATAGACCAAGTTAGTCTCGGACTCATCGATCACTTTATTGTGAATTTGCTCGAGAGAGAGGACGTGCACCAGCTCATAGACACGTCGCAGCTCTGGCGGTTGGAGATTGGTGCGGACGTGATCACCCAGATTTTGCAAAATGCTGGTGATGGTACCGATGTCCGCCACTGGGTTGAGTGCCAAGGCTTTTTGTTGGAGCGCTTTGGCGATGAGTTGGGTGCGGCCGGCCCGAGCAAAGTCGCCGCCCTCGGGGCCATCCACGTAGCGAGCCCGCACAAAATAGAGTGCTTTACTGCCATCAAAGTGAGTCGGGCCGGCCTCGTACTGGATCTTATGTAAGTTGTCGTAAAAAGCGCGTGGGATCGTGACGTCTAAGCCACCCAAATCATCCACGATTTTCTCAAAGCCCTTAAAATCTACTACGGCGTAATAGGGAATCTTGAGGCCAGTAACTTGCTCGATCGTTTTAGTCGCGAGCTGCGCGCCACCGCCGGGGTAGCCTAGTTCCTCCCCAAACGCATAGGCTGAGTTGATTTTGTTTTGGCCGTAGCCCTCAATTTGGACGAACAAATCGCGCGGGATCGAGAGCATAGCCGCCTCACCCGTGCTGGGCTTGAGCGAAGCCACGATGATCGTGTCGCTCAAGTTGGGACCGTCGTGGCCCTCACCCCCGATCCCGAGTAGCAAAATATTGACCCGATCCTCTGACTCGCCGATGAGCGGTTGGCTATCGCCAAAAAGCGCCCGCAGCTGCGCAAAAAAACCGTCGCTCGAGTTGCCGCCAAAGATGCCGTTACCGACGGTGAGCATACGAGCGGCAAAGACCGTGCTCGAGACAAACAAGACGGCAGCCGCAACCAAGACACCCTTGAGTACGGTGCGCTTACTCTTGGTCCGCTTGAGCTTTTTGACCACGAGAGGATTGCTCGCCAGGGACTTTTTAGTCGAGGCGGTTGCTTGCGCGACGGCAGACTTCGCGTCCTTTTTACGGAGCGCGTGGAGGCTCGGATAGCTCGTCATTCGTGAGCAGTACTATACTGATTTTGGAGACAGGAGTCAACCGCGTGCGTCGGCACTATCACCCGCAGTTCACAACCGCGTCCCACGCTGGTACTATACGGTTCTGCCTATGCCAAAGAATCAGGGAGACTATAGTGTACCGCCCCGCAGCGTCGGTGCGCGTGGTCGGCCGCGTTTGAGTCAAGCTGGCCCAGTCGGCCGCTTTTTTGGGGCGGCCGGACGTTTTGCCCTAGAAGTCGCCAAAGTTGTCCTCGTTGCGTTGGTCATTATTGTGCCCATTCGTGTCTTTGTGTTTCAACCCTTTGAAGTCGACGGCGACAGTATGGACCCCAACTTTTTGGATAACGATTACCTAGTAGTCGATGAGATCTCCTTTAGGTTTAGAGAGCCGGAGCGAGGCGAAGTCGTGATTTTTCACTATCCTAAAGATCGCAGCCAGTTTTTTATCAAGCGTTTAATCGGTTTGCCGGGCGAGACGGTCACTATTAAGGACGGAAAAATTACGGTGCACGATGGCGAACACATCGTTTTAAACGAGTCCAGCTATCTGATGCAGACCCCGCTCTCGATCCTGGCCGCCAATATCGAGGTTGTGCTCGGACCGGATGAGTATTATGTTCTGGGGGATAACCGTGATGCCTCGAGCGACTCACGCTCCTGGGGGCCCATCAAGCGCTCCGATATCGTGGGCCGCGCCTGGTTTAGAGCGTTTCCCTTTGATCGGGCCCAGACTATCAAAAAACCAACTTACTAATCTCACGCTAGCTCTCCATGCCAGACGCACCCAAAATCGCCGGTAAACCTGACCAGCAGGATCCACCTCTCTTGGCCGAACAGCAAAACGAACGTCGCCGCTTTAAGCACCAACCGGCCGACAGTTTGGTCCCCGGGACCATCGATGCCACGCCGGATCGGGCCCAGTATATCGATTGGATTTTGTTTATGGCCGAGAGCACAGCGATCACTCACGAACTCAAACGACTGCAAACCCCGCTCCTCGAAAAAGTCGTGGCTTTGACCCGTGCCTTGGGGGCCGAGACGGATATTATTGAGGAGCAGCTCTTTAGGGTGACTGGCAAGAGTGGTGACCCGATCGCTCTGCGACCGGATCACCGTCCCGGTTTGGCTAGAGCTTTTGCGCAGGATAAGTTCTCCGGTCAAGACAAACCGGTACGACTCTGGACGGCCGGGCCGGTCTTTAGAGTGGTGCCCCTAGCACAGGGTTCCCTGCGGGAACTGACCACGTTTGGGTTTGAACTCGTCGGCGAAAAAAATCCAGTGCTGGATGCGCAGATTATACAAATGGTACACAAAATCATTAAGCACCTCGGCTTAGCCAACATTGTGATCCAGGTCAACACGGTAGGCTGTCTGGACTGCCGCCCCACTTACACGCAGCAACTCAAAGAATTCTACGAGTCACGCCACAACGCCCTCTGTAAAAAATGTCGCAAGCGCCGCACCTCTAACCCAATGCGACTCCTGGCCTGTAACGAAGAAAAATGTGCGCGCCTTGCCAAAGATGCGCCCCAAATTATCGATCATCTCTGCGAGATCTGCCACAAGCACTTTACCGAGACCCTCGAGTTTTTGGATGACTTAGAGATTCCTTACGCGCTAAACCCACACCTGGTACCCGACGTAGACTACTACACGCGTACGGTGTTCTCGGTTCTGCCAGAGAAGAGCGAGCGTCCCCGCATTTTGTTTGAAGGCGGCCGCTACGATGACCTCATCGAAAAAATGGGTGGACGACCGATGCCCGCCGTGGGAGTAACTGGCTACGCTGACCACCTGCTCCTTGCTATGCAAGAGCAGGCCATTAAGATTCAGCAAGCTCGCAAGGCAGATGTTTATTTGGCCCAACTCTCAGCCATGGCTAAAAAGAAGGCCCTCAAAGTCTTTGATCAGCTACGCGACGCCGGCATTAAAGTGATCGAGGGTTTTGGTAAAAACGCTATCACCACGCAAATCGAGCAAGCCACCAAGTTGGGTGTGCCCCTCACCCTCATTCTCGGCCAAAAAGAGACGCTGGATGAGACCATCATCGTGCGTGACATGGTTAACGGGGTGCAGGAGATCGTGCCCTTGGCGCGCCTCGTCGCCGAGGTCAAAAAGCGTTTGCAATAGGCCATGTCCGACCGCGATCCGGGCTGCATCTTTTGCAAGATCGCTACCGGTGAACTGCACGACAAGACTCGCTTTGCGTATGAGGATGAACTCGTCGCAGTTTTTGCGGACCTACATCCGATTGCGCCCGTCCACCTTTTGCTCGTGCCCAAAAAACACTACTCCGATCTCAATGGTCTGACGCAGGCGGACGAACCTGTCTACGGACGGATCGTCCGGGTTGCCTCCACGCTTGCAAAAAAGTTCGCCATCGACAGGACTGGCTGGCAACTGTTCGTCCGGGTCGGCAAGGGTGGCGGCCAAGAAGTCGGACACGTGCACTTTCATCTGATCTCAGGAAAACGCGCTTAGCGCATCCGCTTGACTAAAAAGAGCCAAATTCGTACGATAGCCGCCACATGGTTGACGTAAAACGCAAAGAACGAGAGTCGCTCGAGAGCCTGATTCGCCGCTTTAACAAGCGCGTTATGCAGTCTGGCCGTCTGTACGATGCTCGTAAGAGCCGTTTTTTTGAGCGTAAAAAGAGTCGCAATTTGCAGCGTAAATCCGCTATTCGCTCGGCCGAACTCAAGGCCGAAAAAGACCTGGCTCGTAAGCTGGGCAAGCTGCCCATGGGTAATGAACGCCGTGGTCGCGGCCGCCGACCGTAAGCTAACTTGTAGCTAAACGGTTCATCCAATGACACTTCTCGAGCAACTCGACGCCGATATCAAAGCCGCCCTCAAAGGTGGTGAGGCCGCTAAGCGCCAAACGCTTAGCATGGTCAAGTCAGCCCTCGGTAACTACCGCATTGCCCAACGCAAAAAAGAGCTGACCGATGCGGACGTAATTACGGTACTTAGTAAAGAGGTCAAGTCACGCAAAGACGCTGCGGCCGAATTTAGAAAAGGCGGCGCAGAAGACCGCGCCAAACAGGAGGAGGCAGAGGCGGCCATGCTGCAAAAATACTTACCAGCGCAAATGAGCGAGGCCGACGTCGAGGCTGCCGTCAAAGCTGCCATCAAAAAAACGGGTGCTACGAGTGTCAAAGAGATGGGCAAGGTGATGGGGATCGTCTCCAAAGAACTCAAAGGTCGCGCCGATCTTAAGGCGGTCAACCAGCTGGTCAAAAAGCTGCTGGGTTAGTTCCAAGTGGCCGCGCATCAACTCAAAATCAACGATCGGGTTGGCACTAAGGCGCCTACGGCGCTGCTTGAACGTATCTTGAAGATAACGCTCGCCCAGGTTGGTAAAAAATTTGCGCATCGCCCGACCGAGACCAGTCTCGTTTTTGTGAGTGACAGCGCCATGCGGCAACTTAACCAGATGTATCGCGGCAAACACGGCACGACCAACGTGCTCTCGTTTTCGTTTGTGCGACCGCCCAACCGCATTGGGGTGGGCCAGCCGTTGCTGCTAGGCGAGGTCTTGATCTCGCCCAAGCAAGCCGCCAAGGACGCTCGGCAGAGTGGTACCTCGCTCGGCACGGAGTTCTGCCTGCTGTTTTTGCATGGGTTGCTGCACGTACTGCAGTTTGATCACGAGGCCGGTGAACGTCAGCGCAAAGCTATGCAACGGGCTGAGGAACGGGTGATTGCTGCGATCCCGACCCTCAAAAAGGCCGCCCAGGGCCAGGGCTTGCTCGTGCGGGAGTTCGTGTATCCTAGTAAGCGAGATGGCTAAGTCGCGCTACAATATCAACAGTCTCAAAGCCGCCTTGCAAGGACTGGGGTATGCTCTGCGGCACGAGCTTAATTTTAGAATCGAGGTCGGACTCGGGGTGCTAGCTGTGTTACTCGGGGCGGTCCTTGGGATTGGCCTGGATGAGTGGTTCATCCTTATGCTCATGATCGGGTTAGTTTTGTCGCTCGAGTTGGTCAATACCGGCTTTGAGCGCCTCTCGGACGTGCAGACCCCGCACTTTGACCCGCAAATCAAGATCGCCAAGGACGTCAGTGCTGCTGCCGTGCTCGTGGCGAGTGTGGCCGCCGCCGCAGTGGGCTTTTGGCTCTTTATTCCACGTCTTTTAGCGGTTTTTGGTATACTCTAGGGAGCAGAACTTTCCTCTATGCCTAAAGACGATCTCCTCGTAGGACTCGATATTGGTTCGTCCAGTGTTCGAGTTGTCATCGGAAAAATGGATCCAGAGCGGCAATTGCCGTCTATTGTTGGGCTGGGTGAACATCCAGCCGGCGGCATCCGTAAAGGGGTCGTGGTGGATCTGGAAGAGGCGGTCTCCTCCATCTCGGGTGCCCTAGAAAAAGCCGAACGGATGGTGGGCTCCGCGGTCGAGGCCGCTTTTGTGAGCGTCTCGGCTGATCAGATTACTTCGCAGACCTCTAAAGGGGTCATCGCGGTGGCCAAGGCGGACGGCGAGATTACCGAGGATGACGTCACGCGCGCAATCGAAGCCGCGCAAGCGGTATCGATGCCACCTAACCAGGAGATTCTCCATATTATTCCACGGGCCTTTAACGTCGACGACCAAAAGGGCGTAAAGGATCCCGTGGGGATGACGGGGGTGCGACTCGAGGTCGAGGCGCTCATTATCTATGCCGCCTCTAATTTAATTAAGAACACGACTAAAGCGATTTTTAGGGCAGGGGTAGATATCGAGGACTTGGTGTTGGCGCCGTTGGCGGCAGCACAGGCCACGCTGACTAAGCGCCAAAAAGAATTGGGTGTGGCGTTGGTGGACATTGGAGGTGCCACGACCGGTATTGCCGTGTTTGAGGAGGGGGAGTTGCTCTACTCGACGGTTCTGCCAATTGGGGGTGGACATGTGACTAACGACATCGCGATTGGACTGCGCACCTCAGTGGATGTAGCCGAGAAGGTCAAGGTCGAGTATGGCTTTGCCAACCCGGCCGAGGTTGGACAGGGCGAGGAGATCGATTTGTCCAAGATCGATCCATCCGAGAGCGAGACCGTCGCCAAAAAGCATGTTGCCGAAATTATTGAAGCGCGCTTGGCCGAGATTTTTGAAATGGTGGATCATGAGTTTAAGCGCTTGCGCCGTAGCGGCAAGCTACCCGCCGGGGTCGTCTTGAGTGGAGCAGCCGCTAAGATGCCCGGCATGATTGATGTGGCTAAAAAGACCCTTAAGTTACCGGTGCAAGTCGGGTTCCCTAAGGAGTTGCCCTTTGCCGTCGATAAAATAGACGATCCGGCCTATGCCACGGCGGTGGGCTTAGTCTTGTGGGCGGCAGATCTGCACGCACGTGGGCGTGCTCCCGCACAGCGCTTTGGTGCGGTCGGCAACACCGTGGGTAAGCTCAAAGGGTGGTTTAAATCCCTCTTGCCGTAAACCGAGCTTTGACACCGGCCTAAAAAAACGGTACAACCCCTGTCCGTGCCGGTTGGTGCGGGCACGCACTTTTTAAACTTGAATCAGCGGTGCAACTGCACCGCCACAGATGCTCTTAAGGAGGCATGCGTTGACTAAAAAAGACTTTATTACCAAGCAGCAAAAGCTTGGATCCCGTTCGATTTCGTTTGAGGAGAACTTGCGGCTGCTCTCGGGCAAAAAGGGGAGTCGGAGCCTCAAAGCACTGCGTGGCTTGTGGGAGGTGGTGGAGTTCAGCCGGAGCTCGCACTCTGGTAACTGCCAGCTTTGTCATCAGGCAATCAAGATGCACGCAGTCATCATCCGCAAGGACGATCCGGAACTGCGTGCGATCATCGGTCACGATTGTGCTGAAAAACTCATCATCTTTAACTGCACCGGTCAAATCCGAGCGGTGCGCAGGGAGATAGCGGGCTACAAGCGGGGGTTGCTCTGGTATCTCAACCGGGCCCTTGGCCCGCAGGGAGAACCACGCAAAACGATTGCCTCGATCAAAGCCTGGCTCGAGGCGCAGACGGAGCTCCCGATCTCGCTCCAAACGACACGACGACATGTCTTAGCCCTGGGCTATCCTCCTTCGCAGGAGCATGCCGAGGCGCTGGTGACCTACTACAAGCATCACTGCGTCTTTGCGGCGAGTGACATTCTGACCAAGGCGGAGTTGGAGTTGTTCGACCAGTACAAGGGGTACCTTGGGCTCAAGTCCGAGATTACGCTCAACGAGCTCGAGGAGGTACGCACACAACTTGCGAGTGCTCAAAAGGACTGCGAACTAGCTTGGGCTAAAGTAGCTAAGCAACTGCTCAAGGGGGTGCCTACCGAACGATTCGACCAGATCGAGGTACAGTATGCACAAATCGTCCTAACCTATAAGGGCTTTACGGTGCATGCGGTCAACTGGTTTTCGTTTGATGGCAAGTTTGTCCTCCAAGCAGTACCGGCGATGCTGCGACTCAAGCGGATCGATCGATTTCTGCCGCAAAAACAGTGGGCAGATGTGCAATTTGATCAGGTAACCTGGGATGCGTGGACCGCGCAGGCCACGCAACTCTGGAAGGAGGAGGTTGCCCAGCGGGAGGCCCAAAAAGCCGCCCAGGAGGCCAAGGAAGAAGAAGAACGACGGGCCGCGCTTGCCCAGCGTATTCGGCAACCGATCAAGATGGACTCTGTGGGAGTGATCAATATTGTTCCGGAGGGGAACACGCTGTCCCGTTTGTACTTTTTTGCGGCGACGGCACAGTTCAACCTGCTCTTTGACGCAGAAGGGCTCGACCACAAGCTGCTCAAGGCTACGCTGCCATCAGAGCTACGGATCGAATCGTGCACGCTGTCCGAGCACCATCGCAGCGTTACGATTTCGCTGAACCCGGCAGTGCTGGACGAGTGGCGAGAGCGAGCGAGGCTGTTGCTGGAATCGCGACGTGTCGCTAACCGTAAACGCTTGGCGGAGATGCTGGAACGGGATCGACACAATGGTCTGGTACGAGACTTGGACTTTGTGGAGGAACTGCTTCCGCGCTCACGTCTTTTGCGCTCAAAGAGTGACTATCCGTTTCGGTCGGTACACCATGCCAACGGTACGACGTACGTGTTATCGCCTGATGACTCGTACCAGGCCAGTGAGGGAAAGGTCATGGTATGGGTCGAGCAACCGACCTACACACCTACCGAGCGGACCGTACGACGGTTGCAGCTGGTAGAGCATCCGGATGGCGCGGTCACGTGGTCGTATCTCTTTAGACCACATGGCCCGCTTAGCCCGGGGGTGCTGCGAGACGCGTTAACCGCAAAGGACTAGGTAACCCTGGTCTTTAGCACAGCGGATCGACCAACCAAGGTCGGTCCGCTTTTTCTTTTTTTCGTACTGGGCCATAAAACCTTTTTGCGCATCGAACCTCAAACCGGTTCAGTGGATAAACTGAACACTCTTAGATTTCAGGCCCTTCTATAGGAGCTAAGAGGGCATTATAGAGCTACTTGCCTGAACATTATTTTGTTTCAGTAAACGTCTTGTCTTGAACACTATTTGTTTTACTATCGCAGTACTTCCTGTTTTTACTTAGTAACACAAGGATTTTAGTCCATGGAAATTAAGCCCGAGATCGAGACGTTCGCCAAGATTAAGGTGGTTGGCGTGGGCGGCTCTGGTAACGCTGCGCTCCAGCGCATGATCCAGAACCGTATTAAAGGTGTTGAATTTATCGCCGTGAATACGGATGCCCAAGCCCTGCACCATAACGATGCAGGTACCAAGATTCACATTGGCAAAACGCTGACTCGCGGATTGGGTGCCGGTATGGACCCATCTGTAGGTAAGGCTGCTGCGGAGGAATCGCTCGAAGAAATCCACGAGGTGGTTAAGGGTGCCGATATGGTTTTTGTGAGCTGCGGACTTGGTGGTGGCACGGGCACGGGAGCAGCCCCGGTCATCGCGCAAGCGGCTCGTGATGCGGGGGCTCTCACGGTCGCCGTGGTTACCAAGCCATTTGATTTTGAGGGTGCGCAGCGCAAAGCAATCGCGCAGTCCGGCTTAGAGGAGCTCCAAGAAAAAGTCGACACCATGATCGTAATCCCTAACGATCGGATTTTTCAGGTGATCGACAAAAAAACCACGCTGCTCGAAGCCTTCTCGATCGTGGATGAGGTCTTGTTCCAGGGTGTGCAGTCGATCTCGGATCTGATTACCGTCCCGGGACTCGTTAACGTCGACTTTGCCGATGTGCGCGCCATTATGCGGGATGCGGGTAGCGCCCTCATGGGCATGGGTCGTGCCACCGGCGAAGAGCGCGCCTCACAAGCCGCCAAACAAGCGGTCGACTCGCCCTTGCTGGAACTCTCCATCAACGGAGCTAAAGGCATCTTGTTTAACGTAACCGCCGGCGAGGATCTCGGTATGGTTGAAATCGACGAAGCCGCCAAGATCATCACCGAGTCGGTCGACCCCAACGCCAAAGTGATCTTTGGTGCCGTGATCGATCCAGACATGGGTGACGAGATGAAGGTCACCGTCATCGCCACCGGCTTTGAGGGCGGTAACCGACCGGTCTCGATCAGCCGTGGCTTTATGGTTCCGGCTAGCGCCAGACGCAGCGAGGCTCGACCGGCTGCACCGGCCCGTCCTTCTGCGCCGATCTTTGGTATGCCGTTTAAGACGCATGAGATGGCTCGCGTTAGCTCTACTGCACCTAGTAGCTCGGACGACGCCAAGCTCGGCAACGAAAATGAACTCGACATCCCAGCCTTTATCCGTAAAAAGATGAAGAAATAAATGGGGTGAACGGGCGGTTCGGCCACTAGATCAGCCACCCGTAAAACAAAAGTAGGAAGTGTCGAAAAGAGTGTCCGCTCCCGGGCGCTCTTTTCTTTTTATCTTTTGTTAAGGTCACCGTGCTACGTGAGCACACATGGCTAGCAAGTCTGTGCCAACCTTTGCACTGCTCGGATTTTGTGCCGGTATCTGGGCCGCCACCGGGGTGAACCGTTGGCCAGCTATCGCAGCGTTGCTGCTAATTTTGATCGGATTTGTTGCACCATCCCGAGCCACACGGTATGCAGCACTCGGTATCCTGCTGGGTGGCTTACGGGTTTTGTTGCCGTTTGCGGGGATAGCCGGAGCAAATGGAGTAGGAGTTCAGCCGATGGTGACGGCGGTACAAAAAACTGCAGTGGCGAGGATCAATGCAGCGGTGCCCTATCCGGCGGCAGGGTTGACGGCGGGGGTTTTGTTTGGGTATCGCGATGAGATTCCGCAAACGTTTGTGGACGACATGCGGGCGAGTGGGCTGTCGCACCTGCTCGCGGTGAGCGGCTTTAACGTAACGATCGTGGCGTTGGTGGTGGGCCGACTGACGCAAGGGCTGGTCGGCAAAAGAACGCGTACCAGTGTGATCATTGCACTGGTCGTCGCCTATGTCGTCTTGTGCGGCGCTGGACCACCCGTCGTGCGGGCCGGACTGATGGGCGGTATCGCGGCGCTCGTCAATACCAGCGGCAGGGGTGGGGATGCGCGACGAGCCTTACTCGTTGCGGCAACGGCGCTGATTTTTTGGAACCCGTACGTGCTGCGCTTTGATGTTGGTTTTCAACTGTCGGTCGCGGCTACTTTTGGGTTGTTGTCGCTTGGCCCGTTGCTCCAGCGACTCGTACACAAGCTGCCCAACCCAATCGGGATGCGCGACGCCGCGACCACCAGTATTGCCGCCAGTCTCGCGACCCTGCCGATCGTGGTCTCCGTCTTTGGCGTCGTCCCGGTCTACGGAATTTTTGCCAACATCCTGGCGGCACCACTGATCCCTCTGATTATGGCAACCGGTTCTGCCGGATTAGTGGGCGGCTCAACTCTCGTGGGCCACCTCGCAGGCATACCGACGGCCTACCTCATACAGGTGCTCGCATCGATCGCACACGGAGGCGCACACCTCCCGCGAGCAAGCCTCCAAATCCGTCCGCTCGTGGCCTGGACGATCACGCTAGGCGCGGTTGCCAGTATCAGCGTGGCGCAGCTAGCCCTCAAGCGCATCCACAAACGCCGCGCCCAGCGACCTTTGCTACTATGACCGCATACAAACCAACACATGAAAAAGGTCGTTTTACTGTATCTCGAACAAGAGCCGCGTAAGGTCGCTCCAGCCGTACGTGCTGTGCTCAAAGGTGAGGAGTTCACCCCGGTGTCGGCGACGGCAGAGGCGGCGGAACTTGGCAAAGAAAAACATCCCGCTGGCGCTGTTTTTGTGGTCTCGCAAGAGGGCGATTGGTCGGTCGTAGCTGCTCACGGTGATGAGCCCCTCGATGTGGAGTTGGCCTCCGCCATCGCCGGTGAGTCTGGCGGAACCGGCTGGATCGTTGAGCCGGTCAGCCGCGACAAAATTGCCATGTGGGCCGTGACCGACGGTCAGCGCGCTGAAGAACCTCAACCCATGACCCAAGATAAATCGCGCTCGTATCTTAAAACTGCCGGAGTCGCAGAGCGCTTACTCAACTTTAGTCCACGCCAACATCTAGAAAAAGAATCCACCAAACTGGGTAAGCACCAAGACGTTCTGCTTGGTTTTGCGCGTGTGGCACAAAAACAAAAATCGGGCGCGCAGGAAGTCAAAGAAGCGCTGGCTCCCACCAAGCCCGCCAAAGAAAAATCCTACACGCTTGAAAAATTCTTGGATCTGGCCGTCAAACATAAAGGAGTGCGTGCCATCGCTAAAGCGCAAATCGAAGAACAATTTAAGCGCGACGGGTTTAGTGGAGTGCTCTCGATCGTTAATCCAACACCCGAGGGCCACTTTTGCGAGGCCTTTAAGGCTGAGTCGTACTCGTTTACCAGCAATGGTCCGTATGTCTGGTTCGATTGGAGTTGTGAGGAGGCTTGTGAGCCGGAGCTCGCCGCGGAGAAAGCTTTTCCCGCTTGTGATTTAAAGTTCTCCCTGCAAAAGTCTGGTGAACTCTAAATCTAGCGCAAAAGAAAAACCTGCCCAGATTAACTGGACAGGCATCGTTCGTACCTCCTGATTTTATGCAGTCTCCTTAAGGCAGTCCGCTCCAGCGTTGCGCATCTGGAGCATGAGCTTCTCGGCCTCCCGAGCGGCGGCTTCTGCGAAGTCGTCGCCCTGCGAGGCAAAGATAATTCCTGATGATGAGTTGATGGCGATGGTGCCAGCTCCAGCGAAGGCGCTGATTATTGTTTCCTCCACGAATCCACCTTGGGTTCCAATCCCGGGGATTAGGAACCAGAGGCGCTTCCGCGCGATCTCGCGTGCCCGTACCAGATGCCGGGCATAGATCGGCGGATTCTTGTCCTTAGCTGGGTTTGCGTGTGCCGCGCCCATGACCACACCCGCGTTGTCGAGGACGCCCAGCTCCTCCGACCAGAGCAGAATCTCGAAAACCATACGCTCCCAGACCTGCTGGCCGTTGTCGAGCATGAGATCCTGGATCTTCCAGGCCGAAGGATTGCTGGTCCGTCCGAGCCCGACCAGGCTGCGACCCGGATGGTTCTTGTCGATCAGCGCTTTGAGCGTGTCGTCGCCCATGTAGCCGTTGTAGTTCATCCCGTCGACACCTTCGAGATCAAAGTGCCCGATACGGTATTGCTCCTGCGTGTTGCCGATGTCGCCGCGCTTGCAGTCCAAAAAGACCGGGATCCCCGGCTTTTTGTAGTGCATGTGGGCGATCAGATGGGTCAGCTCGCGCGTGCCATCGAACCGCTCCCAAAAAGCGTGGTTCGGTTTGGCCAGCGACATGAACGGCGCCGTGGCGTCAAAGATCTCCTTCATCCAGAGCAGCATGGCCGCCTGGAGCGAGGGAGTGCAGCGCCGGACGATGGCGGGTAGCTTGTCTGGAGTCGGGTCAAACCCGACACACAGGACCGAGTTGGTCTCACGCTGACGCTCGGTCAGCAGTTGCCGAAAGTTCCGTTCAGACATACTAGTTGCTCCTTTTCGAGTTGTCAGAGTGCGTTCCAGAACCGATCCAAAAGACTGCCACAAATGCAGCATTTTATCTATTTTTTATCTATGGGAGGTACACTCTGCAGATGGCCCGCAAGCTCACCAATCTGCGTCGTTTGGGAATCGTACTCGTTATCTGCGCGAGCGTTCTGCTAATCGCCCACGAGGAGTGGAGCCGGGCGCAGCCGCGCCTGGTCATGCTCGATATCGGGCAGGGCGATGCGATCTATCTCCGCACGCCCGATGGTCAGGACATTTTAATCGACGCGGGTTCTGGCAATAGAGTGGTTGAACAACTCTCCCGCGAGCTGCCCTTCTCGGATCGCACGATTGAGCTTGCCGTTGCAACCCACTTTGATGCAGACCACATCGGTGGGTTCAAGGGAGTACTGGAGCAATATGATGTTGATGCTTTTGCCACCAATGGCGGAACACCGACGACCGAAACTGGCCGATCGCTACTTGAGTCCATTAAAAAAGAAGGCCTCGAGCCACAAACGTTTACCACCGGATCAAAGGTAAGCGGCGAGGGTTTTAGCATGGACGTTGTTTGGCCGCCCGATACCAAGGAGGCTTCTAACGCCGGGAGTATCGTCATGCGACTCGTGACCGCAAAAACCTCGGCGCTGTTTACGGGCGATGCCGATTTTAAAGTAGAAGACGCTTTGCTCAAGAAACACGCTCAAATCGCTGCAGAGATTCTCAAGGTCGGTCACCACGGCAGTAAAACGAGTTCTAGCGACAACTTTCTCGCAGCGGTTGGTGGCACGCGCGCGCTCATCTCGGTCGGTGCTACTAATAGGTATGGTCATCCAACCAAAGAAGCCCTGGATCGACTCATCAAGCACGGCTATAACATCGAGCGCACTGATCAGCAGGGGAGTATCACGGTTCCGCTCTGATGGCTTTTAGTTGCTCTGTTGGATCATCTGCCTTAGAATGCCACCAACATGAAAAACAAAGCCAAAACAGCTGCAACTCACCCAGAACTACAAGAACGCACGGTCGTGCTCGTTAAGCCCGACGGTGTGATGCGTGGTTTGATTGGCGAGGTGATCAGCCGCTTTGAAAAAGCCGGACTTAAACTCGTCGCTCTGCGCATGGTCCAGATCGATCGTGATTTTGCGGGTCGTCATCAGCCTACGAGCGAAGAATGGATGAAGGGTATCGGTGGCAAGACGCTTAGCAGCTACGAGAAATATGGCCGCGACGCTAAAAAAGAGCTCGGCACTAACGACCCCCTCGAGATCGGCAAAATGGTCGCTAATTGGAACCTCGACTACCTGACCTCGGGTCCGATCGTCTCGATGATTTGGGAGGGACATAACGCCATCGATATCGTCCGCAAGATGATCGGCAACACACTCCCAGTTTTTGCGCTACCCGGCACGATCCGCGGTGACTTTGCCAAAGACAGCCCGGCCCTCGCCAACGCCATGAAGCGCGGCATTCGTAACGTGGTTCATGCCTCAGGTAACAAAGAAGAAGCCGCCAACGAGATCAGCCTCTGGTTTGGTCCTGAGGATATTCACGAGTACGAGCGCGCCGATTGGGCTGCGATGTTCGGCCTGGTCAAATAGACCCACAAACGCGACAAAAACGTGAAGCCATCACCTGGCGTTCACCCGGCCACCACACTAACGACCGTATGCTGAGCGCGGCTCATTAGACTTTTCCTCACGCATTAACATCGTCTCTCCTTGGGGAGTCCAGTTTCGCCTGCCGGCTACCATAGGTCTGCAAGCGAGTGGACTACAAAACGCCCTGGTGGCGTACCCACTCTTTCCTTTGAGACATGCAGGGAGTCTCATCCAAGGCCCAATAGACCGCCCACTGTGAGGGCGGTTTGTTGTATCTCGTTATCGGTTGCTGGCCGAACCGCGATTAGGCTCGCGCACCCGCTAGCGCCACGATCTTGGCGCTCTTGAGGCAGTTCACACAAACTTTGTGACGTTTGCCGCCAATAGTGCGGTGCTGCAAGTTGATCTTGCGTCTAACGATCGTCGCGATATTGGAGTGGCTGCGGCGGTTGCCTTTGCCAGCACCTCTGCCGCAGATGTCACAGCGTTGTGCCATAGGTCACGCCACACTACCGAGCTTGTGGCTCGGCGTCAACTCCCGTAGGCTGAACCTATGCCTATCGACTCACTCGCCACTAATCCGCTGGTCTTTTTTGCCGGAATCATCGCGCTCGTGATCGGAATTACCGTGCACGAGTTCTCCCATGCCTTGGCCGCCACCTGGCAGGGAGATCCAACTCCTGGCCAGCAAGGTCGCCTCAGTCTCAACCCCTTGCGTCACCTCGACCCGCTCGGGACCCTCTTTTTAATCATCGCCGGTTTTGGCTGGGGTAAGCCGGTGCAGTTTAATAGTCGCTACCTCAAGAACCCACGTCTCGGCTCGGTCTTAGTTGGACTAGCCGGTCCCGCCGCCAATCTACTCTTGGTCATTTTGTTTGGCTTGATTCTGCGTATCTTGATTAACGCCGATATTTTTAGCGAGGACAGCGGTATCTTTGTTTTTCTCTCCTCGCTCGTCTTGATGAACATCGTGCTGCTCGTGTTTAACCTCATCCCCATCCCACCATTGGACGGTTCAAAAGTGTTGCTCGCTCTTTTGCCGCGCAGTGCGCACAACCTGGCCCACTGGCTCGAGCGCTTTGGACCGTTTTTGTTGTTTGGCCTCATTATTGTGGATCGACTCCTACCGGTCTCGGTGCTGGGCACTCTTTTTGGTTGGCTGATCAATCTGACTTTTGGCTGGATTTTGGGTGTGCCGGCCCAGTCTTGACATCAGGGGAGTGAGGATTTATAAAAGTCCAACCTACCCTTGTACCTTCCAACGAGACGGCTGAGCGGTTCGGTGCTCTTGAGTGGGGCACGCCTGAGCGTTTAGTTCGACGGGGCGCCTTAGGAGGAACCGCGGAACATCGCGCTTGCACAGCAACACAAGTCGAGGTGGTTACTGACTCAATTATGTAGTACCGAGAAAGTCTGGATTCTTGGGAAAAACCCACTACGGTAGCTGTCCGTTGTTCACCCTGTTGCTGTGTCTCCTCGGGCGAGAAGGCACACGATAGCAGGAAAACAGACTATACAAAGGAGACGTGGCAAAGCGGGGCCACGTCCGCGTCGGGAGGGGAGGCTGAGCTGACTCACACATCCGCACTAGTGAGTTGTGCTCGCAACGCGCCGTCCAGAAGGCGCGCTCCCCAAACACGTTCTTTCTTTAAGGCTCAATCACACCCTGTGTCTGCGATACAGGGTGTTTTTCTTTTTATAGCGGGCTGTTCCACCGCAATAGCTAAGGTTTCGTTCAGCCTGATTAAGCCCTTGCTATTGCATCAAAAGCGTGTCCTTGTTAGAGTCGGGTTCTGCATTTATGCCAACGATTAATCAACTAGTTCGCCGGGGCCGCCACAAGCAGGCCTCAAAGTCCAAAAGTCCTGCCTTACAGCGGGCTTTTAATACGATTAACCAGCGTCCTATTCCGCTCCCAAAGGGGAGCCCCTTTAAGCGTGGCGTCTGCGTCAAGGTCGGAACCATGACTCCTAAAAAGCCAAACTCCGCTTTGCGCAAGTTCGCCCGTGTGCGTCTTACCAACGGTATGGAAGTCACGGCCTACATCCCAGGCGTTGGTCACAACTTGCAAGAACACTCGGTCGTTATGATCCGCGGTGGTCGTGTTAAGGACTTGCCTGGTGTTCGCTACCACATCGTTCGAGGTGTCTTGGATACCGCTGGCGTTGCCGATCGTGGTCGCAGCCGCAGTAAGTACGGCGCCAAAAAGGCCAAAAAATAGTTTTAGAAATTTTTAAGAACCCTGTTCAGCCAACATGCGTAGAAACCGCGCCCCCAAACGACCCATCACTCCAGACCCTCGCTACAATAACGAGCTGGTCTCGCGCTTTATCAATAACTTGATGGAACGCGGCAAAAAAGGTGCGGCACGCGGTATCGTTTACGATGCGTTTGACACTATTAAAGAACGCATCAAAAAAGACCCGCTCGAGGTCTTTGATACCGCCATCAAAAATGTGAGCCCCAACGTCGAGCTAAAAGCTAAGCGCGTGGGCGGTGCCAACTACCAAGTCCCGATCGAGGTACGGGGTGACCGTAAAGTCACGCTCGCTTTTCGCTGGATCAAAGATGCTGCCTACAGTCGCAAAGGGATGCCAATGCACCTGCGTCTCGCCAACGAGTTGATCGAGGCTAGCCAAAAGCAGGGTGTCGCCATCAAAAAGCGCGAGGACGTGCACCGTATGGCCGAGGCCAACAAAGCCTTTGCCCATTTTGCCTGGTAAACTTCCATGGCCGAAGCTGATATTCGTAAATACCCCCTAGAGCGCGTCCGAGATTTTGGCATCATCGCGCACATTGACGCTGGTAAGACTACGGTCTCCGAGCGACTGTTGTTTTATGCTGGTATCACCCACAAAATCGGTGAGGTGCACGAGGGTGAGGCCACTATGGACTACATGGCCCAAGAGCGCGAGCGCGGTATCACGATTACGGCTGCTGCAACGACGTTGTTTTGGAAAGACCACCGGCTCAACTTAATCGACACTCCAGGGCACGTTGACTTTACGGTTGAGGTGGAGCGCTCCATGCGCGTGTTGGACGGGGGAGTCGTTGTATTTGATGGAGTCGCCGGAGTCGAACCCCAGTCCGAGACGGTTTGGCGCCAGGCCGACAAGTACGAGGTGCCGCGCATGTGTTTTGTAAACAAGCTCGATCGCACCGGTGCTGATTTTTATAAAGACGTGGCGTCGATCAATGATCGCTTGAGCACGCTGGCCATCCCAATCCAATTGCCGATCGGTATCGAGGACAACTTTGTTGGTGTGGTCGACTTGATCTCCGAAAAAGCTCTCTACAACGAGGGCGATAAGGGAATCAACGTGGTCGAGAAAGAAGTCCCGGCTGAGCTCAAAGACAAAGTTAAAGAGTACCGCGAAAAATTGATCGAGCGCATCGTCGAGCAGGACGACAAGCTCATGGAAAAATATTTGGCGGGCACTACCCCAACCGTGGATGAACTCAAAGCGGCACTCCGCAAAGGTGTTTTGTCGATTAAGATTATTCCGATCCTATGTGGCTCCGCTCTCAAAAATACGGGTGTTCAGCCGCTCTTGGATGCGGTGGTGGCCTACTTGCCAAGCCCGCTCGATGTCCCGCCCGTAAAAGGAATCGATCCAAACGACGAGTCTAAGACGCTCGAGCGTAAAGCCTCCGACACCGAGCCGTTTGCAGCCCTGGCCTTTAAAGTCTTAGCTGATCCGTTTGTTGGTAAGTTGGTGTTCTTCCGGGTGTACTCGGGTACCCTCAACGCTGGCTCCTATGCACTCAATGCCTCTAACGGCAAAAAAGAGCGTATTGGTCGCATTGTGCGTCTCCACGCCAACAAGCGCGAGGAGGTTAAAACCGTCTACGCGGGAGAAATCGCCGCAGCCGTCGGGCTCAAAGACACCACGACCGGTGACACGCTCTGCGACCCCGACCACGCTATTATTTTGGAGAAGATCACCTTCCCGGAGCCGGTTATTTCGATCGCGATCGAACCCAAGACCAAGGCGGACCAAGAAAAAATGGGCAATGCGCTCAGTCGCTTGGCCGATGAGGACCCGACCTTCCGGGTTAAGTCTGATGAGGAGACCGGTCAGACCGTTATCTCCGGTATGGGTGAACTGCACTTGGACGTGCTCGTCGACCGCATGAAGCGCGAGTACAAAGTTGAGGCCAACATTGGTCGCCCACAGGTTGCCTTTAAAGAGACCATTAAGGGTGAGGGCGAAGCCGAAGAGAAATACATCAAGCAGACCGGTGGCCGCGGACAGTACGGTCACGTTTGGATTAGTGTTAAGCCTAAAGAGCGCGGTAGCGGCTTTGAATTCATCAACAAGATCAAGGGTGGTGTGATTCCGCAAGAATTTATCCCGGCGGTCGAGAAAGGTATTAAGGAAGCCCTCGACAACGGAGTCGTGGCGGGGTTCCCCGTCATGGACGTGGAGGCGACGCTCTTTGATGGGTCGTACCACGAGGTTGACTCGAGTGAGGCGGCCTTTAAGATCGCGGGTTCCAAAGGATTTAAGGCGGCAATGAAAAAAGCCACGCCCATAATTTTGGAACCGATGATGAAGGTCGAAGTCACCACTCCAGACAAGAGCATGGGTGACGTGGTGGGTGATCTCAACGCTAAACGCGGACAAATTCAAGAGATGATCGACCGTCCCCAAGCGATTAAGGTGATTCACGCCATGGTGCCGCTGGCAGAAATGTTTGGTTACGCCACGCAATTGCGCTCGATGACCCAGGGTCGTGCCAGCTACAGCATGGAGTTTGATCACTACGAAGAAGTCCCGGGCAACATCGCCCGCAAAATCGCTGGCGAAGACGCCAAGAAATAAAAAAAGTCCGGCTGGTCCGGACTTTTTTGTAGGTTCAACTAGAGATTACTGTTGATTGATCGCAAAAATGTAGCCGTCTGGGTCTTTGAACCAGGCCGACTTGTATTTGTCCCAGGTGGCAATGCCATTGACGGTTTTTAGATCGGGGAGATCGTACTCTTCAAAAACGACACCCTTGGCTTTGAGTTCGGCTACGGTTGCCTCGACATCGTCCACGCTAAAATTGCCGACGGTGTGGGCGGGGCTGGTGGGTTCACCCGAGTAGGCGATAATACGAGTGCCATTACCGGCCTCGTACATGGCTGGAGCCATGGGTCCTTTGTCGATATGTGTAAGACCGAGCTTGTCGGCGTAAAAGGCGCGTGAGGTGGCGTGGTCTTTAACGCGGATCATGACGCTGACGGGGGCTTGCGAGAGCTGCATAGGGGTACGGTTAGTGCTAAGTGGCGCTAATGATATACTTTTTAGATGATAAAAGGGAGCTTACCAAAGGCGACCGTCTGGGTCTGGCTCGAGTATATCCTCTTGGGTACGGCGGCGTTGTCAGCTCTGGTTGTGACTTTTAGACCGCTAACGCTCACGATCGGTTGTCCGCAGCCATTGGTTAGCTGGCCACCCAGCGTCACATTTTTGTTTTTGACCTGGCCGAGCTTTGTCACGATCTCGATTTTACGCCATGGGCTACAACGCCCGACCTTTGTAGTTAGCTTAATCGTGGGTACGGCCTTGGTCGCGATTTTATTTGTGCTGTGGTTCTCCCAGGTCTTGGGCTCACAATCTATTGATCTGAGTGGTGATCGACTGTACACAGCGACTTTAGAAAACAATGTAACGGAGACGGCCTCCACGACCGTTCGATTTTTTCAGACCATCGAACCTGCTCCACGTGAGACCGCCCCGGGGGTCATTGGCGGGAGTGTGAACGGCATCAGTGCTCCGACTCAGGGCGCGGGTGGCGGTGGCGTGCGGGGCTCGATTGCCCAATTTGACTGTCAGCTCTAGGACGTTGGTATACTAACGGCATGCCGGAGCGCACTACGCAGCAAAGGAGTACGCACCCCCACACGACCGCAGGGGATTTGTTTGCCTATTTGCTGTTGTTTTTGATGCTGTATGTTGCAGTCTTTGCCGTGCTGGCGCTCCTTTTTGACTATGTCGACGCGGCCTACCCACAGAGCGTCTTTAGCTATTACGGCGGCGGTGTGGTTGGTAACTCGATGATCACCTCGATCTCAACCCTGATCGTGGTTTGGCCGGTCTATATCAGCATGGCCTGGCTGACCGGTAAGTGGCTGAACCGCGATCGCTCGCGTCGTAACCTCGCGATCCGTAAATGGTTGGTCTATCTGACACTCTTTGCCTCGGCTGTAACCTTGATCATTGATCTGGTCGTGTTGGTCTACAATTTTTTGAGCGGCGGCTTGTCGGTCAGTTTTGGACTCAAGGTGCTGGCGGTGTTGGTGGTAGCTGGTGCGGTCTTTGGGTACTACCTGTGGGATTTGCGCCGAACCGGTGCTCAAACGCTCTTACCGCGGGTTTTGGCGATCACCATCTCAGTCTTACTCGCGGGTGCGATCGTAGGCGGGTTTTTCTTGATCGGTACACCCCGCGAGCAGCGTGATCAGCGCTTTGACGAGCGTCGCATCAGTGACCTTCAATCGATCCAAAGCGAGATCATTAGTTTTTACTCGAGTAAAAAAACCTTACCCGACACGCTGGCTGAGCTTGAAACTGACGTAACTGGGTTTGTGGTTCCGACCGATCCGGACGCTGCTGCGCAGTACGAGTACACCCCGACGGGTGAACTCACCTTTGATCTCTGCGCCACGTTTGCAACCAAACAAGACTACAGTGCGCAGTCAACACGAGGCCGACCCGAGCTGATCTATCCGCCCTTTGGGCTTTACAACGACAACTGGAGTCATCAAGTCGGTCGGGTTTGCTTTAGCCGCACGATCGATCCGGAACTATTGCAACCGGTTCCAGCCGTAAAATAATCGCTTCGGTTCATCCAAACAACGGGGGATAACTACCCCCTCGAGACCTGGCTTTTTGCGTGCTAGTGTAGTCCCTGGAAAACTTTCCAGGGCAACTCTAATGAAGACTAATTTTGTGTTTGTCGCCGGTGGCGTTATGTCCGGCGTCGGCAAAGGAATTGCAACCGCGTCTATGGCGCGGATACTCAAAGAATATGGCTACAAAGTCACGGCCATTAAAATTGACCCGTACCTCAATGTAGATGCCGGCACGATGAACCCCACTGAGCATGGCGAGGTCTTTGTGACCAAGGACGGGCTCGAGAGCGATCAGGACTTGGGTAACTACGAGCGTTTTTTGGACCAAGATATCGTCCGGGAGAACTACATGACCACCGGCATGGTCTACCAGTCCGTCATCGAGCGTGAGCGCAACTTGGGCTACAACGGTAAATGCGTTGAGGTAATCCCGCACATTACCGACGAGGTCGAGCAGCGGATCAAACGGGTGGCCCGCCACCAAAAAATGGACTTTGTTTTTATTGAGATTGGTGGAACGGTCGGGGAGTACCAAAACCTGGTATATCTCGAAGCGGCTCGTATTATGAAGCTTAAATACGGCGAGCAAGTCGCTTTTGTGTTGGTGAGCTATTTTCCGGTACCGAGCATGGTGGGCGAGATGAAGACCAAACCGACTCAACACGCCGTGCGCTCGCTCAACTCCGTGGGCATCCAGCCGGATTTAATCTTGGCTCGTTCGACCGTGCCCCTGGACGAGGTACGCAAGCGCAAAGTTTCGACCTTTTGTAACGTGCATCCACGCGACATTATCTCCGCTCCAGATATTTCTACGATTTATCAAGTCCCCGTTAACTTTGAGCACGACCACCTCGGTAAGCGTCTGCTCGAAAAATTCGGCAAAAAGCCGCGCAAGACCGACGGTAAGCAGTGGCGCGCAATGGTCAGGACGATTAAACGCTCGACCCGGCCGGTAAAAATCGGCGTGGTCGGCAAGTACTTTGGCACAGGTGATTTTGTCCTGTCCGACTCGTACATTTCTGTCATCGAAGCCATCAAGCACGGTGCCTGGGCTAACAAGCGCAAGCCAGAGATTACCTGGATCAATGCTGAGGAGTTTGAAGCCAGTCCCGCTAAAGTAAAAATGCTGGCAAACTTTGATGCCATCATCGTTCCAGGTGGGTTTGGTAAACGCGGCGTGGCCGGTAAACTACGCGCCATTAAGTATGTGCGTGAGAACAACATTCCCTTTCTCGGACTGTGCTACGGGTTACAGCTGGCCGTGATTGAGTTCTCCCGGAGTGTGGCCGGTCTCAAAAAAGCCAACACACCGGAGATCGAACCCACAACCAAACAACCCGTGATCACCACCATGGAGGACCAGGTCAAAAAAATTGCAGAGAAGGATCTGGGTGGAACCATGCGGCTTGGCCATTACTCCTGCCGACTCACACCCAAGAGTAAGAGCCGCGACCTGTATGGCAAAAATGTGATTTGGGAGCGCCACCGCCATCGCTACGAGGTCAATCCAAAATACGTCGCGACCCTCCAAAAAAAGGGAATGCTCATCGCCGGCACTAACCCCGGCTCAGGTCTGGTCGAAATTATCGAACTCCCCAAACACAAGTTTTTTGTGGCTACGCAGTTTCATCCGGAATTTCAGTCACGACCACTCTCGCCACACCCACTCTTTGCGGGACTGGTTGCCGCCGCCAGTAAATAAAAAAAGGGCGTGAGAACTTGTCTCACGCCACCTCCTCGACACGCTGATCGAGTACTTCGCGAACCAGCACCAGTTCACTCTGGTAAAAAGCCAGGACCGGACGACCGCGCCAGCGTAACTCGGGGTGCGGAATCGTCTTGAGGATCTGTCGTTGTCGCAGCCAGATCAACGGCATCCCGCGTAAGCCCGTAAGTCGGCAGGCCTCGGCGTAGGTTACAAGTCGATCTGAAGCTGGTCGGACATGGAGTGCCAATCGCTCCAGAAGCGGCCGTCGCCAGCTGAGCACAGTCTTTGTTGTCGCCTGTGAGCTTCGATAGCGGCGTTCCCGCTCTCCTGCGCAGTCTTTAGAACAGGCTCGCTGGTTGGACGTCAGGCTCTCCGGGGTAAACGTCTTGCCACAGATACAGCAACAACGTTGACTCTGTTGCACGAGATACTCGCGCAGCTGCGGTACCATCTCAGGTGTAAAGTAATACCTGCCTCCTGCTTTGGTTGGTTTCACCACTCCGCGCAGGCAAAGCTTACTCAGGCGACTGGGACTGATCTCGAGGGCTTTGCTGACGTCTTCGGTAGTAAGTAGATTTGTGGGACGGCGTGTAACCAAGTCAGGACCAAAGTGCTTGGCGATCAGCAGAATAAGTTGACGTACCCGTTCTGCCGAACAACCAAAACGTAAACCGATGGAACGGAGCGTTTTTCCCTCTTGGACTACCGAAACGAACTCTGTAAAGCGCTGGTTGCTGGGATCACGCCAAAAGCACGTTCGCGTGTGACGTAACTGGACCTCACCTTGTTTAGCAAGCTGAGTCACGGTGCTCGATACACTCCCGACCGAGACCTGGTAGCTCTGTGCGATGGCGGCATTGGTTTTGCCGGCTCGTCGGAGCGCTGCGATTTCGTTGGCACGTTTTGCCAGGCGTTCTGCCTTGTGTTTGCGATATCCCTCCCCGATAGTATGCCCCTGTTGGTTTAACCTGCGCAGCAGATAGTTGTAGCGATGCTTGTTAATAGCCAACTGGGCTCTAACCTGTTTAGCCGTCTTGCCCTTTGCTAGTAACTCGCTAAGGGCTTTTTCTTGGTAAAACGTTTTTGTTGAAGGCCGTTGCGGCATTCCCCCTAACCTCCTGAGATGTATTGAGATGGTAACGAGCGGCAGAGCAACCGAAGAGCGCATTAAACTAGTTCTGCCATACTTTGTCAATGTCAGGTCTTTACAATCGTACTAGTGTATGGCCTAGCAGTAATTTGAGCGCTCATGTTGACATCGCGGGCAGGCTCTCGTAGTATTGCTTGGTCTACCCGGTTTGTCCCCGCAGTGGGGAAAACGACCGCGGTACTCATTTTTTAAGTAACTCTCCACACTCAAATGGCAGAAAAGTTTGAACGTAAAAAGCCGCACGTTAACGTCGGAACCATCGGTCACGTCGACCACGGTAAGACCACCTTGACGGCCGCTATCATGACCTGTCTCTCTACTAAGGGACTGGCCAAAGCCCTTAAATACGACGAAATCGATAAAGCGCCCGAAGAAAAAGAGCGCGGTATTACGATCCAGACCTCGCACTGTGAGTACGAGTCCGAAAAACGTCACTATGCCCACGTTGACTGTCCGGGCCACGCCGACTACATCAAGAACATGATTACCGGTGCCGCTCAAATGGACGGCGCCATCTTGGTCGTGTCCGCTGCTGACGGTCCTATGCCGCAGACCCGTGAGCACATTTTGCTCGCTCGTCAGGTTGGTGTGCCTCAGATCGTGGTCTTTTTGAACAAGATCGACATGGTCGATGACAAAGAGTTGATCGACTTGGTCGAGGTTGAGATCCGCGATTTGCTCAAGAAATACGAGTACGACGGCGATAAAGCCAAAATTATTCGTGGTTCTGCTACCAAAGCGCTTGAGTGTGCGCAAAAAGGTGCCAAGGACTGCAAAGACTGCGAGCCAATTTTTGAGCTCATGAAGGCTCTCGACGAATCGATCCCCGAGCCAAAGCGCGAGACGGACAAGCCGTTCTTGATGCCGATCGAGGACATCTTTTCGATCGAAGGTCGCGGCACGGTCGTGACCGGTCGTATCGAGCGCGGTGAGATCAACATCAACGATGCAATCGAGATCGTGGGTCTGCGCCCAACCAGCAAGACCGTTGTGACGGGTATCGAGATGTTCAACAAGCAACTCGATAAGGGTATGGCTGGCGACAACGCCGGTATCTTGCTCCGCGGTACCAAAAAAGAAGAGGTCGAACGCGGACAAGTCTTGGCCAAGCCAGGCTCGATCACGCCGCACACTGAGTTTGAGAGCGAAGTCTACATCCTCAAAAAGGAAGAGGGTGGTCGACACACGCCATTCTTTAAGGGCTACAAGCCGCAGTTCTACATCCGTACCACGGATGTGACCGGCGACGTTGAACTCCCTGCAGGTGCCGAGATGGTGATGCCGGGTGACACCGTCAAGCTCAAGGTCAAACTGCAAAAGACCGTCGCTATGGAAGAGAAGATGCGCTTTGCTATCCGCGAGGGTGGCAAGACCGTCGGCGCCGGAGTGGTAACTAAGATCATCAAGTAGGTAACGCGGATATGGCTGCTGCAAAGAAAGTATCTAAAGCGACAGGCGCGGACGCGGGTAAAACCGGTTCCGCCGAATCCGAAGGGCTGCAGCAGCGCATCCGTATCAAGATCAAGGCGTACGACAATAAAGTCATTGATCAATCGGCAAAGCAGATCGTGGATACGGCCGAGCGAAGTGGAGCACACGTCGCCGGCCCGATCCCGCTGCCAACCGAGAAGCACAAGTACACCGTTAACAAGTCGACCTTTATAGATAAGAACAGCCGTGAGCAATTCGAAATGCGAATTCACAAACGGTTGATCGATATTCTCGAACCACAGGCCAAAACGATTGATGCCCTCATGAACCTTTCGTTGCCTGCTGGAGTAGATATCGAGATCAAGATGTAGGCATACGCGACACAAAGCGTGGTGAGTCGCATATGCTAACTCTACTTGGTCAAAAAATTGGAATGACGCAGGTCTTTGCACCCGATGGTGCAACGGTGCCGGTCACGATCGTCCATGTGCCAGAGGCACGGGTCATCGCTGTAAAAACCGCCGAGCGAGACGGGTATACTGCCGTGCAAATTGGTACCCGGATTGAGGCTGATACCAAGAAAGCCCAGCGCGTCATTGCGATGCCGCAACTCGGCCATCTCAAGGCCAGTGGAGTTAATGCTCGTACGTTGTTTGAAGTTCGCGTGGAGGCAAAAGAACTCGCAAACTTTAAACCAGGTGCGGAGCTTAAGCTGAGCGACGTAAAAGGTCTCGAAGCCGGTTCTGCTATCGATGTCCAGGGCACTTCTAAAGGCCGCGGGTTCCAGGGAGTCGTTAAACGCCACCACTTTAAGGGAGGCCCCGCTAGCCACGGACACAAAGATAACTTGCGCGCACCGGGAGCGATCAACTCAGGCCATCCGCAGCACGTTATGCCCGGTCGTCGCATGGCTGGTCACATGGGAGATGCTACTGCCACCCTCAAAAAACTCGAAGTGGTCAGTGTTAATGCCGCAACTCGTACGGTTTTGATTAAGGGCAATGTACCGGGTGCGGTCCGCAGCTGGGTGTATTTGATCCCAACCGGGACGGCCGTGCGTCACCCACTCAAAGAGCGCAAGGCCTTGCCCAGTGCTGCTCCGGCTGAACAGAACGCCGCTCAAGCTCCCAAGAAGGAGAAAAAGAAATGAAAAAACTAACCGCCCCAGTCTACTCGATGGACGGCAAAAAAATCGATTCGATTACGTTAGACTCGGCTATCTTTGGTACCCCGGTCTCGCCCACGTTGCTGACGCGTGCCGCAGTGGCCCAGCGCAACAACGCCCGCCAGGTTTTGGCGCATACTAAAACGCGGGCGGAGCGCCGAGGTGGCGGTCGTAAACCATGGAAGCAAAAGGGGACTGGTCGTGCTCGTCAAGGTTCTATTCGTTCGCCGCAATGGCGCAAGGGTGGTGTGGTTTTTGGACCGCGTAACGAGCGTAATTTTACGCTTAAGATTAACCGCAAAGAGCGTCGCAAGGCGATCGTGGGTGCCTTGAGTTTGGCCGCCACTAACGAGGCGGTCATCGTGCTGGATGCACTCACACTCTCGGGCATCAAGACTAAGCCCCTCGCCACGCTCCTTGGTAAGTTGCCCAGTAAGCGCGGCATGCTGTTGGTATTGCCAAAACATAGTGACAACGTAGAGCGCTCGGCCCGCAACATCGCGCGGGTTAAAACGCAGCTTGCGACTAACCTCAACGTCTTGGACTTGATGGCGCACGCCACTGTCGTCATCGATAAAGCGGCCTTGGCGCTCGTCACCAAAACCTACGGAGGCAAGGAGTAACTATGGCTTGGTTTTGGCAGCGTAAAAAGCAAGAAAAAGAGCAGCGCGATGCGCAGCAGCAGGCCCGCGGGACTAAGCGTGGTTTGTTTGGCCGGGTTCAAAAACCGGCCGCTACAACCGCTGTGGTCAGCAAGGCGACTGCTAAAAAGGCACCCGCCCGGGGCAAAAAATCTCAGAGCGGCGAGACCCACAGCTATGGTATTTTACTCGGGCCGATCGTAACCGAGAAGGCTGCTCGTCTGGCCGAGTCGGGTACGTTTGTTTTTGCGGTGACCCCCAAGGCCAACAAGATCGAGATTGCTCGAGCAGTAGCAGCTTTGTATAGCGTACATCCGCAACACGTCAGTGTGGTCAATGCGCATGGCAAACCCAAAAACTTTGCGCTGCGCTCGGGCTACCGTGCGGACCAACGCAAGGCCTACGTCACGTTGGCTAAGGGTGAACACATCGAATTTTTTGAATCAGAACGCTAATCGCCATGGCCCTTAAGATCCAACGACCAGTTAGCAACGGACAGCGCAAACTCTACGGAGCGGATTTCTCTGGTATGCACCGTGGCAAGCCCCACAAAAAATTAGTAGAAGGCCACGCCGAGCAAGCCGGTCGCAACAACCAAGGTAAAATCACCATGCATCACCGTGGTTCCGGCAACAAACGCCGCTATCGCTTGGTCGATTTTGTGCAGGACAAGTTTGACGTGACCGGCAAGGTCGAGCGCATCGAGTACGATCCGTACCGCTCCAGCCGTATCGCTTTAGTACTCTACGGCGATGGTGAGCGTCGCTACATTAACGCCGTTGTTGGTCTCACGGCTGGCCAGTCCGTACTCTCTAGCCGCAAAAAGATCGACCTCAACCCGGGTAACCGTATGCCACTTAAGCATATTCCAACCGGTATCGTTATTTCTCAGATTGAACTCGAGCCAGGTAAAGGCGCCAAAATCGCGCGTAGCGCCGGTAACCAAGCCACCATTGCTGCTAAAGAAGGCGAGTCGGTGCAGATTAAAATGCCCTCGGGTGAAATCCGACTCTTTAATAAAGAGGCGCTTGCTTCCGTCGGGCAGGTCTCTAACATCGATCACGCCAACGAGCGCAAGAGTAAAGCTGGTCGGATGCGTTGGCTCGGGGTTCGTCCGCATGTCAAAGGTAAAAACATGAACCCGGTCGATCACCCGCACGGTGGAGGCGAAGGTCACTCGCCAATCGGACTTAAGCATCCTAAAACCCCCTGGGGTAAACCGGCCTTGGGTGTTAAGACGCGCGACCCCAACAAAAAGTCCAATCGGTTTATCGTCAAACCCCGCAAAGGTAAGCTCAAACGCACGTAATCCATACTTGACAAAGACACCCTAACAGTACAGAGTCTCACCCATGTCCAGATCACTCAAAAAAGGCCCATATATCGATGAACGGCTGCTCGCCAAGGTCAAAAAACTTGGCTCCGGAAGTAAGACGGTCATTAAGGTATGGAAGCGCGGCGCCACGATTACGCCAGAGATGGTTGGCTTTACCTTTGGGGTGCACAACGGACGCGAGCACATTCCCGTGTACGTGACCGAACAGATGGTGGGCCACAAGCTAGGTGAGTTCTCCTTTACGCGTAAATTTGTGCGTCACGGTGGTCGGATGGCTAAGGAAGAAGAAGCCGCCGCCGCTGCCCCCGCCGCAACGCCTGGCGCGGGTGCTCCGGGTGCCACCCCCAGTACTAAAGCGACCCCCGTTGCTAAACCGGCCGCCAAGCCCAAGGGAGCTAAGTAACGAGCATGGCAACCCGCGCCCTCAAAAATCGCAAGCCCGCTAAGGCAGGCAAGTCACTGGTGACTCGTCGAGCTGCAGGCGTGCCCGCACGGACCTCTGTAAAGCTAAACTCGCGCAAGCAGGCCGAGGCGCACATCCGTTATATTCACATGGCACCTCAAAAAGTGCAGCGCATCGCCGCGCTGGTGCGAGGGTTACCCGTTTTACAAGCCGAGGCCTTACTCGTTACCTTGCCAAAGCGCGCAGGGGTAGCCGTGCACAAAGCCATTAAGTCTGCTCGCGCCAACGCCACCCACAATTACGACATGGATGCCAAACAAACCTGGATCGAGTCGATCCGTGTGGGTCAGAGTATGGAGTTGCCGCGCATGATGCCACGCGCCCAGGGTCGGGCCTATCGGATTCGCAAACGCTTTAGCCACATCGATGTGGTCTTAGTGGAGCGCGCCAGCACTAAATCGGCTACCTCTACTAAGCAGGCCGCCCGGGTTCGTCCAGCAAAGGCCGCAACTACTACAGCGCCTAAGGCAGAACCCAAACGTCCGTCCGTGATCCGTCAGACTAAAATGAAATAGCCATGGGACACAAAGTTAACCCCGTCAGCTTTAGAATCGGAACGCTCTACGACTGGCAGTCGCGCTGGTTTAACGAACGCACCTACCGAACCTTGATCCAAGAGGACGTGACCTTGCGCGATTGGCTGCTTAAAAAGCTCAAGAGTGCATTTGTCTCGCGGATTACTATCGACCGCTCGATGCGTGGCATTACCGTGAGTATTTACACCAGTCGTCCGGGAGTCATTATCGGTCGCGGGGGTGCTGGGGCGGAGGAACTGCGCAAAGAAATTGCACGCCGCGTCAAAGGTCGTCCACAGGTCAAACTCAATATCGAAGAAGTGCGCGATCCAGATCGTGACGCGCGTCTAATCGGTCTCAACGTGGCCGAGCAGATCGAAAAACGTATTCCGTTCCGTCGGGCTCTGCGCTCGGCCGTTGAGCGTGGTCGTAGTGCTGGATTGCAGGGTGTGCGTATCGCTCTGTCCGGTCGTCTCAACGGGGCAGACATGTCTCGTACCGAGTGGGCCGTCGAGGGCAGTGTGCCGCTCCACACCTTGCGCGCTGACGTTGATTTTGCTCGCGTCACCGCGCGTACTACCTATGGTGCAATTGGCGTCAAAGTCTGGGCCTACAAAGGCAAACGCTTTGGTCGCGAAGTTGAACAAAACGCTACTCGTCCCACCGTCACCGGCCAGCGTCAGCTGACCGCCCCGACGCGGGGTGCACGAGCAGGGGGAGGTACGAGCTAGCCATGTTGTTGCCCAAAAAAGTAAAACATCGTAAATGGCACGTGGGGATTGTACAGGAGACCCCCGAGCACCGCGGAACCGAGCTCGCCTTTGGCAGCTACGGACTCAAGGCCACCGAGGCCGCTTGGATTACCGCCCGTCAAATCGAGGCCGCACGTCGCGCCATGACTCGTTTGATGCAGCGTGGCGGTCGGGTTTGGATCAGGATTTTTCCGGATAAGCCCATTACCGCTAAGGGGGCAGAACTCCCGATGGGTAAAGGCAAGGGCGGCGTGGATCATTTTGTCGCGGTGGTTCGACCAGGTCGAATTTTGTTTGAGGTGGATGGCTTGTCCAAAAAAATGGCCCATGAGGCGATGGAATTGGCACGACATAAGATGCCAGTAAAAACAAAAGTGGTGGTGCGTCATGGCTAACATTTTGACCGTGGCTGACTTGCGCAAACGCAGTGCCAGCGACCTGACCAAATTGTTGAGCCAGATGCACGAGCAATTGCGTGCTAAGCAGTTTGAGGCACGCTCGGGTCAGCTCAAAAAAATGCATGAGATTAAGAGTCTGCGTCGCTCGATCGCCAAGGTCCAAACCATTTTAGGTGAGGCCCGCTAAATTCAACCGCCATGTCTCCAGTTACAAAAACCAGCTCCAAAACTCAACTGACTAAGCGCACCAAGCGTGGTGTGATCGTGCGTCTCAGTAGCCCCCAAACCGCCGTGGTCGAAGTGACCGAACTACTGAGTCACCCCAAATATTTTAAACGCTACAGTCGTAGCAAGCGTTTTTTGGCGCAGGTAAGTACGCAGAGCAAGGTGGGGGCCGCGCCGCTCCAGGTCGGACAAGCCGTCACCATTATTGAATCCCGGCCCTACTCTAAACGTAAACACTGGCGGGTGGTCGTATGATTCAGATTTACTCCAACGTAAAAGTAGCGGACAACACCGGCGCACGCTTGCTGGAGGTTATGCGTGTACACGCGGGTGCTAAGCGTCGCTATGCTTGTATCGGCGACAAAGTTACGGCCGTGGTCAAAGAGGCTCTGCCGGATGGTGTCGTCAAAAAGAAGGAAGTCGTGCATGCCGTGATCGTGCGACAACGTCAGAATTTTCGTCGGGGGGATGGGAGCTACATCCGTTTTGATGACAACGCCGCTGTGATCATTGTTAAAGATACTACTGATATTCGGGGAACGCGTATTTTTGGACCGGTGCCGCGCGAGCTGCGCGAGCGCGGCTATCAGCGCATTATCTCACTAGCGCCGGAGGTACTCTAGCCATGCTCAAGATCATGCAAAACGATACGGTACTGGTTAGCGCAGGTAAGTACCGCGGCAAAAAAGGAAAAGTCACTCAGGTCTTTGCTGAGGAAAAACTGGTTGTGGTCGAGGGTGTCAACAAGATTTACCGACACATCAAGCCCCAACGCAAAGGGGAGTCGGGTCAGCGCATCGAGCTCACCGGCCCGATCAGCATCGCAAACGTGGCTTTGCTCTGTCCGTCGTGTGGCAAGCCCACTCGTGTTGGTTTTGAGACGCAGGGCACGGGTGAACAGGCTAAAAAAATCCGCATCTGTCGCAAATGTAAAAAGCCGATCGTGCAAAAAGCTGCCGCCACCAAAAAAGCCCCCGCGCAAAAAGCTAAAAAGAACTAGCCATGACCCGACTACACGAGCGCTATCTCAAAACGATCGTCCCGAGCTTAACTAAAAAGTTCGGCTATACCAACGTGCACCAGGTGCCTCGTTTGACGAGTGTAATCGTCTCGGTCGGAACCGGCCGCGTCGATGACGAAAAAGCCCGTGAGATCGTGATTGATACCTTGCGTAAGATTACCGGCCAGCAACCCGCCATCCGCCGCGCCAAAAAATCAATCGCCTCATTTAAATTGCGCCAAGGCCAAGTGGTGGGTGTGCAGGTCACCTTACGTGGTGCGCGTATGGAAAACTTTTTAGACAAGCTCATTAACGTGACCTTGCCGCGGGTGCGCGACTTTAGAGGAGTCAACCCCCAATCCTTTGATGGCCATGGTAATTATTCGCTCGGACTCAAAGAGCAAAACGTTTTTCCAGAAGTTCCCTTTGACCAAGTCGAAAAAACACATGGAGTCCAAGTCACCATTACGACCACCGCCGAGACTAATACAGAAGCCCGCGCCCTCCTTGACGAACTGGGCATGCCGTTTGCTAAAAGTGCCTCGGATCTCAAGCAGGCCGAGGAGATGACAGCCGGTACAAACCGTGCTAGCTTGCTCGCTCATGCTAAGGCTAAAGCCGCTAAAACTGCCGCCGCTGGTGCAACAGAACAAGCCGCTCCGCCTAAAGCCTAAGACCTATGCCTCGTAAATCACTCTTAATTGCTGCCGCTAAAAAACCCAAGTTCACCACTCGGGTGGTTCGGCGTTGCTGGTACTGTGGTCGTAAACGAGGCTATATGCGTAAGTTTGGCCTGTGTCGCATTGATTTTCGTCGTCTCGCCAGCGAGGGCAAATTGCCCGGCGTTAAAAAAGCATCTTGGTAAGCCATGCCTGTCTCTGATCCCATCGCAGATATGCTGACCCGCATCCGTAACGGCTACCTCGTCCACAAGGACGAGGTGCGGTTACCGAGCTCGCAGCTCAAAGTCGCTCTGGCCCAGGTCTTGGTCAAGTCCGGCTTTTTACAGGCGGCCGAAGTTGCTAAACCGAGTGAGGCTAAGGGCGCTAAAGGCGCCGCCCTTTTTGCCGAACTGGTCCTGACCCTTAAGTACGGGGCTGCTCCAGCCCGCCAGCCCGCCCTGCGCGGCGTTAAACGCATTAGCAAACCTGGTCAACGTATTTATGTGTCTAACCGACAGATCCCACGGGTCAATCAGGGTCTCGGTATGGCAATTTTATCGACTCCGCAAGGTCTCTTGACCGACGGCCAAGCGCGCAAGCGCAAGGTTGGTGGCGAGGTGGTCTGCACTCTTTGGTAATTACTGCGATGTCTCGTCTTGCTAAAAAACCTATCGCAATTCCAGCGGGTGTCACGGTTACTCTCGCGGATCGACTTGTCACCATTAAAGGTCCCAAGGGTGAGATCCAGCGCAACTTTGCTGGCTTAGGTGTCAAAATTACTAAAGATAAAGAACTGCACGTCGAAAAAACCGCGCACGGTGATGCGGCCCGTTGGGGTTTGGCGCACGCTTTGCTTCGCAGTATGGTGACGGGGACGACCACGGGCTTTACTAAAACGCTCGAGGTCAACGGCGTGGGCTACCGCGCCGCGGTTGCCGGAAAACTACTCAAACTCGAGCTCGGGTTCTCCCATGAGGTAGCGGTGCCCTTGCCCGAAGGTATCGCAGCTAAGGTCCAAAAAAACCAGATCATTTTGACAGGACACAATGCCGAGCAGCTCGGCACCTTTGCGGCTACCGTCCGCGCCTTGCGTCCACCCGAGCCCTACAAAGGTAAGGGGATCCGATACTTGGGTGAGTACGTGCGCCAAAAAGAAGGTAAAAAAGCTGCGGGTGAAGCTGCCGGAGGTGCCGGATGATTTCTAAATCGGCACAAAAGCAGCACACTCGTCTGGCGCGTGTCCGGCGGATTCGCTCACGTTTGGTTGGTTCGGCTAGCCGCCCACGTTTGGTGGCCTCGCGCAGCAACACGGGTATGTATCTCCAGCTGATCGACGACGCCAAAGGCGTTACGCTCTTGGCCGTGCGTGACCAGGAGTTCAAAAAGAAAACTAAGACCGAACGGGCCGCCGCTGCCGCTACACAGTTGGCAGAGCAGGCTCTCAAAAAAGGCATCAAGCAGGTTGTCTTTGACCGTGCCGGTCGTGCCTATCACGGTCGCATTGCTGCGGTAGCCGAGGCTGCGCGCAAAGCCGGACTCAAATTTTAATGTAGTATCTAGCCATGGACCGTAGACCACGAGGTAGAAAACCAAAGAGCGAGTTTGACCACAAGATGGTTGATTTGGCACGCGTGGCGCGTGTCGTGGCAGGTGGTAAGCGTTTTAAGTTTCGTGCGGCCGTTGTCTTAGGTGACCGCAAAGGGCGCGTCGGATTTGGTATGGCCAAAGGTCGCGACGTAAGTAACTCGGTCGAAAAAGCCTCACGCATCGCCCGCAAAAATTTGGTCGAGATTCCAATCGTCAACGACACCATTCCGCACCAGGTGCGGGTGCACTTTGGTGGAGCGGACGTCTTGCTCAAACCGGCTCGCCCCGGTACCGGGATTATCGCGGGTGGTGCGGTTCGTCCAGTGATCGAGCTCTCGGGGATCAAAAATATTATTTCTAAAACATTTGGTTCATCCAATGCCGCTAACAACGCCAAGGCGACCATCGAGGCTTTGGGACAGCTGCGTACTCCAGAGATGCTCTCCGAGACGAGGGGCGTAGCGGTGCGAGGGACCTTTCAGCGTGAACAGGCGCACTCCGAGCGTGCCAAAAAAGATGTCGAGCAAGGGGTCGGTAAAAAATCATGAGCGCCTACGGTCTACACAATTTGCAAAATCCTGGCCGAACCGCCAAAAAGCGTTTGGGTCGTGGCACGGGCTCGGGCCTGGGAACGACCGCCGGCCGTGGGACTAAGGGACAAAATTCTCGCTCAGGCGGGGGAGTGCGCCCACGTTTTGAAGGTGGGCACACACCGCTCTACCGTTTGACTCCCAAACTGCGCGGTTTTACCTCGCGTTTTGTTAAACCCGCTATCCTCAACCTGACCCTGCTCGACGCGCATTGTACGGCTGGGGAGACGGTTAAGCCGCACGATCTGGTGACCAAAGGACTTATCCCTGCGGGCCAACGCACGGTCAAATTGCTTGGCGCCGGTGAGATCAATAAAAAACTGACCATCTACGTGAGCGCTGCTTCTAAATCCGCTATCGCCAAGATCGAAAAAGCTGGCGGAAAAGTAGTGCTGCCCAAACCAGCAAAACCGGCACCTAAAAAGGAAGCCAGCAAGAAGCCGGTAACGCCCACTAAGTAGCAAAAGTCATGTTCAAGAAACTTCTCAAAGTTCTGCGCGCAAAAGAGGTTCGCAAAAAAATTCTGATTACGTTTGCGCTTTTGATTGCCTATCGGCTTCTCGCACACATCCCACTCCCGGGGGTTGATACGACCAAACTGGCCGAGTTTATCTCCAACAACCAGTTTGTTGGTTTGCTCGATATTTTTTCGGGAGGTGGTCTCTCCTCACTCTCGATTGTGCTCCTCGGAACCGGTCCCTACATTACGGCTTCGATCATCGTACAGCTCATGACCCAGATCATTCCCAAGCTGCATGAACTCCAAAAAGAGGGTGGCGAGGCGGGTCAGCGCAAGATCAACCAGTACACCCGGATTTTGTCGATTCCGCTGGCGGTAATCCAGGGCTACGGCACCATTTTGATTTTTACGCGTGGTTCGGCCCAAACCGGGGGACAACCGCTCAACATCTTGCAAAACCTCAACCCGGCCCTGCTGGCGGAGATCCTTGTCGTGGCCGTGGCCGGCGCGGTACTCGTGATGTGGCTGGGCGAACTCATCTCCGAGTACGGTGTGGGTAACGGGATCTCACTCTTGATCTTTGCCGGTATCACCGCCCGTATTCCAACCCAAATCCGCCAAACCGGTGCAACCTTTGAGCAGGCCGACTTTGGACCGCTGCTCGGTATTATCGCGGTGGCTCTCGTAGTGATTGCGGCGGTCGTCTTTATCCAAGAAGCCCAGCGTAATATTCCGGTGCGCTACGCTCGGCAGATGCGCGGGGCCGGCTCTCTGGGTGGCGCGGCTACGCACTTACCACTCCGGATCAACCAAGCCGGTGTGGTGCCGATCATTTTTGCTCTCTCGATCTTGTTGTTTCCAGGCTTGATCGCTAACTTTACCGCCAACGTCCATAATCAAACCGTCCAAAACATCTCCCACGCGGTTGTGAACTTCATCAATAACCAGACGTATTACGCCATCGTCTACTTTGTCTTGGTTGTGCTCTTTACCTTCTTTTACACCTCGATCATTTTTGAGCCTAAATCTATTGCCGAGAACATCCAAAAGCAGGGCGGCTTTATCCCCGGTATTCGTCCTGGGACACCCACCGCGCGCTATCTCTCTAAGGTTCTGTATCGCATCGTCCCGCTCGGCGCGGTTTTCTTGGGGGTCGTCGCGGTTCTGCCATTTTTGCTGCGTTCCACCTTTAATATCCAAACCATCAGCATTGGTGGTACCAGCCTCTTGATTGCTGTCGCGGTTATTTTGGAGACCTTGCAAAAACTCGAGTCCCAGCTGGTTGAACACGAATACACCCCGCGCGTTAAGCGAGCCTTCTAGCGTTTCTAGCGATTAGCGCGTCGGCCAGCTACACTAGCACCATGGCATCGCGTAAGCAGCAAACAAACAAACCGCTCGTGCCGAGCGACGTCCTCAACGTAAATTTATTAGGCCCGTTTGGGGCTGGTAAGGGCACCCAAGCCCAAATGCTGGTCAACCAATTTGGTCTGCATCACTTTGTGGCGGGCGATATCCTCAAAGAGCAGATTCGTCGTAAGACCACTCTGGGTAAAAAAGTCGAGAAAACGGTGCGAGCCGGCGGCCTTGTCTCCGACACCGTGGTAGGGCAACTCTTTAAAAACTTTTTAAAAGAATTACCACATAACCGAGGCTTGGTTATCGACGGTTCACCCCGCAACCTGTCGCAAAAAAAGTTGCTGGACGCCTTGCTACTCAAGGCCGGACGGCGCCCAATCAACATCGTAATCGATATCCCAGAAAAAGAATCACTGCGTCGTTTGAGTGAACGTAAAATTTGCGTCGGCTGCAAACATAAACCACTCGGCAAAGATCTGCACGCGGCGGCTTGTCTCAAGTGTGGTGGAAAGTTGGTGCGTCGTTTTGACGACCAGCCCGAGATTATTAAAAAGCGTTTGGCGGTCTACAAAAAAGAAGTGCAGCCGGTGATCGATGCCTATGCCAAAGAGGGGCGACTGCATCGGGTCGATGGGATGGGACCGCGCGCTAGCGTTTCACAGCAAATTATGGGAGCCTTAGCGGCTCTCGGGCATTCACCACAATGAGCTACATCAAGACCGCCAGCCAAATTGCGCATATTAGGGTCTCCTGCCAAATTGCTGCAGAAATTCTGCAGGAGTTAATCGACTGTGCAAAACCAGGTGTCACGACTCTCGAGATCGATCACTTGGCCGAACGGTTGACTAAACGGCACAAGGTCGTACCGAGTTTTAAAGGCTACCTTAACTACCCTCATGCCACCTGTATCTCGGTCAACGACGAGGTCGTGCATGGGCTACCCGGTAAACGAACTCTCAAAAAGGGTGACGTAGTCGGAATCGATTTTGGCGTGCGTTATCGTGGATACTTCTCGGACGTAGCACGCACGGTCGCGATCGGTACGGTCAGTGCCGACGCCCAGCGCTTGATCCGCGTCACTAAAACTTCCCTTAAAAAAGCCATCGAGCAAGTTAAACCAGGTCGAACCATCGGCGACATCGGGCACGCCGTGCAAACCTATGTTGAGGAGGCTGGTATGGGCGTCGTGCGCGATCTGGTCGGTCACGGCGTCGGCACAGCCGTACATGAACCGCCCGCGATCCCCAATTACGGTTCGGCCGGTGACGGTGTGCAATTGGTACCCGGCATGGTGATTGCACTCGAGCCCATGGTCACTCTTGGTAAGCATCCCGTTGCACTCAAAGACGACGGCTGGACTTTTGTGACCAAGGACGGCTCCCTGGCCGCACATTTTGAAGATACGATCCTGGTGACCGAACGCGGCCACGAAGTGCTGACCTCACTCTAACCATGGCCCGACCTCTCGGTGTTGTGTTAGCGATTGATCCGGGCACGCGCTACGTTGGCCTTGCCATCAGTAACCCCGAGGCGACCTTGGCTTTTCCGCTTGAGGTCGTGGCAGCCGAGGCCCAGCTCGTACCTCGTATTGCGCGCCTCGTCGAGGAGCGGGCGGTGGCTCGATTGATCGTCGGACGCCCCCTGTCTTTACGCGGAACGGTTCTGCCAATGACACCGGTGGCGGAGCAACTGGCCGAACAACTCAAAACCTCTCTCAAATTACCCGTGGATCTCGTGGACGAACGTCTCTCCACTCGCGAGGCCAGTGAACGCACCAGCAAAAAACGCGTCGACGCTGCGGCGGCTGCCTTGATTTTGCAAACGTACCTAGAGCGGCACCTGCCCCGTAAGCAACAGGCCGCCGAGTAGGCTCGCGTGCTATGCTGTAGCCGTAAGGAGATGCAGCATGTTACGCGTTGCAATTAATGGCTGTGGCCGCATTGGGGGCGCGGTCGCAAAACTCTTGCTGCTTGGCGAGCACGAGCAGGTTCGTCTGGTCGCGATTAACGACCACGCTGAGGCTGCCGATCTCCAAGACTATTTGCAGCGCGACTCGGTCTATGGGCGCTTTGCCCTGCCGATCCGGCTAAGTGGACGTGACCTGATCGTGGCTGGCTCGCGCGTGCAAACTTTTATGCAGGACGACCCTCGCAAGCTCCCCTGGAAGCGCCTCAAAATTGATGCCGTGGTCGAGGCCACCGGTGCCTTTGCAAGTGATGAGGGGGCCCGTTTACATCTCCAAGCCGGAGCGCAGCGGGTGCTGGTCAGTACGGCGCCCAAAGCGGCGGTTGGACAAGTTGGGTATCTCGTCTGTGGTACCGACGCGCAAAATCGGACCGAACAATTAATCTCACACGGCTCCTGCACCACCAGTGCCGTAGCCCCGGTCCTCTGTATGCTGCGCGAGCAATTTTCTATCCGGGCCTGGACGCTCTTTGCGGTTCAATCCGTCACACACTCACAGGTCGTGGTCGACAAAACACGTGGTCAAGCCCGCCGGCGCCGCCAAGCCCTGGATAATATTATTCCAATTACGCTCGACACCGACCGGGCCGTACCACATCTCTTTACCGGTCCCTTGGCTCGCTACGCCGGACAGGGTGTCCGTGTGCCGACCTCGATCGTGCACCTCGCGGTCCTCACGGTGCAACTTAAGGAGCACGTTACTCCGGCAGAACTCAACCAGCATCTGCGCGCCCTGAGCAAGCAGCTGCCCTGGCGGGGGACGGTGCGGTTTTCTAACGAGGCACTGGTCTCACAGGATCTGCGTCAAACCACCGAATCTGCCACAATCGATGCCAGCATGACCAAAGTAGCCGGGGATTCACTGGCACAAATCGGGATTTGGTACGACAACGAATGGGCGTTTGCACAGCGTATGGTCGACGTACTGGGTACACTTGCACAAACGGCCTAAATGTTATCCACTTGCGGCGGGGTGGTCGCGCCTCGTATGCTATAAGCCATGCCAGACACATTTCCCGGCGGTTCAAACCCGTCTCAACCCAATCGACCACGTCCGCCCTTACCTCCGCCACCGCCCACGCCGATTTCTCGCCAGGCCATAGCGCCGGGTAAGTCTATGCGTGCGGGTTCGTTTGGTCCTCCGCCGACTCCTTCGCCATCTCCGTTTCCAGCTCGACCAACCCCACCGGTTCCGCCTGCGCCAATGCCGGGTGGGATGGGAATGGCTCGTCCGATGCCACCCCGACCGGCCGCCCCCATGGGTATGCCAGGCTCGATGGGTAGCCAAATCTCCGAAAAAAAGAGTGGTGGTAAAACGGTTTTGATTATCATTGTGATCCTCTTGGCTCTCGCGGCCATCGGTGGTGCCGTGTACTTCTTCTTTTTGCGACCAGCCCCTCAGCCCAACGTCCCCAATACAACCAACGCCAACAACGTAGTCAACAACACGGTTAACACGCTGCCCAACACGACTAACAACACGCTCAATAACACGAGCAACAATACCGTTAACAACACGACTACTCCTGACACGAGTGACCTGGATCAGGATGGTTTAACCGCGAGCGTGGAGCTGGCGTGTGGCACGGATGAGGCGGATCCCGACACAGACAATGATACCTTCGATGATGGTACCGAAGTCGCCAACGGGTACGATCCCTTGAGTGCCGAGAAAAAAATGCTCAGTCCGACCGGTACCTGTGTAAAGGCCTACCAGAGTTCGCTCAATAACTCCTCAGGCGGAACCGTCCCGACCGGCAATACTACCGGTAACTCAACCAGTTCTACCGGCTCGAGTAAAACCTCGAGCAGTGCCTCACTCTCGGCCGCAGCCGGGACCTCCTCCAGCGATCCCGACAATGACCGCTTGACCAACTCACAAGAGCAAATTTTTGGAACCGACGCCCTTAACTCAGACACGGATGGCGATGGAGTAAAAGATGGTGATGAAGTCCTCCGGGGCACCAACCCAAACGGCGCCGGTAACATCGAGCAATAAGGCGGGTACGCTCTGGAAACATAAGGAGGTTCAACCATCGCCAGCGCTCGTAGCGGCGGTCGGTGATCCGTTTTTGGCAACACTCTTAAGTCAGCGTGGCATTACAGATCCTGCGGCTGCGGATCGGTTTTTAAAACCCACCTATAACGCGCTCCGTTTGTTTGGAGGTGCTCCAGATACGCTGCTCGGCTTGGAAAAGCTCGTTGGGCGTTTGCTACGCGCTCTCCAGCACAAAGAAAAAATCGTGGTCTTTGGTGATTACGATGTGGATGGTGTTTCTGGATCTGCCGCGCTAGTGGATGCCTTGCGCCTGCTCAAGGCTGACGTCAGGGCGGTTTTGCCACATCGCGAGCGAGACGGGTACGGTCTACAGTTGGGCTCACTGCCGTTGTTACAGAGGCACGGTCCACAGGTAGTTGTGACGGTCGATAATGGGATCCAAAGTCATGCCGCCGTAGCGCAGCTGCAAAAGAGTGGGATCGATGTTTTGATTATTGATCACCACCAACCCGGGCCGGAGTTGCCAGCGGCGTATGCCATCGTTAACCCTAAACAAGCTGGAGAGGGTACGAGCGATCGCACTCTCTGCGCGGGCGGACTTGTCTTTAGAGTGGTCGAAGCACTTTTTAGTAAATCCGGCGTTACGGACGGCCAAGAAAAATGGTTTTTGGACCTGGCGGCCCTAGCTACGGTCTGTGACATGGTACCGCTCACACGGGATAACCGCTTGCTTGTGCATTTTGGTCTCAAGACCATGCAGCGTACGCGACGTTTGGGCCTACGTCAGTTAATCGACAGCAGCCTCGGTCGCGAAAAACTTTCGGCCGAGACGATTGGCTTTAGACTTGGGCCAAGGCTCAATGCGGCTGGTCGACTGGAGCATGCTCAGTCGGCTCTCGAGCTACTCGCGACCCAGTCGCCGCTCCAGGCGGTTGAACTCGCGGGGCTGCTCGACCGACTCAATCGTGAGCGCCAGCAGTTCACTAAAAAAGTGGTACAGGAGGCACTCCTGGCAGCCCAAGCGTACCTACACGAGCCCGCCTTGGTCCTAACCAATGCCGAGTGGCCTAAAGGAGTAGTGGGACTGGCTGCCAGCAAATTAGCCGAGCGCTTTAATCGTCCGGTCTTTGTGTTGCAAGAGGGAGCCGAGTGTGTGGGTTCAGGACGGAGTGTTCCAGGTGTTGATCTGGCTGCCGCAATCGAGTCCATGCGGCCACTCTTTGTTAAAGCGGGGGGCCACGCTGCCGCCGCTGGTTGCACCATTAGTCGGGAGAATCTACCCGCCTTTAAATCTGGGTTACTCAGTTTTACCAGGCGGCAGCGTGGCCAGACGGTTCCGCCACGTGTACGCGAGTACGATGGTGAGTTGACTCTCGACCGAGTTGCCCTCGATTTTTTAGACCTCCAAACCCAGCTCGAACCCTACGGCATGGGTAATCCGCGGCCGGTGCTCCGACTGCGCGACTGCGTAGTCGATTCACTCCGTTTAGTTGGCGCCGACCAACGCCACGTCAGTTTGGTTTTGCGCCAAGGACGAGTCACGCGGCGGGCGGTCGCCTTTGGCCAGGCTGATCGTTTTGCTGGCGTTGGTCGGGGAGCGCAGCTAGATGTCTTTGCGCAAGTGCGCCAAAACGATTGGGGCGGCAGTCGTAGTGCAGAGCTGCAAATTCTTGATACCATGGCCCAATGAAGTACGAGCATGTCATTACGTATACGGACGGCGGTGCACGCGGTAATCCAGGTCCGGCCGCATTGGGCGTGGCCATTTACAAACCGGATGGTACCCTCATCGGTAAACACGGTAAGTTTTTGGGCGAACAAACTAACAACTACGCCGAGTACCACGCCGTAATCTTTGCCCTCAAAGAGGCAAAAAAATTAGGCGCTAAAAAAGTGACAGCGCGCATGGACAGCGAGCTGATCGTTAAGCAACTCGCCGGTGAGTATCGGGTCCGTAATAAGGGCCTCTTGCCTTTATTTGAGGAGGTTAAAAAACTAGCTTGCCAGTTTGAACAAATCTCCTTTAGTCATGTGCGCCGCGAGCAAAACAAGCTGGCCGACAAAATGGTCAACATTATTCTTGATCGCATGGGCTGATGAGCGAGCGGCCGTCCTACAATCCAGAAAAGAGCGCCGTACCAAAGAGCCCAGAAACGCTGCCTCGCAAAGGTGGCCCCGAGGTCCAAGGTCGCGGTGTTTTTTACGATACCTATGAGGTTTTTGGTAACGAGGCCGAGCAGGGAACCTATGCGCTCAAGGTCTACAAGTTAGACCGACTGCACACCGAGACACAGGCTCGTGATCTGTTTGCTAAACAAGCCGGTGAGTACGAGACCATGAAGCCCTATTTTTCACCAGAGCTTTTGCCGCCGCCAACGTTTATTTTGGCAGACAAAGATACAGCTGCTTTTGATCAGGTTCGAAAAAATACTAAAAATGTGTACTCGTATACCACTTTTGGTCGCAATATGGCCAGTGCTTTTTTACAGGGTCGGGCCTCAATCCAGGGTGGTCGGCTCGAGCGCGAGCCAAATTGGGTACAAAAAGCGGGTACGTGGTTGGGTACCCAGGTCGAGCGCTTACGTGGCAAACGAGAAAAGTTTTTTGGTGCGATCTTGCAGGAGTATATCCGGGGCGTACCCTTCCAAACGGTTCTCACTAATCCAAACCTTAAACAGGATCCTCAGTACAAAAAACTTCGTACCAATGTGCAGAGCTTAATTGAGGGTCTCCGGCGCTTCCATCAAAATGAGGCTTTTACCAAAAATGATCCGCAACGCCCGGACCATCCCGCTTTTACCTGGCATGGGTTACGCGACGATAACGTAATCGTCGAAACCCGCGATGGTATGATCACCGGCCGTGTCGCTATTCTCGATACAAACTATAGCCAACGACCAGATGAGCGCTACCAAAAAGGTGTGATCGCAAAACTTGAGAAAGAAGTGCTGAGCCCCCTCGAAGAAGCCTTTGAGCTTAAAGATGGGGAACAAAAGACCTAGCCTTGACAGCGGGGTCAATTTTAGGCACAATATCGGCCGCCAAGGGAAGCCGGATGATCGCGTGCAGTGTGCGGCCGAGCCACACGGTTCAGCCAAAAACGCTGTATGAGGAAAGTCCGAACACCCCTCGATCTTTTTCTAGGAAGTAGGTAGTTGCTAACGGCAACCGCGCCGACAGATTGCGAGGGCTCGCTCGAGCGCTCTCGGTTTGGAGGTGCAGGGAGAGTGTCACAGAGACTAATCAGCCGATGGGTTTGTCCGGGTCAAACTGGATGAACCACAGGCAAACGGTGAAAAGCGTGCGGTAAGAGCGTACGGCGCAGCGTGGCGACACGTTGCGATGAAAAACCCTACCTGGTGCAAGAGCAAACAATGGTTGCTCGCATCGAGCGTTACCGCGAGGTGACGCCCAGAGAGATGATCATCGCGTGGGTGACCGGTTCGCGCCAGTCACGCACGTACAGAATTCGGCTTATAGGCTTTTCTTGGCATTTTAGTAACGCCGGTTCATCCGGAAAAAACAAAAACTACAGACCGCACAATGAAGCACGAGCGCCGCGACATGTTGTATAGCCTCCTGTTATTGCCCGTGGATGCACTGGCCCTTTTTGGTGCGGGGGCGCTGACTTGGTACCTGCGCTACAAGACCGACTTTTTGGGTTTGTCGCCGGCGGGGCTGGCGGTCTCGTTTAACTCTTTTTTCTTGACGGCTCTCTGGCTCGTGCCGCTCTTTTTGGTGATTTTTGCCATGGCCCGCCTCTATGTGGGCCACCGCGAGCGTCGTTTTTTGGATGAACTGTTCCGGGCCATCTTGGCCGTCTCGACCGGTACGCTCGGCTTAATCGTTATTCTCTTTTTTAGACAGGAGGCCGATACCTCACGTTTTGTGGTGTTGGTTGCCTGGATTTTTGCAATTGTCTTTGTTGGTCTGGCGCGCTACATCTTGCGTCAAGTCGAGCGTTTTCAGCTGGTGCGGGGTAAAGGTGTTCACCGAGTGGTCATTATTGGAGAGAACACGACCAGTCGCTTGCTGCGTAAAAACTGGCGTGAAGCACCCGCACAAGGGGTTGCGGTGATTGGTGTTATCGCACAGCAAGACACAGATCGTATTTTGCGCGAGGTCAAGCGCTATATGGAAAACAACGCGATCTCAGAGGTTATTAATACCGACACAACCCTGACCCAAAATGCTCTTGAGCGTATCGTTGATTTTTGTGACGAGCGACGACTTAAGTTTAAGTTCACCCCAAACTTGTTTGAGACCCAAGCTAGCCACATGGGTATTACGACCGTGGCCGGTGTTCCGATCGTTGAACTTAAAAAGACGCCGCTCGAAGGATGGGGGAGGATTGGCAAGCGTGTGATCGATGTTACCGGAGCCTCGTTGGGTCTGATTGTGTTGTCACCACTGTTTGGTCTACTAGCCCTTGCGGTTAAGCTTGATTCTAAGGGCCCGGTTTTTTACAAGGATAAGCGCGTGGATCGTGATCAAGTTTTTAATCTGCTCAAGTTTCGCTCGATGATCGACAATGCCGACGTGCTGCGTGCAAAAATGATGCGACTCAATGAGCGCAGTGGCCCACTCTTCAAAATTAAACAAGATCCTCGGATTACACGTGTCGGCCGTTTTACTCGTAAAACCTCTTTGGACGAACTGCCGCAATTGATCAACGTACTAAAAGGGGATATGAGCCTAGTTGGTCCGCGTCCGCATCGCCCCGATGAGATCGTCAAGTACAAAAAGCACCATCGTGCCCTCTTGCGCATCAAGCCGGGTATCACGGGGCTTGCGGCCATCTCCGGTCGCTCGGACCTAGATTTTGAGGACGAGGTTCGTCTGGATACCTACTACATCGAGCACTGGTCGCTTTTGCTCGATCTCAAGATTTTGCTACGCACCCTACCGGTAGTGCTTTCGCGCCGATCCGCGGTCTAGGGGCCGTTTGAGCCCGTATTGACAGCAGTACGTTTTTATGCTACCTTTGTCTGTCCCAAAAATGGGAGCTCTTTAGCAACACGCCCGTGACCGCAGTTTGTAGCTGATAGACCTTGTCATCTGCAACGTGCGGTCACCAACCTCTAACCCAGAAGGAAAGGAGTAGCGGTGCGTAGTACCGGTTTCCGTTAAGTAAGATCTGCGGTCGTCCCAGTGGATGACCAGATCTTCTCCGCCGTTACCAGGTCTATCGGCCCGGGAAAAAAACCTGAACCCCGCCCGTATCACGGGTAGAGAGGCGGTAGCTGGCATCCCAACCACTGGGACGTCAGCATCTCACACACGTGAGCCAAGGGAAGCAGAACCCTCGTCGTCATGGCCAAGTAGTAACAACTACTTGGCCTTTTATTTTATTCAGCCATCTTTACAAAGTGAACCATCTGTGTTGTGGCAGCAGCAAAAAAAGTGCTCGCGGGAGGCCTAAATCTGCTACCATGGGAGGCACCACTTTCCGCCATGCGTATCGCTTTGGTCCATGACGCTCTGACCCAATTGGGCGGGGCCGAATACGTCTTACAGGCTTTTCATGACATGTTTCCGCACGCCACTATTTTTACCTTGGTAGACGATGGCGTGGTTGCCAAGCGGCTCTTTCCCCGAGCTGAGATCAAGACCTCGTTTTTGCAGCGTTTTCCGGGCGGGGTCAAGCACTACAAGTGGTACCTGCCGCTCCATCCCACCGCTACCGAGCAGCTCGATCTCTCCGGCTACGACCTGGTCCTCTCGGACTCCTCTTCGTTTGGTAAGGGTGTCATCACTAAACCTGAGACCATCCATCTTTGCTATTGTCACACGCCTACGCGCTACCTTTGGCACGACACCCATGACTATACCGAGGATCTCCACGTCGGCCGAACCGTCAAATCCATCCTGCCCGTCGTACTGAGTCGACTACGTCTCTGGGACCAACTCGCGGCCCAGCGGGTCGACAAGTTTATCGCCAACTCCTACACCACCGCCGCCCGCATCAAAAAGTACTACCGCCGTGAGTCCACCATCGTCTATCCACCCGTGGATTGGAACCGTTTTTATTTGGCACAACAGCCCAGCGACTACTACCTGATGGTTGGTCGGCTGCGACCCTACAAAAAACATGAGCTCGCGGTACGGGCCTTTAACCGCTTAGGGTTGCCACTCGTGATTGCCGGACATGGCGAGGAGTACAAGCGGCTGCGCCGTATCGCGGGACCCAACATTATGTTTGTCCCACACTTTACCGATGATCAAAAAGCCTGGCTCTTTGCCCACTGTCAGGCCTTTATCCATCCGCAGGAGGAGGATCTCGGGATCGTGGCGCTCGAGGCCATGGCAGCAGGGCGTCCAGTGATCGCCTATAACCGCGGTGGCGCACTTGAGACGGTGGTGCCGGGGGTTACGGGGGCCTTTTTTAGTGAACAATCGGTGGACGGCTTGATCGACGCGGTGCGCGCGTTTGAGCCCAACGACTACAACCCGACCGAGATCCGGGAGTACGCACGACGCTTTGCCTTAGAGCGCTTTAAGGCCCAGATTTGGCAGGTCTTGTTGCAGGTGCGCCGCGAGCGGGCGCAAGGAACGTTTGTGCCGACCCGACCACTGCGTAGCCTACAGCAGCTCAAGATCCCACTGACTCGGATCAATCACCCCGGGGGCCACCTATGAAAATCGGGATAGATATTAGGTCACTAACCGACCCACAGCTTACGGGGGTGGGGACCTATACCCGCGCGATCGTGCGGGCCATGCAGCAAGTTGCGCCCGATTTGCAGTTCAGCCTGTATGCCAGTGGTACGCGTGAACAGACCCTTACGGACCTGGGTATCCCGAACCTCGCCAATACCAGCCTGACCTGGAACCGTCGACCTAACAAACTGCTCAGTGCTCGCAGTACCCTGACCCGAGCGCCCTACCTCGATCGCATAGTGGGTGGCGTGGACGTCTGGTTTTCGCCCAACGTCAACTTTACGGCCCTCTCGCCGCACGTGCCACACGTCTTAACCGTACACGATGTTTCCTACGCACTGTACCCAGATTTTTTTTCGCTCAAGCGGCGGCTCTGGCATAACGCCACGCGCGCGCGCCGACTAATCCAGCAGGCCACGCACGTGATCTGTGATTCGCGCTCGACTGCACAAGATGTGACCCGGCTCTACGCTATCCCGGCTGAACAGCTCACGGTCGTGCCGCTGGGGGCCTCGTTAGCCGAACCACCCACCCCAGATGAGAGTGCAGCCGCGCAAAAAAAATATGAATTGCCTAAGCGTTACATCGTGGCGATCGGGGCCATTGAACCGCGCAAAAACCTGGCCGCCTTGGTGCGGGCTTTTGACGGCGTAGCCCAGCGTGATCCCGATTTGGGTCTTGCACTCATTGGTCCGTTGGGTTGGAAAACCGCTACTTTTGAACGGGCCGTGGCCCAGAGCCCTGTGGCCGACCGCATCCTGGTCTTGGGGTACGTGCCCGAGAGCGCTAAGCGCGCTTTGCTAGCGGGGGCCACGGCCCTCTACTGCGCCTCCAGCTACGAAGGCTTTGGCTTGCCAGCCCTCGAGGCTCTCCAGCTCGGTGTTCCAGTTTTAACCGCCAACATCTCATCGTTACCCGAGGTGACCGGCCACGCCGCCGTCTTGGTCGATCCCGAGCGGCCGGTCGAGATCGAGCGCGCACTTGAGTTACTGCTCAGCGAGCCTGGACTACGTACACAACTTGCAGACGCAGGGCTACCACGTGCTCAAGGGTTTAGCTGGCATCGTGCCGCACGCCAAACCGTGGCGGTGTTGCGCGCGGTAGCAGAGCAAGGGGTAGGAGTGCAACCGGTACCCGTGGCCGCGGAGGTCCTATGAGGAGTGCGCTGCGTTTGGGTATCGACGCTCGTATGGTGCGTATCACCGGCATTGGTCGCTACACCGAAGAACTGGTCTGCGGTCTCGAGCGCGTTGGGGTCCTCCCGACCGTGTTTGTCTCGCCAGTCGATGCAGCTTGGTGGCACCTGCGTCATCCGCACGTCCCGTACCGCATTGCCCCCGAGGCGATCTACAGTTGGTCCGAGCAGCTGTTGCTACCGGCCCGCTTTGCGCGCGAGCGGTTTGAGGTGGTGCACTTTACTAACTTTAATGTGCCGCTCGCGTTTAGAGGCCCCTTTGTGGTGACGATTCATGACACCATCCCGTTACACTACGCGGGTGAACGTCGTCGCTCAGGGCTTTCTCAGCAGGCCTACCGCAAAGTACTACGTTCAGCCCTTGAGCGGGCTGAGCGGGTGATCGTGCCGAGTGTTCAGGTGCGGGATGAACTCGCGGTGCTGGGTGACATCGCGCACGTCGCGGTCGTTCCACATGCTGTGAGTGATGCCTTTTGCGGGCCGACGGTTCAACCAGCTGAGGCAGGAGCGGTGTTCAACCGATTGTCGCTGACCGAGCCGTATCTGCTGTACGTTGGCAATTACCGCTCGCACAAAAATGTGGATACGTTGGTGCGGGCTTTTGCTGAGGTGCGGCGCTCGCTGCCACGGGCGGTGCTCGTGTTGGCGGGACCGATCACGGTGGCGCAGCGTTCCGTGTTGGTTGGTTTGGCACGGCAGCTGCAGGTGCTGCCCGGGCTGCGTATCGTTGGAGCCGTCTCCGATGCTGAGTTGCGCGTGCTGTACGACGGCGCGCGTCTAGTAGTTGTCCCGAGTTTTATCGAAGGCTTTGGGTTACCCGCTCTCGAGGCCGCCGCGCGTGGAACCCTGGTGGTCGCCTCTAACACCACCCCCGTGCGCGAGTTTTTGCAGGACGGGGTCTTGACCGTAGATCCACGCGACATCGAGCAACTTGCCAGCACTATCGTGATCGCTTGGTCTACTCCCGCTTTGCGGACGCGTTTGACCGCTCGAGCTCGATCACTCGCATTGCAACGTGACTGGCAAACCGTTGCCCAAGAGACACTGGCCGTGTATGAGCGAGCCGTAGCCGGGAGACCGTTATGACTACCCGAGCGATCGACGGACTGCGGGGGGCTCCACGACGGACGCGACCCATCCAGCGGACACCTCACGTGCCAAACGGGACCGCGCCAAAACGGTCGAGTTCTACGCCGGTGGTGATCGACTATCCGGATTTAACGGTATTTGTTGAACCGCACTACATGGCGTCCCAGGTGTTGCCCGCTAGTCAGATGCCCCGTCCTACGTCGGTCGCGCGACTGCGTAAGCCTCGGACCCAGCGTGCACCCTTGCGTGTGATTCGTAGAGGGCTGGTCCGCTCGGGGCTCTCTTGGTTTTTAGTCTGTGCGGTGCTCTCGGCCAGCGCGATTGGGCTGTTCTCGGTGCTCGAGCATGGTCGGGCGGCTAAAACTACGTTGCAAACCCAAGCGAGTTCGGCCGAACAAGCGCTTACAGCCGCCGCAACCGCCCTCGGTAATCAAAATCCGCAAGAAGCCCTGGCTCAGTTTGATAAGGCCAGCGGATCGTTTAACGAGTTACAGTCTGAGCTCGCGTCCTTGTCTGGGTCGCTTAGAGCACTCCTGGCGGTCTTACCGGGCGATCCGCTGGCCGCCGCGGACTCACTGGCCGAGGCAGGCTTGCACGTTGCGGCGGCCGGTCGCGCGCTCACGGGGGTAGTGCAAAAAATGAGTGGCGTGCAACTGGGACCAACCGGCGGAGACAAGCAAACACTCACGGATGCCTTGGTCGCGGTTCAGCCGGATATCAAAACGGTGAGCTCAGAGTTGACCCAAGCGGGGACCTTACTCCTTAACCTCGACACGCGCAGCTTGCCTCAGTCCATCGCGCAGCCGGTCACTGCCCTCAAAACCCAATTGCCTGCCGTGTTGGATCAGCTGCGTCAGCTCTCCGGGTTGACGGGGGTTTTGGCCGAGGTGGCCGGGGCAACCACGGCGCGGACGTACGCGGTTGTGTTTCAAAATCCTAATGAGCTGCGACCAACCGGTGGGTTTTGGGGACAAATTGCTTTTGTAAAGTTACAGCACGGACAAGTCGAGCGTCTCGACATAAAAAGTATTTACGCTCCAGCTGGGCAGGTGCGCTCCAAGCTGGTTCCGCCCGAGGGACTTGATGTAATCAGTAAAGAGTTTGCCTTGCAGGACGCCAACTGGTATCCGAATTTTGCTACCTCGGCGCGCGTCTTGCTCGACTTTTTATCCCAGACGGGGGATCCACGTTTGGACGGAGTGATCGCGCTTAACCCCCGCGTGGTGACGGATCTCTTAGCCCTGACCGGCCCGGTCAAAATTGACCAACTCGGTTTGACCGTAACGGAAGATACTTTTGTTGAAGAGGCCCAGTACGAGGTCGCTAAAAAAGATACGGCGCGTGATCAGACCTTTTTCCCGTCTTTTGCCGAGCAGCTCTTGCAGCGAGTTTTTGCCCTCAACCGTGAGCAGTGGTTGGCCGTCGCGGGTTCACTCATGCAAGCGGTCGAACACAAAGATATTCAGATTTTTTTTGGTGATGCGACCTTGGCGCAATTACCGACAGCCCTGGGTGCTGAGGGGAGCCTGGCTAGTGCGACCACGTCAGCCGGAGACGGCGCTACACTGGATATCGTAGCGCCCGTCTTTGCCAACATTGGCGGCGGCAAAACCGATCAATACGTCCAAGAATCGCGGCAACTTTTGGTCGAGATTGGTCCGAGTAGTGTACGACACGAATTGCACATCACCCGTAAAGACACGCGTACCGATCAGTTTAAAGATCGCGCCAACCGAGAGTACCTGCGGGTCTACGCTCCAGCGGGAGCACGGCTGGTGCAGGCCAGTGGTTTTGATACGGACGTCAAGGCACTCCTCGCGCACGACTGTCCGGAGTGCACCAGCCCGACCGGTGTGCCGCCCGAGGAGCAGATCCAGTGGGACGCGGCCAGCAACACTAAAACCTACCAAGAAGCCGGTCAGACCGTCTTTGCCAACTGGGTGACCCTCAAGCCCGGTGAGGAGCGCACGCTCAAATTGGTCTTTGATGTCCCAACTACCCAGCTCGTCCAAAACGGACAACTGCGTCTATTGTTGTGGCGCCAAGCGGGGAGTGCGGATGTCCCAATCGATGTGGCCGTGAGTAGTTTGGCCCAGCCCCTCCGCTACGTCTCGGGTGGGGCCACCCAGCGTCTTTTGCTGGATCGCGATCATGTGATAGGAGTAGTACTCCAGTGAACCAGCTCAAAGCAAGCTTGCAAGGCCATACGGGCACGATTTTGACTTCGGCAGGGGTGATCGGATTTTTTTCGCTGATCTCGCGGGTGATTGGGTTGGTGCGCGATCGACTCTTGGCAGGAACCTTTGGGGCCGGGGCAGTACTGGATACCTACTACGCCGCTTTTAAGCTGCCGGATTTTTTGTACAACCTCTTGGTCTTGGGGGCTCTTACCGCGGCCTTTGTCCCGGTTGTCGGCGGTTTGATCGCCAAAAATCGTCAAGAGGAGGCCAACCGAGTGGCGAGCGGAGTGCTGACTCTCTTGACCCTCTCGATGGTGGTACTCTCTTTGATCGCGTTGCTCTTTGCTCCGCAGTTGGTTGAACTAATCGCGCCAGGTTTTTCGGCCGAACAGACCGCCCAAACCATCCAGCTCACACGTATCATGTTGCTCTCGCCGATTATCTTTGGCGTGGCGAGCGTGGTCTCCTCTTATCTCAACGCCACTAAACGCTTTACCTCGTACGCGATAGCACCGGTTCTCTATAATGTAGGGATCATTATTGGAATCACACTGTTAGTACCGTGGCTTGGACCGCGGGGCTTAGCCTGGGGCGTGATCTTGGGAGCCTTGCTCAACTTATTGGTCCAGTTGCCGGCACTCTACCGGGCGGGCTTTAGGTACTCGGCCCGAGTCTCGCTCCGTGACAAAGGGGTGCTTAAAGTTTTGCGTTTGGCGGGCCCCCGGGTCCTCAGTATCGCCGCTCTACAAATTAATGTGGTCGTAATTACTGCCGTCGCCACGTTTTACGAGACGGGGACCGTCTCCTCCTACAACCTGGCTTTTAACATGCAAAGTTTGCCGCTCGGGTTGGTTGGATTGTCACTTGCCACCGCGGTGTTTCCGTTTTTAGCCGAAGCCGCCTCACGTAACGACTCGACGCAATTTAGTGCGCACTTGGTAAGCTCACTGCGACAGTTGTTCTACCTGATCGTGCCTATGAGTGTGCTCTTGATCGTGCTGCGGGTCCCGATCGTGCGCTTGGTGCTGGGTACGGGCGCTTTTGATTTTACCGATACCTTTTTGACGGCGGCGGCGCTGGGTGTGTTTGCCCTCTCGCTTTTTGCGCAAAGTGCTGTACCGGTTTTGGCGCGGGCCTTTTACTCGCTCGAGGACACGCGCACCCCCGTTGCGATCAGTTTAATTTCGGTTTTGATTAACATCGTGGCAGCTTTGTTACTGGCCCCGCACCTCTCGGTCATGGGCCTAGCCGCCGCTTTTTCGCTGGCGGCCATCGTGGACTTTTTGCTGCACCTCGTTTTGCTCCGCGCGCGCCTGGGTGGCTTGCGGGATGCTGAACTGGTGAGCTCCGTCATCCGCGTGGTCGCGGCTGGTGCTGTGGCGGGAGCCGCGACGCTCGGGGTCCAAACTCTCATCGAGCACTACCTCGACCTCACGACCGTTCCACAAGTGCTCCTGCTCGTGGCAGCCTCCGCCCTGGTGGGCGGTGGGGTCTATCTCTTGGTCCACTGGCTCCTGCGCGGCCGTGAGTTGGCCGAGGTCTGGTCCAGCTTGCGTCGGGCACGTTAGTGCCGTAGAACATCGCTATGCAAACCACCGAACTCCTCAAAAGCACCTACCAAGGCTACCTCGATACCTTCTTGGCTACAGTGCCCGCTCTCTCGGCCGCTCTCGTGATCGTGGCACTCTTTACCGTGATCGTCGGCATCATCTCGTTGGTGAGCCGCCGGCGCCGTAGCACACGGCGAGGGCAACTGATCGGCCGCATCGCCCAGGTCATTGTGATCTCAGTAGGCGGCATCCTAGCCCTCGGTATGCTTGGGGTGAACCTCACGGCCCTCGTGGCGGGCCTGGGCTTACTCTCGGTCGGGTTCTCCTTTGCCTTGCAAGATTTGTTGGTCAATTTTTTGGCTGGATTAGAAGTACTCGGACACTCTTCTTTTGAACTCGGCGATATTTTAGATGTCGACGGCGCCGAGGGAACCGTGCGCCGGATCGGCGGTCGCGCGGTTAAACTAGAAACCGATACGGGCGAGTTTGTCTACATCCCAAACCGTGATTTTTTGCTCAAGCCTGTCCGAGTCTATAAAGTCCCACACGGCGAGTACTTGGTCCTACGTCTGGAGATTGATCCTAAGCACATTGAGCGTCTCAAACGAGAGGTCGGCCAGCGGCTCGGTAGACTCCCGAGCATTAGTCCGGCCGGAATCGAACTGTACCTCACAAAGCTAACCAAACAAACCGCGTACATCAGGGTACGTTGTCGGCTCGAGCGCGGCCATCCACCCCGCGCGACCCTGCACGCCCGTGGTCTCGAGCTGCTGGCCGACCTGGTGGGTTCTGCCTGACGCTCCGCCATGTACGACCTCACTCAAATCCGTAACTTTGCCATCATTGCGCACGTCGATCACGGTAAATCGACCTTGAGCGACCGCTTGATCGAGTTGACCGGCACCGTGCCGAGCCGCTCGATGCGTAACCAATTGCTCGATACCCTCGATCTGGAACGCGAGCGCGGTATCACGATCAAGTTGCAACCGGTCCAAATGCTCTACAGAGAGGCTGGTCAGCGGTACGTCCTCAACCTCATCGACACCCCTGGGCACGTCGACTTTAGCTACGAGGTCAGTCGAACTTTGGCCGCGGTCGAGGGCGTTTTGCTCTTGGTGGACGCCTCGCAAGGCATCGAGGCCCAGACCCTCGCGCACGCCGAGCTGGCCGTGGCCAATAATCTCGCCATTATCCCAGTCATTAATAAAATCGATCTGCCCAACGCCGATCCCGAGCGTGTCACGCAGGAGTTGGTGCATCTCCTGGGGGTCACCGCGGAGCAAGTCGTGCGGGTCTCAGCTAAGGAGGGGACTAACGTGGCAGAACTCCTCAAAGCCATCGTGGCGCGTATCCCGCCGCCCCGAGGATCCACCACTAAGCCGGCCCGAGCTCTCATTTTTGATTCGATCTTTGATGCGTATCGGGGCGTGATCGCATACGTGCGGGTTTTTGACGGGGTATTTGAAGCCGACCAAGAGTTACGTTTTGCGGCCACTAAAGCTCACTCCAAAAGCCAGCACGTTGGAGTCTTTAAACCCACGCGCACGGCCGTTCCCGAGCTCTCGGCTGGACTGACCGGCTACATCGAGACCGGCCTTAAAGAGATCCGGCTCGTGCGGGTGGGTGACACGATCCTGAGTCGTGAGCCAGCCAAGCCTCTGCCGGGCTATGCTCCCTCGGAGCCCAAAGTCTTTGCCGCGGTTTTTCCAGCCGACCCAGATCGCTACCCACAGCTACGGGCTGGGCTCGAGCGCCTCGCGCTCAACGATGCCTCGCTCAGCTTTGAGTCGATTCGTTCCACCGCGCTTGGGGCGGGCTTTAGGATGGGCTTTTTGGGGTTGTTGCATCTTGAGATTGTGCAAGAGCGTTTACGTCGTGAGTTTAGTGTTGAGATCGTGAGCACCACGCCAATGGTCCCGTACCGCATGCGCACCAATGGCACAGTCCGTGAACTCCAGAGTGCCCTCGAGCTGCCCACTGGCGAGCACACGGCAGACAAGGCCACTGCGCAGCTAGAGGAACCCTGGACCGACCTCGAGATCGTGACCCCTACTAACCACATTGGGGATGTCTTGCAGCTGATCTCGCAGCGACGTGGCAGCCTGACTGGGCAAGAGTATCTTGATCAGACCCGTGTCATCGTGCGCGCGCATGTACCACTGGCCGAGGTGATCGTGGGCTTTTTTGACAAACTTAAGTCGGTCACGCGCGGCTACGCCTCGATGCACTACGAGTTAGCCGGGTACAAACCTGCCGATGTGGTGCGTCTGGATGTGCTCTTGGCGGGCGAACCGGTCGAGGCCCTCACTATGGCCGTCCCACGCGAGCGGGTCCAAACGGTCGGGCGTCACTTAGTCACGACCCTCAAAGAGCTGGTGCCCCAGCAACAGTTTGCCGTGCCAATCCAGGCGGCGGTGGGCGGCAAGATCGTGGCTCGCACGACCCTCAGTGCCCGTCGTAAAGATGTCACCGCCAAACTCTACGGGGGCGACGTCACCCGCAAACGTAAACTTTTAGAAAAACAAAAAGCGGGTAAAAAAAAGTTGCGCTCGATGGGTCGCGTGAACTTGCCACCCGAGTCGTACAGTAAACTCCTCAAAATAGATTTTAGCGGTTAACTTCCTCTGCGCCATGCACGGCTTTAATAGCCTCACACAACGTCCCCAAACCCTCCGCCCCAACGCGATTATTCGGGTGGTTGAACGTGACTCGCCTTTGGTGCTCTCGGTTCCACACGGCGGGACTTGGATTCCGCAACTGGCCCTTAGACATGTCGAACGGTCGCGTCTGCTGCTCCTCGACACGGATTTGTTCACCCAAAAAGTGTATGGTGGGGTGGCAGAGCTAGGCTCGAGTGTACAGAGTGCGGTTAGCCCATATGTCGTTAACCTCAACCGAGGCTATACCAAGCCCGAGAACCCCATTATCCCGAGTCAGTTATTGAGCGGGCAAGCCACCTTGCTTAAGCCGTACTCGAGTACCGAACGGCGTCGGCTTTTGGCCCAATTTTATCATCCCTACCAGGCGGCCCTGCATCGGTTGCTCGGACGGGCCGTGCGCCGCTTTGGTTTTGCGCTCCTGCTGGATGGTCACAGTATGGATCGTCACGGTATGGTGCACACTAAGGATCCGGGAGAACAACGGGCGGACATCGTGCTTGGCGATAACAAAGGTACCGCTGCTCCGGACGGGGTCATACGCGCGGTCATGGCTCAACTACAGACCTCCGGCTACGTGGTCGCGCGCAACACCCCCTACTCGGGTGGCCATATTACCCGGGTGTTCGGCCGGCCAAATAAACGGATTTTTGCCCTGCAAATTGAGCTGGTCAAAGAGCTTTACATGCGTCCGGTCGCGACCGAGTTTGAGCTGACCCCCAGTCAACTCAAAGCCACTGCAGGGCTGTCCAAGCTGCGTCGAGACCTGACCCGGGCCCTGCGGGCAGGACTCCGTGCCGCGGCGGTGGCTTGAGATTTGCTAGTATGAGGGTTCTGCCAAGCCCTAAAAAAGTGGCAGCAAAACGGTTAAAATAACTCCTGCGATCAAGATCGCAGTTAATCCAAACACTAGTACTCGACGAACCCCTCTAGAAATCATGTCTTTACGCGACTATTTTACGCAAAGCCTCAAAAAAGATGAAGCGATCGTAGCGATCGTCCGCAAACACTGGATTACGCTGCTGGTACCGTTAGTGCTCTCGGTGGTGGTGCTTGGGCTACTGATCGGGTTTGTCGACTTCTTTTTTAGGAACAGCGCTGCCATGGTGGCCTGGTTTGTGCTGCTGTTTGGGACGCTACTCTACGGGATCTACCACTGGGTCATTCACTATTTTGATAGTTTGATCGTCACGGATCAGCGCATTATCGATATCGATCAGAGTGGCTTGTTTAAACGGACCGTCTCCGAGACGACCTTTGATAAGGTACAAGACGTGACCTACTCGATCGTGGGTCTGGTGGCTACGAGCTTGGATTATGGGGCAGTCTCGGTGCAAACGGCCGGGGCTGATAAGCGACTGGAGTTAGACCATGTGCCGCACCCACGTAAGGTGCATGAGATTTTAATGGAGGCCCAAAAGTTGTTTAAGGAGCGGCATGGGGGCGATATGTCAGCTAAAGAGCTGATCGAACTGATTGCCCGGGCCCACACCACCGACGAGGTTGAACCCTCTGGCTCCGACTCAGGTGAGGCAGGTGAGAGTGAGGAGGCCGAGTAATGAGCATACCGCTCTCACTCAAACGAGCGCGCTCACCTCGTCAGCTGTTAGCGGGTGGACGCTGGGTAGTGGTAGTTGGTGTGATTGTCTTGCTGGGGATCGGAGTAGCCCTCACGCGCGATATCACTCGTAAGGCCCGCATCCGTAAAGAGGTGAGCGCGCTCGATCACGATATTACTCAGCTCGAGCGGCGTAACGAGGAGCTGGCGGGGTTGATCGATTATTTTCAGTCAGACGAGTTTAAAGAGCGTGAGGCACGCTCCAAACTCAACGTACAGCTCCCGGGCGAAAAAGTAATCGAAGTCGAGACCCCCTCAAGCACTCCCGGGACCACAGCCACAACGGTTGCTGCCGCGGCACTACCGGTCAGCAATCTCGAGCGCTGGTGGACCTATCTCTTTAGCGCGCGTTAGCGCCCTAGCTGGAGCCGACGGTGAGGATCGAACTCACGACCTGCGCGTTACGAATGCGCCGCTCTGCCAACTGAGCTACGTCGGCCTGTGCGGCCTATTTGCCGCGCTGGCCAGGCCATACTGACCGATTGAGCGAGGAGCGTCAATGCGCTACACTACTAGCCAATGGCAGAAAAATCCCTCAGTCGAGCCTGGCTGGTATTAGCGGTTATTTTGATCCTCTTTTTTGTGGGGATTTTTTTGGATCGCATTTTTGCGGCGGTTATCCCGACCTATCTGGGCGTCTTTAGACATAATCCCTTTACGATCGAGACTCAAAATGTGCCGTAGTCGACTTGCCAGTGACTTGCTCGCCTGGTAGTTTGGCTGGATGTCTATGCTCAGGGTCGTTATCGACACCAATGTACTGATCGAAGGAGCTAAGGATCCGCACAGTTTTCAGGTGCGGATTATGCGTTTGGCCTTAGCGGGAGAACTCCAACCCTTGCTCTCACCACGCACTCTCCGAGAGCATGAGCGACTAATCGAGCGTTTGGTAGTAGAGGACGAGTACCGCACCCTCCTCCAAAACTTTTTAGAGCAAGCTGAGACGGTACAACCCAGCGTAGATACCGTTCGGGAGGCGACTGGGGCCTCTAGTGATCGCGAGGACGATAAATTTTTGTCGCTGGCCAAAGAGGGCGACGCCGACTACATCATCACGCGCGACAACGATCTGCTCGAGCTCGAGACCTACGGTGAGACCGAGATCACCACGCCCGAGCGTTTTTGGAACACCTACCAAGAGGTTGCGGGTTCCACCGTGCGTGCGCTAGGGTACTAGTATGTCCAAGCCCAGCACGAGTGGCCCCAGTAATTTTGGGTTAGATAACACCCCGGACGATGCTGTTTTGCGCCAATTAAAGGCCGAACCACGCCGCATCAAACCCGACGAGGAAAAAAATGCTGCGGGTGAGTTTTTTTGTCCGATCTGCCGCTCGATTTTTTATCGCAAATCTTGGCACACCGATCCGCGTAAATACGAGCAGATTTCGCAAAATCTTGACCTCGCGCGTAAGTGCCCGGCCTGCCACAAAACACAGCTCGACCTGCCCGAGGGGATCGTGACGCTCTCGGCCCTAGATACGTTTGATAAACAGCACCGCGAGGAGCTGATTAATTTAGTGCGCAACATTGCGGATCGGGCCTTTAGACGCGATCCCATGGACCGGATTTACAAGATGCTTGATAAAGGCAACGAGATCGTGGCGTACACCACCGAGAACCAGCTCGCTGTAGCCATCGGTAACGAGGTAAAGCGGGCTCTTGGGGGGGATCTCAACATCGACTTTAGCCACCGCGACAACGAGATCGCCCGCGTGGTCTGGATTGCCAAGCCGCTGGTGTAGTTCATCCGCTCTTTTAGAGATCAAGGAGGTGTCTGTGCCAAGAGCAAGACCGCGACAAAAAGGTAGTCTTTGGACCGTCCAAATTGTGGACACTTTTCATCCAGAACTTCTGAGGAAGACCATCGTGCCACTATCTGCTGCGCGACAAGCCGAGTTTCGTAAACGGTACGATACGGAGATCCTCAAGGCGGCAATTGAGTTCGAATCAACGATCAGGCCGTTTCGTGAGGGCGCGGAGACTGCTCGTGGAAAGCGACGCAGTTTTAACCCCTACACACTCCTGCCGTAGTGTTATAGCCCCTGTCCTTGCCGGGGGCTTCTCTTTTTCTTGATTTTGTTGTCGAAAAGTGCATTATTAGGGCATGAGCACCGTCAAACAACAGCTGCAAGAACTCTCCCGCAAAATCCTGGCCGCCCAGGACTGTCTTTGACGTCGCCGGCAAACAAAAGCGCATTGTTGAACTAGAACGGGATTCAGCGGCACCCGACTTTTGGAATAATCGCGAACAAGCCCAACAGCTCTCGCAGGAGTTAGCGCGGTTACAACAGACCGTCCAGCTTTGGGATGGCCTCTCAAAAGAGGCGGCAGAACTTATAGAAATCGCCACGCTTATTGCCAAGGAGCCCGATCAGTCGATGCAAACCGACCTAGAAAAACGCACTACGGAACTCGCCAAGCAAGTCGGGGAGCACGAGTTTGAGATGCTCTTGTCTGGCCAGTACGATCCTAACAGCGCGATCATGGCGATCCATGCTGGTACGGGCGGCGTTGACGCCATGGACTGGGCCGAGATGTTGCTGCGTATGTACCTGCGCTACGCCGAGCAAAATGGCTTTAAGACGCGCATTCTCGACACCTCCCGCGGCGAGGAGGCTGGCATCAAGTCGGCTACCTTTGAGGTGAGCGGCCCTTACGCCTATGGCTATCTCAAGGGCGAGTTTGGCGTGCATCGTCTCGTGCGCATGTCGCCCTTTAACGCCGACCAGCTGCGCCAGACCAGTTTTGCCCTCGTCGAGGTTCTGCCAGAGATTGGTAAGCACGAGTCGATCGAGATTAAACCGGATGAACTCAAGATAGACATGTACCGCGCCGGTGGGGCCGGCGGTCAAAACGTCAACAAAACCTCGACCGCCATCCGGCTCACGCACATTCCGACAGGAATCGTGGCGGCCAGCCAATCCGAGCGCAGCCAAGTGCAAAACCGGGCTAACGCTATGCGAATCTTACAGTCCAAGCTGGCCCTGCGTCGTCAGCAAGAACAAGACGCCGAAAAACGTAAGCTGCGCGGCGCCTACCAAAGTGCTGAGTGGGGGAATCAGATTAGATCGTACGTTCTGCACCCGTACCAGATGGTTAAAGACCATCGCACCGATGTGCAGACCTCAGATACAGAGGGTGTGCTGGGAGGTGACTTAAAGGCCTTTATTGAGGGGTACCTCAACTGGCGTGCCCAGTGCGAGGTTGATCTACAGCGTAAAACCGATCGTTAGTTCGGTTAACGCAATGTTGACAGGGAGTCGCGAATGTGCTACTTTGGCTCGTTTGTTCCTTCTATTTCCTCCTTTCCTGCTTTTGAGTTCGAGAGTAGAAATGGGGGAGATAACCAAAGGGGTGGCCATGTCACTGTCTGAAAGACTCAAGAACGCAACACCCGCGGAGAAACAACAGGCCCTGAAGCGCCTCGCAGATGCACTCGAGGCTGGATCCGATTGCGAGGCTTGCGGGGGTAAGGTCGACGATCATCAGCTCTTCTGCATGAGATGCGGCATGGAGAACCCGAACTTCAACGAAGCGACCTTCCAGAAGGAGTGGGGCAAGACGAGCGCCAAGTACCGCACCGAGGAGTGTGAGTCTGGGCATCCCGGACTCGAACGTACTCGTACCGAAGCGCCGGAGTACGTTGGGAAGCTGCCCCACTGCACCATGTGCGGAGCCAGGGTCCTCGCCTAGCGGGTCAATTCCAACAGCAGTTTCTTCGAGCGGGGGTAGGTCGACAGATCTACCCTCTTTTTCTTATCGTTTTAGTTTGAACAAAACAAAAAGCCCGCCGGCTAGGGCGGGCTTTTTGGGTTCAACCGGCTAAGCCGGGAACTATAGGCTAACTAGGCTCGCGGAGCACCAGCGCCTGGCTTGGAGAAGCCACCAGCAACTGCGTAACCGATGAGCGACATCACGAGGCCACCGACGGCGCCACCGATGATCCAGCCAATCAATTGGCCGATCCCGTAGCCGATGCCAAAGCCGCCAGAGATTCCGAGGAAACCGAGTGGGCGGAACAGGAAGGCAAAGTAGATAAACCAGCCGATACCGAGCAAAATCGCGGGGATCACACCGAGGACCGCGCCACCGATCAGGGCGTCCTTCATCTCACCGCGGTGCATCTTGACCATCTGGTAGCCAAACCAGAAGAACACAAAGGCACCGTAGAGCTGAATCAACCAGGTCAGCCAGCCCCAACCAAAGCAGGTCAGGATTGCGCCAACCACGGCCGCCAAGAGCAGCCACATGTAATATTTCTTTTGGAACGAAATATATTGGCCGACGCTCATTTTTCCGCCGACTTTCTTGCCCATCATTTGACCTGTTGGGCCGCTGTTCATCATGTTATCCATTGTGTCCATTGGAGTTTATTAGGAATTAACTTATCCACATTGTAGGTCGCCGAGCATAGCGATGTCAAAGGCAAATTGGGGAAAGATGGGGAAAGTCAACCTAAGGCCGGATGAACCTGCAAAAACTGTGTTCGTCCAGGTGCAAATCAGCTGCCAGTAAAGCCAAAATTGCGCTATAGTTGAGCCAATGATCAGTTTGCGCAACGTCTCAAAGGTCTACCACCCCAACGTGGTGGCACTCGATAACGTCAGTATGAACATCGATACCGGGGAATTTGTCTCGATCGTGGGCATGAGTGGGACCGGCAAATCGACCCTGGTGCGTTTGTTGATCGCGGAGGAGCGACCCTCGAGTGGCGAGATTAAGGTCGACGATTGGCTGGTCAACGACATGCACCACTCGCACGTGCCGTTTTATCGCCGACAGATCGGGGTGGTGTTTCAGGATTTTAAATTGCTCGAGCGCAAGACCGTGGCCGAGAACGTTGGCTTTGCTATGGAGGTAGCCGGTAATTTGCCGCACCCCAAGATCAAGCAAAAAGTGATGGAGACTCTCGATATCGTTGGCCTGCGTGAGCGGCGCGATAATTTTCCGGCGCAACTCTCGGGCGGGGAGCAGCAGCGCGTGGCGATCGCCCGGGCCTTGGTGCACTCACCCAAACTCCTGATCGCGGACGAACCCACCGGCAATCTCGACATGATCAATGCCCAAGAGGTGATCGAGATTTTAGAGCGGATCAACGCGGCCGGCACCACCGTTTTGATGGTGACCCACAACGCTGAGATCGTGAACAAACTCCAGCGCCACGTCGTCACGATCGACGCCGGCCGCATTGTGCGCGACGAAAAACAAGGCAAGTACCTCCTGTAACCTGACCTGACTCGCGCCATGCCCGCTAAAAAAGCTTCCCGCAACGTTCAAAAGATTGAATATTTCCAAATGCGCCGCGTTTTCCGCAGCGGTCTGCAAAACTATTGGCGCAACATTGGTCTCTCGATCGCCACGACCTTTGTCATGACCCTGACACTCCTCGCGGCCAGCTTAATTTTGTTAATCAACCTCTTGACCGGGGTGGCCCTGCGGAGTGTCCAGAGCAAAGTCGACATCAGCGTCTACTTTGATCCGCTAGCCTCGCCCGAGCAGATCGCGACCAGTCAGGCCGAGATCCGCAACATCCCAGGCGTCTCAGAGGTCACCATCGTCTCACGTGAGGAGGCCTTGGAGCGGTTCCGCCAAGAGCATCTCGATAACCCGCTCATTAACGCCTCCTTGGATGAACTAGCCGATAACCCCTTGCAAACCACGCTGGTCCTGCATGCCAACGACCCCAACCAGTACGCTGCCATTAACGACCAACTCAAAGGTAAGGTCGATGGCCAAGTCGTTGATCGGGTGAACTACGAGGACAACCGCGACACAATCGACCGACTCTCGCGCATCTCGCGCTGGTCCAAAACAGGGGGCCTCGCGGTCGGCCTCATTTTGATCGCGATCGCGATGTTGGTGGTCTTTAATACGATTCGGCTCACGATTTACTCGCGGCGCGAGGAGGTCGGCATCATGAAGCTTGTGGGCGCCACCAACGGCTTTGTGCGCGGGCCGTTTTTGATCGAGGGTTTTTTGTACGGCTTTGTGGCCAGTCTAATCACGATCGTCATTATCGAGCCGATTTTGCTCTGGGCCGGCCCGCGCATCGAGACGTTTTTTGGCACCTCCAGCCTGATCTTTGAGTTCGTCCAGCATAATCTGCTGCTCGTCATTGGGGGCGAACTCCTCTTTGGCGTGGCCCTCGGCGTGGCCTCGAGTTTGCTTGCGATCCACCGCTACCTCAAGGTCTAGTTGCGTCTCCGTATTGCCCGCGCTAGTCTCGAGCAATCAGTTTTGGTCGAGGCGGAGGTTACGGAATGCTCACTACAATTCAAAAAGACGTCACCATCCCGACGCTCTGTGTTCGGGGTACTGGTTCGCACGATGAGCACCTTTGCCTCCGCTGTGAGGCCGAGGATCTCGAGGGTGAACCACTCCACCAGCCGCGTGCGTTTGCCTTTACGCAGCCGCGTTCTTCCGTGCTGTGTTATCTCGAGCAAGACGGCTGGGAACCGATCTATATCGGCCCGACCCAGTGCACGGTGCCCGGTCCGGTTGGGCGCGTAGCCCAGTCGCTTGGCCTAGGCCAGACTTGTCATACGGTCGGGTTGCTCGGCCATCCGACCCGCAAACTGGTTCGCATGGGCAAGCTCAGACCCATCAACGAGCCCGTCTACGGCTGGGTTCGTCCGATGCAGTACTATCGAGAAGCCTGGCACAACGTTTTGGAGGAACTCAATCTGAACCAGGCACGATCCTTGTACGAACCCGTACTTGAGATCCGACGCGACACGCAAAAGTCCACGCTGGCTTGTGAGGCCTTGGATCGCGAGACTGGTAAGCGACGGTGGGAGCGCTTTGTGGTTGAGTTTGAGCAAGGCGATGCTATGCCGCACCGCTTTTTGCCCCTCTGTCGTGTGACCTATGTGGGGTCGGTGACGCATTGGCCGATTGCAAGCGAACGCCAGGCCATGCGCAGGCGCTACCACCAACAGTACTGGCTTGTTCGCGCCGTGCTGGGTAAGGCGGTGCTCGTGTTTAGGGTAGCGGTATGGCTGGAGACCACTTTTGGAATCGAGCCAATAACGTACTTCAACTTTCGTGGTTGAGCGCGTTGGTCTGTCCCACAAAGCCGCTGAGATCCTGGATCTTGGCGGCTTTTACTTTTTTGGCAAAACATTGATCGCATGAGCCAAAAATGCTAGCCTCGGCCTGCTTTGGGGAGTAGCCAAGCGGTAAGGCAGTGGACTCTGAATCCACCATCGAAGGTTCGATCCCTTCCTCCCCAGCCACGTGTTGGAATAGCCAAAAGTTGACTAAATGAATAAAAACCCTAGGATGTCCTATCGCATCTAAAAAATGCGATGTTCTTCAACAAAGATTGGGGGTCGCCAAAAATGGCCAGTTCAAGAATACCCTTGGAATGTGACGTGCTAGTCCCTCCGGCGATCATGGATTTGGCTCGAATCCGCTCAGAGATTCACGTTAACCCGCCTCCTGAGCAGAGGGTGGGTTCTCCCATAGCTCCCACTGCTACTAACATTCTCGAGCAATTGCTCAATTGGCCCCTACTGGATTCTGCGATGCGCAGCTTTCTCAAATCTCTACGCTTTCCGCAACCGGTTGTGCTGCATTTCAGAGGATATCGCAGAGAAACAGGCACTGCCATTATCAACCTCGAAAGTATCTATTGGACCGGTGAGGGGGACTGTCGTCTGGACTTTGAGCATCCTAGAAAGATGAAGCGTCTGTACGGGTGTCCCAATTTCTGGAGTGCGTTCATCCTGGCGATGATGCCTACCGCTGTCGCTAGAAACTTCTGCATGGAGGATCGAGATGGAAGCGAGTTCGTGAAGCTTTGCGAAGTGCATACCGAGATAATCCCCACGCACTTGTTATAGGGCAAGTGCATGTTGTGGGTTTTGCGTAGTAGCGCAGGGCCCACGTTTTTTTACGTCAGGAATTTATTCTAGTGTTGCACTACTTTTAGTTGACGACTACCACGGCGCGAGTTAAGTTGATCGGCTTCGTCTTGAAGCCATAGAGCTCTTTTTTTGAACAGGAGGCCAGATGAACAGAAAACGATACAAGCCCCCAAAAAGGGGAATCACCAGCATCTTTGAATCGGCAGGCTCGGCTGGTTCAGTACTGATGGAGTATCCGGAACTGGAAGTGGATTGGGGCGCACGAAGACTTGCAGAGTTGCACAGAATCCGTCGCAGAGTGACGTCGAGCCAACTCATTGCTGAACTGGTTGCGATTACAAAATTGTTTGGCGACTTTTCTAGCGCTGAGATGTACAAGGACAGGCATCGGCAGTTGGCAGATATCTTCTCTCAGCTGCATACGGCCAAGCTCGATCGTGCACAGGTCTTGCAACTTGCGCAGCTCATCAACGTGCCTCTGTTTGACGGAATCAGGAGTATTTTTCGTGGACGCCGAGAAGTCGGTGCGCTACTTGGCTTATTGCGTGAGAACCCACATGCAGTGGCAGAGGGCGAACTTTTCCAACGTGAAAGGTCGCTGAGGATGAGATCTCGTGGAAAGGACCGATCCGCAAATCGTACGATCTCGGTTGAGATTAGAGAAGTCCACCGTACGTTGGAGGCAATGAGTTAGGCATGACCGGTCGCCAGTATCCACATGGCGACCTTTTCTTTTTTGGATGCGCTATCATCTGGTTATGGCTAAACTTCCGGCAAAATCTTTTTTAACGCGGGTGCAACCGTCGTATGTCCGCAACATCGTGTTTGGGATCGAGGACAGCCTCGTGTCGACCGTGGGGCTTCTCTCGGGTATCGCCGTTGGTAACGTGCCGACTCGTACCATTTTGCTGACGGGGCTGGTCTACACCCTGGTTGAAGGCTTTTCTATGGCGATGGGCAGTTTTTTGAGTGAGTACAGTGCCGAGGAATATACACAAAAACGCGTGCCGCCCCTAAAAAAGTCGCTCAAAGAAGGCACGATCATGTTTTTCTCCTACTTTAGTACTGGGTTTATTCCCTTGGCGCCGTATCTGTTTATTGATTCAACCCGGCATGCGTTTTATGTCTCCGTTGTACTTTCTTTGGCGGCTATCTTTATCATGGGCGCTATTTTTGGTCGGCTGTCGCGGATTAACTGGTTCCGCAACGCGGTGCGCGTCTTGATCGTGGGTGGGATTTCCGTCGCTATCGGCATAACCATTGGCCGACTTTTTAGACTGTGATCAAAAAAACCATGATTCGGACGTTTGCGTTTAAAACGTTCGCACGGCAGGGCATCCAAACCTTTGTAACGACTCGCACCGGCGGGGTGAGTCCTGGACCATTTGTCTCGTTCAACTTGAGTTTTTCTACGGGGGACTCCAAAGAAAATGTCGTTAAAAATCGGACGCTGCTCGCGGACACGCTCGGGATTCCCACACAAAATCTGATTAGCGCTCGCCAAGTCCACGGAACTGCCGTTTGGCAGGTACAAAAAAGTGACCGCACGCCTCGTAAAGCGGATATCCTAGTCACTAACCAGGCGGGTCTTACCCTCCTTGTGTTGACGGCTGATTGCGTACCAATTGTACTGTTTGATCCAGAGCAGCGAGTGATCGCAGCGGTGCATGCCGGCTGGCGCGGGACGGCAGCCCGTGTAGCACAGGTTGCGGTCAAAACACTGGTTGAACGCTTTGGGTGTTCAGCAAATAGTGTACTCGTAGGCATTGGACCGAGCATTGCTCAGGCTCACTATGAGGTTGGACCTGAGGTAGTGAGCGCTATTTCCTTGGCCGTGACCGAGCCTTCAAAAATTTTGCGGCCGACAAAAAATGGCCACGCTAAGCTGGATTTGGTCGGAGCTAACCTGCAGCAACTGCAAGCAGTGGGAGTTACGCGCAAGCAAATCGAGGTCTTGGGTCTCGATACCTTTAGCAATCCCGAACAATTTTATAGTGCACGCCGTCAAAAACCCTTTGGCTGTTTTGGGACTGGCATCCTGCTCCAGCAATAATGCTACTCGAAATGTAATCGACCCACTGCTACAGTGCATGTAGCACCTTTTTTTAGGGACCGGTGCAGATCGGAGCCGTCAAATGCAAACAACACTAGCGCGTGTCTCACAAGACGTTGCGCTGGTGCGCAACGCACGTGTAGTCATTAGGCTGCACGCTACTGACGTTTCTATCGAACACCATCCAACCTCACGCCTCAACCTCGTGGCGGTGATTGGCCCAGCGCAGTTCCAGGGCCAGTCTTTCTCGGAGGCCATTTTGCTCGAAATTGGCATTGGTCATGCCGAACCCTACCATCGACTCTACCCACTTCTGGAGCCGAGTGATCGTTGCGGGATCAAACAACCCTCGGAGCGACCAAAGCAACGCCGTCTCTCTTTTCGGTCCCCCAAGCGTCTGAGCTTTAGGGCTCGACAGCGACTCGGTTCGCTTACCGAACAGCAGTACCGACTTCTCGCGCCGTACTTGTTTCAGGCAATCCAATCGGTGGCCAACCAGGCTATTGATCGGTGGGCGAGTGGTCCGACCCGTCGCCTCATGTGCAAGCGAACCTACTTCAGTCGGCGGCGGCAGGGTAATTACACAGGACTCGTTCCGGTTGAGATCGATTGGGGCAAGCGCTTCCATATTCACCCCGAGGACGTTCTACCGCTTGCGGACGCACTCTGGTGTGCAGCCGAAAACGAGCGGCGGAGCCTCAAGTTACGAGCCGGATACGTCCATGTACGCCTCTCGGCTGCGACCAAGCGTGAGCCACGGGACTTTTCTCGGAGCAGTGCCTATAAGCAGATCCGAGAGTACCTCGAGCAAGCCCGACTGCAAGCCTGGCAAGTGCAAGAGGTGCTCAACCACATGCGTAAGTGGAATCGGCACCGACTCTGGCACGAGCTCTCTGACTTGATGGGTGCCAATGGTGATCTCCGAGAGGCCGCACTCCTCAACACCGCACGAGCGCTGGGTGATCCTCGTCGTCGTCTCTTTTGTCCACCCCGCATGCGGATCACCAAGGGACGGAGTTCTTACGTCTGTGATGTGTTTTCTTCTAGCACTATCGCACAGGGCCGTATCAAGTAACTTGAGCGGCCTTCTTTTTTTGGCAGCTTCACACAATAGCTTTTTGGCACAACCAATACGTCGCAACTCCAAAGGCAACCGCCACGTTGAGGGACTCTTTTTTGCCGCGCATGGGGATCTCAACGATCGAGTCAGCCTGCTCCAAAATTGCTGGTGCTAGACCGGTGACCTCTGGCCCGACGACCAACGCGGTTTTTTTGAGGACAGCCGCGGATGGGGGAGTGAGCATAAAAAGATTTTTTGCTTGAGCGGCTTGCTCGAGAGCTACGATGGTCAAGCCCTGCTTTTTTAGTTTTTTTAGTACGTGAACCGTAGCAGTCACTTGCTCCCAGAGCACCGAATACTCGGCGCCGAGTGAGACTTTAGTGAGCCTAAGGTTGCGCCGGCCAAAACGATCCAGGGGTGCCGGAGTGAGGCCACAGAGGTACAGTTTTGAGACCCCAACCGCATCGGCCGTCCTAAAGATCGAGCCAACATTGTGGGCACTACGAATAGAGTCAAGAATTGCGATCACGCGCAGATGCTAGCGCGAGACCGTGACACTTTCCATCGGTCGGTACGAGCCCCGCAAAAAGTTAGGCAGCGTTTTAGGTGGAACCAGCCAAGGTTCTTTTTTGAGCTCGGGCAGATCCGAGAGCAGGATTTTGCCCACGTAGAGATCACGCAGGTCGCCTCCCGTTGCAACGTAGTTCATGATGTCACGCCGACCGGCCAGGTAGAGGTAGTCTTTGGTAAAGCCGCCAGGCTTGTCGGTCTCGGTCAGGCCGCGTTTGACCTTAGCCGCCACCCCGTACGAAAAATGCGGGTTAAATCCGAGTCGCTGCATCTCGCTAAACACATCTCTAAACGAGCCACGTAGCGAGACGTCCACGGCCAAAGCATTGCGCGACCAAAAACGCGCCGGCCGGTGGAACAGCTCCGGATGCCGCCACTCCACGTTGTAGCTAGCCAGGCCCTCTTGGGTGCGGGTATAGCCGGCAAACCCCTGCACAAACAGCTCGAGCGGCTGGGCGGCGCCGTTGACGGTTGTAAGGACATGGGTCTCGATTTCGTGGGTAATGATGGGCGCTAAGCGGGTTAGTTCGAGCGAGGTGTGGGCATGTACATAGACCGTCTTTTGTGAGGCCGCCACGATCACACCCGAGATAATGTCGGTCGTCAGTTGCACCCGCCAATCGTCCAAACCGTACTGATGCAAAATATCCCGCAGGTCCGCCGCCACCGCATTGCTCGTTAGTCGGGGTTGTTTAAAATCCGATTTGGGTTGCAGGGGATTAGTCGTGCGCATTAACTCGTGCGCATCTTTAATGATCGTCGCATCTGGCACCCCATAGATTTTTTTAGCCAGCTGGGAGAACTGCTCCGTCCCAATCGCCATCAGCATTCGCAGTTTGTCCTGGGTTTCTTGGGCTTTGCGGTAGAGCAGTCGGCCCACAAATGTCTTGGGAAAGTGCAGGCGGTCGAGTTCTGCCACCAAGAGGTGCAAGTTACTGCCGGGAGAACGATAGGTAAAGCGGGGATTCTCGATCTCGCCAGCTAAAAATTTAGCTTGCTCGCTGTGTAGGTTGGTCGGAGTGAGCAAACGCACCACGTTGAACTGTTTATCGATCCGAGCGATGGTGCGGTCCAGGCTGAGTTCTTGTTGACTGGGAGTGGACATGCAGCTTACCGTACCGTCCTTTTTGCGACCCGGCAACCGTGGTACCGTTAACGCCATGTCAGGCAAAAAAGCACACGTCCCCGGTCCGCACGCCAAGCGCGAGCGACTCTCGCTCGGCAAAACACCGCGTGCCACGGTGGTCAAGACACTCTTGGGTGGGGATGAAGCGGCCTACCAACAATTTTTAGAGCAGGATGTGGCGGCTGCGGTCGAGTTCGCTCGTAAAGAGCTCGAGTATCACGATGCGCTCGACACCTTAGAAGCTAACGAGCTTGATCCGGTCGAACTGGTCGACGAGGCGGTGGCACGCTTGCTCGAGGACAAACGCGGGGCCAGCCTCAAGCCGGGCCGTCGTCTGCTCGGCATGGTCAGTGAGGTCGTGCACGAGCAGGTTGGCAGTCTCGAGGAGCGCGAGCGGCGCGAGATTTCGGCAGAAGGTAACGTCAAAGACCCCGCCGAGGAGGCCGGATTTAGGACGCTCGGGGAGCACGTGCTGGATTTTTGGCAGCCGGATAAAGATGATTCGATTTATGCGTTTATCCCGGATCCGCACGTGCCGGACGAGGCGGAGTTACTGGCCCTGCGTGAGCGCCAGAGCGAACTCTACCAAGCCCTCGACACGCTCCCGGCTAAACAGCGCCAGAATTTTACCTTGCTGGCGGTGGCCGGCTGGAAGCTCAAGGAGCTGGCGGAGTGGCGCGGCGTGCCGGTGGCCGACCTCAAAAAAGAGTTAGCGGCAACCCAAGCGACCTTGCAAAAAAAATTGGCGGATCTTGATCTGAGTGGTAAGCATGAGGTTCCGCCACCGCACCAACATGAAACGAGTGGCTAAGGGTTGGAGCGAGCGTGGCCGGTAAAAAGTTTAGCTGGGAGGAGATTCGTAAGCACCACTCGAGCAAGAGTGCCTGGATCGTAATTAAAGGTAAGGTCTATGACGTGACTAAGTACATGCCGGAGCACCCGGGTGGACCGCAGTGGATTTTGGACTGGGCCGGCAAAGATGCGAGTGAGGCTTTTGAGACCAAGGGTGGAATGGGCCAGGAGCACTCCAGTTTTGCCTTGGAGTTGCTGGCTAAACAGCAAATTGGTACGGTCGAGGAGTGAACCCCGGTTTTTCGATCGGTCCGCTGCGGTTTTACTACTACGGACTCATTTTAGCGGCCGCCTTGGTGGTCGCGTATCTGGTAGCGCGCCGACGGGCCCCGCGGTTTGGCGTGCCGCTCGGTTTGATCGATGCGGCTTTGCTGGTTGTAGCACCTCTCGGGGTAGTCGGCGCGCGCCTCTACTACGTGGCCTTTAGTTGGGACTACTACCAGGCGCATCTCGGCGAGATCCTCAGGGTACAAGACGGGGGACTGGCCATCCACGGGGCACTCCTGGGTGGCTTGCTTGGGATGCTCTTGGTCTGGTGGTATTACCGCATGCGAGGTGGACCACGTGGCCAGACCCGGCTGCGTTTTAGCGCGATCCTCGACGTCCTGGCTCCCGCCCTGCCTCTCGCCCAGGCCATTGGACGCCTCGCCAACTACGTCAATCACGAGGCCTTTGGTCTGCCGACTACACTGCCGTTTGGGATCTATATTCCGCCGGACAAGCGCCCCGCTCAATTTGCCATGAGCGAACATTTTCATCCCACCTTTGCCTATGAGCTCATCTGGAACCTCATCGGCGTGGTCCTGGTCCTCGCCACCGAGCGTTGGTTCAAAAAACGCGCTGGCAACGGACAAGCAATCAACCGCTCATCAAGTCAGGGCGCCCTCTTTGCCGTCTACCTTGGTTGGTACTCGCTTGGCCGCTTGTGGATCGAGGCCTTGCGTACCGACGCACTCTTGCTCGGGCCCCTGCGCATCGCGCAATTGATCAGCGCCGCGGCCGTCCTTGGCAGCGCGGGCTATCTTTGGTACCGTGGACGGCAATGGCGAGCGACAAACGCGTCGTAATCTACACGGTTACTGGCTGCCCTTTTTGTAAGCGGGCCAAGGCCTTACTCAACGAGCACAAGGTCGTCTTTACCGAGCGTGACGTTGCTACCAACGAGTCTTGGGCGGATGAACTCATGACCCTGACCGGCCACGCCGCCGTGCCCGTGACTTTGATTGCGGGTGAGACCATCGTGGGGTTTGACAAGCCAAAGTTAGAAGCCGCTATCGCCACGCTCTCCGCGCGCACGTAACACACTACTTAAACACCTAACGCAGGTTCTCCCTGCCCTATGGCACACCAGAACATCCTCAAGGCGACGATCGACCTCGACGCGATCCGCCCTCGTCTGCAAGACAAGTTTGAACGCTCCTTTAGATTGGTCCGCGACGCCGAACGCTTGCTGCTCTCGCCCCACCCTGATGCGGACGGTCTCTCCGCGGCAGCCCTGATCGTGACGGGGTTTAAAATTCCGCAGCGACGCTGGACGTTGCTCCCAATCAACACCGCCTCACGCAGCTTTACCCGTGAGGATTTGCGCGAGGTTTTTCGCTACCATCCTGACATCATTACTTTTTTGGACCTTTCGCCCAACAACGAGCGGCAAATGCAGCTGCTCAAACGCAAGTCTTCGCTCGTCTTGGTCGATCATCACCGCCCACCCCAGACCCTCTTGCCACTCTTGTTGCTTGCTATCAACCCCGAGCCGGATATTCACTCCTCGGCGGGGGCCTATCCGACCGGTAAGTTGGTCTACGATCTGATCGGCGCGGCAGCCCGTCCCGACTTAGCCCTGGTCGGCATTATGGGGGATCAGACCCAGGAGTCCTGGCGCGGGTTCCTCAAAAGTTTTACCCCGGATGAACTAGAACTCGCCGAGCGCGTCGCGCGTCGACTCTCGCTGGTCGGCCCAGCCCAGCGCATCGATCTGCGCGAGAACCGTCACGCCATTCTCAAACGCCAGCGGGCGCTGTTTGGCTACCTTTGCCAGAGCAAGAGCTTGCCCGCTTTTATTGCGGCGTTTGAGGCGGCCAAGGTGCTCAAGGAGACCTACAACAAACTCGAGGAGGGCATCACGGCCAACACCGGTAAAGCCCAGGTCGCCATCGAGTCGGGCATGGATTTTGTGCACATTCCGCTCAAGGGCAACACCCAGTGGTCGGTCATCAGCGGGGTGCTCTCGCGGCTCGAGTTGGTTGCGCCTAACCAGACCATTATTATCTCTGAGCCCTGGCACCGGGGGGTAGAACTCCGAGCCATGACCAATGATCCCACCATTGACGTGGCCGAACTCTTTAAAGGCTTTGGGGGCGGCCATGCCAGTATCGGCGGAGGGCACTCCGAGGCGCGTCCGAGCGAAGTGATCGATGTCTTGCGCGAGCGCTGGTCACAGATGAAAGGCGCGACCGAGTAGCTGATACACTAAAGGGGATGGATCTTCTCGAAGTCCAAGGTAAGGAGCTGTACCGGCAGTACCAACTACCGATTGCACCGGCAGAGCTTGTGCGGACGCCGCAGGAGGCCGCCAGAGCTGCGGCGCGCTTCGGCGTGGCCATGCTCAAAGCGCAGATCCCGCTCGGGCACCGCAAAAAACTGGGGGCGATCGTTAAAGTTACCCCTAAGAGCGCCGAGCGCGCCGCAGCAAAACTCTTGGCTAAAACGTTTAAGGGTCATGCGGTGCATGAGCTCTTGGTAGAACAGTTCAGCCAGATTCAAGAAGAATGGTATCTCTCGCTCGGGATCGACCGGATCCAGCGCGGGGTACGACTGTTGTTTTCTCGAGCGGGTGGGATCGATATCGAGGAGGTGCCGCACTCACAATTGTTCAGCCATACCCTGCCACTGACCGCTCAAGCCAAGCAAGAACTCAAAACGGTCTTGGGTCAGAAGCACGCTACGCATTGGGACGCCCTGATGCGCATCGTCGACAAACTTGCGCGGCTGATGCGTGAGCACGACGCTCTGTTGGTTGAGGTTAATCCGCTGGCAGTACTCGAGCCGGCCACGGCCGACGGGTCAAGCCGGCCGGGCGGGTTGGTGTTGTTGGATAGCAAAATTACGATCGATGATGCGGCGCTGTTTAGGCAAAAGTTCCCGGTCCGGCCGAGTACCGATCCACTGGTGCAGGCGGCACACAAGGCCGGCGTAGCGTATGTTCCGCTGGAGGGTACCATCGGGATTATTGGCAACGGCGCCGGGCTCGTGATGGCAACACTCGACATGGTGGCACAAGCGGGGGGCAAAGCGGCCAACTTTTTGGACGTGGGTGGGGGAGCTGATCAGGTCCGGATGGAGGCAGCACTCAGCATCGTGCTCAAACAACCCAACGTTACAGCCCTTTTGATTAATATCTTTGGTGGGATCACGCGCACCGACCAAATTGCGGAGGGACTTATGCGGTTCAAGCAAAAAAATCCGACCAGGGTGCCGATCGTCGTGCGGCTGGTTGGGACTAACATGGAAGAGGCCCGCACCATCCTCAAACGTGTCGGGATCGAGGCCTATAGCGAGATGGAACCGGCTGTAGAGGCCGTGGTGGGAGCAAAGCACACATGAGGACCGTGTCATGAGCATCTTTATCTCGCCAGCTGATCGCGTGATCGTGCAGGGCATTACGGGTACCTCTGGCGCATTTAATGCTGCACAAATGCGCGCCGATGGAACACAAATCGTGGCGGGAGTAACGCCCGGTAAGGGCGGACAAACCGTCGCTGGGGTGCCGGTTTTTAATACGATCGCCGAGGCCCAGCAGGCCCTTAGCAAAAGCGGCCAAAAACCAGCAACGTGGACGGTTGGGTTTGTTCCGGCAGCCTTTGCTAAAGCGGCAGCACTGGAGGCAATCGAGGCTAAACTCAACACCGTCGTGATTACTGAGCATGTGCCGGTCCATGACACCCTGGCGATTTTGGCGGCGGCCAAGCAGCAGAGGGTGCGAGCGGTCGGTCCCAATTGCCCTGGCTTGATCGTGCCGGGTAAAAAAGCGACTAAACTCGGCATCATGCCGGCCAACGTTTTTGCTCCTGGTCCCGTTGGTGTGGTCTCGCGCTCCGGCACCCTGACGTACGAGGTGGTCTCGCGCCTCTCTACGCACGGCATCGGTCAGAGCACCTGTATCGGGATCGGGGGCGACCCCATCAACCTGACTTCGATGCAAGAGGTGCTGCTCGCCTTTGCCAAAGATCCGCACACTAAGCTCATCATCCTGATTGGCGAGATCGGCGGCCGCATGGAGGAGTACGTGGCCGAGACCGTCATCCCAAAAATCAAAAAGCCGGTCGTAGCTTTTTTGGCCGGACGAGCAGCGCCCCTCGGTACAACGCTTGGTCACGCCGGTGCGATCATCGAGGGCAAGACCGGTACGATCGCCAGCAAAGAGCGCGCGCTCAAAAAAGCAGGCGTCCAAGTTGCGAGTACGTTAGGTGATATCGTCGGTCTGGTCCACGCTATACTGACCCGTACATGAAGCCAGTCTTTGCAAAGGTGGGAGGCGTTGCCGTGAGACCCGGACACTGGACCCAGGGCAAGTTACGCGTGGCGCGCCATCCGGATGGTACGCACGCCTATCTGCCGTTTTGGATTGGGGCGGGTACCGCGATCCGCGGCAAAAAGACCGTTCCAGTCGGGGCACTCTTAGGTGGCTCCCACGGCAACGAACCCAACGGACCTGAGCTCGTCAACCGGGTCGTGAGTGAGCTCGACCTCAAGGAGTTGCATGGGATTTTGTTGGTTCTGCCGGTAACTAATCCTTGGGGCTATGCCGAGAAACTCCGCATGGTGCCGATCGATCAGCGCGACCTCAATCGTAGCTACCCCGGGCACGCCACCGGCTCGTTTACCTACCAGGTGGCCGACACGATTTTGCAGGAGGTGGTGCAGCGCTGCGATTTTGTAATCGACGCGCACGATGCGGGGGATCGGATCGTGCTGGTTCCGCACGCGCGAGCGCACCTCCATCCCCAAGACGATCCCTCGCAGCTCTTGGCGCTCTCATTTGGCTCCGACGTGGTGTTACTACGTGAGGCAGAACCGGGCATGCTGGCCGGTGAGGCTCGCTCACGTTTTGGCACGACCGTGGTTAGCCTAGAAGTCGGTGGCTCCATGCAAGTCTGGGAGCACGCGCAAGAGCGCGCCAAGCGCGGGGTCTTTAACATGCTGCGCGCTCAAGGCATGCTCCCGGGACAACTGGTCTTGCCTCCGCATCAGCATCTCTTGCGCTCGCGCTACACCACCGCTGCGGCCCTGACCGGAATCCAAACCACTTGGGTGGCGCTCGGGCAGGTCGTCCAAAAAGGTCAGCCGCTCTATCGTATTCTCGATCCACAGACTGGACGCAGCCACGTGCACCGCTCGCGTATTTGCGGGGTGGTTCTGGCTAAAAATCTCTCAGCGCGGGTCGACAAGGGCGATCCGGCCATCTCGATCGTGGAGTTCACCAGCTGTGACGCCGAGGCTATGCTCAAGGCCGACGTGGTGCGTAACCGCTCCGATCGACACACCGTCGTCCTCAAGTCTGCACAGGGCTGGTCGCACCAGTCCCACGCCAAGGTTGAACAGTAGTATACTGAGGCCATGGAAAAAAATACCTCGGTCATCATCGCGTGGATCGTCACCGGAGTCGTCGTACTCGTCTTTGGTGTGATCACTACGGTAGTGCTTATCTTTGGCGCCCGGCCCGGTGGCCCAAGCATTGGCCCAGATGGCCAGGTCACCCAGGAGGGGATCACCGCCTCGGGTCAGGGTACGATTGAGGCCACCCCCGACGAGGGCCAAGTCATGCTCGGGGTCGAGACGCGCGACAGCGATGCCACAAAAGCTTCACAACAAAACGCCGCCAAAGCGACCAAGATTATTGACGCGATCAAAAAGCTCGGTATCAAGGAGTCCGACATCCAGACCATCAATTTGAGCGTGACGCCCGAGTATGACTACACCAGCACGACTGGTTCGCCCAAAGTGACCGGCTACGTGGCGAGCAACACCGTTGAGATCAAAACCAAGGAGACCAGCAAGCTGCCCGCCATCGTTGATGCGGGATTAGCGGCCGGGGCCAACCAGTTGCAGGGCGCGACCTTTAGTTTTAGCGATGAGACGCAAAAAAAGCTGGAAGAACAAGCCCGCGAAAAAGCTATCGCCGACGCACGCCAAAAGTCCGAAAAGATTGCGGCCGGCAGTGGCGTCTCATTGGGTAAGCTGGTCTCGAGTGTTGAGACCTCGACCCCGGAGTTTCCGCCGATCATCGCCTATGCCGCCGAGGGCAAAGGTGGTGGCGACACGGCTACCACACCGATCGAGCCGGGTTCGTCCGAGGTGACGATCACGGTCACGGTGACCTACGAGATTAAATAGAGCGACAAAAAAGCGGGCAAATAAAAAGACCGCGCTGGGCGCCCGAGTTGGGCTGACCGTTACGCGCGGTCTTTGTGGACGTCGCGAACGACGCCGGCGATTCCGAGCAACCCGACCGACGCGAGACCAATAAGATACATAAACTGAGTTTGGTTAGCGTCATGGGTTTTTTCTGCAAGCTGACCGGCTGAGTCCGGGGCCTGTTGCTCGAGATCGATTTCGATAGTTTCGACTGCAGCCGCGTTAACGGTCTTGGTCAAAGCCAAAGCGCTAACTACGACAAAAGCCAGTACTAGGAGAGTACGTTTCATGTGTGGGAAGCACCTTTCTGATTTGGGGTTTTAGACCAAATCAAGACAGCTTAGCACGCTTTTGCGGTTTTGTCAATGGTAAGGCGCGATAGAGCATGAACTAGCCGACCGGCCCCGAAAAGCAAAAGCATCATCTTGAGCTTCATTATTTTCTCGAATTACGTTTTGGTATACTGTCATTCATGAAAATCCTAAAGGTGATTGGCTCAATCGTATTGACGGAAGTCGTCGGGGGATTGAGCGGACTATTTACGATCCAGGCCATCCCGACCTGGTACGCGACGCTCAACAAGCCGGCCTTTAGTCCGCCCAACTGGTTGTTTGGCCCGACCTGGACGATCCTGTACGCGCTCATGGGGATCGCGCTGTATTTGCTCTGGCGTGATCGCAAAACCCTTCGCCGCGCCCGCGTTGTGCTCGGGTTCTTTTTTGCCCAGCTCGTCTTGAACTTTTTTTGGTCGATTATTTTCTTTGCACTGCATCAGCCGGGCTGGGCGCTGGTCGAGATCCTCGTTTTGCTCGCCGCCATCATTGGCACGATGGTCACCGCCTGGCGCGCCGGTTTCCGCAGCGTGACGTATCTTTTTATCCCGTATCTCTTGTGGGTTTCGTTTGCGACGCTTTTGACCTTTGCTGTTTTCCGGTTGAACTAGCTGTATTTGCGCGTCGTCTGTTTTTGAACCATCATCTCGGGCTTGCCCATATGCTTTTCCTCGAGCTTAAGGCCGAGGGTCGCGACAAAGCTACGGATTTTGTTCATCTCGGTTTTGACGCTAGCGTGCGATGGGCGACGTAGCTCGACCTCTAAAAAAGTGCCGAGCTTTTTGACCTCCTCAAAGACGATCTCGTAGGGACCGTGCACGTAGGTGTGCTTGCGCATATCGAGCTTGACGAGCGGCTTTAGTCCGAGGTGCTCGATGATACGCGCGGCGGTGGCGGCATCGGCGATGGCGGTCTCATGTTCATCTGTGTAGGCCCACGCGCCAGACTTGGCAAAGTGATCCTTTTTGTAGGTGAGATAGGGCTGTCCCGCCTTAACCCGCAACCGAAAAGCCGAGTGCAAACGATGCTCGCGATCGGGCTTGAGATCGGGACGCAGGGGATCGTAATAATAGACGTCGACCGTGTGCTTGATCCCAACATGCTTGAACCGCCGTAGCTTTTTGAGCACGGCCGCTTTGGGTGAGAGAACTTTATAGACGACTTCAATTTCTTTCACGGTGCCATATTAGCTTGCGTGCTCTAAAACATACACTCGCTTTTTGAGGTTGGTTAGATTCTTTTGGGTAGGCAGGCGCTTTAACACGTTTTTGATGTGACCAACGTCGGTCACTAGAACATCGGTTCTACGGTCCAGCGAACGTACGTCGCTTTGGAGCTCTCCAATATCCCGCTTTAAAACTGATACGTCCTCCTTTAACACAGATACGTCATTCTTTAACCCTGATACATCTTGCTTAAGTACGGATACGTCCTGTTTGAGCACACCGACATCTTGTTTAATCGCAAAAACATCGACTTTTAGCACGTGGACATCCGTTTCGATTGGCCCAAATCGCTTATCAAGGTACTTTTGCTGCGCATCAAAACTATTGTTAATCATGACGGCAAGCTCTTCTATAGTGGTCGGTATTCTGGGAGGTTCTTGGTTCATATAATTAATTTTATTGATTATGTGTAAACCGTAACAGCAGCACCTTAAGAAAAGCTTAAGCCCATGCGCATTGGGGCAAGTTACTGTGGATAGTACGAGAGCCGCCCATCAGGTCAATTTGTGAACCGCATTTCACCTGGAGTGGATAATCAAAAAAGATATGCAAGAGGACGAATTCAGGCATTAGGGGCAAAATGCCAATCCACCTGTTGATGACTTTTGTACTGCATGCACGGCCAATCCTGCTTATACAGGTACATAAAAAGAAAAAGGGAGAACCTGCATTGGCTGGTTCTCCCAATTGAGTATCTGGGTCATGATGCAGCTACTCGCCGATGCGCTCCTCCATGAGCTCGTTGACCAGCCGTGTATAGGCTGCGACCATCAGCGCCGGATCTTCCCGCTGCGGAATCTCCGGGATCGGAGCCAAGCTGCTCAAGAACATGTCGAACTCGCTGCTGCTTCGATTGACGTGAATCTCCTTGAGAAAACGCGTCAGCTCCTGGATGTCTTGGTTGCGCTTGCTGTTCCAGGATGGACACGCGCTGGGTTCGCTGCAGCGCTCCTTGTGCTCGGGGCAGATGGTGCAGAGCGTACAGGTGTAAGTGTGTCCTTTGACCGTGATCGGCACAGGCATTGATGCCTCCTGTTTGGACCTTGAGGGAACCGAGGATACTTACTACAGTCTCGCCACTATATTGGCAAATGACAGAACCGAGCGTACGCTGCAGTCATGCCAACCCCCACAGACCTCATCAAAACCATCACCGTCCTCGCAAACGACGTCTACAAACGCCTCGGCTCCGGCTTTGACGAAAAAGTCTACGAGAACGCCATGGCCGTCGGCCTACGCCTTGCCAAAATCCCATACCAAGCCCAAAAAGTCGTCGAGCTCACCTATAAAGAGCACTACGTCGGCGAGGGCTACCCCGACCTCATCGTCGGCGCTGTCCGGCACCGCCTCATCCTCGAGCTCAAAGCCACTAGCAAACTCGGCGACAAAGAGGAGCAACAACTTCGCAATTACCTCCGCATTCTCGGGCTGAACAAAGGCCTGCTGATCAACTTTCAGGCGCCCGGGCAGAACACGAAGGGGAAGACGAGGTTAGAAATTCGAAGAGTAACTCGATAACATACAAATGCAAATTTTTTCACTCTCGGATACGGCAGATTCAGAAACCAAACCAAAAAAAGTTTTACTTGTGTGACGATTCAGAGCTCTCAAGAGCCTAATGCCGATCTACTACTATAAGATCAAGTTCACCCGTATTAATTCGCTTTACGAAGAAAGAGGGACACGGAATGGCTAAACAGCTTAGCTCCAATGAGAATGTTGAATACCCGAATTCAATCACGGGGCGACTCCGACGTCGCAAAAAATCGTTCTTTCTAATAGATGAAAAAGTTCGTAACGATTTTATTAGTTACGTGAAGAAGGCAAAGCCGAGCGAAATCGTGCAAATACTCGTAATTCAGAAGGACGGTTCGGCACGATATTACGGACAGAATCTGATTTTGGGCCAATGGAGGCCTAAAAAGAAGGTTGAGAAAGGAGAGGCGCTAAGACTTGCTGACTTAGTTGATATTGTTGAATTCAAAATTCCCGTGCGGATTAATCCCGGTGAAGATTTTATTTTCTTCGGACTCGTGCCAAAAATAGAAGGGATGATTATCGTTAGAAATCCAAGAACACGAACGCGTCTGCAGGAGGAATGTTTGAGGGTGTATAAACAGGAAGTTGCAAAGCAATTAATGCCTAATCTATCAGCTCAGGAAGTACTCAATCTTAGAAAAAAGGGTTGGTTCCCGTTTATTGAGTTGATCCCTGATAAGTTTGCTACGGTGCGCAGACTATTCCATGATCCCAGCACTCTCGAACAAGAACTTTCTACCTTTCTAGACGAAGAGTGGGCATACTCGCTCAAGAACAGATGGTTGAGCCGCACTCAGATGTCATTTTTTGCAGGCAGAATCGACGCCGCGGTCAAAGATTTTGTAATAGGAAACTACTGCAGTAGCATACTGACTTTAGATGCTGTGATCGAGGGGGTCTTACGAAAAATGTATGGTATACGTCCGGCGAAAGAAGGAAAAAATGTAGGACAAAGACAGCTTATTGAGAAACTTACCAACAAGCTACAACGAACACATCCTCAGGACTCTTTTTTATTACCCGCAGCTTTTGGGGTCTACCTATCAAAGTTTTTCTACGACAGTTTCAATCTTCTCACACACAAAATTCCTTCTTCGCGGCATTCGTATGCCCATGGCATAATACCCGAAGCTGACGCACGGCGTTTTCGCGTAATGCAGCGTATGCTGATACTTGACCAATTGTGGTTCCTACTCTACCCCGGTAAACGAAAAAGAAATGGCTGACAATCAAGTAAGACATTTTATTGATGAGGTGCGCAAGAAACAGACTCAGTCTGAAGCACGAGAGCACGCTTATCGTCCGTTACTAGAAAATTTGCTCAGTGCTTTATTGTCCGACAAATACTCAGTCATCAACGACCCAGCAAAAGTTGGCCACAACGCGCCAGACTTCCTCATCAAACAAGGCGAAGTCCCGTGCGGCTACATAGAAGCCAAGGACATTACCGTCGACCTCTCCGACAAAGCCGTCCAAAAGCAAGCTGAGCGCTACCTCGAAGCCTTTGACTCGCTTATCCTCACCAACTACCGCGAGTTCCGCTTTTACTTGCATGACGAGGAGTACGCCAAGCTCACCCTCGACGACAAAACCTCCGAAGCAGACCTTAAGCGCTTTACTGACCTGGTCACGCAGTTCGTTCAGATAGCGCCGACCAAGATCAAATCGGCTAAGCAACTCGCGGAGATCATGGCCCACAAGAGCCGAATCATGCGTGACGTGGTGATTGGCCTCCTTAAGGAGCAGGACCAGACCGGCGACATCCAGGGGCAGTATCAGGCCTTTAAGCAGGTGCTCATCCGCGATCTCACGATCGAGCAGTTCGCCGACATGTACACGCAGACGCTTACGTACGGCCTCTTTGTTGCGCGCTACTTTGACGATTCGCTCAAAAACTTTAGTCGGCATGAGGCGCAGGATCTCTTGCCGCCCGCCAACCCGTTGCTTCGTAAGTTTTTTGGTCACATCGCAGGTTCGAGTTTTGAACCCCGCCTAGCGTGGATCATCGACGATTTGATTCAGGCCTATCGCGCGGCGGATGTCAGTGTGATCATGCACAAGGAGTTTGAACAGAAATCCAAAGACCCGGTTCTGCACTTTTACGAGACCTACCTGCAAGAGTATGACCCCAAGCTACGCAAGAGTCGGGGCGTCTACTACACGCCCGAGCCCGTTGTGTCGTTTATCGTGCGATCGGTGGATGAGATCCTTAAACGCGACTTTGGGATTAAGGATGGACTAGCCGATACGAGTACGATCCCGTGGAAGTTCAAGACGCAAAATGCGGATAAGCGTGGCAAGGCGGTAAAGGAAGTCACTAAAGACGTGCATCGTGTGCAGATTCTCGATCCAGCCGCAGGTACCGGAACCTTTTTGGTCGAAGTCATCAAGGAGATTCGCAAACGGTTCAAAAACCAAGAGGGTCAGTGGCCCAGCTACGTCAAAGAGCATCTCTTGCCGCGTCTACACGGCTTTGAACTCATGATGGCGAGCTACACCATGGCGCACCTCAAACTCGGTATCACCCTCGGCGAGACCGGCTATAAAGACACGGATAAGCGTCTGGGAGTCTATCTCACAAATTCGCTCGAGCAAGGCGTGACCGAGGTGCCTAACCTCTTTATGAGTCAGTGGCTGACTGAGGAGTCAGCAGCAGCTTCTAAGGTCAAAAGTGAACTGCCAATTATGGTTGTGATCGGGAATCCGCCGTATGACGTTAGCTCGTCAAATAAGGGCGAGTGGATCCAGAATATGATCAAGGTCTACAAACAGGGTCTCAATGAGAAGAAGATTAATTTGGACGACGATTATATTAAATTCATTCGTTTTGCTGAAAATCTGATAAATAAGAATGGAATGGGTGTCGTTGCAATGATCACCAACAATTCATTTATAGACGGGAACACGCACAGACAAATGCGAAAACACCTACTGGAGACCTTTGATGATATCTATGTTCTGAACTTACACGGAAGTACAAAGAAAAAAGAGATCGCTCCTAATGGCGGGAAGGACGAAAACGTTTTCGAAATTCAGCAAGGTGTTGCTATTACGATTTTTGCCCGACACTTGCAAAAAAAGGTAGGACTAGGGGCTGTACACTTTGCTGAGCTCTATGGCAAGCAAATGGAAAAGCTTTCAAAGCTCGGTTCGATGAATTTAGCTAAGACCGAGTGGGCACAATTGGATGTTGTAGAACCGCACTACTTTTTCGTGCCCAAGGATTTCGGCCTTGAAAAAGAATATTCTAGGGGATTCAAAGTTGATGATCTGTTCTCTATAAGCACATCGGGCATAGAAACTCAAAAGGACGTCCTAGTAATCCAGTTTACGCATTCAGATTTGAAAAGGGTTCGAGCGGATATAGAGTCTGCTGATGAGGAAAAAGTATTCAGCCAGTACGGGATAAAAAACTCACGGGATTGGAATTTTAGTAGTGCCAAAAAAGATCTTGAGGATGCTGCTGATACACAGATCTTGTACCGTCCATTCGATAAACGATGGACATTTTACTCCGGAAAAACAAAAGGAATAATTGCTTACCCCCGAGGTGAGGTAATGAAGCATCTAACTCAAGAGAACATTGCCCTTTTAACAACAAAAAGAGTCTCATCCTTCCCCGAATGGCACCACGTATTGGTTAGCGAAAATATTGCCGAAAGATGTGCTGTTTCCCTTCAAACGAGCGAAGTAGGCTACATTTTCCCACTCTATGTCTACAAAAGAGATGGTAGTAAAGATCCAAACTTAGATAAGACGATTGTAGATAAAATTGAAAGTTTAGCCGGCAAAACCAAGCCAGAAGATATCTTTGACTATGTTTATGCCGTGGTTCACTCGTTATATTACAGGCATAAATACAAAGAATTTCTTAAAATAGATTTCCCTCGAGTTCCTTACCCAAAGGACAAAAAGCAATTTCAAAAGCTAGTTGAATTCGGCAAAGAACTCCGTGAGCTGCACCTGATGAGTTCACCTAATGTGAATGAATTTATAACGACCTATCCGATTGCCGGCTCAAATATGGTTGAAAAGCCGACGTTTAAAGAGGGCAAAGCCTGGATCAATAAAGAGCAATACTTTGGCGGTGTGCCGGAAACCGCCTGGGAGTTCTATATTGGTGGCTACAAACCCGCTCAGAAATGGCTCAAAGATCGAAAAGGACGTGAGTTGAGTTCAGATGATATTGCGCACTATCAACGGATCATTAAGGTTCTGGTTGAGACTAAGCGGGTGATGGGGGAGATTGATAAGTCTATTAAGATATAAGAATCCATTGATTTATCATATCCAGTGCGTTTATTTGAAGCTTTCCAGATGAGTTGAGCCGATCAACTGTTCTATGGCCGAAATAAAACTTGAAATCCCTGCGGCACGTGTTGAAAAGACGATCGCCTTTGGAACTATATGCGTCTGCTTTATCAAGTCTACGGTTTCCGCATCTAAAAGGGCAAAATCCACGTAATTTAAGACGTTTGCAGCATTCGTATTGTCGAATAAGCTATGGGACCATTCGGTATTTTTCTTTTCGCTAAGTAATTTAGCGGTCAGTGTAATATAGTAATTCACAAACGCGGACGACGTTATCAAATTAAAGAGCCAAGCGCCTTCTGGTGCGATCATTTTTATATTTGCTTTTGTGATCATCTGTACCGCGTCGCTCATGGCGAGCACTACTAACCACTTTTTATTATGGATAAAGTTTGCTACGAGCTCATTCTCTATCTCACTTTTTCCTAAACCACTGAAACGCTTGCCAATTGAATCAGTTGTGGGGAAGGGACCCAGAAGTTGGCTTATCTCAAGATGCGGCACTAGTTCATGAAAATTGAAATCGCTTAGCATCTCTTCAAGCCGTGCGCGTGCCCGGTGATCATCAAAAACTGACTTTTGCGGGTATTTAATTTCATGAAATGGCACCAAGCACTCAATCCAACTTCTAAATGGGTTGATAAACCTTGGCTTTATTGAATTACCCGAGAAAAAAGTAGCAGCAGCATTAACTAACTCTGCATATGCTTGTGCATCTGGAGAAAACACACCCACTCTCTTTGTTAATAGATCGCAAGTTGCAGAAACTGCTACTCTTTTCTCTAAAGATCCATGTTTAAAAACTTCAAGCAACTGGGCCATAGAGGAGACGCACACAATCTGCCTTTTTTCAACTCCTCGCTTTAAAACTTGATCAAGCTTTCTGTAGGCGACTCGCTCTTCTGGATTTTTGCAATTGACTAAGTTGTATAAAACATTAAGTTCCAAAAAGATAACCTTCGATCCTCCGACGCGGCTTGTCGCCCAGTCCTCTGTCCATGGCTTATTCCTGACATTGGGCATGTCTCGCAGGTTATTTAAGTCCTTCATCCCAAAATCAATACTTTCACGTCCGGCACTCAAGCTCTCCTTGGTCAAGAACCTTTTGGAACTTCGTTTTTTCGCCATCATGTGCTGGAGCCTTTATGCTGAAGCATCATCGTCTTGCAAGCGGTTCAACTAAAGTAATCGGCGTCAGTTCATCGGACTGGCCAGAGGAGTTGTCCAGATTCCGTTCAAGCTCGCGGAAGAGGGGACCGACGAACTCTTGTAGCACTTGCGGTGCTTTGTAGGTGACGTTTTGGTTGTCCATGGCGAACTTCTGGAAACGGGTGAAGAGATAGAGGACTTTTTTTAGGGGCTTTGGTGGTGGACATCTAGGAAAATCTGCACGGTTTAGTCGATTTGAGCAAGCTATGCCCTTGACATTCTTTGAGTGATCTGAGTAACATCGTCTTGCAGGGCTCGCCTCTGCAACTCTCCCAACTAGGAAACTCGCGACTGTTAACGCTCGGCCGCACTAAGTGACCGAAGGGAAGAGTCGAACCCTTTAAACTAACTTTTAGGAACACCTCGATGGCAAAAAACATCAAGGATGCTCCAGGCATGAAGGGACCTCGTTCTCGCAACGAGAAGGGGCCGCTTCGTCGCAAACGTGACGACACCAAAGTCCGCTCGATTGAGCGGGACTATGGAGTCGATTTGCACGTGCGGGACGATATGCTCTGGAGGACCTACAAGAAGAGCCATGATGTCAAGTCCGTAAACGACTTGATAAACGGCAAATAGGATAAATGCGGAAGGCGGGTCCTGTACCTAAGATAGCAGACTAATTTAAGTAAAGAATCCACAGTGATATTAATAACTTGTATAGCAAAGGAAGACGTCAACGCGACAGGTGAAAACGATTACACAAGGATCAGTCATTTGTGCTGGATCAATCCCGCCAATAATGGGCGCGGCAGGCACAGCAGAAACGCGATTTATGATTTTATCCATGATCAGCACGGAGACGCACGCATTCGCCATGGTGGCAGTGAAAGTATCTTAGAGGCTTTGATCACAAGTGTGGGCACAAAATATGTGCGTTCGAAAGCGGATGACACGACGGCGGATAACCTATTATCATTACCTGAGTGCGACGGCCAACACTAAACAGTGGTTCATCCGAATCGTACAATGACGGCAAAGTCTGGATCAATAAAGAGCAATACTTTGGCGGTGTGCCGCAGACGGCGTGGGAATTTTATATTGGCGGGTACCAGCCGGCGTGGAGACGGAGCGGGTGATGGGGGATCGATAAGGCCTGGAAGCCATAAAACATGCATAATGGTGTTATGACGAAGTTCATCCTGCACGGCGGCTACACAAGTAATCCCGTTCAATCAAACAAAGATTTTTTTGGTGAGATAGTTCGCGACATACCTAATGGGGGTACGGTACTGCTCGTTTACTTTGCTAGACCTACGCAAGAACACGAAAAATTGTTTGCAGTGGATGTAGAAAGAATAAAGGAAAATTCCGGTGGTAAAAAAGTTAAGTTCGTCATGGCAAGTGAGGCTAATTTTACCGAAGAGCTTTCTAGGGCTGCAGCGATCTATATGCGAGGCGGAACAACAAGAAGATTGTTACATGTTTTGAAGGAGCATCCCGATTTCTCACAACTAATTAGCGGCAAAACCATTGCCGGCTCATCTGCGGGTGCCTATGTGCTTGCAAAACATTTTTTCAGCCAAGATACTGGCGAAGTAGAGACAGGCTTGGGCATTCTCCGACGGAATGTCGTTGCTCACTATGACGGCAACCAAAATATTCTAAAGCTACTTAAGGAAGCAGGTCCTCAATGGCCTTTGTTAGTGCTGCGAGATTGTGAGCTTGCAGTCATTGTGACCGATCAGTAAGTGAAACAACTCCTCTCAAACCTCTACGTCGGCAACCTAGAGGACTACCAAGCCACCAAAAAAGCGGCCAAGCCCGGCGAATGGGCCTATGTGCATGCCACGTAGTCTGTTCGGCCTGCGGGGGAGAGGGGGCACACTGACTACCTCATGCTGCAGGACACAAACGATCTGTATCTGAGCTGGCTGGATACGCAGTCGTCCACCTTCGAACCCTACGGCCCCACGCTCTTTACCCAGGTGTTGGACTTTATCGAGGCGCGGATCAAGACCCAAAAGGTGCTAGTGCATTGCGATGTGGGTGAGTCGCGTAGCCCGACCATTGTGTTGCTGTATCTGGCTAAGCGGGCCCGGGTGATTAGCGACGCGTCGTTTGATGCGGCGCGGGTTGAGTTTGCTGAGCGCTACCCGCGGTACTATCCGAGCGGGATTCGGGTGTTTGTGCGGGTTAATTGGGAGAAGATACGGTAAGGGTTTTGCGTAGAGGAGCCAACCACCAGTCCTATCCCTTGCGAGAAAGCCACAACATAGTGACAGTTCGGGCTGATGGCAATTCCGAAACAGATGATACCAAGTTTGAAGAACGCGGCAAATCTTCACGTTTTCTTAAGCTCTAGGAGCTAAAATCCAGCCCAATGTTAGTTTTTATTGATGAATCCGGGGATACGGGACGCAAAGTTAGCCAAGGCTCCAGCAAGTATTTTGTTATCGTGCTCGTTGCATTTAGTGATCACGCAGAAGCAGATGCGTGCGATCAAACTATAGCGAGGCTGAAGAAGGACATGGGTTATAGGGGCGAATATGAGTTCAAGTTCAATCGCTTACGCCTTGAGCGAAGAAAAGCATTTTATGAGGCCGTTCTGCCGCATGACTTCTTTTACTATGGCATTGTGATCAATAAGGACCCAAGCAAGCTCTACGGCGATAGGTTTAATGATACAGAATCTTTTTATAAGTACGCGTGTAGCTTGGTCGTTGAGAACGCACGGAGACAACTTAAAGACGCTACCGTCATCATTGACGGAAGTGGCTCACGAGAGTTTAGACAGCAGTTTCAGACGTATTTACGTCGAAAGGCAGGCAAAATCATTAGGAAGGTAAAGATTCAGGATTCAAAACGTAACAACCTAATTCAACTAGCGGACATGATTGTCGGCGCTGTTCATCGCTCACTAAGTGAAAAAGATGATAAAAGGGAGTACCGACCCATGATTGAGGCCAGAGAAGTGTACGTCCAGTTTTGGCCCAAATAAAAGGATCCACCGCTTCTATCCCTCTCGGGCACGCCGCATTGAGTTGCGACAGTTCGAAGCGATGGCAATTCCGAGTTCAGATATAGCGTACTGTATACAATATGTCAATCCACAGTGATTTAAGCTATTTTTCACTTATGCTCATGTTTGTCACCAGCAACAAAAACAAGCTTTCTGGAGTCCAGACGTTGGCGGAGATGGACAAGAAACAAAAGAATGAAATCAGCATGCGTCGCCAAGCTTTTGAAAAGCTTAAGACTCAAATGCAAAAAACGCCGCGCAGGTTGACTTAAAGCGAAATCGCTGTTAGGGTTCATCCCGCAATGAAAGCAACAAACCGCAAAAGCCTAATCAGTAATTATTACGCGAGCACTCCACTGCTTGGGCGCTAGCGTTTCTTAATTAGTTTGTAGGAAATGACGACCAAGTGGGGCGTTTTTTTGTTATGTCTCCAAAATCACCACAATTTACTGAGCCAAAAAAAGCACCGATCCTCGGTGTACTGGGTGGTTTGGGTCCGCCTACGACCGCTAAGCTCTACTTGCAACTGGTTAAGGCGCTTACCGTTGGCGGTAATCGCCCACAGATCTGCGTCTGGAACGTCGCCGTCAATGAGAGCGCTGAACGCGACTTTATCGAGCATGGCGGCAGTCGCGCGCACTTTGTGCAGAAGCTGCAAGAGGGTGCTCGTGCTCTTGAGCGTTCTGGCTGCGATCTGATTATTGTGCCGTGCAATACGGTGCATGTGTTGCTTGCTGATGTGCAGCAAGCCGTGTCGGTGCCGATTCTCAACATGGTCGCTCTGACTGCTCGCGAGGTGCTGCAACGCGGCTGGTCATCCGTGCTTCTCCTCGCTACAAGCACAACGGTTGCCACGCGTCTCTACCAGAATGAGCTACAAAATCACGGTGTCGAAGTTGTAGTGCCGAAGAGTTTTGATCAGAGTCGTATAGATCGCGCTGTGTTAAGCCTCATTAATGGCAGGGGTATTGACGAGGCACGTCGACTACTGCGTGCTGTTGTTTCTCGCTCTAAAACCCAAGGGATTGTACTTGGTTGTACTGATTTACAGATGGTTTTATCAGAAGATGACAGGACGGTTGACAGTGTTCAATCGCTTATGCGGGCAGTTGTTAGCTGCTGGGAAAAGCGGAGCGAAGCATTGTGACTCGGGCGGAGAGTTCATCCGGAGAAAGTGTGGGACGAGCTTTGGCTATTGCTGGGTCGTTGAGAATAGAGAAGGGATTGATGGGCTCATCGGCCGAGCGACCGAACAGATGAAAGTGCACATGGGGGATTCGCTGACTGGCTGAGGCGCCCTCGTTCGCGAAAAAATTAAAGCCATCGACGCCGTAGGCCTTGGCCATGACGAGCTGCGCCTGCTTGAGCAGTTGGAAGAGCGCTAGAACTTCTGGCTCGGAGAGGTCGGATAACCGTGCGACGGCGCGGACAGGGACGAGCAAAAAATGGGCTTCGATAACGGGGCGGAGAGGATAGATAACGCGAATGTGCTCGTTGCGGGTGAGTTCTTGGAGTTCTTTGACGGATGGATCCGTGAAGTTCATCCGCGCTATCGTAACTCTTTTTGACAGGATCCGCGCACCTTGTTAGTATCTCCCGCAAATGAGCTATCAACACATCAGTCTCAATACCAAATTTGTCGAGGGCGATCCTCGCTTGTTTGGGCTATCTGGCCATGGTGTTGTTGGTTCTACTCGTGCATAAGCGCACGTTACGCGCATAAAGCGCCTCCTAAGAACACCTCGGCTAGTTCGCCCGAGGTGTTTTTGTAGATAGCCACAGGCTAATAGCAGGCAGAACTAGGGCTCATTACCAACTTAATACCAACGTAACGATTAGAAAGGCGAGGTCTCAATGCGCACACGCACGGTTTGGATTTATTGGCTACTCTCAGCGCTCTACAAGAGCAGTATTTCTTTTTGCTTTGGGTACTACGTGATCTTTTTGCACGCGCATGGGCTCACACCAGCGCAGATCATGTTGCCCAATATCGCGTACTGGGCGATCAAGTGTTTTTCGGACGTGCCGACAGGGATTATGGCTGATCTCTTTGGCCGTAAGCTCTCGTTTATTGTGGCATGTGTCCTTATGGCTGGCGGAACCGCGCTCTACTCGCAAGTCTCGACACTGGGGTTGTTTATCCTTGCGGAGTCACTGATTGCCGTCGGCAGTACCTGCGAAAGTGGAGCGTTTGAAGCGTGGTTTAATGCCCGATACGAGCGTGAGCTCGCGACCGATCGCGAGTCGTACTCCCAGGCCCTCAACCAGATCTACAATCAGCGCGAGATGATCAGTAATGGTTTCTCGATGGTTGCCTCGGTTGTTGGTGCGTACAGTTCGGTCTGGGGATTGGGGATACCATTTGCATTGTGCAGCATGTTGTATCTGACGACGGCTCTGTGTGCTTGGGTATTAATGGAGGACACCAAATCGAGCGCTCAACCGGCACCCAATCGTAAGTTGAAGGCGGGTTCTCGCGACGTGTTTTTGCAGGCGCTTCGATCCTGCAAGCACGAGCGAATCCTGAGCTGTTCACTCTTTGGCGTAATCTTGGCCATCGCTATGCAGCCTGCCAACATGTACTGGGCACTCGTTTTGAGTTCATCCGGAGTTGCGACAAAGTGGTTTGGAATGGCCTGGGTGCTGATTATTATCGCTTGCACGTTTGGTATGTGGATTGCCAAACGTACGAGCGGGAGCGTCGCGCCTAATCGCTGGTTTATGGCGACTGGTAGTATCACGCTCGTGGCGTTAATCGGTGCGGGTATTGCGCGGCACTTTAGTGTGATTGTCTTCTGCTTTTTGCTGCACGAGCTGGGTAGGGGACTCTTTGGTGTTAGTCGACGCTCCCATCTTGGCTGTATCGCTCAACGAGAGCAGGACGACGTCCAGGCGACCATCCTGTCGATCGACAGTACCGCGCAAAGTATTGCCGCGGTTGCCGGACTCACGTTCGGAGCGCTGATTGTTGGTACGGTTGGTCCACTTGGTACATGGATCTGCACAAGCGCCATTTGTTTGGTGGCCCTAGTCCTTTGGTTCTGGTGCTTTGGTAGGCCGGAGCGTTCTTTGCCCGTTGCCACTGAGATCATCAGCGTAGAGCCGATCGTTGAAGTTGCCTGACTACTCGTTAGCCGTCCTGGGATCTCCTGGGGCGGCTTTTCTTTTGGAAACGTAGGGATATATAGCGAATAGTGGTCTTGTGCAAAAGGTACTTTTTATTTAACAATTATTTAATGTTAGGTTGCTAGCATGCCAAGCATGGCAATCGACTGGACCAAAACCTATAAAAAATACAAAGGACTCTGGGTCGCTTTTCTCAAGGACGAAAAGACGGTTGTTGGCAGTGGTAAGACTGCTAAACAAGCGCTGGCCGTGGCCCGAGAGAAGGGCCACGATAATCCTATTCTCATGCGAATGCCTACTAACTTGAATGCGTACGTAGGCTATCGCAATGAAATTTCGTTATAAAAAGTTCGGACCGTACTTACGGCCGGTCATTCCGGTTACGGTAAAAAATGCCAGCAAAATAGCGAACTATGAAGTCTTAGTCGACTCCGGGGCTGATCTGGCAGTATTTGATGCGGAAATTGGCGACGCGATTGGTTTAGACGTGACCACAGGCACAAGGGGTAGTATTACGGGCATCGCCGGTCAAAACGCTCCGTCATATGCACACAAAGTCGAAATCGAAGTGGGCGGCTGGAGTTTTGAGACTGACGTGGCATTTATGCCGCAGGTTGGAGAAGTGTCAAACTATGGTGTTGTTGGCCAAATAGGACTTTTCGAGAACTTCGTAGTTAAGTTTGATTATCGTAAGGGAGAAGTAGAGTTAAAACCGAGGTAGGATGAGATTGGGCCACTTGCTTTTCCAGTTTTTCTTAGCTTGACGGGCCGCAAACTGCTCTTCTTTCCTGGAGAAGATTGGCGTTGGCCGAACAATCCCACCAATCATGTCCTTGATGCCATGCGGTGCAAGTAACTCAAGCTCAACACCGGTAAGGCGGACTGACACAGCGGTTGCAGTCTCCGGCCAAGCCGCCAGCGCATCTTTAGTAGACAGATAGGGGGCGTCTCCTTTTATTTTTGCCATCCTGGCTTGGTTGGTGACGGACCATTTGATTTCAGGCATCTTTGCTGCGAGCTCGTGTTCTAACTTTGTTTCTCTTTCCCCTGACTGATCTTTGGAATCAAAAAAGACTACATCGACGTCATCGAGAGGAGTGCGCACTGGTGTATCAAAGAGTGCATCCCACACTGTATTCCGGACGAACCCAGCGCCGATCCAGCAATTGGGCAGATTTAGTTTTTCGACCACACGCAAAACCTCCATCATCCACGGGTCCGCACTGATTAGGTCTAAAATATCTTGCTCCGTACTCAGTTTCACTTTTCCCGTACTAAGATAATCGGCGTCAGTTCATCCGACTGGCCCATGGGGTTGTCGAGGAGAATCTTACGGGCGAGCTCCTTGGTGACCGGCACGCCGCGACTCATGCCGAGGACCTCGACGTTGATGTTGTTGCCGTCGATGATCACGGCCGGGATGTGATGGCGATCCTCGATCTCCTGACAGGTTTTGGTGGGATCGGCCGGACCGAGCATGGCAAATTCATTAAAGGGCGGGATGGCATCCGGGTTGAACCCATCGATCTCACTGACCCGGTGCCCGGCAATGCGCCAAAAGTCGCCGTGGCGGCCAAAGAGGCGAGTGACCGCGCCAAGAAGACCAGCAAAGAACATTCGAGTGTAACCAGCCTGCATAATCGCAACCTGCATTTTTTTGGGGTGCGAGTAGCCGATGTCGTCCTTGTGCTTTTTGACGCCTTTGACGAGGAGCTTGGCGAGCCAGCTCGCTTTGACGACGGATTCGTGGATGACGCGGCCTTGGGCGATGGCGACAAATTTTTCGGAGATGGCGATCCAGTCGCCGGGTTTGGCTTGGGGAACGACAAGTTTTTCTAGCAGCGGATTGATGTCCTCCTTGATGTGGATCAAGTGGGTCTTGATCGGGAAGCGGTCGTAGGTGGTTCCGTCGATGGTGATGTTTGGGGTTGTCATGGGTGTGGTTCTCCTAAGTGTGCCTGATCGTTCCGAATAATCGGTATATGGTACTACAGTAAACCTGTTTTTTCAACGCGGGATTAGTAGTTTAGGTTATAATACGAGAATGATAAAAATGAGTTTATTCAAAATAAAAAAAGGAAAGTTAGAAGCATGGCTCAACTGGTGCAAGCTATTGCATACTACTTACAGAAAAGATGCTATTAGAACATTAAGTGAGGAAGGGCTGACTCATGAAGGATTTGGCATTTTTAAATTAAATGAAGAACACTACACGATTGGATTTAGTGTGGGAGAAAACTTACCCGCGAATATGAACAAGGAAATAAATCAAAAACACCGAGCAATGAAAAAAGAGTGTCTGGAGAAAATTGGGCCCGTAGAACTCAATTACGAACTGGCTACTGGCTCGCTACCGACTGGTCAATAAAGCGACGCATCCAGAGTTCTGTGCAGAGAATGCGCCAAAAGAGCAGGCCGTCGCCCGGTTTGCCCTTGAGCCAGGCTTGCCAGGCATCGGCGACTGCACCGTCTTGGTAGAGTTCGCGACTCGCCAGTTGCTTGCTCGCAAAGATCTCACTAATCGGTCCCGATTTAGCCTTGAGCCAACCTAGCTCCGGGTTGGTAAATCCGATCTTGCTCCGTCGCAACCGAATCTTCTCAGGCATGTGACCGCGCATAGCATTGCGGTAGACCGCCCGAGTCCAACCTTTTTTAATCTTTTGGTCGATCGGGAGCTTAAAGATGTACTCGACCAACTCATGATCCAAAAAGGGAACACGTGACTCTACTGAGAATGCCATCGAGTTCTTGTCCTCGTAGCGCAGTAAGTTGGGTGTCGAGTAGCGAGTGACATCTAACGCGAGGCGTTTATTTAAGTTACGTTCGATCTGATAATCCGTGCGCTTTGTTGCAGCAATGTCCGGCAGAACCAGCTCTCGCATCGAGAGCGGTTGGCCCCGCAGTCGATTACGCTCGGCAACCGCTTGGCCGAGTGCCCGACGATACACACTAAAACCCCGTACCAACTCTCGCACGATCGCACCGTAATGATGCTGATCGCGCGCCGACGTCAGATACGACTTGAGATAGGGGACATAGCCGGCCAAGAGTTCATCCCCGCCATTGCCCGATAAAGCGACCTTAACGTGCTTACTGACCTCACGATACACGGAGTAGTAGGCATAGGGCGCACTCGAAATCGTCGGTTCCTCCTGCGTAAACATCCACGCGTCGAGCTCGCCCCAAAACGTCTCGACATCGGGGTGGGCATAGTGCGGGACGGTCTGCGTATAGCGCTCGACCTCATGGATGAACTCGCTCTCATCGATGGTCTGGCCCGGGAACAGCGCCGAAAAAGTATGCAGCCGGTTGCCGGTGTGGAGGTCGCTGCCTGCTCTCAGTAGCTCGGCGGTCACGCAGGTCACGCCGGTTGAGTCGAGGCCGCCGGACAGCGTCACGCCGACCGGCACGTCCGCGAGCAAGTGGCGCTTGATTACTTTTTTGTAGAGTTCGTAAAATTCTTGTGCATACTCGTCGTCTGACTTGGCTGAACTAAACTCCGGATTAACCTCTGGCTCCCAGTAGCGCTGGATTTTTTGGATTCCTTGGTCCGTGACGATCATCCAGTGGCCGGGGAGGAGTCGCTTGATGCCGTCAAAAAAAGTGTGCTCTGTTGCGTCGTGGACGCGGTACAAGAGAAATTGTCGGACGATGTCGCGGTTGGGGCGACGGGGGATGCTCGGGTCTTGCAAGAGCGATTTGAATTCTGAGGCGAAGGCGAAGTGAGTTGAGCCACTGCTTTTGCCGGCGGTCGTGTAATAAAGCGGCTTAATCCCGAGGCGGTCGCGGGCGATAAAGAGTTCACCCCGTCTTGCATCATGAATCGCAAAAGCAAACATGCCGACCAGGTGGTGGACGCAGTCGCGGCCCCACTCCTCATAAGCATGCAGGACTGCCTCGGTGTCGCTGTGATCGGTGGTAAAGCGGTAGCCCTTGGACTTAAGCTCGCGCCAGAGCTCGGGGTAGTTGTAGATTTCGCCGTTGAGAATAATGCTGATCTTTTTATCGGCGCTGTAGATCGGTTGCTGGCCGTGCTTTGGGTCGATGATGGCGAGTCGGCGCATTCCAATGCTAAAGGGCGCACGGGTATCCGTGCCTTGGCCGTCGGGGCCTCGATGTTTGATCGACCCGAGCATTTTTTCGAGAAGAGCGGGGTTCTGCCCCACAAAACCAGCGATTCCACACATGCGCGTAATGCTAGCGTATTGGTTCGTCCTGGCCTAGAGCCACGTAGCGCTCATCGAATAAAAAACCGCCAGTCCTAGTTGGAACCAGCGGCGTAGTGTAGCTAGCGGCGACGTCGACCATGTTGTCGGCCCAACTCGTAAGCGTTACAGATCAGGCCGCTCAAAAAGGCATCCATGCTACCGTGCATGACCTCGTCGAGGGCCATGAGGTTGTCCGCCAAGTCAGCCGTATTGTGTCCGAGATAGTTCTCGATTTTTTCAAAGGCCAGGAGCTTGATCGGACCAGAGTTCTTTGGTTGTTCTTTTTTGAAATCCGTACGATCTGACTCAGTGACAGAGGCCAGTACCATCCCATCCTCGTCTTGGAAAATGGCAAAGTTCATCCAGTACGCTCCTTTACCGTCTTATAAACGGTGGGCTATTCAAGCAGAGTTACGCTCGATTGTCAAAGTTAGTGCTCCGGATAGAGCACCGGGATCAACTGCGGTAGGTCGCTGCCGTCTGCCTTGGGCAGCGCGGTCTCGCCTTTAGCTTTGGTCCAGGCCTCGATTCCACCCGTCAGGTTGAACACGTTTTTGTACCCCGCATCGAGCAGGGCTTGCACCGCGATCTTGGCGCGATTACCAACCCGGTCGTAGACCACGATTTTTTTGTCACGCGGAATAAAGCCGTGTTGGACACTCGCGGCGATCGTGTGCAGCGGAATATTTGTAGCCCCCGGAATAAAACCGGTGACAAATTCAAAAGAAGTGCGGCTATCGAGGATAAACACGCCCGATTTTGAGGCGGCCTCCTTTTGTGTAGCCTTAAACTCGTCGAGCGAGAGTTCTGGCACCGACACACCTTTGAGGATCTTAGCCAAGTCCGCTTGCACCAAATTAGACTCCGAGGCGGTCGAGAGCCCGGCGTCTTTGTAGGTGGCAAACCCACCGGCCAACGTAGACAGCTTAGTAAACCCGCTGAGCTGTAAGTCGTGGACCGCCTGCGCTAACTCAGCGCACTCGGCCGAACACACGATCACGGTGTCCCAATCGGTAAAGAGTTTGAGTTCGTTGGAGCGCGCGGTCAGCTGGTAGGACGGCACTGAGATCGAATCAGGGATATGTTCGGCCGTAAAATCACTCTCGGATCGGATGTCGAGTAACAAAACCTGCTCATTGGCAAGCAGCTTACTCGAGAACGTCTCCAGTGAGAGCTCCGTAACCCCAGCAACGGGCGGTGTCGGCGCGGCGTTTTTTTGCTGCTGGGTGTACCAAATCACGGCCACGATCCCGGCGACCAACAGCAAGCCGATCACGAGGCGCGCAGTGCGGGCGCGTGTGTTGGGCGTAGTCATTAACCTACTGTAGCACCCCGCAGTCGCGGCTGTCCATGGATGAACTCACCCACGTTTTGCGGTTTTTTCCCGGCCAGCTGCACACGCAGTATCTCGAGTTGCCCCGCTCCCGTCTGGATGAACAGTCGCTCACCCTCGAGGGTGAGTGCGCCTGGTTTACTCGCGTTGTCTACTGGGGCGTCGGCCCCGATTTGTGCCGCCAAAATTTTGAGGCGAACACCCCCGAGATAGGTAAACGTCCCGGGCCAGGGAGTAAAGGCGCGGACCTGGCGCTCTAATTCAATCGCGGAGCGTGACCAGTCCAACTCACCATCGGAGCGCTTGAGCAATTTTGTAACGGTGGCCTGGCTGTGATCTTGGGGTTCACCCTGATTGTTACCGGACAAAAAGTCGGGCAGAGTCTTGATCAGCAATGTAGCTCCCAGGTCAGCAAGGCTTTTGGAGAGTGAGCCCATCGTAGCGTCACTTGCAATGTCGATGGTTTGTTGGGCCAAAATCGGACCGTGGTCCATCTGCGCATCCAGCCGCATAATGCTCACACCCGTTTGCGTCTCACCGTTGAGCAGAGCGCCCGCGATAGGGGAGGCACCGCGATAGTTTGGTAGCAGCGACGGATGAACATTAACAAAGCCAAGTTTGGGGACCGCAAGCACCGGCTCAGGCAAAATTTTTCCGTAGGCGACTAAGAGTGCCACGTCCGGTTTTTGCTCGCGTAGCCACGATATAAATTCTTTGGACTTAATAGAATCGGGTGTCTGGACCGGGATCGCATGCTTGTGCGCCGCACGAGCGACGGCTGATTCGGTCGGTTTTGCATGTCGACCGACCGGGGCGGCGGGCTGCGTCACCACGGCCAGCGGCTTGTACCCGGCCGCGATCAAGGCCTCTAGACTTGGTACGGCAAACTCCGGTGTACCAAAGAAGATAATGCGAGGATCCATAGAATCGTTTACAGGCTCCGACCGTCTGACCTAGCCGCCGGCGCCTCTTCTTTTTCTTTGAGTCGATCGGGCAGTAGCACTCCGTTTAAATGATCGATCTCGTGCTGAATCACCCGTGCGTCCATGTCCTCGGCGGTAAAGTTGAGAGGTTCACCGGTTCGACCAAGGGCTTTGACCGTAATCCGCTTAAAGCGCGCCACCTTACCAAACAGACCTGGAAAAGACAGACAGCCCTCCTCGCCCAACTCACGCTCGGTCCCAATCGGGGTGAACTCCGGGTTAACCAAACAAATGGCTTTTTTGCCTTGCACCACGATCACGATGCGCTTGGAGAGCCCGACTTGCGGTGCGGCTAATCCCAAGCCATCGGCCGACTCCATAGTCTCAAAGAGCGCGTCGATCGTGGCCTGCATTTGTTGTGGTGCTAGCTCGGCGTGCTCGACTACAGCCGCGACCTTACGCAGGACCGGGTCGTTACCAATGCGGATAGTTTGTTTCATGACGGACTAGTGTGCAGTAAAAAATCCATGACGTCAAGGAGTCCTAGCTGAGGAGTTGCTCCGGATCCAAATCCACCGACCACTCCGGCGGAACCACCGCCAACACGTGCGCGGGCCGTTGGGTGAGGACCGAGAGTGCGACGATTTTTTTGCCCCGCGGCAAGGTGTGGATCGTTGGCGGCAAAATCTCACTAAGGCTATGAGCACCGTTTGTTGCCTCGGAGCTCAATTTTTTGAGCAAGGTTTTGGTGAGGGTTGTGGCACGCTGTACTACACTTGGGTCGTTGGGGTTGGCCTCATGGTAGAGGGTCACGATATGTCTAAAGGGTGGGTAGCCGTAGCGTTTGCGTTCGGCCAACTCTTGCTCGGCAAAGGTGGCGTAGTTGTGCTGCACGATGGCGCGGATGGCAGGGTGCTCGGGATAGTGCGTCTCGATCAACACCTGGCCGCGTTTTTTGCGGCGACCGGCACGGCCGGCCACTTGCCAGAGGAGCTGCACGGTACGTTCGTGCGCTCTAAAATCGGGCGTTTGCAAGCCTTGATCGGCGTTGAGCACCACGACTAAGTGGAGTTTTTCTAGGTCCCAGCCTTTGGCGACCAGTTGGGTGCCGACTAACAGATCGATCGCTCCCTCACTGAGTTTGTTAGTAATGTCGGCTAAGCGTCCGGCCGAGCGCGAGATATCCGCGTCTAAGCGCGCGACGCGCGCAGCAGGGTACAGTGCTTTGAGTTCGGCCTCCACACGTTGGGTGCCGACACCTTGCAAGCGTAAGACCGCGGTCTTGCACTCCGGACAGGCACTCGGTACGGCTTGTGTGAGCGCGCAAAAATGGCAAGCCAGGTGCGGGGTCGGGGCCACGTGCCAGACCAGGAGGCGCTCACAGCGCGCGCAGCGCCACTGGTGCCCACAGGCTTGGCAGACCACGGCTGGCGCGGCCCCGCGTCGGTTGAGCAAGATAATCGCTTGTAAACCTTGGACGAGCGTCTCACGTAAGGCCTGCTCCGTCGCTGGGGCCAAAACTTGACCCGCCGGGGTGGCGCTCAGGTCGACCAGTTGTACCTCGGGCAAGTCACTGCCACCAAAACGCTGCGGCAAGACGAGTCGCTCGGTTTTGCCGAGGGTCACTTGCTGGAGTGTCTCGATACTGGGGGTGGCACTGCCTAAGATGAGCGGACAGTTTGCGAGGCGAGCCAACTCGCGCGCCACTACCCGCGCATGAAAACGCGGTTCTTGATCCCACTGCTTGTAGGCCCCGTCATGCTCCTCATCGAGAATGATGGTGCCCAGTTTGGCGAGGGGTACAAAGAGCGCCGAGCGCGGACCGATCAAGAGCATGGGCTGTCCCGTAACCGCGGCCGACCAAATCCGGCTGCGCTCGGGTCCGCGTAGGCCGCTATGCCAAATCGCCGCGCGCGGGCCAAAGTACCGTTGCAAGCGCTCGACCAGATGAGTGGCGATGGCGATCTCGGGGACGAGCAGAACGACTTGTTGCCCCTGCCTCAAAACGCGCTCAGCCACATCGGCATAGACTTCGGTTTTGCCGGAGCCGGTGATCCCATCCAATAAAAAATCTGCGTATGAACCGAGCGAGCGTTTGATCGTCGCACTTGCTCTTGTCTGATCGTCAGTAAGTTTGGGTAACTGGATAGGAGTGCTATCGGTTGGAGCCGCCGGCGTAGTCACGTTTTTTTTCGTGGCTACTGCCCCCGAGAGCAGTAACTTAACGATCAAGCCTTGCGAGACCCGGTAAATCTGAGAGAGTCGTTCAACCAGTGCTAAGTACGGGGTGGCAATGACCGTCGTGCGCGGTCGTGCGGTTTTGAGGCTGATCCCACGAGGACGCTCCGCCTGGCCGGTAATAAGACCAGCCACGGCGCGCCGACCGAGCGGCACATCGACGACCGTACCGACCGCGACCGAGCCCGCGGATGTTTGATAGGTAAAGCGCTGCGGTTTGTGGAGGGGAAGTTTGGTAGCGGGTGTGACCGAAACTAAGACCACGTCAGTACGGCCTGGCCGGTTCCGCCTGCCGCCTCGTAGATTTGGAGGGAGGCTTTGAGGACGCGCATGGTGGCAGCGGCGATTACGGCAATTTGTCCGGCGCTCTCTTGACCAGCTTTTTCTAACAACGTGGGATCGGCTTTGAGTAGCGGCATAAAGTCGTTCTTTTTTGCTGCCTCGGTGACCAGCGTGTCGTATTGTTTTCCGGCCGGGTCAAATCCGGCTGAACCCTCTTTACTGAGACGCGCTGAGAGGTTACCGGCCGCAAGCACCGCCACGTTGCCTTGGGATTGTTGGGCCACCGCACCGAGCACACGTCCAAACTCAAACAACTCTTTAGGTGCTTTATAGGGCAGCATAAAGGCGACCAATTTTACCGCCGGCCCAATCTCGAGGGCACGCAGCGCACGGGAATTTGCCCGATCGATCTTGATCGTCGGACTGGTCAAGATGCGCAATCCAAACGGTCGCGCTCGCTCTTTAAGTCCGGCCACAAAGGCTACGTCGTTTTCAAAGACCGGAGCGGTGGCACCGCCGTCGGTCAGCTGCAATTTGTCCAACCCCATGGCGTAGTAGGCAGCCGGATCGACGGAGCTCGTGGTGTAGGCGTGCGAAGGGCTTGGTGCCTGGCCGGATAAGACCAAAATATGATCCACTTTTTTTTGCACAAACAACTTTTTGGCGGCCTCAACGCCCGCTTGGATCTTGGCAGAACCCTGCTCAGGGCCCGGGATGAGTGCGGCAGCAACCAATGCCATAGGCCCACAATACGCTACTTAGCCACGACATGCTAGGCTTTGCGGTATGCAGCAAGACCCCCAAAACCGCGTCGAGACCGCCCCGCGTGTACGTATCGCTCCCAGTCCTACCGGTGGCTTACACATCGGCACGGCTCGCACCGCGCTCTTTAATTGGCTCTTTGCCCGTAAGCACAAGGGGACGTTTATTTTGCGTATCGAGGATACCGACCGCGCCCGCAGCACCACGCAATTTGAGCAAGCCATTATTGAGGATCTTAAATGGCTCGGGCTCAACTGGGACGAGGGCCCCATCCGCCAAACCGAGCGGGCAAAATTGCATGGGCCGTATCTAGACCAGCTGCTCAAGGCAGACCTAGCCTATTTTTGTTACTGCACCACGGAAGAACTCGAGAAGGATCGTAAAGCTGCACTCAAAGCGGGAAAAGCGCCGATCTACGGTGGCCGTTGTTGCGAGTTAACGGCTGAACAACGCGAAGCCCATCACAAAGCCGGGCGTAGGGGCGTGGTGCGCTTTAGAGCAGTGCGCGAGCCGATCGAGGTCTACGATGAGGTCCACGGCAAGCTCAGCTTTCATGGCGGAGACTTTGGTGACTTTGTGATCGCCAAACCGAGCGGCACCACTAAGAGCGGCGCCGGTACCCACGAGCCGCTGTTTTTGCTGGCGAATATCATCGACGACGCGCTCATGCAGATTACCCACGTGATCCGCGGCGAGGACCATCTGCCCAACTTGCCCAAGCAAGTGCTGCTTGCTCAGGCGCTAGGGTTCAACCTACCAAAGTATGCGCATATTCCGCTGATCCTTAATCCCGATCGCAGCAAGATGAGTAAGCGTGCCGGCCCGACCCACGTCGGGGAGTATCGCAAGCTCGGCTATCTCCCGGAGGCCATCGTCAATTACATCGCACTGCTCGGCTGGAACCCGGGCACCACCCAAGAACTCTTTACGCGCGAGCAACTGACCGAGGCTTTTAACCTGCGCCAGATCAATAAGTCCGGCTCGGTTTTTGATCTCAAGCGCTTGCAGTGGGTCAACGCACAGTATCTCCGTAAACTGCCCCTTGACCAGTTGGCACACTTAGCTGAACCATTTTGGACTGGTCCGTCCGATCTCAAACGGCGCGCCCTCACCATGGTGCAAGAGCGCTTGACCCATCTGGCAGAACTGCCCGAATTGACTGAGTTCTACTTTGCAAAAACACTTACCGTTGATCCCAAATTGTTGACTTGGAAAAAAAGTACGGCCGCAGAGTCAAAAAAAGCTCTGGCAGAAGTGCGTGAGCATGTCGCAACACTCTCCACAACAGACCTCAAAAGCCCCACTACGATTGAGCAGTCGCTCAAACTGTTTGCCCAAAAAACCAAACGCTCAGTGGGTGAAGTTTTTTGGCCGCTGCGTGTGGCCCTCTCGGGCCGTACAGCCTCGCCTGGACCCCAAGAGATCATTTGGGTCTTAGGCCAAAAAAAAGCCCTCGAACGCATCGATGCTTGCCTTTGACAAGTTGTTCACGCTTGTGCCGTAATATGGGCAGCATGAGACTTCCCCGAAAACTACTTTTAGTTGCCCTGGCCCTTGGCCTGCTCTTTGGTTTGCGGCCCCTGAGTCCGGTTGCGCCAACTCCTGTGCAGGCCCGTTCGGTCGACGAGATCACCAGTGAAATCAACTCGCTGACCGGCGAAGTTAATCGTCTGGACGGTGAGATCAGTAAGCTGCAGGCGCAGCTCGAGCAAAAACGCTCGGAGATTCGCTCGCTCTCCAACGATATCTCGACCCTCACGACCGAGATCGATGAGATAGGGCTTCAGGTTCAAAATACCCAGCTCAAAATCCAGCGCACCCAAACCGAGATCGAAAAAACCGAGATCGAGATCAAAACCAAGGAGCGCGAGATTCAAAAAACTAAAAAGGTTCTGGCTGAGTACATCCGCCTGATCAACGACTCAGACAACGTCAATACCTTTGAGATTTTGCTCTCCGGTAAAAGTTTCTCCGACATGCTCAACCAGTTTGAGTACACCGAGACCCTCCAAAAAAAGACTCAAGAGAGTCTCGAGCTGATCAAGCAGCTCAAGTCCGATTTGGAGCAGCGTCAGGCAGAACTGGAACAGCAACGCAACGAGGCGATCTCGTTACAGGCGCAGCTCGAGGGCCAGCGCGATGCTTTAGCCGAAAAACGTGCCGAAAAAGATCGACTCTTAGCGCTCTCTAAAGATCAAGAAGCGAGCTACCAGGACCTGCTCGTCCAAAACGAAAAACAGCAGCAGTCCGTGCTCAAAGAGATTCGCTCGCTCGAGACTGAACTCGGCAATCAAACCGGCGGTATCCCAGCCGGCGCACCACCGGCCGGGTCGGGTGTCTTAGCTCCGCCCAATAACGGCACCATCACGCAGGACTATGGCATGACCTCCTACGCCCAGGCCGGTGCCTACGCAGGAGCTGGCCACAATGGCTTAGATTTTGCGGCGCCGTTGGGTTCACCCGTATTTGCCTCGGCGGATGGCGTGGTCTCAGGGGTGGGGGACTTGGGCGGCTTTGCCTACGGACGCTGGATCAGCGTGCACCACGACGAGCTGGGTTTTGACACCCTTTACGGTCACCTCTTGTCGCAAAAAGTGAGCGTGGGGCAGCACGTTAAGCGCGGCCAAATCATCGGCCTGGTCGGTAGTACCGGCTACTCGAGCGGTCCACACACGCACTTTATGGTCTGCTTTAACCTCCAGACCGTGCAGCGCTCCTACGGACTCTTGCCGTATTGCAACCACGTCAACCCACACCTCTACCTGTAACGAGCGAGGTCGCCGGATGAACCCCAAAAAACCCAAGCGTCAGGCGCGGGCCCTGCGCAAAACACGCAACGGCATGCCCCGCGTAGCTCGTACAGTGGTGCTCGAGGTCTCGGCCGGTGGCATTATCTATACCAAGCGGCGTGGTCGTCACAAAGTAGTTTTGGTGGGTCGTTTTAAGCCGAGCGTCACCTGGCGGCTTCCTAAAGGCCACCCCGAAAAAGGTGAGTCACTCTTAGTCGCCGCCAAGCGCGAAGTAGCGGAAGAAACCGGGGTCCATGGTAGTGGTGGTCCCAAGCTCGGCGTGGCTAACTTCTTCTTTACCCACCCGGTGAGTAAAAAGTTCATCCATAAGTTTGTGCACTATTATTTGCTCAAAAAAACCAATGGCTCGGTTGAACAACATGACAAAGAATATGACACGGCTCGCTGGTTTACTTTTGAGCGCGCCATCCGTGCTGCCAGTTTTAAAGACGACAAGGTTATGTTGCAGCGGGCTAAGCGGTTGATTACTCGGCGGCAAGCACTCGCAAAACGTACTGCGCGGACTACGTTTCGCTAGACGGTCAGAAAATGCTATATTCCCGAATCCAGCACGACTGTTTTTCTGGAAGGAGGGCGTGATGCTCTTTGCAACTAAGCCGAAAAATTTCCAGCCCATCGATCAAATCGTTACGATGGCATTGTTGGTTGGGCCGCAAGTCCTCGTCTTGTACCGCCATCCCGAAAAGCCCCATCCGCTGCGATGGAGTTTACCGGGCGGTAAGGTAAAGCGTGGTGTTCCCATTACCAGACAGCTTCTCTTGACTGAGGCCTTACGTGAGGTTAAAGAAGAAACCGGTATTGTGCTTTCTGTAGAGCAGTGCGATGGCCCGCGTTCGTGGTTCATCCGGTATCCCGAGGGCGATTATCAGTACCATCAGTTTGTGGTGCGTTTGGCTGACAAGCCTGAGGTTATGCTCAACCCGGTTGAACATGTGACGCACCGTTGGCCTATTTGGGAGCAATTGCTCCAGATGAAGTACATCGAAGACTTAGACGGAGTGCTGCGAGATATCATGGCGTAAAACGCCATAAAGGAGATTGCCCATGCTCTATACCGAGCGCCCAAAGGACTTCTCTCTGGACGCACTGCGGATCTGTATGTGCATCGTCTACCACGTCGGTTGGCCGCGCGAAATCCTCAACCTCTTACGGGCGCCAACCCTCGCGTTTTATCCAGACCTGTGGGGTTTACCTGGTGGCACGATCGAGTCAGGTGAGAGCGAGCGTGAGGCCATCCTCCGGGAGCTCGAGGAGGAGACCGGCATCGTGGTGCACTTTAGCTACTTTGCTCTACTCTGGGCTGGTCGAGTCTTTGTGCGTTTTCCGGATGGTAACGAGTTTGATGTAACGCTCTTTACGCTGCGTGTCTGGGACAAACCCCGTATCATCCTCAATCCGGATGAACACACCGACTACGCCTGGCTGACACGCTCGCAAATGCTTAAGCGCGCCTGCGTGCCAACCAACGATCTCTGTCTTGAGTACTGCGGCCATCCGGAGTTTTTGGCCGGTACCAAACGGCCAAGCGCCAAGCCACACTTGGTGCAACTGACCACGACTGTAACCTAACCAGCGGGAGAATACGATCTCCCGCTTCTTTTTTAGGCACCCGTGAGTACCTCGTCTTTACTCGCATAGCCCCACGGGCTAGTCTGGTTCATCCTCACGGCAATCGACAGAAAGTATACGGTCTTAAATAGATTTTCAGCTTTATAGACTCAACGCTGAGCGTCACGATCCCAATAAAAAACCGTAATGAACTCTTTACGGCACTGTTTGATCAGGCTTTGTTCGAACTGCAATGTAACCACACGCTCCCCCAGTCGCATCTTGCGCGTGATCATCCGTAATAACACGTTGATCGCGCAGGAGGTTGTACCGTTCAAGCTGGAGCAGACCGTCATCTATAAGGGCCCTGACCTCGCACGGGTTCAGAGTCTTGGGACTCGCTGTTACTGGGTAATACGCACCTAAGCGACTCGTCTTACCTCGTATTTGCCAAGGTTAGTCCGGATTCACGGCTCGAACTGTGGTACGAAAAAGCTGGAGTTTGAGCGAGGAGACACCATGTCGAGACCGATGTACTGTTCACCGCAAATCCTTTTAGTGGATACGATCGGACGGAGCGGTCTTATGCAGCTCATCGAGGCCCAGCCGGAACTCACCGGAAGGTTTCAGGCGATCTGGACTATATTGGCGCGCCTCGGTCCAGCAAGCCATCGCTGCGAGCACAATCTACTGGAGCAATAACAACTGGCTGGCCTATAAAAACTCGGTCATCACCAGTTCGCCAAGGCCGACTACGAAAAGCGCAATTTAAAGAATAGGTGACAGGGGAGAACTCATGAGTTCTCCCTCCTTTTTGTTATGCATGGCTAAGCGCGCTCAAAAAAGAGGGGAGTGACTCACCCATTAGTACGATGCGAGTGAGACATGCTCTGCGGTGCTGCATATCAGCATGAGTATGTGGAGTATCGGAGTAGTAGCAATCAAAATTGTATTTGTATAAATATACAAGAGAATACACGGTAGGCCACTGGGCTATTTCTTGGCGTGCTGCTTTCTAGGGGAGTGTTGAGCCTAGGGCCCACTCACACATACTGGCAATTGCACTTAATATACCTTAAGTGTAGTATGATAGGTATAAAAGCCGTAAGACAGCCTTCCCCATGCGTATTATTAAAAAGAGCTCCTCTGGCCATAAAGGCCTCTCTGGCTATCGTGCTGAGTACTTCCAGTACCTCGAGGTCGCTAAGGATGCTTCTCCGCGCACCATCGAGAACTACCGACGCTTTTTGGACCTCTTCTTTAAATGGCTCAAGGTAGAGGGTATAGAGGGTCTACAGCCCCAAAAGCTCACTACGGACCATATCTACGGCTACCGCCTCTTTTTAAGCAGATACGCCAACCCTAGGACCAACCGTCCCCTTAAAAAGAGCACTCGGCTCTTTTATCTCGTGGCTCTACGCTCCTTTTTAAGCTTTTTTGCGGCTCAAGGTATCAAGACTTTAGCTGTGAGCGCGGTTGAACTGCCAAAACTTAAAGACGCAGATCGCTACAAAAATATTAAGTTCCTCACGCTCGAACAATTGCGTCGCCTCTTTGCAGCACCTGACGTCAAAAAAATTCAGGGGCTGAGGGATAGAGCGATCATTGAATCGTTGTTCAGTAGTGGTCTCCGCATTAGTGAGCTCACTTCACTTAATGTAAGACAGGTTCCAAAAGTCTTTAAGTCGGATGGACCGACGGAAATCACCGTGTCGGGTAAAGGTGGACGCGTCAGGCCGATCTATCTCTCCCCTCGTGCCATGCAATGGATAAAAAATTATGTAGCTAAACGCAGTGACGATGACCCTGCCCTCTTTATCAGGCACAACAAAATCCGCACGACCGAGTCGCGGCGATTGACCGTGCGAGCGATAGAAGGAGCGCTGGAACAGTATAGTTCTAAGGCCGGACTCCCCTACCGCGTGACCCCGCACATGCTGCGACATACCTTTGCAACGGATTTACTTAATAAAGGTGTGGATTCGCGTACGGTGCAGGAATTTTTAGGACACGCCAACTTAGCCACGACCCAAATGTACTTGCACGTGACCAACATTAAGCTCAAAGACGTGCATTCTAAGTTTCACGGCGAAAAACTGTAAGCGGACTACGCTGGCAGAACGTTCAACCGACGTCGTTTAATCCCGGCTACGGATCGATCTACTACTGACGCCGCTTTACTCCGGGTGAACCGCTGATGTCGCTCACGTTCAGCGATGATACGTTTTGTCATCACGCGCGCCGCTCGATCGGCAGTACGCTCCGGAACCGGGCCAAGCGCTCGTGGACGCGCGGTGAGTTGCTGCAAGGCAGGGGCCGTTTTGATCGAACGCACCGGCACGGTCGAAATCGGTACCTTAATCTCACCGCGCACCGGCTGTTCTACCGGTTGCTCTGCAAACTCACTGGGAACCTCCTTAGGCAAGTACTCAGGTTTGAGATTTTGTGGGGTAATGGGCCGCAACTCGGGCGAGATCTCTGCCAAAATCGGCCGTAAGCCTTGGTAAGCAGGTGCGATCCCCTGCTGGGGAGGAACCTGCAAGAATTTTTCGCGCGAGCTGGGATGGCGCCGCATAAACTCCGGGATCCGCACGGCAAAGTTCTCGGGACTCTTAAAGACAAAGTACAAAACCCCAAACAGCGCGACCAGCAAAAAGATCGCGTAAAAGCCGACCCGTGAGAACAGCACAAAATCGTAGAGACCATGGGTCACGATTGCGAGCGTGAGCCCGGTCGCGATCAATCGTCCCCTACCGTAGCGGGTAAATTGCGCTCGACCCAAGTAGTAACCAAAGAGCCCCGAGTAAAACAAGTGCGCCGGGCTCGAGAGCGCAAAGCGCAGCAAAAACGTCGAGACAAAAGTATTGAGATCCAACTCCCGTAGACTGGTAAAGAGGTAGAGGGCGTTTTCGGCCGAGGCAAACCCGAGCGCCACCGCGATACCATATTTGGCCCCATCGATGATCCGGGTGAACTGCGGTGAGCGGATTGAGATAAAATACACCGCCAAAAATTTAAAGCCTTCTTCGAGCGGAGCCACGATCAAAAAGGTTGCCAGCGCTAACACGCCGATCGTGGCGGCGCTTGCGGTCTGGCAGAGCGGTGACTGTGCTACACAAAACGAGAACGACTGGGGCAAAAATTGGATCAGGTAGCGTTCGGCAAAAAAGGCAAAGACCACCGCGGCGATCCCGCCCAAAAACATCATGGAGAGCAGAGCTGTGGGCTGCTTACCCTGCTGAAAGCGCTTTTTGCGGCGCAAGAAAAACAGCCAGCCGTAAAAAACAACCGGCGTAAACCCAATAAAAACCGACAAAAACAGAACGGAAATAAACGAGGTGCGCATTGGAAGTGGTGTCTGCACTATGCAACGTCACTCACCTTTAGTCAATCGGGCCGTGCGACCGGCCTGTACAAATCGAGCGCTCCTTGACGTGGTAGAACATCGTCCGTAGGCTTGGTGCGTATGTCTCGCGCCCAAACCTCCCGTATGTTACTCAAACAAGCCCTCCAGTTGGGTGCCAGTATTGCCTTGCCCTTGCTACTGTTACTGGTCCTTGGACGTTGGCTCGACCGTATGCGCGGTACCTCACCGCTTTTTTTACTGATCGGCTTGGGTCTCTCACTGGTCTTGACGACCGTGCTCCTGACTCGTCTCGTAAGGACCGCTACTCGAGCAGCCGGAGGGACCCATGGGTAGCGAGATTCATATCAGCCTCGCGGCGGAAGAACTCTTTAGGATCGGTCCTCTCTCGGTTACTAACAGTTTGCTCGTGACCTGGATCGTGATCGTGGTCCTAGCCTTGGTCGCTTGGTTGGCCGGTCGTAAGCCCCGGAGCGTCCCGCGCGGCCTGCAAAACGTGGTCGAGGCGGTTTTTGAGTTCCTTCTTAATTTAATCGAGTCCGTCACCCAGAGTCGCAAAAAAGCCGAACAATTTTTTCCGTTTCTCGCAACATTTTTCTTGTTTATTTTTGTGGCCAACGTCACCGATATTATCCCGGGCATCGGTACGATCGGTCTCTTTGAGATTGGTGCACACGGCCGGGAGTTCATCCCTTACTTTAGACCACCCGCCGCTGATCTTAATTTTACCTTGGCATTGGCGGTCGCAACCGTTGTGGGCGCACAAGTCTTTGGGATCGCGACGCTTGGACTGTTTAAACACCTGCGAAAATACTTTACGCTCAAGGGCGGCCCGGCTAACACCTTTGTGGGGCTGCTCGAGGTCATCTCTGAGGTTGCCAAGATGATCTCGTGTTCCTTCCGTCTTTTTGGTAACATTTTTGCTGGCGAGGTACTGCTCACGGTGATTGCCGTTATTGTTCCCTTTGTTGCCCCGCTGCCCTTTTATTTGCTCGAAGCCTTTGTGGCATTTATCCAGGCGCTCGTCTTTACTATGCTGTCGCTCGTCTTTATGACGCTGGCGACGACCAGTCACGGTGAGCACGAGCCAGAGCACAAGGCAGAACCCGCGCAGTAGCGCGCTCAATACGCTAACCCAATTAATTTTAAGTACAAACATATGGAATCACTCGCAGCAGCACTCGCAATCGGAATCGGTGGACTAGCTCCCGCCATTGCCATCGGAATGCTCGCCTCCAGCGGTCTCAAGTCGATCGGCCGCAACCCCGAGGCCAGCTCCAAAATTCAGACCGCAATGACTCTGGCCCTCGCCTTTGCCGAGGCCATCGGTATCTACGCGCTGGTCGTGGCGCTCATTATTAAGTTCGTCTAGTTCATCCAACAGGCTCAACCGAAGTGGGAGAACTCCTCGAACAACTTGGCATCAAGCCGCTGAGCCTATTGGCTCAGATCGTCAACTTTGTCTTGCTGCTTTTGATTTTGTGGCGCTTGCTCTACAAGCCCTTGCTTAAAGTTTTGCGCGAGCGCCGGGAGCGCATCGAAAAAAGCATCAAAGACGCCAAGCAGATCGAACAGGATCTCGAGTCCTCGCGCGCTAAGGCCCAGCAGATCGTGGTGTCGGCTAACGAGCGGGCCTCTAAGGTCGTTGCCGGGGTCGAACAAGAAGCCGAGGCTAAACGGATAGAAAAGTTGCGTGCCGCCGAAGCCGAGGCTACCCAGATTTTTAAGCGTACCGAAGAAAGTCTCAAAGAAGAGCGCCGCCGCATCAAGCGTGAGCTCCAAGCTGAGACCTTACAGCTTGTGACGCAGGCTACCGAACGTGTCGTCGCTAAGGGGATCGATCCCAAAACCCAAAAGCGTCTGATCGATGACGCTCTCAAGGAGCTAGCATGAACCTCCCCGTCAGCACTATTGTAGAAGCCTGGATTACAGCGGTCGCGCCAAAAGAGTTGGCTCTTGCGCTAGAACAGCTTGAACTTTTGGCCAAGGCTTTTGCCTCTGATCGGTCGATTCGGTCGGGTTTGACCGCACCGACCCAGGACACCGCCGCAAAAAAAATACTTTTAAAAAAGGCTGGTTTTAGTCAGTCGGTACAAGAGTTAGTTGGTTTTATCGATAAGAACCGTCTCTGGAAGCAACTCGATCAGGTTGTGTTAGCCGCTGAACGACTAATCAGCACACGACTGGGCACCGCTAAAGCTACCGTGCGCTCGGCCATCGCCCTGACCCCAACGCAGAGCACCGCGCTCAAGTCTGCGCTAAAAAAACAAACCGGACGCGACGTGCAGCTCACCGAGCTGGTTGATGCGGGGGTGTTAGGGGGGTTCATCCTGGATAGTCAAGGCCGTCGGCAAGATTTTAGTCTGCGCGGAAAGTTACAGCGCCTCAACGCTGCGGTAAGTGCCCTGACACGATAATTTACACATCTACTTTAGCCTCATATACAAAGCCCCCATGAAAAAAGCCACCGACAGTTCACTCATTGAGAGCCTCCGCAAAGCGATTGCGGGTGTCGACCTCTCCCCTACCAGCGAGGCCATCGGCACGGTCGTTAAAGTTGGTGACGGCATCGCCAGCGTGTTTGGTTTGCAGCAAGTCCAAGCGGGTGAACTCGTCACCTTCCAAAACGGTGTGGCGGGTGTGGCCCTTAACCTCGAGGAGGACACGGTTGGCGTGATCGTGCTCGGTGACGCGAGCGGCATCGGCGAGGGCGACACGGTCAAGACAAGCGGCCGCATTTTGGATGTTCCAGTTGGTGACGCGTTGCTCGGTCGTGTGGTCTCCCCTCTGGGTGAACCCCTCGATGGCCTGGGCGCCATCAAAACTACTTCGCGCCTGCCGGTCGAGCGTATCGCGCCAGGTGTTATGGAGCGCGAATCGGTTAACGCCTCCGTCGCAACCGGTATTAAAGCTATCGATGCCATGATCCCGATCGGTCGCGGCCAGCGCGAGCTGATCATCGGTGATCGCCAAACGGGTAAAACCGCCGTCGCGATCGATACGATTATCAATCAGCGCGGCAAAGACTTGGTCTGTGTGTACGTGGCTATCGGACAAAAAGAGGCCAAAGTCGCGCGCCTGGTCGAGACACTCCGCAAGCACCGTGCACTCGAATATACAATCGTAGTCTCAGCCCCTGCTTCGAGTTCTGCCGCACTCAACTACTTGGCACCCTACGCTGGTACCGCAATGGCAGAACACTTTATGTACCAAGGCAAAGAGGCCTTGGTAATCTATGACGATCTCTCTAAACACGCCCAAGCCTATCGCCAAATATCGCTACTCTTGCGTCGTCCCCCTGGTCGCGAAGCCTACCCAGGAGACGTATTTTACCTCCACTCACGTTTGCTCGAGCGAGCCGCTAAGCGCAGCAAAGAAGCTGGTGGCGGATCGATTACGGCACTGCCGATAATTGAGACTCAGGCTGGAGACTTGACCGCCTACGTCCCGACCAACGTGATCTCGATTACCGACGGACAAATCTTTTTGGAAACGGATCTCTTTAACGCGGGTGTTCGCCCTGCCGTAAACGTGGGACTCTCCGTCTCGCGCGTCGGTAGCAAAGCCCAGACCAAGATCATTAAGGCCCTCTCCGGTAAGTTGCGTCTCGATCTGGCGCAGTTTAGAGAGCTGGCGGCCTTTGCGCAGTTCGGGTCGGACTTGGACGCGGAGACCCAAAAGCGCCTGGCTCGTGGGCAACGGTTGACCGAGATTCTCAAGCAGCCCCAGGAGCAACCTCGTGCCGTTTGGCAGATGGCGGTTGCTTTGTACGCTACGACTACCGGTAAGTTTGATTCCGTCCCGGTCGAACAAATCCGCACCGCCGAGGAGCAATTGCTACGTCACGTCGAGGGTTCACACAAAAAATTGATAGACGCCATCGTAAAAAAACCTGAGTTGACCGACGAGGTCCAAAAAATGCTCGATCTGGCTATCGAAAGTTTTGTTCGTGATACTAAGTTTGAGTAACTCATTGCTCCTAACGCAACGTAACTAATGGCCAAAGGTAACGCACGAGACATCAAGCGACGCATTAAATCGGTGACCAACACCAAGAAGATTACGCGTGCCTTGCAAACCGTCTCGGCCGTTAAGATGCGCAAAGCCCAGACACGCACGATTGCAACTCGGCCGTTTGCTGAGGAGTCGTTGACGCTTTTGCGCCGTCTCTCAGGTGTTACCATCAGCAAGCACCCACTTCTCAAGAAAAAATCGACCGGCAAGCAGTTGGTGATTTTGATTTCGCCGGATAAAGGTCTGACGGGTGGGCTCTTTAGCAACCTCACCCGCAAAGTGAGCGACCTCGTAGCCAAACAGCAGCGCGAAAAAAACCGCGAGACTGATTTTATTACGATTGGTAGCCAGGCCGAGAAATTTGTCAGAGCCGCTGGGTTCAATCTGGTGCGGGCGCAAAAAAATGGCATCGTAGACGTGCAACTGGCGCGGCGGATGCGGGATGAGATCGTCACGCACTACATCAAAGGACCCTACGACAAAATCATCGTGGCCTACACGCAATTTGTGAGCACTCTGCGCCAAAAGCCGTTTATTAGGGGTATTTTGCCCATTACGCTCGAGAAAATCGTGGACGTGGAGGAATTACCGCAGGAGCTGCTGACCAAGCCTGTAGCGTTTGATTCTGCGGCGTATGAACTCGAGCCCTCCCCTACTCTGGTGGTCGATAAATTGATTCCGGATCTGGTGAGCATGTTGCTCTATCACGCGCTGCTCGAGGCCGAAGCGTCAGAGCACTCGGCCCGCATGATCGCCATGAAAAATGCCCATGACAACGCCAGTGAATTGATTGGAGATCTGACGCAGACCTTTAACCGCTTGCGCCAAGAGTCAATCACTGCCGCTCTCGCAGAAATTTCGGCCGGCGTTGCCGCTCTCGAAAAATAATCCGCATCATTAATTTCACCCGCATGCCCATGCCCAACACACTTACAGGAACCATCAAACAAATTATCGGACCGGTCGTCGACGTCGAGTTCGCCGAGGCACTGCCTCCAATCAACTCGGCCCTCTCGATCAAGTTGGACAAGGCCAATCTGGTTCTTGAGACCCAGCAGCACTTGGGCGGTAAGCGCGTGCGTGCTATCGCCATGGGTTCTACCGACGGCCTCGCCCGCGGCATGAGCGTCACGTCAGCTGGTCAGCCGATCTCGGTCCCGGTTGGTGAGGGTGTTTTGGGACGTATGTTTAATGTGCTTGGCGAGCCCATTGACGGTCAGGGTTCAGCCAAAAATACTAAAACCAGCTCAATCCACCGCCCCGCGCCCACTTTTAAGGCACAATCCACTAAGATCGAAATTTTTGAAACCGGAATCAAAGTCATCGACTTGATCTGCCCCTTTGTAAAAGGTGGTAAGACTGGTCTGTTTGGTGGCGCCGGCGTGGGCAAGACCGTGCTGATCCAAGAGTTGATCCACAACATCGCAACCAAGCACGGAGGCTACTCGGTGTTTGCCGGAGTTGGAGAGCGCAGCCGCGAAGGCAACGACCTCTACCAAGAGATGAAAGAATCTGGCGTGCTCGACAAGACCGCCCTGGTCTTTGGCCAGATGAACGAACCGCCCGGTGCCCGCTTCCGTGTTGCCTTGAGCGCACTCGCCATGGCCGAGCATTTTAGAGACGATGCCAAAAATGATGTGCTCCACTTTGTCGACAACATCTTCCGCTTTACGCAGGCTGGCTCTGAGGTCTCCGCGTTGCTCGGTCGTCTTCCGTCCGCTGTAGGCTACCAGCCGACCCTCGCCAAAGAGATGGGTGACCTCCAGGAGCGCATTACCTCGACCAAGGATGGATCGATCACGTCGGTTCAGGCTGTGTATGTGCCGGCTGACGACTTGACCGACCCAGCCCCGGCTACCACTTTTGCCCACTTGGACTCCACCGTTGTGTTGTCTAGAGCTCTAGCCGAACTCGGACTCTACCCAGCCGTTGACCCGCTTGACTCAACCTCGACCATCTTGGACCCGACCATCGTTGGCAAAGAGCACTACCAAGTGGCGCGTGAGGTCCAGCGCGTCTTACAGCGTTACAAAGAGCTCCAAGACATCATCGCCATTCTCGGTATCGAAGAACTCAGTGCCGAGGACAAGCAGACCGTAGCCCGCGCCCGCAAGATCCAGCGCTTTTTGTCGCAGCCATTCTCTGTGACCGAGGTCTTTATCAACCAGCCTGGTAAATATGTTCCGCTTGCCGAGACCGTGCGTGGCTTTAAGGAGATTCTCGAGGGCAAGTACGACGATTACAACGAGGAGGCCTTCTATCTCAAAGGTGGTATCGACGACGTCAAGGCGACTTCTAAAACCGTAAAAGCCTAGGCGTTAGCCCAGCTTGTTATGCCTTTGCACCTGCGCATCGTTACCATCGAGAAGGTCGTCGTGGATGAACCCGTCGACCTCTTGAGCGTGACCACTTCTGAGGGTGCAACGGGTATTTTGAGTGGACATATTCCCCTCCTGGCAGTGATCGAGCCTGGTTTGCTGCGATACAAAACCAAGTCGCGCGAGTTCCGTATGGTCTCATCGAGCGGATCGGTTGAGGTAAAAGACAATCGCGCAACGGTTTTGGTGAGTGAGGCTGTGCCAGTAGAGTCTATCGATTTGGCAAAAGCCGAAGCAGAGCGCAATCGTTTACTTGGCGATATAAAAGGCGGCCAACTCACTGCTATCGAGCTCAGCGAAGCTCGCGAGCAGCTCGCGACAGTTGCCGCTAAACTTAGAGTACGTAAGTAGTCCCGTCTTATTTGGTAATGCAGCTGGATGGCTCGTAACCGGCAGCTTCTGCTTCTGCTGCGCTCCTGAAGTAGATTCGGTTTTCTTCTTTAATCCGGTCTGCGTAGCTGCAGCCTGACGCTGGATGATATTTTGTACCAGATTTACTAGCAATAAACTGACCTTGGGGCTTCTGAGCTTGAGCGGATTCAACCTGAGAGGGCTCTGCCCCGATCTCAATAACCGGCGTTGGCGGAACAGAAAGCGTTAACTCCGGACTCGGATGGGGCCATAAAAAGCCCGCAACAAAGCCACTGGCGCCAATCAGCACGATCTCGCCAACTAGCAAAAATATGTTAGGGTGTGCCCGCATGCTACGAGTTTCGCAAACAAACCTTAAGAAAACATGAAGAGCTGGCTTTTTGTCTTAGGTCGCCAGCCGGAGTTGGGTTTTGCTGAGCTTCGCGCGCTTATCTCGAGTTTTAAGATGCAACGTCCACTCACCTTGGCGAGTTCGCACGTGGCGCTGCTCGACGGCGTCGATGATTCCCTTGATCCAACTCAGTTTTTGCCGCGTCTGGGCGGCACGATCAAGATCGCTGAGATGACTAACTCGTTCCCCCGAGTACGAGACACCCGAGCCAACCTCAAAGAGCTGCTCAAAAACGACGGCATCTTGCGAGAATTTGACGAAGGCAAGGAGGGCAAATGGACCTTTGGTATCTCCGTCTATGGAGCAGAACAAGATCGCGATGTCGCACGCAGCGTGCATGATTTTGGCCTCGACCTTAAGCGGTATCTCAAAAGTCGCAAACGCCCAGCTCGTTTTGTCGATGCACGCGGCCAATCGCAAGCGCTCTCGAGCGTGGTCGTAGTTGGCAATGGTCTCCTGCAAGAGCGCGGTGCCGAGATCGTCTTAGTTTTTGGCGAGCAACTGGTGTATCGCGCAAAAACGCGAGCGGTTCAAAATTTTACCAACTACTCTGACCGCGATTACGGCCGACCGGAGCGCAACCCTAAAGGCGGTTCGCTTCCACCCAAGCTGGCACAAATGATGCTCAACTTTGCCGCCCAATCCGAGGGTGCACACATCGTGGATCCGTTCTGCGGTATCGGCACGGTTTTGCAAGAGGGACTCCTGATGGGTTACCAAGTCTCGGGCTATGATCTCGACCTCGAGCAGGTAGAACGTTCCAAAAAAACCTAGACTGGCTCTCCAAACACGCCCAGGTTGCCAAACCAAAAGCGCTGGCCCAAGCCGACGCTGCCACGCTCAAGCTCACAGACCAAAGCATCGACGCCATCGTCACCGAGGGTGTCCTCGGCCCGCCCCGCAGCCGCCCCCTCTCCCCCAGCGAAGCCTCCCAAGTCACCCAAGACGTGGCACGCCTCTGGGTAAAGGTCCTCAAACACTGGAAACCGGCCCTAAAACCGACCGCACGCGTCGTTTTGACCCTTCCGGTCCTCCAGACCGTCGGCCAGGCTCCTACGACCGTTCCGCTAGTTGACGAGCTGCCAAAACTAGGTTACCGTCTTGTGGCTCTTAGTTCAGCCCAAAAACTGATCTACAGCCGTCCCGACCAAGTGGTGGGGCGCGAATTACTCGTTTTAAGCCCCGTCCATGGCGCATAAAAAAGCAGCTGGTAGTACATCAAACGTCCGAGATAGTCAGGCCCAACGCCTGGGTGTTAAGGCTTTTGGGGGTGAACAAGTCAGCACCGGAGACATCCTGGTCCGCCAACGTGGCACCCACTACATCGCCGGCAAAAACGTTTTTATGGGTAAGGACCATACGTTGCATGCTTCGATCGAGGGCAAAGTGGCCTTTCGACATATTCGACACATGGGATTTGACGGCAACTTGCACCCACGCACACGCGTTGAGGTAGCACCGGGTGGTTCAGCCGCAAAGGCAGCTTCCAAAGCAAAAGCTCCGGCCAAAAAGAAATAAAACAAAAAACTCGGCCTTACGCCGAGTTTTTGATTGCACACTTTTGTCCGGCTTAGCCCTTGGTGCTAACCACCTGAATCGTCAGGTTGCCTTTGACGTGCTGGTCGAGTTCGACCGGGACGGTGTGTTTACCGAGTGCTTTAACCGGTGACTTGAGTTTGAGTTGCTTGTTGGTCAATTGCCAGCCGTGCTGATCACCCGCAGCCTTACTGATGTCTGCAGCGGTCACCGATCCAAAAAGCTTGCCTTTTTGACCGGCCTTAACACGCACGGTCACAACTTTGGTACTCATGGTCTTTGCAAGAGCCTCAGCTGCGGCGATCGCCGATGCATTTTGCTCCTTGCGATGAGCAACTACCTTTTGATGAGCAGCCAGAGCTTTGTCCGTGGCGATCTCGGCCAAACCACTCGGGACCAAAAAATTTCGCACATATCCAGCACGTGCCTTTACGACCTCACCAGCCTGGCCCAACTTCTTAACATCTTTACGTAAGATAATCGCGACTTGTTGCTTACTCATTGGGGTGCGTTTATGAATGACTCGCGGATGCTAGCGTGCCTCGCCCAGAACTTCAAGCGCCTTGTCCAATTGCGGATCCTGACCCTCTTTGAGGTCCTGAGGCAGCTCTACCTTGATATCCGGCTCGATCCCCTGATGATCAATTTTACGCCCCTTAGGCAGAACAAACAGGGCCACGGTCAAACGCAGGCTGGTCTCCTGATCAAGGGCCTGCAGCTCCTGGACCGATCCCTTGCCAAAGGTCTTGGTCCCGACCAGCTTGGCGCGTCCGTAATCCTGCAGTGCACCCGACAAAATCTCGGCCGCCGAGGCGCTCCCCTCATCTACCAGTACAACCAAGGGCAGGTCTTTAAGGGGTGCTTGGCCCGTAACCTTGTGCTCCTGCTTACGACCATCGCCGTATTCTTCGGTCACGACCGTCCCGCTCTCGACAAACAGGCTGGCCACTTGCACCGAAGACTCCAAAAAGCCACCCGGGTTACCACGCAAATCGAGCACCATGCCTTTGGCGTTTTTGTCGAGCGCCTCGGCGGCAACTTTCTTCATTTTATCGGCCGTGTCCTCGCCAAACCGGGCGATGCGCGCGATCATCACGCCATCTTGACGTATGCTGGAGGTCACGCTGTCCACCTCGATCGTATCGCGCTCAATTTTGAACTCTTTAGCTTCAAATTCTTTGGCGCGCGTCACGATGAGCGTAACGGTGGTGCCCTTAGCACCCCTAATCAAATGGACTGCTTCATCTAACGGCAAACCAGACGTGACGGTAGTGTCGATCTGGAGGATGGTATCACCCGATTTGAGGCCAGCTTGTTCTGCCGGAGAGCCAGGTAGCGGCGCCACCACGGTCAAAGCCTCGTCTTTAAGAGCAATTTCGATCCCGATCCCCTCAAACTCACCTTTGAGGTTACTCTCAAAAGCCTTGGTCTCCTCAGGATCCATAAAGTTTGAGTTGCGATCGCCGAGACCGGCCACTAACCCCTTGATCATTCCGTACTCGAGCTTTTTGGCATCGAGCGGTTGGTGAACATATTGTGTTTTGAGCATTCCGTAGACTTGATCAAACAAGGTAAAGTCCAGACCCGATTGGCTCTGCTCTTTTACTGCGGTGGTTTTGAGCGTGCTGTTCTGCCCAATTAAAACCCCACCCAAAAGGGCCAAAATGATCAAAATCAAGACCGCAAATACGCGACTTTTGCCGCGACGCGGTGGGACGTCGCTACTCGGAGCTGCTTTTGTCCAAGACATGCCCCTCTACTATACCACCGCTCGTGGTCAGGCGTGAGTACTTGTGTTACTGGACCGCGATGGTGCGATCGTGAGCCACGTCCGTATCGATCGTCGCTTTTTGGGCGCCATCAAAGACCGTCACTTGTACCGGATAGTTGGCAGAACCGGGTTGGCGCTCCAGCAGTAAGCGATACTGAGCAAATTCTGTCGTGGCTACCCTGTTTGGTAAAACGTAGGAGAGCGTAATGGTTTTGCTGCTGCCAACTGGTACACGTAGGCGCCCTTCAAAAACGGTTCGTCCATGCCGAATATACGTCTGCACGTGGTCGAGATTTTCTTGGGTAAGCAGCGTGCTGCCCTGGGGTACATATATCCGGACGGTGTCATAGTACTCAATAATCGTCGGCTCGAGTGTACCCGTATGGGTGTAAGTGATGTGCAGGGTTGCGGTTGGCTGGGCGGCACCAAGATCGACCCGATAGTCAGCGCGTTGCTGCAGGACGCGATTAGTTTTACGGGCACCCACGTTGGCGTCGACGATCAGCAGACCGTCGGTTGTGCCCGTGGCTGCCACGGTTTGGGCAGCACCCAAAGACGCAAGATGCTGCGCTAGTGAAGGTTGCGCTGACCAAAGCTGCACGTCATACGAGGCGAGTAACTCATTGGCAAGCCGCAAGGTATCGACCGGGTGCTCTTTGACAAAAGCATGCAGTCGCGGCAAGAGCGCCTCTCCAAACGCACTCAAGATTTGCTTGCGAGTCTCCCACTCGAGCCCGAGCTCCCTAAAGGATTGGTCGGTATAGTTCTCGAGGGTCTCGGTAACGGTTTGGCTGGTGACGCTCAAGGTGTGGCCGTTTACGGTAAAATCGAGCGGCCCAGTATGCGCTAAGACGTGCTCGGCGGCCTCGGTCGTAATAGCGATGACTAGGTCAGGGGTTTTGCCCGTGGCGTCCTGATAGTAGCGGCCGAGAGTCGCAGCGGTCGTGGCAAAGTCAACGTCCCAGTTACTGTCGCGCATAGCCAGGGTTGGGGTCGTGATGCGATAGGCCATGCCGGCCGGCATGGGAGCTTTGAGTGAGATTTGCGGGTCAAAGTACTCGCTCGGGACGATCCTGAGGTTGGTAAGTCCGCCATTAACGATCTCGCCCTCACCAAAAGCGGTCATAAAGCCACCGGTCGGGCGGAGTTCCCACTCATTTTGGATAACGAGCAGAACCGACTCAGGGTCCGCATCTTTAAACTGACGCAGTACTGCCGCGGTATGGTAGCCCCGCGTGAGCTCAGACTTGAGTTGGGTCAGACGACCAGTTGCATCGTCACTCGTTGCAGAGCCACCTGGCTCCATTTGCGCGATCCAAAAAAAGAGTGCCCCCAAACCGAGGATACACAGCAAGGAAAGTATCGTGATGATGAGCCAGAGACGCTTCATAAAGCGCGCCAGTATGCCAAAACTTTGGACGCTTGTCAATGAGTCGCCAGCGCGCTGTCCTGGCCAGTTTTGCGGGCCTCGGTTAGACGACGACGGTTGCCGATGTGCTTAACAAAATACTTGGCTCCCGAGATAAAGTGGGCTCGACCGAGTGGAGTTAGCAAACCGCGCACCCCGTGGGCTTTGGCCGATTGGCGACGGTAGTGGTGGGTCATCACCGCGCGTGGGTCATAGCGAACCCGCCAGCCGGCTTGCCAAAAGGCCCGACACCAATCCATGTCTTCGATGTAGAGCCAGTAGCGTTCATCCATTAACCCCACCTCCTCGATGGCGCTGCGTCGTACCAACATACAGCCCCCAATCACCCAGTCCACGTCCCGCGGAGTTTTATGATCATAATCGACCATGCGGACGTGGTTGATCAGGCGCTGTCCAAAACTGGTTGAACCAAGCCAGCTGCGGTGCGCCACAATGTAAGTCGGGGTTTGAAAGCGACAACAGGAGTACTGGAGCGATCCGTCCGGGTACTGCAACTTGGGCGCAATCAAAGCGATGTCCGGCGCGGTCTCCAACTCTTGGTAGAGACGTTGAACCGAACCAGCCGAGACGATCACGTCCGGATTGAGGATTAAAATGTAGGGCTCCCGCGCGTTGGTAATTCCCCAGTTGACCGCCTTGGCAAACCCGGCATTGGTACGTGAGGCGATGCGTCGCACCTGCGGAAACTCCCGCGCTAGCAAAGCGATGGTCTCGTCCTTGGAGGCATTGTCGACCACGATAATGTCCCGAGCTTGGGGCGCGTGTTGAGCGAGCGAACGCAAACACTCCCGTAGCAACTCCGGCGTTTTATAGTTGACGATGACGGTCGAGATACGCATGGCTAGCTTAGTAGTGCAACAAACAAGTCCTGATATTCCCGTGATAACCGTTCACTGGTAAAGTTTTGCTGGATGAACCGCTGCGCCGCCCTGCCCAAACGCTCTCTGCGTGGCTGATCTGTTAGAAGTTCCCGTAGTGCCGTCGCGAGTTGCAGGGGTTGATTTGGAGCAACCAGCACACCCCGCTCGTTGTGGGCGATGAGTTCAGGATTGCCCGAGACGTTAGTTGCGATGCAGGCCCGACCGGCGGCCATGGCCTCGAGCAGTACCATAGGTAACCCCTCAAAGCGCGAGGGTAAGACAAAGAGGTCACCCAAATACAGCAACTCAGCAATGTCGGTGCGGAACCCAATAAACTTGATCTGCTTGCGGTACTGAGGAGGAACCGCCCTGCGCATCTCGTTAAGCAGCGGACCGCGGTCGGCCCATACAAAGTAGACCTGAGGCTGGGTGCGCAAGACCTGCAGTGCGGCCTGCAACCAAATCTCAGGTGCTTTTTGTGGGTGAACTCGCGCTACGGTAAAGACCACCGGAGCACCAGGAGGAATCCCAAGCTCTAAACGCAAGTGAGCCAGTTGCCCCGCACTTGGTTTTTTTGCAAAGCGCTTAAAGTCAACCGCGTTACGGATGACCGTAATCATATCGAGGTTGATCCCCTGTCGAGTGTGTAAGTGTTTTTTGACCGCATCCGAGACGGCTACGACGGCGCGTGCTTGGAGTAGCCCCTGCGCGTCAAACCAGGTCGCAAACCGATGAAAGCGCCGCTTAGTTTGCTTCCAGATATCCATGTTGTGCACGACCGAAATAAACGGTACGTCTGCACGAAGGGCGGCCCAACGACCATAAACGTCCCCGCGAATCATTTGGGTTTGCACCAAGGCGGGTCTTAAGCGCCGTAGCAGTATCCACAAAATAAACGGTGCGGCCAAATCCAACGGTTTGCGTAGACGCAAATTGATGCGCCGTACACCCATTTTTCTATATTCGGGATCCCAGGGTCCACCCCGCAAGATGGTGAGTACGATCGGCTCAAAACGTGTGCGATCTAGCCCCTTAATTTGGGTAAAGAGGACATTACCCGGCCCATCTTTTTTGGTTGTAGCGGTGATAAAGACCACTCGTCGTCGCGCCGCTTGGGGTTTTTTAGTTTTATAAAGAGCTGAGGAGGCGTAGCGGGCACTCACTCCCAAGGCCAAGTACATAGGTAGAGCGCCGAGACCACCGAGTAGCAACGATTGTGTAAGTAAGGCCAGGAGTACTGCCAAGAGCACACTGGCCTCTTGCTTGGTTGCTTGTGTGCCGTGCCGGATGGTCTGGGTCAAAACGAGACAGGCGTATCCAAGTACAAGCAGCAGAGCGAGTTCACCCAAGAGACCCGTCTCGGCCAGCTGCTCGATAAAAATATTGTGCATGTCGGGCTGCTGAATAAAGCTCAAGTCCGAGTACTCCGTAAAGCGGTAGCGAAACTGCCCGACCCCGACCCCCAAAACCGGATGGTCTTTAAACATACGTATTCCAGCCTTCCAAAACTCAATGCGGTAGCCGAGCGACTCGGACGAGACATCTCGTGCCAAGAGTTGCTCGCGCTCCTCCTCACTCAACGTGGGGTCCGATTGGATTTGTGCAATGTACTCATCGACCAAGGCCCGCGGATTAAAACCTAAAAGCAACCGCTCTTTAGTCTCGGTCGGCAACACCCTCGACGGCACCCGGTAGATCGAATAAAACGGAAAGGCCGAAATCAAAATCGTCGCCAGCGCCAGACTTGCGATCGTGACGGAGAGCAGGGTGCGCCAAATTTTTTGACGAACCGCCAAGAGCAGAACGACCACTGCCACAGCCAATCCTAGGTAGGTCGAGCGCGAGTAGGTTAACCAGAGGGCGGCAAGACAAAAGGTCGTCACTAAAAAGAGCGCGGTACGTTTGAGACGTGGTAGATGGGCCTGCAATTTGTGCGTAATCAGTAGTAACCCTGGGACGATTAGTAAGAGTTGATGCCCCAAAAAGTTAGAGTCTAGTACGGTTGCGGCTAGACGTGGTACTCCCTCGACCGTGCTGATATGAATGTACGGGTTGGTAAAGAGTGTATGCGTGAGACTAGCGTAGTAGTAGGCGGCCAAACCAACCACGAGTGAGACAAGAGTGGCAGCGGTGAGCACCCAAAAAAGTTCGAGCAACTCCTGACGTTTTGTAACCACAAACGGCACCAGCAACGCGATGAGGACAAAGAGACTAACGGTCAACAAGCGATGCGTACTGGCGAGTGAACCGGCCTGCAGGAGTGTTACCGCCAGAGCCACTCCATAGTACAGAATGAGTAGACGCGAGAGGCGTGGGAGCGGTCGTGGCCGAACCACTAACCACGGCACCAAGACCACCACTGCCAGGACGAGCGCTAAAATGTGATGGAGTTCAAGACCCCCGAGTGTCCCCGATTGAAACTCCGGAAAAAGCGTCAAGATCAAGACGCCATACAAAATCCAACGTTGTTTACCCTGGCGCGTCCAGTGCAGTGCTAAAAGGAGTGTAGCCAGGAGCGCAAACCAAGGAGCCCAAGGTAGACCACTAAACTCTACGGCCGCGGTCAGGAACAGTAGAGCGCTAAATTGGAGGATGGCAGTTTTGGCGCGCATACAATTAGAGTGGCCCCAGCACTTCTTGCACTTTTTCAAAACGCTTGGACCAGGTGTGTTCTGCCAAAAAGTCGTGCGGTACCGTCTGTACTATGCCGTTGCTCTTAGCGGATTTGTTCAGCAGAGTCCGGACCTGCTCTACAAACTGGAGAGGCGTCTTGGCGAGTTGCACCTGCCCGGTAAATTGCCTGAGTTCGGGTAAGGCGGTGCTCACGACCGGCAAGCCCAAGGCGCGATACTCAAAAAACTTAGTCGGGAACGTTCCAGCCGTGTAGCGGTTAACCAAATATGGGATAAGGGCTACGTCCGCCCCGGCCAGGTAGCGATCTTTTTGGTGGTAGTTTACCGGGCCGATCCAGTGTACGCGAGGATCCTCAATTGGATGAGGCGACACATCGCCAATCATGACAAGCTGCAGGGCTGGGACTTCGGCCAACAATTTTTTGAGGAGCGGCACGTCCAAGACCGTGTCTAGTCCAATGTACACCGCACGTGGGTGTGGGATCTGGGCGACCGCCGGGTGCTCCTTTACGGTTTGCGTGAGACGTTCCTCCGCACAACCTTGCGGTATGTACGTCGCTTTATAGTGGCTATTGCTTGGCAAGTCCTCCAGCGAAGCCGTGGCGTCATAGATGATCACGTTGGCGCGCTCGGCCAGTCTAGCCTGTGACTCCATAATCCAGGGGGGTGCGTCGGGCAGCAGGCTGAACCGCATAGCAATATCGTAGAGAACACGTGACTTGGGGTACCGGGTAACCAAGGCAACACTTGTGTCGGCCGGATTACAGACCCAAAAAAGCGTCTCAGGTCCATCCAAGACTCCCAGCTTTTTGAGCTGGTGCTGCATCCAGCGGACGTTAACCCAATTAAGCCAGACTTTGTTGCGGATCGGGATAAATTTGAGCCGCACGTGCTCTAGATTTTTTTGGGCCTGAGTTGAGAGATGATGTTGGTAGGTAAAGCCGCGCTCCCGGGCAAATTTTTTAAGCACGGTCAGTGGACCCATACTGGTCATACCGTAGGGCGCTACGTATAAAACCCGGTTATGCTCGGCCAGGCGCTTAGCCCACTCTTGCTGGCGCTGCCAGTTACGCTGCCATGCAACCGTCGCGATCAGTACGATCGTTTTGCCACGTACAATCATGCGATCTCCTCAATGACCCGCGCCAGCTTGGCGGTCAGGTTTTTACGTTCAAAGGCGCTAAAATCTCCCTGCGGTCGTGCTGCCTTGCCGGCCCGCAGCTGCTCAAGAAAAGTCTGCAAGGTGTGGGCAATCCCGAGTGGATCGCCGGCAGGGGCCAGGGTCGCGGCTTTGTGTTGCAATAAAATATCGCCCACATCACTGGCGGGCAGCACCGCAAAAAGCGGCTTACCGGTGGCCAGGTACTCAAACACTTTTTGCGGAATCATAGCCCTAATCCGTTCGCCCTGGTCTGGTAGGTAGAGCAGGTTTGCCGCAAGCCCGGCGCGCATACGTTGTAATTGGTCATGCGGTAGGTATGACTCGACCGAAATAACGTGCGCGAGTTCTGGATGGCCGAGGACCTCACGACTGGTCCGATCGTAATCCCCAATAAATCTAAAACGCACCCCGCGCAAAACTTCGGGTCGGCGCTGCAGCAAAAAACGCAGAGCCAGTAAAAAATCATCCGGGCGGTAGTCGCCATAAAAAGAGCCGATGTAACCAATTTCAAGTGTGCTACTGGTGCTCGCGGCAGCCGTAGTGTTGGTGGGTTCTGCCAAGGCACGGGATTGGGCAAAGTCCTGCGAGTCAAATCCGTTAGTAATCACCACAATTTTGTCAGGAGCCACGCCAAAATCCTCTATGACATACTTTTTTTGCGAAGGGCTCGTGACTACAATCTTGGTGGCTTCGCGATAGACCGTTGCCTCTAAAGTCCGATGGTGTTTTGCAATCCAGGGTGTACGAGCGCGGTACAGGGCATTGCCCGTCCAGAGATCCCTAAAATCGGCGATCCAGGGCAGGCCCAACTCACGCGCGACCTGCAAAGCCACAATATGATTACTGTACGGCGAGGCGGTTGAGTAGAGCAGCTCGATCCCCTGCTCATGCACGGTCGCAAGAGCTTGTCGAATGGCGGGTCTGATCCACCCCGCAATGCGCTCAAGTCGAGTGTACTCAAACAATCGTCCCAAAAAGCGACCAGGTTCGCGGTACGGTACCCGGACAACATCTTTGGCCACACTAAAAGAGTGGTCCACGAGTGAACGTGGCGCGGCACCCACGGTTAATACCACCGGCCGAACCCCAAAGGCTGGCAAATACTTAGCAAATTTAACCGTGCGTTGCACACCACCTCCACCGCGCGGCGGATAGTAGTACGCTACCAATAACATTGAGCGCAGTGAGCGACTCATGGCACGATCCGTTTATACAGCCTGAGCAAGGCTAGTTTTTCTTTGTCCCAGCGATAGGTCGTCTCGGAGGCAGTCCGGGCCCGTTCCCGGTAGCGCTGTAACCGAGCCGGATCATGCAACATCCCGTTAATGACACGGGCGATATCTTTGGGTTCATCCGGCTTAAAGACCTCGCCGTAGCCAACAGCCTGTACCAGACGGCTCAGCTCCGGTAGAGCACTAACCGCCACGGGTAACTCCGCCATCATGTACTCAAAGGGCTTGTTGGGTAACACGTGACGGTGGCTAAAACAGTTGGCCTGGAACGGTGCTACTCCTAGATCGGCCGAAGACTGGGCCGCCACCAACTGCGTAAATGGGATCGCAGCATGAAAGTGCACCCGCGGACGCAGATCGGGTGCCAAGCTCTGCTCGAGCGTTTTGGCGTACGGTCCATAGCCAACGATAACCAAGTGACAGTGCTTGGGGAGCAAGCGCAGTGCGGCCAAAACTTGCTCGAGGCCACGATTGCGTTGGATGTTGCCGGAGTACAGGATTAAAAAGTCATCCGATTTGAGGCCAAACCGTTTTCTAAAGTAAGTCTTGTCCTGGCCACGCTGGTACTCGGGGATGTTACGTACTAAGACCGGTTGCGCGACACTATATAGCAGTCGCAACCCACGGGCATGTCCTTCACTGGTCATGATACTGGCACTTGCTTGCCGGGCGTAGCGGCGCTCTTTGGCGGTCCACCACCGCTCAGAGAGACGATCACGCAGACTGCCGGTATTGTTCTCGTACTGGTTTTTATCAGGCCAAAATTCGTGCGAATCATAGATAAACGGCACGTTAAAGCGACGCGCCACGCGGGCGGTCAGATCGAGCGTATCGCGGTCATGTGCGTGGTACAGATCGGCTTTGGCGGCGACTAAGGCCTGCCACCAGACCCGCCGCACCGCCCGGGCCCGACGCGTTACGGGCAGACGCAAATGTTGGTCAAGGACGCGGCGTATGTGCACACCTGCGCGCTCTTCGCTCCGTGGCAATCCCGCACGGTACACGCACAAAACCGTGACATCATAGCCTGCCTGGGTCAGCGCACTCGCCTCTCTAAAAACACGATAGTCGGTCGTAAATTCATTAGCGACCGTCATAACGATTTTTTTTGGAGTCAGAGGCCGTAGGTCTGTGTTCATGACGGGCGTTTTTTAAAGCGAGCCGACCGTACCAAATCCATCACGTCCCCATTCTCTGGCAGAACCACTCGGCCAATGGGCGTCTTGGTATGTCGGGCAAACAAAATAACCAACACGATTGTGGCCAGCGAGTAGGTAATGGTCGAGGAGAGTGCGGCGCCGTTGATGCCCAACCGTGGGATAAATAGAATATTAAGCCCAACGTTGGCAACCAGTGCTAAACCACTAATCACACTATTAGTCACGACCAGTCCCCTCCCCGAAAAATCATTACCTAAAATTTTGGCAACCGAAAAGATGAGTACTCCTGGTAGCAACACTAAGAGGGCATTGACGGCGGGTTCAAACTCAGGACCAAAGACTTTAGGAATCAGCCAGGGACAGGCCAGTGCTACACCAGCCGAGGCAAAAGTCATGAGCAAAACGGTTTGGCGACTGATGCGGGCGGTGGTTTGGTTAGCCAACTCAAAAGCTGAGGTCGCAACCACCGGAAACAAAATCGTGCCAAGCGCGGTCGGGACGTACCAGAGGATCTCGGCAAAGTTGACCGCCACGCTGTACCAGCCGACCGCGACCGTTCCCAAAAAATAACTGACGATTAAAACGTCACTCCGGTAGTTTAAAAACTGTAAAGCATTGGCGAGGTAGCCCTTGAGTCCGTAGCGAATACTCTCTCTAAAGAGTCCACGCTCAAAGTGCCAACCAAAAGGGTGCGTGCGATAGACCAAGACCAGCGAGACGACAGCCCCAAACAGTAAGTTGGCTACCAAGCCGTACACTACGGCAACCACCCCTGCGTCAAAAATGTAGACGGCGGCCAGGACGGTTACGAGTTGCAGTGCCGTTTGGAGCGCGACCGTTAGGTTAAAAGCGTTTATTCGACGTGTGGCGAGGAGTAAATTTCCAAAGTACGAACAGACCAGCATAGCCGGAGTCAAAAGGGTCACGGCTAGCAAATAAGAACCCGGAACGCCTGCAAACAAGCGCGGTCCTAACAGTGGATAAAGCGCGAGTGAGAGTCCGGTGACTACAAGACCCAGGACGAGCGCCACCCAAATGGAGTTAGCGGCGAGTGCCTCGATCCGCGCACCGCGTTTGCCATATAGGTACACATTAGCGATATGTAAGCCGGCGTTACCGAAGGTTCCAAGTAAGGTTGGTAAAAGCAAGATGAGCGAAGCGACCCCCTTGCCATCCGCTCCAAATGCGCGTGCTACGACGATACTTAAAATGAGCGAAACCGCCGCGGTCCAGATGCGCGTAATAAAAACGCCAAAACCTTTGCGTAAGACGTTCATGCTCCACGCTCCGTTAAGACTGTATAGACGCGCAACATGCGTTGCACGCTTTGGTCCCAACTAAAACGCTCTCGCACCAGCTGCGGTCCAATTGTATGAGCACTTTTGAGCAACGACGCATCTACGTGCAGCATCGCCTCAGCCAAACGTTCGGGAGTACAGGGTGCTAAGAGCCGACCGGTATGCCCCTCTCGAACGATCTCTGGCACACCTCCTACTCGTGCTCCGATGACCGGGATCCCAACCGCGGCAGCCTCCACCGCAGCCACCCCAAAACTCTCCTGGCGTGAGGGCAGCAGTAATGCATCCCATCTCGTCATCACCTGTGCTAATGCTTGTGGCTGAACCTGCCCCAAAAAACGAACCCGCTCAGCAACTCCTAACTCCTGAGCACGTTTTTTAAGATAGTGTTCTTTAGGGCCGGAGCCAGCGATCTCCAAAATAAGATCAGATTTTTTTTGACTGGCTAGCTTGAGGGCAGCTAGTGCCGTCTCAAATCCGTATACATCTAAGGTGCCAATAAACTTAAGTTGCTTAGCCATACCAAAGACCCGGGCCCGCTCTGCCACGTTCTTTTTTTGTCTAAATAACCGTGGATCAACCCCAAATGGAATCACGAGCCAACGTGGATTACGCGTCCAACGCTGCGCGGCTCGGACTAACGCCAGGCTAGTCGCACAAAGGAGGGTGGCATGTTTGAGGACGCTATAGTTCATTAATCTAAAAAGCCAGTGTTGCTCGGCATACGCCAACACATCCGTTCCCCAGACCGAGACGATCAAGGGAACTTTTACTCTGGAGCGGGCAAGTCCTCGTACGGCATACCATCCAAAGGGCACCGACTGGTGGGCATGGACCATATCGGGCGCAACGTTTTGGATCACCTCAGCAAACCGCTTGGCAAATTTGAGACCATTTTTGAACGTCAACCAGGCTTCGCTCGCAATGGTGGATTGGGCCTGCCTAACAGGTAGGGTTTTGTCGTTCTGAATACTTTTAGTACTCGGTATAAGCTCGTGATAGGTGACTCCCGGGATGCGATCCTCAGGGGCTACGCTAAAGGTCGCAACATGTATCTCAAGACCACTCTTCTGCTGCGACGGAAGAGCTACTAAACTGCGGATCCATTTTTGACTGTGCACCGCCTTGACGGAGGTAAAAAGCAATAGCTTCATTATGGCTTTGTAGAGCCATTAGTAATCAAGAAAATCCGCCTTTAGAGCGGCAAAACTCTACAATGTTCACTCAGGTCTGGCAAGCTAGCGCGCGACGACTAAAGCCGACCTTCGAGATAGAGCTCGGTATCGAGTGAGACGGCCGCCTCGCCACCCATTACGTAGCCACTGGTTACATCATCGATGGTTGCTGCGTTATCCGTCAGGTAGGTCCCAACCGGCGAAGGCACACTGTTTTGTGTAATCAATAGGACGGGTAGTCCCGACGGACTAATCAGTGAGAGCCCCGCTAAGACACCACCAGCGAGTGCGTCCGGAAAATTTTCTCCAGTCGCAAGCAAAACTGCCAAAGGACTCGGGAAAAAATACTCAGCGATCAAGGCCGAGGTCTCATAACGGTTGGCACCGGCCAGGCGCGTTGCCAAATTATTGGTAGCGGATTCTATGGTAGTGAGCACGCCGTCACTCACGGCCGAGGTTCCTCCTACAACATATGCGGTAGCAAGTGTGGAGTCGAGCAGATCCGCAACCGTCTGTGGAATCAAATTTTGCTGCACCAACAAAATCGGTGTTCCACTGAGGGCCGCGTAGCTCGAGACCGAGAGTGCATCGGGATAGGTATCACCTCGCACAAAAAATGCGGCGCTGGCGACACTCCCGCGTACCGTATCCCCTCTTTTTTTAATAAGCGTTGCGGTTTCAAAACGATCCTGACCGGCCAGGCGCGTAACCGCATACTGTCCAAGCGCACCTTCAAGGCTGCTACTGAGGGCACTGGTTCCGCCAATAATAAAGACGGGCTTACCGGGAGCAAGCACGCGATTAATCTCATCCAGGACAAGTGGATCAAGTGCTGCATTGGCGGGGGTTAATAAAATTGGGCCTCGCACCAATCCTGCCAAGCTACTCGCCGCTAAGGCATCTGCAAATCCATCTTGACGTGCAAGTACTACGCCGCCGGCACTGTCTGTTGCGGCAAACAATTGACGACTCGCCTCGATGGCGGTGCCTAAACGATTGGGGCCCGCGATACGTTGGAGTGAACCGGCGGCCTGCGCCGAGTGGTACGTCGGTACGGCCAGGGTTGCAGCGAGCAATACCAAGCCGAGACCACTACATGATACCTTCCAAAAGTGTTTTGACATCGTCGGGAATTACAGCTGTTCCACCATACAAAAAGCCGCCGAGGACCGTGCCTGCGTGCGCTTGGACGTAGTCAATGGTGGCTTGGGGCGTCTCGCTGCCGCGTACTAACAGGAGGGGTGACCCCTGTGAGCTTGAGTGCCAATTGCCTGCCATTGCATCCGGAAAGTTTAAGCCTGAGGCAAATGAGATCGAGACGGGAGTAGGATAAAAGTACTCCGCCACGGCTTGAGCGGTCTCGTAGCGATCGGCACCATCTAATCGCTGAATATTTCCTACGTACTGCGACATCTGTGTTACCACTGCGTCGCTCACCGCAGCGGTTCCGCCAACCACAAAGATGGCACCGATCGTATTCCGGTAGGCGCTGAGGTAGGCGGCGGTACCAGCGGACAAGTTGGTTCGATCGGTCAATAAAATGGGCATGCGGGATCCATCAATCACTGGGTCACCGGCTGGGACACCAGCACTGAGTGCATCCGCAAAAGTCCCTTGAGTCGCCACAACCACTTGCGAAGGTGCTCCACCACGTAAGGCATTACCCTCATCGGCGATGGCCACGGCTGTATCGACTCGATTAATGCCACCGAGACGCTTAACTTGCCAGTTAGCGTTAAGCGTGCCGAGTTGGGCCTCCACGGCCGAGCTCAGCGCTGCCGTTTGTCCGAGCACGTAAATATCCGGGGTGCTATCACTGCCAGGATCCAACACACGCTCGATCTCAGCTTGAGTAAAGCTGTCCAGTGAGTCAGAGGGCGTAAAGAGAATTGGAGCAGTAGCTAAACTCGCCAGTGGTCCACCCGCCAAGCTATCCGGAAAGGTATCACTGCGTGCGATCAAGACCGCATCAGCTGAGCCGTTGGCTGGAAAACCGTTTTTGCTAATTTCGATAGCAGTACCAATCCGGTTGGGTCCGGCGATTCGTAAGATAGAATCATCTACAACAAAGGCTGCTAGACTACTGACCGTTTGTGAACCGGTTTTAATAGTAACGCTGTGGTCTCCTAGGGTGGCTGAGTCAGTAACATCGATAACGGCCGTACAACGGGTCGCACTGCTGCACGAGGTACTCGTGACGTTTATTCCGGTCCCAAAAGAAGCGTTGGAGCTCCCCGAAAAACCTGTATTAAGTCCGGTCAAAGTAACGCTCAATCCGAGTGTACCGCGAGTGGCCCGTCCCGGTGAGAGCGAGATGATCGATGGGTCAAAGATGTTAGCAGCGTTGACCCGCCCTCGCCCGATCTGTCCGCCCGAACCCGTCGTGCAATCAGAGCCACCGCAACCGCCCAAACCGACATTAGCCGAGGTGATGTTGTCGGAGGTAGCAAATAAAACGGTCGCGAGATCCTGCGCCGAAATACTCGGCGAAATCGAGCGAATCAGCGCCGCTACTCCACTGACGTGTGGCGTCGCCTGACTGGTTCCACTGATCGTGGCGTACCGCCCACCGCCACCTAAGTCCGTCGGACAGCTCGGTGTGCCGCTGTTTTGGTAGCAAGTAGAAATAATGGATTGTCCAGGGGCCGCAAGGTCGACGTACCCCTGCGTCGAGTAGTTAGAAAAACCCGATTTACGATCTTTATTATTGGTAGCAGCAATACTGATGACACCGTTAAGTCCGGTACTATTAGGGTCGTCGTTACAGACCGGCGAGTCACAATCCGTCCCCGTCATGATGTTCTCGTTAGCGTTACCTGCGGCAGCAACCAAGACCACGTTAGCTGCATCGGCGGCCAACACGACACTATCAAAAGAGCTGTCAAACACATCCGAGCCAAAGCTCATGTTGATTACGTCGGCACCCTCATCAATGGCGTAGTTCATGGCGGCCAACACATCCGTGGTAATGCCCGTACCATCCTCGGTCAAAGCGCGCACCGGCATAATTTTGACATTCGGTGCTACCCCGGAGATACCCAATGAGTTTTGAGGCGCGGCGATGATCCCCGCTACATGTGTGCCATGCACCGCAAAGTTGTCGGCCGAACCATCCCCATTATCATCCACGCCATTACAGTCACCCGTGTCAGGCACCAAAATGTCTGTACTGCAAGGACTGGGGTCATCATCCCGCGGTCCGTTAGAACCAGAACCACTAAAGCTCGAGACAAAGTCGTAGCCTTTGCAATCACCAATTAAAGTGTTGCCATCTCCGTCCCCTACTCCGCACGCTTGTCCAGAATTGGTCCAAATGTTGGCACTAAGATCCACATGCGTAAGATCAACCCCTGAGTCAACCACCGCCACGACTACACTGGCACTACCGGTGCTGTTGGCCCAGGCCTCTGGTCCGTCGAGATCGGCGTCAACCGTACCCGTGACACCCCCAATCACTTGCCCGGTATTGTGCATGGACCACTCTGAGGTAAAGAGCGGTTCTGAGGTGGCATGATAGACATACTCCGGTCCGGCATAGCGCACGCCTGGGGTCTCACGCAGTTGCGCCAAGAGCGCGTCGCGTTGATCGGCCGCAACCGGTAACGAAAAAAAACTTGCCACCGGTTGGTCCGCGGCCGTCGCCCGCACCAGAGCTGTGCTCTGTTTACCAATACTCGCGGCGATCAAAGCGGGTGTGGTGGTGTGTTCATCCAGTTGAACCACTACCCGATCTGGCAAAATTGCTCCCCGCTCGGCCAACGCGGCGAGACTAAGGGAGGATGCAGACGCGGGAGCCGCCAAAAGACGAGTAGAAGGCGTACCCAAAATGAGTACAACAAGGAGACTTACGAGCAAACTGAGGCCGCTTTTACGCATTGCCGCTATCGTACCACGCCTCTCTTGCCGTTTGCCTCGATTATTGACAAAATCAGGGCTAGATGTCGCAATCACCTTCCCTCTCGCGATGCATTTGATCATGTCAACACCAGGGCGATTACGTCGCTGGGGCTTAGTCTTTTTGACGGTAGCCTTGGTGGGATTTGCTGTGGTCTCGGCCGCTCCCCAGTTGCGTCGTTGGTTAGGGGTCGAACAACTGGTCAGTTCCCTTGGGCAAAGTTTTGCAACGCAGTCTCAGGTAGCGCAAAACGTCGAAACCTTGAGCTCAAATCCGGGACTGACCTTGACGCAAAGCCAAGGTGGCTATGCCGATGCACGTCACGTGGAGTCAGAGATCTACACCACTAAGACGATTTTTACTGCCGTGGGTGTACGGTGGCACGCTGCTCTGCCAGCGCAAACGTCTCTTACTCTCGCAGTCCGGACCGGCAACGGCACAGATACTTCCTGGCAGGCTTGGCAACCAGTGCATCTCTCTGAGGATGCCTTTGTTGCCGATGATCCTACCGCCCGGGTCAGTGATTTGCTCTTTGTGCCGCCTGGCAATCGTTTACAGTTCTCGGCTGATCTCAAAACCGACCGCATCGATCGTACTCCACGTTTGGAGGACATCCGCTTTGACTTTATGAACCCCGACCCCGGACCGGATGCTCCGCCACCGGATCTCAACGGCCAAGAGGGTCAGCTCAACGCACAATCGGCCACGACTAATCAACCGGCTATTATTAGCCGAGCTCAGTGGGGCGCCGATGAGTCACTGATGGAGTGGGCTCCGCAGTACGCTTCGGTGCAACAGATTGTGGTGCACCACACAGCCGGGGGTAACGGTGGCTCCGATCCAGCCGCGACTATCCGGGGCATCTACCAGTATCATGCCCAAACGCTCGGCTGGGGTGACATCGGCTACAACTTTATTATTGACCCCCAAGGCCGGATCTATGAGGGCCGAACCGGTGGGTGGGGCGTGATCGGTGCGCATGCACTCGGTTACAACACCGGCTCGATCGGGATCGCTTTGCTTGGTACTTACGAGAACAACCCTATCTCGAGCCAAACGCGTCAGGCCTTGGTACAACTCGCTGCCTTTATCTCAGCCAAATATGATTTAGACCCCACTGCTACGCACTTTTTTGTCAATAAAAATGGACCGACCTTGGCCGGGCATCGTGATTTTGGCCAAACGCTCTGTCCAGGTACGGCACAGTATGGACAACTATCTGGGATCCGTAGTGAAGCTCTAACCGCGCGGGCTTCGTACTATTCAAGCGGCAACGGCGGCAGTCTTATCGAGGTAACGGGCGCGATTTTACCTAAAAATACCGCGGGTAAAGCCACGGTGCGGATCAAAAATACCGGCCAAAGTGCTTGGACCAACAGTGGGACTACTCCAGTGGTACTACGAACCACTAGTCCCGCTAACCACGCGAGTACCTTGGCCACCACTGGTTGGAACTCCGCCAGCGAACCCACCACGCTCAAAGAGAGTTCGGTCGGACCGGGACAAACCGGTAGCTTTATCGTTCCACTCGCGGCCGCGGGCCTCGGAGACACCAAAGATACCTTTGTAGTAGCCCGGCGCGGTTCGGCCGTGATACCAGGAACCGCCTTTACACTGACTCGCTCGGTCCGCGAAGCCTACCAGGGCAAAGTAATTGGCCTGGTCGATCCCATCGCGGTCGAAGGCGGCAAGACCGCCCAGATTACGGTACGTATCCGCAACACCGGGGCTACAGCTTGGTCTGCTAGTGGCGCCACACCCGCCGCGCTCAACTTGACCCAGCCGACCGGGCGAACCTCTGTCTTACGGGATGCCAGCTGGCCACTCTCCTATCGTCCCACCCTCCTCGACTCGAGCGCCGTAGCGCCCGACAAAGAGGGTGTTTTTACCTTTAGCCTGCAGATTCCGGCTAAACCCGCCGAATATTTTGAACCCATGCAAGCGGTCGTGGACGGGGTTGGCTTTATTGCGGGCAGCGAGTTCACCCTGCATTTGGTGGCTTCCAATCCGTATCAGGCAGAATTGCAAGAGCGTCCGGCCTTGGTCTACGTCTCACCGGGCGAGACCGCTCAGGTCAAACTGAGCCTAACCAACTACTCGACCCAAACCTGGCGCGCAAGCGGTACAGGCCTGGTGGCGCTGGAGCTCGCTGGACAAGCCAACTCGATCTTACATGCTGGGAGTTGGGTCTCAACTACGCGTCCGATGCAACTGAGCCAAGACGTAGTCAGCGGCAGTTCGACCGTTTTGAGTTTTCCGATCCAGGCCCCCGCCAATGCGGGAGAGTACAGCGAGACATATCACTTGGTCAGTGGTGGAACGAGTATCGATGGTTCAACCGTTACGGTCCGAGTGGCGGTACGACCGGCCTATGCCGCGCGCCTGCAGACCGTCGATAACAAGGTGAGCATCCCGCTTGGCCAAACCAAACGTCTCTCGGTAGAACTCACCAACCTCGGCGCGCGCAGTTGGTCGAGCGGCGGACCAAGCAAAGTCCAAGTCGTGACGGACAAATCCATCAAACACGCCAGTGGCTTTAAGAGTGGCTCCTGGACCAATGAGTACACCCCAACCTTACTGGAGCCGCCCCTCGTAGGGCCGGATCAACGAGTGCGACTCTCCATGGAGGTTGCGGCTGACAGCAAAAATAGTGAGACAAGCGAGTGGTTTACCCTACTAGATCCGACTGGCGCCGCGATCACAGGGAGCTCGTTCCAGATTGTTCGCACTACGACCGGCACCCCACCCCAGACGAGTGGCGGCTCCAATGGACCGGACGTGCGTATAGGCATCTACTCGACCAGTAAAAAAGTGGGGGTCTCGGCGCAGTCGAGCTACCAGGTGACCAATACCAATAAGGACAAACTGGGTTCGGTAAGCTCGGGTCGCGTGGATGTGACCTGGGACGGCTCGCGCTACGTGTTGACCGGCGCGCTCACCGGTCAAAGCACAACGCCAGTTAGGTTTGTACCAAACGGCCAAACTATTTTAGAGTTTGCGGACTATCAAGATCACCCCACCTGGAATCCACAGCTCAACGACAATGCCTTTAGAGGAGTCCTAGAGGTGCGTCATGCCACGGACGGTAAGGTCTATGGCATTAACGAACTCCCGCTCGAACTCTATATGCGCGGTTTGGCCGAGGCCTCTAATGATCTCAATGCCACGTATCTACGAGTGCTCGCTATCGCCGCGCGCACCTATGCCGAGTATCAACGCTCGATTGGCGGTAAGCATCCCGCCCAGGGCTTTGATCTTGATAACAAAAACGACCAGCAGTACAAAGGCTACAACCTCGAAAAACGCAACGACAAAGTGGTCGCGGCGGTCAATGCCACCCGGGGTACGGTAGTCACCTATCAGGACAAAGTGGTCGTGACACCGTATTTTTCCCAGTCGGACGGACACACGCGAGGTTTTAACGAGGTCTTTGGTGGACCGGTTAAACCCTGGCTCGTCAGCGTCTCGATCCCCGAGAACCAAGGCAAGCCGCTCCTGGGGCACGGCGTGGGTCTAGACGCCTCAGCCGCCCAAACTCGCACCGCGGCTGGGCAATCGGCTGACACAGTACTCAAGTATTTCTACACCGGAACCGCTCTCAAGCAACTTTACTAAGTGCTGGGCGATTCGAGTGCTAGGGTCGCCTTACGACGTGGTTCAAGAACTTGTTGAACCAGAGCTAGATACTGTTGTGTGACCACATCCCAGCGGTAGGTCTTGCGGATATGTACGCGGGCTTTACGGCGGAACTCCTGCGCCACCGTAGGGTTGTCCTCAATAAAGCGCAATTTGCGGGTCAGTCCCTCGGCCGCGCGGCCACCCCGATAAAACCAAAATGGTACGGCAGAACCATTGGCCGTCTCCATGTTCTCGGGGGTGGCATTGACTAAGACACAGTTGCCGTAGCCCATGGCTTCGATCAAGGCTGGATGGGTTCCACCCACCTCGGTTGCCTGGATATAGGCGTAGGCATTTTGCTGCAAGACTTTGTAGTCACGACCATAGACAAATCCTAAAAACTTGATGCGGGGGTCGGTCGTAGCACGGACTTTTTTGACGTAAGCGGGCGCATAGGGAGCATCACCTACCATTACTAGAGGCTTATCAGTTTTGACTTGCTCGTACGCCTCGACCACTAAATGTGGGTTGTTCTCCGGTTCAAAACGAGCCACATACAGATAGTACTGATTGGGCTTGAGACCGTACTTACGGAGTGCCACAGCATTAGGTCGACGCGTTACCTCGGCCCCGTACGGAATCATGGTTGTCTCGAGACCGAGACGCTCTTTATAAAAATCCTGGATGACCTTAGCATCCGTTACCACCGCCGTCGGTGCTACTCGGGTAAGCGCAGCGCAAAAACGCAGGTAGACACGCGCCAACCAGTTCCACTTACGACGTTCCCACTCCAGACCGTCTACATTGAGGATCACGGGGATCCCAAACAGACGCGGGATCCAACTGACTGGAGCATTACCCACATTTACCAGGAGCAAAATATCGGGGCGACCAACAAAGGCGGCATGCAAAACGGACTTGAGCGAATGGTAGAGGGTGTCGAGATATTTGTTAGAAATAGTCGAGAGGTAAAAGAGCCGCACACCTCGATAGCTTGGTTTGCGGTACGTACCATTGTTGGTACGACAGTACACATCCACTCGATGACCTTGCTCTACTAAACGTGTAGCGAGCTCCTGAGCAAAAGTCTCAAAACCACCGTAATTACCGGGGATTCCGCGATGACCTGCGATAGCAACGTGTAAGCCGGCCATTAGCTTTGCGTAACTTGATACAAACGACCAAAGAGCTGGCTCTTAGTTTGAACCAAAACTTCGGCATACAGTTCTACGATCTGACGGTAGTGGTTGTCGAGAGTGTACTCCTCGGCGCGGGCCCGGGCAGTGTTGCCGAGATTGCGTGCGAGAGCATCGTCCGTCAATAATTTTTTGATGCTGTCGACGGCTTGTTCCGGCCGCTCGGGGTCATAGAGAGAGCCGGTCTCACCTTCTTGAACCAAATCCAACACTGCGCCCAGCTTGGTCGCCACGACCGGTTTACCCGAGGCCATTGCCTCCAGCACCGTTAGACCAAAGGTATCGAGGGTCAGTGACGGAAAAAGCACGACGCGTGCTTGACGGTAGGCCTCACGGAGTTCTTCGCCGGACAGACGTCCTAGCAACCGGACGTTGTGCACCCCACGTAGGCTCAGTTTTGCCTCGAGAGCCGCACGCTCGGGACCATCTCCAGCCACAAAAAAAGTTGTCGCTGGCAGGCCCTGCGCAATTTTGACCAAGTGATCCATGCCGCGGTCAGCCATGAGCCGGCCAGCAAAAAAGACACCTTGGCCAAGCTTGCTGGCTTTTTTCCAGAGGGTGGTATCGATCGAGTGTGGGATCACGGTCAATTGGCGCGGACTCACACCCATCTCTACTAAGCGCACGCCCATGTCCTGGCTCGGTGCAATAAAGCGCGCGGTGTTGCGTTCATACATGCGACTTAGGCTATGCAAAAAACTTTCGGCCGCAAGCACGGCCGTGGTTGAACGCGAATTTTTATGTCCACGATGGCGGATCACATGCACCCAGTTGCCGCGTCGACAGTCGGTGCACGGTCGACCACCCCGCATCGGAAACAGATAACTAGGGCAAACTAATTTATAGTCATGCAAGGTTTGTACAACCGGAATCCCCCGCTTGGTGGCCTGATGTAAAATTGAAGGAGAAATATGGTGGTGAATCGTATGGACGTGCACCACATCCGGCTGCACCTCATCGAGTAGGGCCGCAAACTTTTTGCGTGCCTCGAGTGAGTAGACCATTCGACCAAAAATCGTAACTCCTCGCAGGAGCGCCCGGATAAAAGAAGAAGACTGGGCTAAATCGATCTGTGAGACAAAGTACTTACTGTAGGGTGTGGGCTGATTTTTAGGATGCTGCATGGCAAAGGGCACCACGGTGTGACCGCGACGCTCGAGCTCTTGCATCAAACTAAATAGGTAGCGCTCGGTACCGTACTCAGGAAAGTAAAACTTGTTGACGTGAATAATTTTCATGATGATCCGTACTGACGAGCCGGTCTTAGGCTCGTAAGGTGTCCTTAATGGACTGAATCGTGGCGAGCGGTTTAACGGCTTGGCCGTACTTTTTAGCAAAGTAGAGCAAACCCTCGGTCGTATACCGTTGTGCACGCTCACGCGAGCCACTCGAACCATAGTCATGGATCACCTGAGCCTCGGCACAAAACCAGACTTGACCGCCCATACCACGCATACGGCGACAGAGATCGATATCGTCGACATACAAAAAGTACATCGGATCAAAACCACCCGTGCGCTCAAACATGCTGCGCTTAATAAGCATAGCGCCACCGCTCACCCACTCACGCTCAGCGGTCTGCTTGTAGTGTTTACGGAGGATGCGAGTTGGTACGATCAATCGTCCAACCGGCAAGAGACGTGAGACACCCGTGAGGGCCGCTAACTCACGCCAAGCATTGGGATAGTTGCCAAAGCTGGCCACGAGTTCGCCTCGCGTAGTGCGTTGCTGGGCGCCAACCACGGCCGCGTTAGGATTGGCCCGGACAAACTTGGTTAGTTCTGCCAAGGTATTCTCGGTCAGGACCGCATCCGAGTTAAGCAAAAACAGGTAGTCCCCTTGTGCAATCCCAGCAGCTTGGTTAACCGCGCGACCAAAACCAACGTTGGTCTCATTGTTGATGACCTTAATAAATTGGGTGTGTTGCTCGGGCAAACGAGCCCGCTCGGTTCCGTTGTTCACCACAATGACTTCGCGAGTCTGACTAATCAGAGCGCCGTTGCGCATAATGCTGGCAAGGCAACGCTCGACCAAGTGCGGTTGGTTGTAGGTGACGACGATGATACTAAAGCTTGGATGCATTATTTTGGCTCTACTTAGTGCTCGAATGCTCGATTAGGGAGCCGACGATTATAAGTGAAACGAGGTACCATGTCAAGCCTAGCCACATTCCGGTTGAGACTTGATAGCCCAGTAACAAGGTTAGCCCCGCACCGGCCAGGCAGAACAACACGGCGCGCACCTGTGGGTCGGACGTCAGTGTTTTAGTAAGGGCTTGCCAGAGCGTTTTGATGAGTCGCCAGAGCAGGAGGAGCGCTAAGACTAGTCCGATTAAACCGGTATCAATCAAGACCGTTAAAAAGGCGTTAGTCTGGAAGTTTTCGATTCCGTAAATTGCGGCGGTCATTGGTCGGACAAAGGGTAAGGTTCCGAGGGTGGTGTAGGCGCCTGGTCCACGACCAATAGCAGGATGTTTGCGGAACAGCTGCCAACCATCCTGCATAATCAAAAAACGTGGCTCGACCTCAAGAGTCGAGGGCGTAGTGAGCGTTGCGACACGATCAGTCAGAGCATGTCGGACCGCGGGTGTAACGGCCAAAACCGCCACCGAGACCACCGCAACGGTAACCAGTAAGGCGGGTAGAGTGCTCGCGTCGAGTAGTTTTAGTTTTTTATGGTTGAACACCAAAAGTACTGGCACCGCCACGATCGCAGCCAACCAACCACCCCGCACCGCACTCAGTACCGTCGCAACGAGTAAAATGCCTGAGATACCGAGCAGTTCGACCTGGCGGTTTTTAAAGGCCTTAGCAAAACTGAGTAAACCAACCCCGACTAAAGCGGCGGCCATGATGGTGCCAAACCAGTCTGGTTCAACAAAGGTACCGTAGGGACGACCGTACGGGATCACGTCACTATGGATTACCACACCGCTCCAGAGCGTGACCTCAAATCGGCTGGCAAACCAAACCGCAAAAACCTGAAACAACCCGTACAGGGCAATCGCCACGGTGGCCGAGAGAAGTAAGCGCGTGTAGTGCAAAAAGTCTTTTTTAGTACGGATCAATTGCGTGATCGACCAGTACAAAAAAGCCAAGAGCGTAATCAGTCCAGCAATTTTGAGAGCAATCCCCTGTACCGGAGCTACCCAAACCGCTGCCCAGTTAACGAGGACGTAGAGTGCCAGTGGCAGATCAAGTGGGGTGGAGCGCCACTGTATTTTGCCGCGGGCCAAATCAAGCAGTACCCGTAGAGCAAGCAGGACGATCAAAAGGTGGTAGAGACGGACTCGACCAAACGGTAGCGTCAGGCTGAACTGATCCGCTTCAAAAAAGAGAGCAAACGGTAACAGGGCCAGCCCCAGGCGTGGCTTCCAGACGACCAATGCTAACGCTGCGAGGGCAACGATCCCAAGGAGCACTACCGTGGAGGCAAACAGACTGACGGCCAGTAACGCTAACGCCAGTGCGCAAATCAGGAGCACACGGGCCGGGTTTTGTTTAGTTTGGACGAGTAACTGGTTCATGCAAAAAGCCCCGAGTTGTAGCACTTTTGGGACACTCTGTCAATCACTGAGGGGTAGAGAAGCGTTCTTACAAAACCACCGAGGATTGACTCTGGGGCCAAAAAAGGCTATAACCAAGCGTTTTCTATGGACACCACACAACGCTACACCGCCAGCGCCGGCCGGGATCAGGCCAAGGTACGGACCTACCGCAACTTGTTTAGCTACTTTAAACGCAACGAGTGGTTGGCCGAACGTGATTGTCGGATCGTTTTTGGTGATGCGGTCACCCAAGCCACGCGTTACCTCAAACGTACACTGGCGGACCTCCGCGTCCTAGAAGTTGGTCACGGGCAACACGCTGCAATTACGTTGCTATTCCATTCCAGCGGTGCGCGGGCAACCGGAATCGATATGGACTATGTACGATTTGGTTTCAGTCCAACTACGTATGGTAGGATCGCGCGACTCAATGGGATTGAACGGGCTCTAAAAACGCTGGCGCGAAACATCCTCTTTGATCGCCGTTACTACAAAACGCTACAGACCTGCTTTGGACGACCCCTCAAGAAGCAGACGGTTGATCTGCGTCGCATGGACGCTGCACACATGCAATTTGCTAATGCAACGTTTAATTACGTATTCTCGTACGCTGTGTTTGAACACATCGCGGACGTAGAATCGACCGCGCGAGAAGTCGCACGAGTCCTCAAACCTGACGGGGTCGCAAACCTCTCGATCGATTTGTTTCCGAGTTTGTCGGGTGGACACAATTTAGAGTGGGCTTTTCCAGACGTGGCTGGCAGTAAGCGCGTGCCCGCCTGGGATCATTTACGTGACAACCGTTACCCCACCCACGTCCACCTCAATCGGTTACGCGAGCAAGATTACCGAGCGATTTTTTCGCGCTACTTTGAGATTCTTGAGACTACGCACGTGTATGAGGGTCAACGCTATTTAACCAACGAACTTGAGCATGAGCTCGTTACTAAAGGCTTTAGTCGAGACGATCTCCTGACGCGTTCGGTCCGTTACATCTTGCGACCAAAAAAGTAAGACAAAGAAAAAAGAGGCCATGCGTGTGAGCATGTGCCTCTCTCTGACCGTATAACCCTTGCGGGCTCTCCTCCGGTTAACGAGGGTAATTTGCTAGTTTTGGGGTCCAGCAACCCAAGAACAAACGAACGAAACGACGAACGGAAGACCGACGCCGATTTTAGGTAACAACCGAGGCGCCTCGGTTATCGCCTGCGAAACCCACTCAAACCAGCCCCTGCAGAAGGCTGATTCTTGCAGGCTACGCCTTACACGCCTTAGATCAGCGGCCCGTACAAAAGGTCACTGCTCCTGGGCGTCCTAGAACTCGAGACGGAACCCCGCAAAAACATGGAACTGCGGAACGGTATCATCGACGATCACGTTGCCCAGTGCGTCCTTACCCGTCACGTGGGTGTTTTGGCCATATGCTTCGAGAAAGGCGAAGGGAGAAACCTGACACTCGACTCCTTCTCCGCAGTCCCTCCACCGGTTAAACGGTACCAAGACCTGGACGCCAAGTTTTGGTCCGCGCTGATGACTGGACCAGGCGGACGAGGTGTAGTCTTGGTCGTCGTAACCAAGGTAGAGCGTCGTGTGGCCTCCTCCCGGGAGCGGTGTGCGTTTACCATCTTTTTGGAGCTGGTATGTCACACGAGCATCCAAGAAGCGCCCATCCACATCAATCCCCTCCTTGATGCCGGTGGAAGTATCAGTGTAACTCAGGCTACCGCCTAGACCACGTCCCTCGCGAGGATGTGTTTCGAGCGCTACCTGTGCTCCAGTGCGTGAACCGTTGGAGTTGGAGTTCCAGATCCCGTCCACGCTACCAGAAACATCTTGGTTATCACCGATGCGACTCACCAACTCAGCCTTGGCTTCGATATCCGGGCCACCTCCAGCACCCGCCTCCTCATCAGAACTTTCACCAGGGTTGGTAAAGAAGCGATACCCGAGGGCCCCGTAGAATCGGAAGTACGTCCGATCATTTCGAGGATCCCCAGAAAGCTGCTTGACCCAGTACATGTCAGCCCTGGCATCGTATTGGATGAACTTCATGGAACCGGTCTTAAGGTTGCCCTTGCTGTCCACCTCAGCACCCGTTGAAGCACTCGTGAACAGATGACCTCCCCACGAGAATCCCTCGCTCCTAGCGTCGAACTTCTCATGTGTTTCTACAACGGGCACGTAGTCGGCTGTCCCCGGCTTTCCGGGTGGGACCGCGAGCTCCCCTTGCTCTTCATGCGGAGGAGCTGGTTTGGATTCAGCTACGGGGGCCGCCTGCTTAGGTGTCCGACGCACGTTACGAACGAGCGGTGCATTGAAACAAGACTTAGCAATCACCACCTCTCGTTCGAACTGATATCCTCCGGCTTCCCAGCGCAGGGTACACGACCGAGCAAGTACCTTTTTGCCGGAGAAACTTGCCACGGGATTGAGATACACGCCAAAGTCGTCATCAGGACCATGCCCGGGATGTTGTACTTCGTTTCTCAGACCAGGCGTATCCTTGGCAGGACTCGCTTCCACTCCAAAAGCAAACGTGTCTCCATCTCGAACCTCGTCATCCTTCCAGTTGGCAGGGTTGTCGAGGCACTGTGCCAGTTCAACATCTGGCGGCATCACAATGCCAAGCTCGCCAGCGGCGTGACCGGCAGCCATCATCTTGGGCGTGACGTCAGAACTCCAGAGCTGCGCATCACCTGCGACCTGCTCAAAGCTCTTGCCATCAAACTCGAGAAACTTGTTGCCCCCAGGCCTCTTCCAGTAGAAACCGGGGACAATTCGGCCCTCGACCTCAAAAACGGTATTGGCAAGCAAGTAGGCAATGCGCGGTTTTCCGGCGATCTCGACGGGAATCTCGCGCTCGACCCACGTTCGCTCGTAGACACCCGGTTTGTGACCAGTGGTCGGCTTTTTGACCTCCTGCTTGGTCACCTTGGGCGGCTCCGGCTTGCTGGCCTCGACCGAACCGGCGTTGGCTGGCGTGGGCTTGGGAGCCGGAGTCGACTTCTTGTCGGGAGGGTGGGGCTCCGCCAGCAGGGCGGAGGAAAACGCGAGCAAGGTGCAAAACAGAATGACCTTCTTCATCGCGACACTCCTTAACGCGGTTCGACCCGCGTTGGCTGTAACCCGATCTGCATCGGGTCAAGAGTTACTAAATTGTCAGAGGACGTTTAGCGAGTTAATTCAAGAAACTCGAGAGCGCGTGTCCTCCAGCACGAGCTCAGTAATTGCTTGAACTTACGAGCGGGCAGGCTTGCGCGCTAACCAACGCTCAAATTCCTCGGTACTAAAAGTAGCAAGTGTATCGGTCGTTGGACGAGGTCGCGGTAGGCTGCGCGGTTGACGGGCGGGCGTCGCTGGTGCTGGAGCAGCCACTGGGGGTACCCACTTTTTTTGAAGTTTAAATCCAAACAATACCAAACCGAGTAGCGCACCGATCACAAAACCAGCCGCGGCATTGTTTACAAAGCTCGGACGAGCGGGATAGTGGCTGGTGAGCGGGCCGTCAATCGGTTTAATCTCGACCGCCGCACCCTGTCCCAGGTAGGTTTTGACATTGTTGGTGAGCGTGTCCCCAACCGCAAAGACGATCGCTTCGGCGGCGGTTCGGTCAGAGTTATAGGCCGAGATGCTCAGGATGCCGGTGTCTTTAAGGGGTGTCACGACGATCGATTTATCCCAGGCCTCCCGAGTTTTATCTTTAGAGTCCGGAAAAAGCGGCGTTAAATAGTCGTACTTGGCAAAAACCGCATCCCGAAACGAATCGGTATTAACCACCCGAGCTAAAATGCCCGAGACGTACTCGGACGATTTGGCCTGCGTAAAGGCGTCCGAGAAGCGCTGCTCCTGGATCACGATAAAGCGCGAGGTGGTCTTGTACTCGAGCTGCATGAACAACGTCGCCCCCATGGCCAAAACGGCACCGAGCAGGGCCAACGCGATGAGCGCTAACTTGTGTTTATTGAGCCGTTTTGTGAGGGTTTGGAGTTGCATGTGCGTATCTCGAAAGCCACTCTATGTACAATATAACGGCAACTATGTCAAGAGTATGTCCAGAGTACGCGCCGTTCTAAAAAACACCGTCTACCAAGGGGTAACGCGCTTAGTGGGGGTCATCACGGGCCTCATTACGTTTGCGATTTTGACCCGCTACTTGGGGCCAGAACAATTTGGCGGCTACTCCACGGCACTGACCTATGTCGGGGTCCTGGCTGCCATTGCCGATCTTGGGATGCCGGTTTTGCTCCTACGCATGATCGCACTGCGTCGCCGCTCGGACGAACGTCACATCGCTAACCTCAACACACTGCGTCTTTTAAGCGTAGCCTTGGTTTTTGCGATCGGTCTTGCCATCGCCTTTTTTCTACCGTACAACCCGGCCATCAAGACCGGGATTAGTATCACCTGCCTTGGTTTTATTATGGTGAACCTCACGCAGTACCTAGCGGTGGTTTTTCAAGAAAAACTGCGTACGCATCTCAGTGGTGCAGCAGATAGTTTTGGGCGCGTGCTTATCCTGGTAATTACGATTATTGGAATCCATCGCCAAGCTAGCTTGTTCTGGTTTTTTTGGGCCTTTGTCTTGGGCAGTATCGTTTCTTTTTTGGGAACATACCTATTGAGTCGCGCGCTCTTTAAACTACATTTTTCTTTTGGGGTTCGTGATTGGCGGCCCTTGCTCAAGCAAGCTTTGCCGTTAATGCTCGTTTCGTTGTTCAGCCTGGTGTACTTTAAAGTAGACACGCTGATTTTGTCGCTACTGGACAGCTCGTACGTAGTGGGAGTCTATAGCGCTGCCTATAAATATATCGACGTCTTTGTCACGATCCCCGCCATCTTTGGCGGGTTGGCTTTGCCGTTTTTTGCCCGCTCCACTGCCGGTCAAGACGAGACACGCTTTGCACGTCAGTTTGAACGCTCGCTCCGTTTGATTTTAATGGCGGGTGGGTTACTGGCCGCGGTAACCTTTGTTGAGAGCGGGCGTTTTATTACGCTTTTTTCTGGTCCAGAGTATACCGATAGTATTTTGGTCCTGCGTATTTTGTCGGTGGCAATTTTGCCGCTCTTTTTAGGGAGCCTCTGCTCGACCGCACTCATCGCCCGAAACCGCTCAAGTTTGGTGGCCTGGCTGTTTGGCACCACGGCCATCGCAAGCTTAGTGCTCTACATTACGACCATCCAGCGGTTCTCTCTGTATGGAGCCGCACTCAGCACGGTCTTGGTTGAGACATCGATCGCAGCTGGCACGATTATTGCGCTCAAACGCAGCGCCATCGTGGCCCTCCGTTGGCACGTTGTGTTTGGCTATATCGCAAGCGTCTTTGCCCTGGGGAGCACATTGTACGTGGCCAATAGCTTACCACTTGCCGCAACCCTGGCCTGCGGGATAGCGGTCTACGGGGTACTGCTTATTCTGTTCCGGGTCGTAGAAAAAGAAGAGATCAGCCACGTACTGCGTGGCACCAAGTTACCCGACCACACAGCGCGGTTTGAGTAGGCTAAGCGATCCGTTCGATCCAAAAGCTGCCGGGCTGCTCGTTTGGACCGGCCTGTGCGGTAATCGCAGTGAGCACTGGTCGATTGGTGCGGGCCAGGTAATTGCCGGCCCAGCGCACTGCAAACTGTGTATTGCACGCCAAAAAAGCTTGCAGCCCATACTGTTCAGTCCAAAAGCGTTTTTTTGCCATCAGCCAGTCACGTGGATACTCGTTAGGGATAAAGATGTCATGAAAATGCACGAGCACCCCAGACGCAAGACGCGGCAGGAGTTGGAGGAGTTCGTACTGAACGTCGCTGCCAGTTTTGAGGACGTGGCTTGAGTCGATAAAGAGGACGTCGCCCGGACCCAGCGCAGTAAAAGTCTCCAGGGGTACTGCCTCAACCGGTTGGGTCAAGCGTTTAGAAACCCCAGCTAACTCGTTGAGCCAAGCGGGCGGATACGGCTCGATCACGGTTAGAGTGCCGGGCTGACCCTCCTGCTTGTTACGTGCCAGTGCTTGCACCGCTAGCTTGGTAGAAAATCCCGCTCCAATCTCGATGACCTGTTTTGGTTTTTTAAGACGCAGCATGCCGTAGTAAACGCTCGCGTCGACCGGACCGAGTGAGGGGTTGTTGAGAGAAAATGTACCGTCTTTGACTAGATCAGCAAACTCTTGGCTGAACCCAGCTAAGCGTTGGGCGAGAGCGAGTTGTTCTGCCGTACGGAGATCGATTCCGGGTACGGTCGTACGCTCCTGCCAAAGAGACTCTGGCAAACGGCGCGTATCAGGTACCGGTTGGTAATAATGGTTGGGTACGACGTGCAAGCCAAGGGTTTGCCAAAATCTAAAAGTAGTGTGCGCAAACCAACGGGCCGCTTTAGAAGAGCCGGTAGAACTCGACATAGGACATAGCCTACGCTAATTACCGATGGAGTCCAGGGTCACGCGCTCCGAGTGCTCTTTGCCGCCAGACTTCCAGTGGAGTGTAACGGTGTCACCCGGGTGATAGGTTCTAAGAAGCGTAGCCAAAGAACGATCAGGCTTAATCTCTTTGTCATCGAGAGCGGTAATGATGTCGCCCTCCTTGATACCGAGTTTGGCGGCTGGCGAGTCAGGCACTACGGCTGGGGCCCGGTCAGCTACGACATAGGCGCCTTTATCCGTGTCGATATTGTTGAGATCGGCAACCTCCTTGTTGAGGTTGACATACCGCACCCCAAGGAGTGGCCGCACGATCTTGCCTTGGGCGATAACGCTCTCGATCGCTACTTTAGCGTCGTCGATCGGGATGGCAAAGCCAATGTTCTCGCTAGCGGTGTCAGTAGCCGTATTTACCCCAATCACCTGACCTGCCACGTTGACGAGCGGTCCACCTGAGTTGCCCGGATTGATCGCCGCATCCGTTTGAATCAAACCTTCTAGTAGCTCCACCCGAGCAATCCCGTCGCTGGCTTGGATCGTGCGATTGCGCGCAGAGACAACCCCGGTAGTCACTGTATTTTGGAATTCACCAAAGGCGTTGCCAATCGCAATAACACGCTCACCTATTTTAGTTGCATCCGAGGAGCCCAGCTCGATCGTCGGCAAATCCGTTGCCTCTACTTTAATAATGGCAAAATCAAAGCTCGGATCTAGACTGACCACGCTTGCATCGAGCGTACGACCATCCGCTAAGCCAACCGTATAGGACAGATTTTTATCCAATACAACGTGCTTATTGGTCGCGATCAGCCCATCTTTAGTCAAAATAAAACCGGAACCGGCCGTTTTTTGTTGACCAAACCCTTGAAATCCATAAAAAGAACTCTGCTGATCGGGCACCCCCACGATACTGACCACGGCGGGACTGACTTTGTTGACCGCGTCGATCGTGGCGGAGGTCTCATCCACCCTAATCGACTGCCGCAGTGAGGCACTACTACCGTCACCTTGGACGACGATGGTTCTACCAAAAAGGTATCCACCTAAAGTACCCCCACCAAAACCTAAGACAACGGACAGCACGGCTACCCCGACCCAACGGCCCGAGTGCCGGAGGCTACCAGGATCCGGCGCTTTATTTTTTTGCGATCCGATCACGGACACAGCTTGCTGTTCCATACAGACAACAGTGATACCAAGGTTACTGCAGAGGCGTCCAGCGACTACTGAGCAGTGCTATTACAGAAATTACACCTGCGAGCAAGAGCTGCTCGAGGACCAGACGTCGGCGCAAAAACCCGCGCAACGAGGCAACCGTGAGGGATTGATACAAAAACAGTCCCGCTACCGACAAGATGGCACTCGAGAGATACCCCGTTGGAAAAAACCCGATCGCCCAAAAGTATTCCCCAAGGAGCAACGCTCCTAAGGCCAGGTAGAACCAAGCTCTAAAGGTGATCAGGCGGTTGTACCAGTAGATGACGTAGAGCAGGACAGCCGAGAGTCCCACTGCAGCGAGGAGCAGCCAGTAGGACTTCCAGGCAAAGAAAAAATACAGCTCCTGTAGACTCGCAAAAGACAAAAACATGGTGAGCGCCGCAACCAGGTCCAAAGCTTGGGTGACACTCTTTTTACGCTCCTGGGTCGGATGCTCACGCAGCTCCGTAAACGAGCGAAAAAAGAAAATATAGAGCCCACCAATAATAAAACAAAAAAAGAGCTGATAGCTGGGGTTCTTGAGCAGCAAAAAAAAGAACAAGCTGCTACCCAGTAAAACGAGGGGTAAAATCAAAAAGTTCAGCCGGTAGAGCTTGTCAAAACCAAAGTGGGTCGACCAGAGAGTGCCAAGAATCACCAAAACGGCCAGGGCTAAGACGGTCAGCCAAAAAAAGTTGGCATGGTGGGCCACGTACCAAAAGCCGTAGCCGATGCTTGAACCAAGCACGACCGCCCGGATCGTCGTATAGGTAGCGTGTCTAAGACTGGTAAGTTCTGTCATGAACCATTTTTGTGCGTCTGTAGCCTGCCACAAGAATGGGTTAAAGGGAATCGCTCGCGGGACGTACTTTAATCAAGAGTTGTTGCTGCACCCGATCGAGGGTCGAGCGAATCTCGATCTCGGCGCGTGGCGCAGACTCGACTCGATACTCTGTTAGCTGCACACCGGTCAAAATTGGGATCAAGGTATACGTACCGGCCGCCAAAGCATTAAAGGTAAAGTTCCCGTCTTGATCGGTTTTAGCTTGGGTCACGATCGCGTCGTTGCTGCGGACCTGCATCTCGATCCCAGCTAATCCGGCGTCATTTGCGATACCATCGCCGTTAGTGTCTAAGAGTAACCGGCCGTCCACGCCACTCAGCGGTATGTCACTGTGCGCGGCCAAAGAGATCTCCTGGTTAGCACTGTTGCCAACCGTAAGGGTACTCGGGGTGAGCGCCAGAGCGTTACCGGTAAGTACGGCAGAGAGTTGATACATCCCACTCGGAACCTCGGTTAGCGTTAGTTCACCACTCGCGCTGGTTGTACCGCGCAGCTCTCGCTCCCCTTTGAGCAACACGTCACTATAGGCCACTAGATGTTCGCGCGCATCGAGTGAGTTCTGTATGCCATCCATATCCGCATCATTAAATACCTTTAGATGAACCGTACTCGTAACCGGTCGCGAGCGCCCTAAAAAAGTCTTGGCCAACCCCAAGGCATCATCGCCAAAGAAAAACAAGAGTACTCCCACAACAATACCCACGGTCAGCAAACTATAGAGCGTAACCCGAACACTTTTACGTTGGCCTTGATCCAATGCCATACCGGTATTCTACTACAACTGCGGACGAGGTTCTATTGGCTCACGTCTTGGACGATGGGCTGCTCACCGATCAGTTTGGCCAAAACGTAGTAGCGCTTGGCGGTACTCCCCGGCGGGTAGCACGTCACGAGCGTCAATTGATCATCCTCGGTCGCGGCAAAGTGCGAAAGATCGTAGGGATCTTTAATGTCGGTACTTGCGACCTCATAGATGTACGTCGTACCGGTATAGGCCACAAACACTTTGTCGCCTTTTTTGAGTTGGTCGATCAAGGCAAAGATGGTGCCGTACTTAGCGTCTTTCCAAGACCAAAACGAACTGTGGCCCGTGATGACCGTGTTGTTTCCTTCCCCAGGGTTGGCCGTACCGGGATATTTAATCACGCCTCGATCTAAGTCGGACTCGATATCGTCAGGATTTTTGCTCCAGACTACCGGTGCCTTGACTTTGATAGACGGAATACTAATCGTCGCCGTGGTACGCGCGGTAATCCACTCGGCATAGTTGGCCGGGCGCAACGGACTGTAGCCATTTACAATCTCAGCAAGATCAGTAAAACCATCGCTGTCGCTATCGGTCTTGTAGGGGTCCGTGCCATAAAAGGTGCGCTCAACTTCGTCCTTGATACCGTCATTATCAGTGTCGAGCTTGATCGGTTGTTTACTGTAGGGGTCGTAGCCTGCGGCGAGTTCTTCTTGGTCCGTGTAGCCATCGTTGTCAGAGTCTTTGGCCGAACCACTCGCAACCAAAGCCGTGGTCGGAACTTGTGCAGCGGCCTCAACGGTTTGTTCGTTTTGGAACAACTTTTGTACAAAAAAGGTGCCACGGATTTTTACGAGAGGCCAAGTAAAGAGCGTATAGAGCGAGGCAAACACCAGTATAAAACTCACGAGTAGGATCCCAAGGCTACGTGCCACGGTCTTACCGATACGACGGGGGGTCTGCGCTACCAAAGCATGCAGCTCCGGTTGCGGCATGGGCGGCAAAACAGCGTCGAGCGAATTGTGTGTTGCGTTAAAATACATTGGCCTTTGTTTGGGTTTTTTGTACTTTTTTAGCTCGCCCGGCCAAAGCTCAAGAGGCCCCACCCGGGATTCGGGAGAGGTAGTAACGAGAGCAGTTGTATTACGTTAGAACCATCTTAGCATAGCTTTTGACACTTGTCAAGCCTTTTTAGCTTTTTCTTGTCTGTAGCAGATGCAACAAAAGCAAACGTAACTCACCAACAAAAAAAGACCCGGCTCTCGCCGGGTCTTTTAGAAATCGTCTCTTAGACGAAGCGCTTTGCAATCGCCTTACTCGGCGAGCGCTTGGCTACGACGACGAACGATCAAGTAGCCACCGAGACTAAAGACCACGATCAAGCTCGCTAGTAAGCCCCACAGTACGGCACCCACTCCAGTCTCGGGTGACGCAGTTGGCCCAGCACTACTCAAGGGTGGCACGTAAGCGCGTGGTCCAAGCAAGGGTGGCACCGCGGTTTGACCGTTAACACCAGCGGTTGGTCCAGGACCTGCGGGCGGTGCAGGAGGCGGTGTCGGCAAGACTTGTCCAACCACAACCGTCTCATCGTCGGTATCTTGGTCACCATCCGTCGTAGCGGTCACAAAGTTCACTAGTTGGGTTCCACTCGGAACGCCCGCATTGACCGTGACTTGGTACGTGATCGTTCCTACATCGCCACGTTTTGGCAGAGCAATACCGGTGACGTCTAAGTAGCCCGTACCATTGGAGCCACCCGTCGGTGTTGAGTTGTCGGTCGCACCGGTCGGGATCGAGATCACTTTAAAGGAGTTGACGTTAGGCTGAACGTTCTCAGTGACCGTCACATTGTTGAGTGGCTTGTTGCCATTGTTCCAGACCACGACGTAGTACTGCAGGATATCGCCTGGCAAAACTTGGCCACCGTTGAGGTCGGTTGCGTACTTGATGACCTCGACATCCGGTTCATCCGGACCCTCGGTCACCGTCACGTTGGTAATGGTTTGATCCTGATCGAGGATCGTTCCATCACCTGCGACCGCTACCGCGTAGTTAGGTAAGACGTAGGTACCCGGAGCCAAGTTACTGGCGATGGTCGCCTGGAACGAGACACTCCCTTGATCGACATTGGTCGCACCGGTAATGGTCCAGGTAATGATGCCTTGCGATTGGTTGTAGACTCCACCACCCGTGATCGAACCAGGCACGATGGTGAGCAGCGGATCATAGAAGTCGTCCGTCAGCGTAAAGGTAACGGTCTGTGAGAGCGGGGGCACGGTCGGGAACCCACTGCAATCCCAATCGATCGTGTAGGTCAAGGTCTCACCGGCCGAAGAATTGCTCACCTTTGGATCATCGGGAGTACCCTCATCAGCTGCGGTCGTATCCGCCACGGTCTTATCGATGTCACACAAAAACGCTTGAATCACGCGGGGGGTGTAGCCAAAGCCAACCCGTACTGCGGACTGACCGGTACCGACCGTCACTTGAGTGCTGGTTCCGGCCGGGGTCAGACGTTGCAGACGATTGAGAATGTAGGATTGGGTGGTTCCGCCAACCGTGACCGTACTGGTCTCATCAATGCTGACCGTATAGGTACCACACGGAATGCTGGTAAAGCTCGCTTCACCGTAGCGATTAATCAGTAGCGGGACAGGGGCCGTAATCTTGGTCTGAGGCTGGCCACCTTGGCGCTGAATCGTAACACTCGCGCCATCCATGCCGGGGTCAATGTAGCCGACGATGCCAGGATCTTGCTGTAGGTTTTTGTTGAGATCCAAGTAGTCAACGACATCAATCTGACAAAAGCCGG